>DQFX01000001.1 GCA_003531585.1 Oscillospiraceae bacterium | reverse complement strand
GGAGGTTTGAAGAAGCAGGCGGTGTGCTATACACATTTTCACTCAACCAAGGTTTTTAGAGGTGACCTTATGCTATTTTCGCCGTCATCGGCGGGGATGGATTCCAGCCGCAGCTGAAGGTCGCACGGCTCGCGGAATGATGCGGTCTCGGGGATATCGTTCCCGCCTATCCGGAAATCTATTCCGGCTTTCCGCGCCTGAGCCTTCTGGAATTTCCGCTCGATGTTGTACAGTCTGCCGTCCTTGATGAAATGCGCGCCGGTCTGGTGGAAGCTGAACGGCACGTTGTTTTCCACGCACTGCCGCCGCAGGTCGAGTATCCAGGCGTAGTCGCAGGGACGGGCATGCGCTCCCGATTCCCCGCCGGCGGAGACTTCCTCGATACCGCTACCGAGCCACTTTGAGAGGTCGACGCGCTCCAGCATCGGAGCCACTATCACCGAGCGGTGCTTTATCGGCAGCGACAGGAATATCGGCAGCCGGAAGTCGGCGCGCTCCTGATTTTCGACGGTGCAGCCTATCATAACGTTGTCGTAGCCCTCGCCCCAATCCGGCGGGAGGCACTCGGCGAGACGGTCGATGCGCTTCGTGAAAAAGTAGAACCAGCAGTCGGTGCGCTCCCGAATCATGCGCCAGCAGTCCTGCCGCCAGGGGTCGGCGTCCTTCAGCAGGAAATCCGACGTGAAGCAGGTCAGAATAATCCTCCCCGGCGGTATTTTGTAGCTGCCGCCGCGGCCTCGCTGCACCGGGAGGTCGAACGCCGCGTTTTTTGTGCACCGGCTGCTTGCGGTCGGATTCCCGTACATTTCGTCCTGCCTGTAGACGTAGCAGAATTTGCAGCCCGGACTTATTTTCGTGCAGCCGTGCCAGGGATTCCAGTCTGCGTATATGATGTCTTTCATGGCGTCTCCTTCCCTTTCGAATGATGAAACGCCTGCGAAAACAGGCGTTTCTTTGCTGTGTTCAGATCAGCGCGTCAATGTCCCCGGACTGTATCGCCGGGATATTCCGCCGTATCTTTTCTTCGTCCCAGTCCCACCAGCGGAGCTCCTGAAGCCGCGCCGCGACATCGTCGCTGAAGCGCTTCCTGATAGGCTTTGCCGGGACTCCGCCGGCTATCGTGTACGGCGGGATATCCTTCGTAACGACCACGCGGCTGCCTATAACGGATCCGTCGCCGATGGTTACTCCCGCAAGGATCACCGCTTCGAATCCTATCCATACATCGTTGCCAATGACTATATCGCCCTTGTCGTTCCACGCCTGCGAAATGGAGGCGCTGTCCGATGGAAGCCCCCACTCCTCGAAGAATATCGGAAACGGATAGGTCGACAGGCTGTCAAGGGAGTGATTAGCGGCGTTGAACAGGAATTTCGTTCCGCATGCGATCGAGCAGAATTTGCCGATTATCAGCCGCTCGCTGCTGCACGACGGATAGTGATAAAGTACGTTGTTCCGCTGAAAATCCCGCGGGTCGTTGACGAAATCGTCATACATCGTGTAGTCGCCGACCTGTATAGTAGGGTCGGTCACTACGTTTTTTAAATATACTGTGCTGTGCCCCTGTGAACGGGGATAGATTTTCCAGGATGGGATCATGTTGTTACCTCCATAAAACTGATGATATTATCTGAGATCCGTCCTGGTCATTACAATGCAGCGCCTCATGATATCCCCCCTGTTCCGCTGACTTTGTTATTTACAGTATATCACAGTTCACGTCGAAATGCAAGCGTTCTTAACGGTATCTTAACACAGCTTTTCGACAAATTATTGCATTCCAGTGATTTCAAGCAGAAAAACGCCCGCAGGCCGTTTTATAAGTCACAGATTCCGGTGGCGCTTTTTGTATAACATTGCCCAAATGTTATTCTGGCTATTGACAAAAGATGTATAAAAATGTATAATTATAGTGTATGACAGTTGGCAGCGGTTAATTTAGTGTTCAAAATTGTGCTGACGCTGTTAAATACGCGGTAATTTTGGTTTGGAGAAAAATATGAAAAAAAGAATGTTCATCGGAATCGCTTTATTGACAGCAGGGCTGGTTTCCGGCTGCACTATGGACCCCTCGGTGGTGGATTCGCCGGACAAGGTGCATGACCCTATCACGATTTTTTCGCCGGTCTGCGAGCTTGACGATTTCATTGACGAAGTGCACCGAAGCTACCCCGAAATAAACATCGAGATCCTGAACTACAATGGTCAGAACACCACCGCCTACACCCAGGAAATGTTTGAAGCCGGAGACATTCCGGATATATTCGGAATGACATTCAACATATCCAAACACATGGAAGTCAGCGATAAGCTGATAGACATGTCGGGATTTGCATTCACCGATAAATACAAGGAAAACTGCCTGAACGACGTGATCACCGAAAGCGGCGCGATATACGCCCTCCCGAGCCACTACCAGTGCCAGGGCATAACCTACAACAAGACCCTGCTTGAGAAGCACGGCTGGGAGCTTCCGCAAAGCCTTGACGACCTCCGGGAGCTTTCCGAAAAGGCACAGCAGGCAGGGGTGCGGCTTGCTCTGAACGAGCTCCAGTTCTCGGGCTACGGATTCCAGTACCTGTGCAACATCTGCGACACCGGGTTCCTGAGCACCCTTGACGGAAGACGATGGCAGGAGGATTTCCTCAACGGAAGGGCAAGCGCCTCCGGAACGCCGGAAATGCTCGAATGCCTCTCAATGCTGCAAAAGTGGCGGGATATCGGAATGCTCAATGGAGATGGCAACGTAATCAATGACAGTGAACAGCATGACGAATACGCTCTTGGAAACACTCTGTTCCTGCTCGGCAGCCATAATTCAATGGCGGGCTGCGAGGACGAATTCGGACTTATGCCCTACCTCTCCGAGGACGGAAAGCAGAATGTGTATATTCTGAACGTGCGGCGGTATTACGCCATGAGCCGCACTCTACAGCAGCCCGGGAACGAGCAGAAACTCAGGGACGCCATGCATGTGATGGAGGTGCTCTCCACAGTCGAAGGAATGAACGCCCTCGGCGGCGACGCCTTGAAAAGCTCGTCGCTGCTGCCGCTGAAAAACGCTCCCATCTCCGAGGATAACTGCTATTACGCCATCACAGAAGAATTCAGCACCGGCCATACCGCTCCGTTCATCTATTCCGGCTGGGAAAACGCGATAGTCTCCGTTGGGGATGTCATGACCTCGTTCATTCTTGGCGACGCGGAACTTGAGGATGTTGTGAAAATCATTGACGCCTCGCAGAACGACATCGTGAACGATATCACTGAGACCTACACGACCGTTACCGAGCACATCGGTCAGGAGGACTGCGCACGGCTTGTCGGCAAGGCTTTCGCGCAGGCGACCGGCTCCGACCTTGCCCTCGTATCGCTGGGCAAATGGATACCCGGCCATATCAGCACACAGAATACGCAGGGAGTAAGCGGCTCGCTGTATCCCGGGGAGATCACTGAGCAGCAGCTCTGCGCAATAACCCCCACCGGCTGGAAAGACACCATAAAAACCGTGACGCTTACCGGCGCACGGATAAACGAGCTGGTTCGGCAGGGCTTCGACCTATACGGCGACGGGAAAACCTATCCCTATATACTGGTGACGAAGAAAGGCTTCAGTCTGGAGCCGGACAAGACCTACAAGCTTGCGATATGCGGAGCGACAGACGCCGTAGAAGCCGAAGGAAATATTCTGGACAGCGGAATCGCGGGGCTTGAATCGGTCGAGGAAATGATGTCGGCGTATGAATCGTTTTCGGCAAAGGATATAATCTGGGAATAATGCAGGAGGAAATATGAAGCATTTGTCTGTCAGACCCGCTGCCGCAAAACTGATGATCTCCTGCGAGGCGTTCGTTGCCGCTGCCGTTCTGGGAGTCGTGCTGTTTCTTAATTTCTACCACAGCTACAACGACGGAATACTCTACAGCGAACGTCTCAATCAGATGAAGGAGGTCACGACTCAGTTATTCGAGGGGCTCAACGATGTGCTTGAGCTTCGCTGGGCTGACGCTCGGTCCCACACGAACCAGCTAATGAGAAGCGGCATTCATACCTCGCAGGAACTTTACCAATTCATAAAGGAGCAGGAAGAAGTCTGTGATATGCCGCAGAAGGGAACGAGCCTTGTCGCCGTAGACACCCGCGGCAGATATTACACCAGCTCCGGCGCCATGGGGCTCACCGAAAATATAAACTATTTTTTCGATGAGCCGGAACATGTGAGCTTCGTTTCAAGCTCCCTCAACGGCGGAACCACCAACATAGTTTTTATGTACCGGCTCAGCTCCCCAATGGAGATCTCTGACGGCGACGACAGGATAAGCCTGATGTATTTCGGGACGGTTCAGGCAATGCAGGAACTGGGCCAGTATTTCAACTGCAAGGCGTACAATGACAACAACAGCGTGTACGTTCTCGACCAAAACGGCTCGAAGATATTCAGCTCGAATTCCATAGAGCTTATCAGCGGTCACAATGTTTATTCCGTGCTGCGGCAGATGGAGTACCTACACGGAAGCAACTTCGAACAGACCCAGCAGGAGCTGAACTCAAATGGCATCGCGTATTCCAACGCAGTCCTGGACGGCGAGGAATACTATTACGCGCTCCGTCGCCTGGATACGGCAGACTGGACGCTGATGTTCCTTATACCGTCGTCGTATGTGGCGGTAAATACGGTCAACCTCGTGGACACAACCGGTTCGATAATCATGACGTTCGCAGGGGTAATGCTGGTGCTGTGCGTGGGATTCGTATACCTGGTGCTGAGGAGCCAGCAGAAGGAAGCGCTCCGGGCAGAGCGGAACAACACGCGCCGCATGGAGGAGCTTAATTCCATACTGGAAGCCAAAAACGAACAGCTCCGCCAGGCGAACACTGAAATCGAAAACGCGCGCCGCGCCGCGGAAGTCGCGAACAAAGCAAAAACCACGTTTCTGTCGAACATGTCACACGATATCCGCACGCCTATGAACGCCATAGTTGGTATCGCAGACCTTCTCGGCTATGAAACGGATAGCTCCGAACGCATCAAGGAATATACCCGCAGGCTTCAAAACTCCAGCCATCACCTGCTGGGGCTGCTCAATGATATTCTTGACATGAGCCGCATAGAAAGCGGAATATCGTCACTTAACATTGAAAAGCTGGAGCTTTCAGAGCAGATATCGCAAATCGAAACGATCATCCGCACCAACACCAGGGAGCGGCGGCAGCAGTTTGAAATCCGCACCCGCATGATACGCCACGAGCAGATAAACGGCAACGGAACACACCTGAGGCAGATACTGCTGAACATTCTTACAAACGCTGCAAAATACACTCCCGACGGCGGAAGGATAATCTTCGAGATAACCGAGCTTGACAGCGAACCGGGCTATGCGGAATACCAGTTCACAATATCGGACAACGGCATGGGAATGTCGCAGGAATTTATCAGCACGATATTCAGCCCATTCACCCGCGCGGAGAATTCCGTTACAAACAAGGTCCAGGGAACAGGTCTGGGAATGACGATCACGAAAAGCCTTGTCGATATGATAGGCGGCAGAATAGATGTCCAGAGCGAGCCTGGAAAAGGCAGCCGGTTTACAGTAACGCTGAAATTCAAGGCTGACGAGAACGAACGCTCAGAGATAAACGGAATGCTGATGATCGGGCGGGACGATGACGTGACGGTCTCTGCGAAGGCTCACGGAGTAACCCCGGAAACAGTGTGCAGCATCGGCGCTGCGGCTGAACTTCTGAGCCGCGGCGCGTATGATGTCGTGCTTATCACATCGGGAATCTGCGAAAACATCAGCAGCGACGATATCTCAAGGCTGCGCGGAGCCTCTGAAAAGCCTGTGAAGATCGCCGGGATATGCAGCGACACACTGGCTCAGCGTTTTCAGGAAACGCTTGACTGCGCAATAGTCGTACCGTTTTTCTGGGGAAAGCTCGAAAACGGGCTTGCCGATGAAAATGAAAAAGAGAAGGCAGAATCCGGCTCGGCGCTCAGCGGGGTGCGTTTCCTGTGTGCTGAAGATAACGAGATGAACGCCGTGATACTTGAGGCTAATCTGAAATGGCGCGGGGCGTCCTGTCGGATATTCCCGGACGGCAAGTCGCTGGTAGACTATTTTGCAGCGGCGGATCCAGGCGAGTACGACATGATACTGATGGACGTGCAGATGCCGCTGATGAACGGATACGAAGCCGCCCGGGCAATACGAAAAAGCTCAAATCCCGACGGAAAAGCAATACCCATTATAGCAATGACCGCAAATGCATTTTCCGACGATATCCGCGCCTGTCTCAACGCAGGAATGGACGCGCACATTTCAAAACCGGTAGACATGTCTGCTTTTGAAAAGACTGTACGTTCGCTCAGGGAAGATAAAAAGCGTTTGGTACAGCGCTGTAAATCAGATCGCAGCACGTACGCTGACTCTTTTGCGTGAAATTTGATCCGCGCTTTTATTCGCAGCTTCAAAGAATAATCCGTCACAGAATGGGAATCATTAAAAGAGATATTTACTGAACGGAGGTTTCTTATGAAAGACAGGATCTTTGGAGTTCTCCAGAGGATCGGAAGATCGTTCATGCTCCCGATAGCGCTGCTTCCGGTCGCGGGGCTGCTGCTTGGTATCGGAAGTTCGTTCACGAACCCCACTACGCTTGAGACCTACGGTCTGACTGGCGTGATACATGAGGGCGGCGTGCTCTACACGATATTTGACATCATGAGCAAGACAGGCAGCGTAGTTTTCGACAACCTTGCGCTGCTGTTTGCAATGGGCGTAGCGATTGGCATGGCGAAGAAAGAGAAGGAGGCAGCCGCGCTTTCCGGCGCGATAGGCTATCTCATAATGAATGCCGCGATAAGCGCGCTTATCAGCGCCAAAGGCGGCGCGCAGGCAATGCCGGCGAACTCTCTTACCTCGGTACTGGGCATCACCACGCTTCAAATGGGAGTTTTCGGCGGCATTATCGTGGGGCTTGGCGTAGCGGCGCTCCACAACAGATTCTACAGGATAAAGCTGCCGCAGGTGCTCTCGTTTTTCGGAGGAGCGCGGTTCGTCCCGATTATAACCAGCGTGGTTTACCTTTCAGTCGGGGTGCTGATGTTCTTCATCTGGCCGGCGGTTCAGGCGGGAATCACGCAGCTCGGTCAGCTTGTGCTGAAAAGCGGCTACGCCGGTACCTGGTTATACGGCGTTCTGGAAAGGGCGCTCATTCCGTTCGGACTGCACCATGTGTTCTATATGCCGTTCTGGCAGACCGAGCTTGGCGGCGCGATGGTGATAGACGGCGTGACCGTCCAGGGCGCGCAGAATATATTCTTTGCGGAGCTTGCCTCCCGCAGCACCGAGCATTTCTCGGTTTCCGCGACAAGGTTCATGGCAGGTAAGTTCCCGTTCATGATCTTCGGACTTCCCGCGGCGGCGTTTGCGATGTACCGCGCCGCACGCCCCGAAAAGAAAAAGGCGGTCGGAGGCCTCCTGCTTTCCGCCGCGCTGACCTCAGCCCTGACCGGCATCACTGAGCCGCTGGAATTTACGTTCCTGTTCGTGGCTCCGCTGATGTACGCGGTCCACTGCGTGCTCGCCGGACTTTCCTATATGCTGATGCATATACTCGATGTCGGCGTTGGAATGACGTTCTCCGGAGGCGCCATCGATCTTACTCTGTTCGGAATACTCCAGGGAAATCAGAAAACCAACTGGATATGGATAGTGATAGTAGGACTGGCATATGCGGTGGTGTACTATTTCGTGTTCTACTTCATGATAACCAGGCTGAACCTCAAGACCCCCGGCAGGGAGCCTGACGGCGAAGAAACAAAACTCTACACCCGAAAGGACATGGAAGCCAGAAACGGCGCGTCCGGAGCTTCCCAGGGCAGTGCCGACCGTGTGAGCGCGCTGATACTCAAAGGTCTTGGCGGCAGGCAGAACCTCTCCGACGTGGACTGCTGCGCTACCCGGCTGAGGGTCACGGTGAACGATCCCGGGCTTGTGAGCGAGGATCTTCTGAAGGAAAGCGGAGCCTCCGGAGTTATCAGAAAGGGCAACGGAGTGCAGGTGGTCTACGGCCCGCAGGTATCGGTGGTGAGGTCAGACCTTGAAGCGTTCATCGACAGCCCCGCCTCCGACGACCCCGACAGTATAATAGGCGCGCTCCCTCAAACTGCTGAGCTGGAGACTGCTCCGGCAGGCTCCGCGCCAACGGTGCTTTACGCCCATATGACCGGAAAGGCGGTCCCACTTGAGGAGGTCGGAGATGAGGTGTTCTCTGCGAAGGTGCTCGGCGAGGGAATAGCTATAGAGCCTGCGGAGGGGCGGCTGTACGCTCCCTGCGACGGGCGGGTCGACATGGTGTTTGACACGAAGCATGCCGTGAATATCGTATCCTCCGACGGCTGCGAGGTTCTGCTTCACATCGGCATAGACACGGTGAAGCTCGGCGGAAAGTACTTCGAATCCCATGTTGAAGCAGGTCAGCAGGTACGCCGCGGAGACCTGCTCGTGACCTTCGACATGGAGAAGATACGCCGCGCGGGGTATAAGCTCACAACGCCTATGATAGTCGGGAATACGGAGGATTACGGCAGCGTGACAGCGGCAGCCTCCGGCGAAGTCAGGGCGGGCGAAGAAGCGATAAGGATAAACTGAAAGGAAACGCAATGAGGACATTTGAATACACCATCAAGGACAAACTGGGCATTCACGCAAGACCGGCAGGTCTGCTTGTCAATGCCGTCAGGGCGCTGGACAGCGAGGTGACGGTCACAAAAGGCGCAAAGACCGTCGGCGGCGCAAAGCTTATCGCTCTGATGGGGCTGGGCGTAAAGTGCGGAGACACCATCACGGTAACAGTAAGCGGCGGCGACGAGAGGGCTTCGGAAAACGCGCTGAAAGAGTTCCTTGAAAAGAACCTCTGAACGCGCTGAATCCCGGTGAATCGTGATAAAAAAGCAGGAGCCTGAATTTAAGGCTCCTGCTTGACGTTTATTTACGCCCGTTCGGGCATTATATATCTATGCCACCGGAGGGATCACAATGACCTTTTTGCCGAGCTGCCCCGCAAGGTCAACGGTGTACTTTGTGCCGCCGGATCTCCCGTCGTAAACCGCAACCATCAGGTCGCAGCTATCAATGAGGGCGCGGTTCCTGACGAACATGCAGTTGCTGGTGTAGACCGGAGACAGGCACTCTACACGGTCGCACCGGCTGAGTATCTCGTTGTAGCGGCGCTGGTCCGCATAGTTCCACCGGCTCTCCTGACCCCGGCAGGGCAGCAGCGCAACCAGTCTGACCTCCGGGTGCAGGGACTTCAGATTCAGAACCGCCTCAGCGCACCACATGTCAACGCCAAGCGCCATGCCGGTGTAGAACTCCCCGGCGCCATGCTCGTACAGCCGCTCTATCTCAGCGTATATCCGCCTTTTAAGGTCTGCGCATGCGGGGTCGCTCTCTCCTCTGAACGGCAGCTTCTGCGGGCGATATCCGGTAAAGGAAACTTTGTACACACAACCACCTCCGAATGAATTACAGTTATATTCTATCACATTCCCCGAAAGAAATCAAGCACTTTTTCTAATTTTGACCTCTTTTTTTTGACAATTTTTTAAGAATCGACAGTTTTGCGGCGCAGAAGCTAAAATATTCGATAAACCATTGACCGGACAGCATTCCTGTGATATAATATATTAGCTACAGTTAACTTTTGTTTTGTGCGCAAAGAAACATCAGCCCGCCAGCGTACGAATATAATTCAGGAAGATGAACAGGACATGCTGAATTTTGTTTTATTCAGCGTATTTCTAGACAAGCCTATAACATAAAAGGATATCCGGGAGGAAAAAAACATGACGATGGACGAATTAAAGCCGGGGCAGAGCGCGTACATAAGCTCTGTCGGCGGAAGCGGGGCGCTGAGGCACCACCTGCTTGACATGGGTCTGACTCCCCAGACGGAAATAACGCTGCAAAAGGTCGCGCCGATGGGCGACCCGGTGCAGTTCCAGCTCCGCGGCTACGAGCTGACTCTCCGGCTAGAGGAGGCGCGGAAGGTCACGGTAGACCAGGTACATACAAAGCCCGTCAGGGCTTCCGTGGTAGGAGCGCGCCGGAACAGCAGCACTCCACACCCGGGGGTCGGCGAGCTTGTGAAGGCGGGCGGGTATCACACCGTCCACGACGGAGCCGCTATCCCGAAGGGCTCCCCGCTGAGCTTCGCGCTTGCAGGCAACCAGAACTGCGGAAAAACTACGCTGTTTAACCAGCTGACCGGCTCAAATCAGCATGTCGGGAACTTCCCCGGCGTCACCGTCGACCGCAAGGACGGCACTATACGCAGCCACCCAGAAGCCACCGTCACCGACCTGCCGGGAATTTACTCCCTCTCGCCCTACTCAAACGAGGAGATAGTCACCCGGGATTTTCTGCTGAACACCCACCCCAGCGGTATCATCAACATCGTTGACGCTTCGAATATCGAACGAAACCTCTACCTCACCATGCAGCTCATGGAGCTTGGGATACCGATGGTGCTCGCCCTCAACATGATGGACGAGGTACGCGCCAACGGCGGCTCTATCCTCGTCAACGAGCTTGAGCAGATACTCGGAATACCGGTCGTTCCGGTCTCCGCGGCGAAAAACGAGGGTATCGACGAACTTATCGACCACGCGATACACGTCGCGCGCTATCGGGAAGTACCGGTACGCGTGGATTTCTGCCCCGAAAGCAGGGATTCTACTGACAAGGTGGGAGCAGTGCACCGCTGTATCCACGCGGCTTCTATGCTGCTCGCGCCGGACATACAGGCGGCGGGGCTTCCCGTGAGGTTTTCGACGACAAAGCTGGTCGAAAACGACGAGCTTATCGGGCAGAAGGTCAACATACCAGACGAAAAGAAGCATGCGTTCGACCACCTTGTGAACATCATGGAGCAGGAGACCGGAATGGACCGCGAAGCCGCCCTGGCAAACATGCGTTTCACGTTCCTTCAGCACCTCTGCGAAAAAACCGTCGTGCGCCCCCGGGAGAGCCGCGAGCACAGGCGCAGCATGCAGATAGACCGCCTGCTGACCGGAAAATACACCGCTATCCCCTGCTTCATCGGTATAATGGCTATAGTGTTCCTGATGACGTTCAGCCTTATCGGAGCGTGGCTCTCCGACCTGATGAGCATGGGCGTGGAATTCGTTATCGACTGGATAGCGAAGGGGCTGGAATACCTCGAGGTCAACCCGGTGGTGCAGTCGCTGGTGGTGGACGGCGTGTGCGCCGGCGTCGGGAGCGTGCTCAGCTTCCTGCCGACTATAGTCACGCTGTTCTTCTTCCTGTCGATACTTGAGGACACCGGCTACATGGCGCGCGTCGCCTTCGTGATGGACCGCCCGCTGCGTAAGCTGGGTCTTTCCGGTCGGAGCTTCGTCCCCATGCTGGTGGGATTCGGCTGCTCGGTTCCCGCGATAATGGCTACCCGCACCCTCTCCAGCGAGCGCGACCGCAAAATGACTATCCTGCTGACGCCGTTCATGAGCTGCTCGGCAAAGCTGCCCATCTACACGATGATGATAGGGGCGTTCTTCCCGGCGCAGTACCGGGTGCTGGCAATGATCGGGCTGTACGTTTTCGGCATTCTTTGCGGAATGCTCTATGCCCTGCTGCTGAAAATTACAAAATTCCGCGGCGAACCGGTGCCGTTCGTGATGGAGCTTCCGAACTACCGCCTGCCAAGCGCAAAGAGCGTGGGTCAGCTCATCTGGGAAAAGGCGAAGGACTTCATACAGAAGGCGTTCACAGTGATATTCGCGGCGTCCATCATCGTGTGGATACTCCAGAACTTCGATGTTCGGCTGAACATCGTGGAATCCCCGGAGGACAGCCTGCTGGCTCTGCTCGGCGGGTTCGTCGCACCGATATTCGCACCGCTGGGCTTCGGCGACTGGAGAGCCTCCACCGCCCTGCTGACCGGCTTCACTGCTAAGGAGAGCGTGGTCTCCACACTGACTCTGCTGCTCGGCGGAGATACCTCGCAGATCACCACGCTTTTTACCCCGTTCACTGCAGCGGTGTTCCTCGTGTTCGTGCTGCTGTACACTCCCTGCGTTGCCGCGATAGCCACCGTCAAGCGGGAGCTTGGCAGCGCAAGAGCCGCCGCGGCTACCGTGCTCATTCAGTGCGCTATAGCATGGGTCATGGCGTTCCTGGTGAGGTCGGTAGGACTGCTGTTTGGCCTCGCCTGAAAGGAGATCTCCATGAACCTGGTAAGTATTCTGATACTCGCGCTTATCGCTGTGGGATTCTTCGCGGCGGTGAAGTATTCCCGGAAAAAGGGGTGCTCCTGCGGTCAGCACAGCTGCCGCGGCTGCACGCTTAAATGCAGAATGCCCTCGTCCCGGTCAGCGCTGGAGGAATCCGCGGCAGCGGCCTATTCTGCGGATACTTCTACAGAATCCAGGAAGCGCACGCAGCCCAAATCCCAGACAGAAAAGCAGTTCAGCCAGGCGGAGTCACCGCTGAAAAGCTCCAGACAACAGGGTCAAAGTATACGGAGCTGATTACATCACCAAGATCATACGGACATTCCCGCCGACGCCGGATATAACCAAGAACGCCCGACTACAACCATGCAGTCAGGCGTTCTTTCTTGCTCGAAACCAGAAGTTCAATCCCTTCGCGAAAAATGCTTTATATTTTGGGAACCTCTAAAAACCGGTT
>DQFX01000035.1 GCA_003531585.1 Oscillospiraceae bacterium | reverse complement strand
AACAGTCCGGTGGACTGTTTCGGAAGTACACTACACAGCTAAATTCTAGTTTACCCAACAGAAAACGGGCAAGCTCACCGCCTGCCCGCAACTTTCAATTAACCACCGAAATCGGCTTTGAGATCCGACTTAAACAGTAGCTCCCTTGGTGATGAACACAGGATACTCCGCTGAGCCGGTAATAGTACGATTCTTGGTGATGGTAACGTCCTTATCAGCGATACCGTTAATGAACGCAGCCTTCTCCTCAATAACTGAGCTCTGCATAACGATACTGTTCTTGATAACAGCGCCCTTCCCGACCTTTACGCCGCGGAACAGGACGGAATTCTCAACAGTACCCTCAATAATGCAGCCGTCAGCGATAAGGGAACCCTTGACGTTAGCGTCAATGCCGTACTTAGCAGGAGCTACATCTCTTACCTTCGTGTAGATCGGCTTGTTCATGGAGAATACCTCGTGGCAGATGTCACGGTTCATCATGTCGTTGTTAGCCTTGTAGAAGGTCTTCATGCTGTCGATTATCTCGAAATAGCCGTCGTATTTGTAGCCGAATATCTTGAAATCATGCAGCTTGTGCTGGAGGATATCAGTCTCAAAGCTGTAAAGGCTGCGGCACTCGCTCTCGCGAATGATGTTCTCCAGGAAGTCGCGCCTTGTAACGTAGATGTTCAGAGTGGGCTTTACTTCGCCGCTGATGGAAGGTCTGGAGAGCACATCGTATACCACATCGTTATCGTCAACGCCGAGAACTGTGAATCTGGAGGTACGGTCTGCGTCGTAAACGCCCTTTCCGTAAACGCAGGTGATGTCTGCGCCCTTCTTCTCGTGGAACTCGATTATCGGCTTGAAATCAATGTTCGCAACAACATTGCTGTCGGACATGATAACATACTCCGCGCCGGATTCATGAATGAATTCCGCAGCGCCTGCGAGAGCCTCAAGCCGGCCTCTGTAAACGCCGTTGTCGCTTCTGCCGTAGGGCGGGAGGATATGCAGACCGCCGGTCTTTCTTGCGAGATCCCACTCACTGCCCATTCCGAGGTGATCCATCAGGGAGTAGTACTTAGCCTGAGTGATTATGCCCACCTGAGTGATTCCCGAATTTACCATGCTGGAAAGCGGGAAATCAACAAGGCGGTATCTGGCGCCGAAGGGAACGCTCGCCATAGCTCTTGCCTTGGTCAGCTCGGGAAGGTTCTCTTCGTGCATATTAGCAAAAATAAGTCCTAAAACATTGCCCATACTTGCCATATCAAAAACATCCTTTCTTATATATCTTTGGAGATCATAGCCTTAGGAGGTGCAACAGCCTTGTCGGAAACATTCACGTTGTGACCGATTACTGCAACGCCCCACTGTGATTTGTCCTCGATAAGCTCAGGACGTTCTCCGATATGTGCGCCCTCGCCGATGACGCAGTTCTCGCCGACGATGGAATACTCGATGACCGCACCCTTCTTGATGATGGTGTTAGGCATGATGATACTGTCGCGGACAATAGCGCCCTCTTCAATAACAACGCCTGCGAACAGCACCGCGAAGTCTACCATGCCGTAGATCTCGCAGCCCTCTGCTACCATGGAGTTCTGGATCTGGCTGGAGGGGCCTGCGTAATGCGGAGGCATTACGGGGTTTCTGGAGTAGATCTTCCAGTTGTCGTCCAGCAGATCGAGCGGAACCTTCGGGTCGAGGACATCCATGTTAGCTTCCCACAGGGAGTCGATGGTTCCAACGTCCTTCCAGTAACCATCGAAGTGGTACGCTACCATCTTTTCCTTGTTCTCGAGCATTGCGGGGATTATGTTCTTACCGAAATCCTTGGTTGCGCCCTCGTCGTTTTCGTTGTCAATAAGGTACTTGCGGAGCTTGGACCATGTGAACACATAAATACCCATTGAAGCAAGGTTTGACTTAGGCTCCTTCGGCTTCTCTGCGAACTCGTAGATAGTGCCGTCGGGATTTGCGCTCATGATACCGAAGCGGGGGGCTTCCTCCCACGGAACTTCAAGCACTGCAATGGTGGCGTCAGCCTCGTGCTGCTTGTGGAAGTCCACCATCTTTGAGTAGTCCATCTTATAGATATGGTCGCCGGACAGGATAACTACATACTCGGGATCGTAGCGGTCGATGAAGCCGATATTCTGGTAGATAGCATTAGCTGTGCCGGAATACCATGCCTTGCCTGCTGCGGTCTCGTAAGGCGGCAGTACATGTACGCCCCCGTGAGCGCGGTCAAGCCCCCAGGGCTGACCGTTACCTATGTATTCGTTGAGCACCAGCGGCTGATACTGCGTCAGCACGCCTACGGTGTCGATACCGGAATTTACGCAGTTGGAGAGCGGGAAGTCGATTATTCTGTACTTGCCTCCGTAGGGAACTGCAGGCTTTGCCATCTCCTGCGTCAGCGCATACAGACGGCTTCCCTGACCACCGGCAAGCAGCATGGCAACGCACTCTTTTTTAATGTGATTCATATATTTCCTCCTGTCCCGACCTTTTGAGCCGTGATTTTGTTTGGGTTATCGCCTTTCTTGGCGGGGTTAGCTGTTTTCGCTGATTCTTCTGGAGCCTCGGCAGATTTCTCATTTACAGGAGCCTCCAGCGCTTTGTCTGCCGGGTCTGCTGACCTGACGGATTCGGCAGGCTTGGCGGAGCGAGTCAGGCTTTCCGGAATATCGGCTACCGGTCTCTCCTCGTTCAGCAGCGGGAGCACCACGGGGACTGCCGCTTCGGCTGGAGCTTTCTCCGGCTGTATGGTCTCCGGAATCGCTTCCTCTGCGGGAAGCTGGCTCGGCGGAGTGCGCTTGTTCTTTATCTTGAAGAACAGCACTGCCATCGGGGGCAGGTCAAGCGTGATGCGGAACTGCTCGCCGTGCATCGGCTCTTCCTTCGCTGTGACTGTACCGTTGGAAACGCCTGTGCCGCCGTACTTACTGTCGTCAGAGTTGAATACCTCCTTGTAGTCCGCATAGTACGGAACGCCGATCTCATATATTTCATGCCTTACCGGCTGGAAGTTGCATACGCATATTATTTCGTCCTTATTGCGGGCGATACGTCTGAACGCGATCACGGAGTTTGCGTTGTCCTCGCTGGAGATCCAGTGGAAGCCCTCCCAGCTCGTGTCGCACTCCCACAGCGGAGCGTTTTCCTTGTAGAACCGGTTGAGATCCTTGACGTATTCGTGAAGCTCGCGGTGCGGTTCGAATTCCAGGACCTCCCAGTCAAGCTGGGCCTGGAAGTTCCACTCCTTGTACTGGGCGAATTCCTGACCCATGAACATGAGCTTCTTTCCGGGGTGAGCGGTCATATATCCGAGGAACGTGCGCATTGAATTGAAGCGGAATTCCCTCGGACCGCCCATTTTATCCAGCATGGAGCATTTCCCGTAAACTACCTCGTCGTGAGATATCGGGAGTATGTAATTCTCTGAGAACGCATAGTAGAACGAGAACGTAACCAGATTGTGGTTATACGGTCTCGACAGCGGATCCATGGACATATATCTGAGCATGTCGTTCATCCAGCCCATGTTCCACTTGAAGTTGAAGCCCAGACCGCCTATATCGGCAGGCTTTGTGACCATCGGCCATGCGGTGGATTCCTCGGCGATCATCATGATGTTCTGGTGTTCGCGGAACAGCGCCGAATTAAGCTTTTGCAGGAACGCCACGGCTTCGAGGTTCTCGTGGCCACCGTAGGAGTTGGGGCGCCACTCGCCGTTCTGGCGGTCGTAATCCAGGTAGAGCATGGAAGCTACGGCGTCCACGCGCAGACCGTCAACATGGTATTTCTCTATCCAGTAATTCGCGTTGGAAACCAGGAAGCTCTGTACCTCAGGCTTACCCCAGTCGAAGATGTGGGTGCCCCAGTTCTTGTGCTCGCGCTTTAAAGGGTCAGAGTATTCATAACAGCTCGTGCCGTCGAATTCATAAAGACCTGCGGCGTCCTTCGGGAAGTGCGCAGGAACCCAGTCGATTATTACGCCTATCCCGGCGGCATGGCACCTGTCCACGAACTCCATGAAGTCATGCGGAGTGCCGAAGCGGGAGGTCGGCGCAAAGTATCCTATCTGTTGGTAGCCCCAGCTTCCGTCGTAAGGATACTCGCCGATGGGCATAAGCTCAACGTGGGTGTAGCCCATATCCTTCACATACGGGATCAGCTTATCCGCAAGCTGACGGTAGCTGAGGTAATTCTCGCCGTCCTTGCGCCAGGAGCCTATGTTCACTTCATAGATATTCGCGGCGCTGTCGTAAATATTCTTTGCGTGGAGCTCGTCAAGATATTTCTTGTCCGTCCACTTGAAGCCCTCGATATCGTAGAACTTGGTTGCGGTGTTCGGGCGAAGCTCCATGTGATAACCATAGGGGTCTGCCTTGAGCTTGATCAGCCCGTCAGGGCTTTCAACGCTGTATTTGTAGTTATCGTACTGCTTAATGCCGGGAATAAAAAGCTCCCAGATTCCGCCGTCGCTGATCTTGTTCATCGGGTGGAGAGCCCTGTCCCAGTGATCAAAGTCGCCGACAACGCTTACTGTTTTCGCATTAGGAGCCCATACGCGGAAAACTGCGCCGCTCTTTCCGTCCTGTACCTCCCGGTGGGAGCCGAATAACTCATAAGCGTGCGAGTTCTCGCCCTGGTGGAAAAGGTACAGCGGAACGGTGTATTTTTCCGGAATGATTATAGCCATATCTAAAGACCTCCTGTCGTTATACTCGTGGAGTCCGTCCGGAATCTGTGCGCGGCGTGCTGCAAAACTGCATAAAAAATACGTCGCCCACTATAAATTCCTAGTTATTATTGTACCACAACCGCCTGTTTTTTTCAATAGTTTTGTTGACTTTTCATGTTTTTAGCTATTTTCCCCCTAATAGATTTAGCACTATTGCACAATGCTTTTCAACTTTTGGTAAACAATTCATTAGCAGTGGGTAACGAATGTGAAAAAATACTCAGGTGAGGTCAGCATTTTTGCGGATGAGATGTCCGGCTCTATCATGGAGATAGAGTTTGAAGATAAAAATATGCAGAAATGAAGCAAAAAAAGTGCAGGTAATTCGCAAATCCGCTCGTTGCGTGGATAGAGAAAATATTGTAAAATTGAATCAGAAAGTTAAGGCAATACCGCACAAAGATCATTTTCTTATCATGGATTCGTCCTCGGCAATCAGTATTCTCATATTATATACCTGCCTTTCTATATGTTCATGATTTGATTATATCACAAAAATCTGAAATGCAGTTGAAAAAATATTTTTCTTTCGAAAAAATAAAAGTCGTAATCACTATTGATTTTTGAAAAATAATATGTTATAATATACCTGAAAGGAGATGTTTAATATGACCAGGAAATCTGACAAGGCAAAATTTGTATTTCTCATGCTGTATTTTCTGATTCTCACCATCGAACGGATCATAAGCCTTGCGACGGTGCTTACGAGCGACATAGCCGGCTATGACCTGCTTGATTTATATATGAGCGTGCTTACGGCGGCGGCGATAATCGGAGCATATACGTATATGTTCCTGAAAGTACGCTTTACGGCAAAACCACGCTCATCTGACAAACCAGAACAAAGCGTATTCGGAAAGCTTGCAATAGCGGCCGGTATACTTCTTCTGGGCGGAATGGTGCATACTGATGGCACGATACCGCCGATTCAGTTCGCCGCTTATGGAATGATACTTATTTCTATGGCGATACATACTGCCCAGCGCGTAAAGGCGCTCGGCGGAGGAGTTATAAGATGGCTGTCATTCGGTTATATCGTGGCGTTTTCCATGTCAATACCTGTCGTGTATCATACGTCGATCGAGCTTTCCGCGCTGTTCATTCCTCTGGAGATCATCGTTTCAGCGGGAATGGTCGTAATGTTCACGGTTATGCTCAGGGGGTTCTATGAGGGGGACGGAGAGTACCAGTTCCCGGCAGCGCCGTTCTGCGCGGCTGTAGTTGGCGACGCCGCTGTCCTGATGCTCCGCTGGAACGAGGAGATCAACTTTTTCGTGCTTATTTTCATATGCGTAACCGCCGTGTTGTTCATTGCCGGGAAAATTGCCGGATCAGCAAGGACATGATCAGCAGGTATGCTGTAACACCACAATAAACGGGCAAGTCAAAAACTTGCCCGTTTTTGTTTAGAGGCGACCTTTGCATTTTGTAATGGTACGTCAGCTTTTCAGAGTTCCGTAAGTTCGCTGTACTTACTGCACAGTGGTGATCATCGGCTGTATCTGCACGCCGGAAAGTGCCGCTTCTATCGTCTGGGGTATCCTGTTGAAATCGGATATCATGGAAAACGGCTTTGCTACCGGGTCGTCCTGGAATATCGGAACAAAATAGAAGTTCCGGTAATTCCGCAGCGTGCCGATATTCTTGGCGGCGCCTGCAAGCGCGTCATTTGTCGACACCGCGATAACCACCGGGCGCTGATTGCGGAGATGGCTCTTTACCGCCATGCATACAGGTGTATCAACGATCCCCGCTGCAAGCTTCGCTAGAGTATTTCCGGTGCAGGGCGCGACAAGCAGCACGTCGAACATTTTCTTTGGGCCTATAGGTTCTGTAGTGGTGATCTCGTGCAGCACAGTTTTCCCGGTGATGTCGAACAGCCGCGCGGCGTGTTCCTGGGCTGTGCCGAATCGGGTGTCGGTGGTGTAGGCGCAGGTCGACATTATCGGGGTAACGTCGCAGCCGGCTGCCACAAGCTCCGATAACGCCCGGAACGCCCGGGAGAATGTGCAGAACGACCCGCACACCGCCGCCCCGACCTTCAGCCCCGAGAGCTTTGAAATGTCGGTCATATATGATACCGCCGTATTTCAGGCGGATTCCTCCTTTCAATGGTTTCCGCAGGCGCTTACGAATGCTCCGCGGAGATGACAGCACGCGCGATTGCTTCGCCGGCTGTCCTGGGGGAGAACTTCCCGGGAAGCCCTCCCGCAGCAATGTATTTCACACCGCGAGCCTCCGCCCACTCCTTTTCCGGAGTCTCCGAGCGGGTCGCGAGTTCCATGTAAACGGCGCCGGAGCGCATTCTGCTGAAGCATTCCTCCGTCAGGATACACGCGGGAACGGTATTTATTACGAGATCGGCGCCTGCCGCGGCAAGCCCGGCGAGGGTCACGGGGAGAGTACACAAGCCGTCGAGCAGTGCCGCTTCCCGCTGGAGCGGGCTTCGCGCCGCGATCGTAACTCTGCACCGGAACGCCTGAAGCAGACGCGCCAGATACCTTGCTATCCTGCCGTACCCGGTGATAACGGCGGTGGAATCAAACAGTGCGCCATCATATCCGCTGATCAGCAGAGATACGGCTCCCTCGGCGGTCAGCAGCGCGTTTTTAAGCGTCAGCTCTTCTGCCGCCATGTAGTTCACCAGTTGAAGCCCGTGAGTTTCACACAGCGCCTCCAGCTTCGTGGAGGTTCCGCCGGAAAAAATACGCGCTCCCGCAGCGGCGTAGTCTGTAAGCAGTTCCAGAGGAAGCGGTCTTTCAGAGAGCGGCGCGGTGATGTTCTCACCGTCCCGGGAAAACGGCACGGGAAGCACTATCCGCTCGTATCCGTCCGACTGGTTTTCAGGCTCAGGGAAATCGCCGCCCAGCCCGACCGCGCATACTCCGCCGCTCTGCGAGATAAGCTCCGCTGCGCAGATCATGCGCCTGTCGCCGCCGATAAACAGAATGTCACCCATACCGCACCTCCTGAACGCTGTCCTCTGTGGTCAATACCATAATATGTATAAACTCTCCCTGCGGTGACGAAATTTTAGAAAATAAGCCCTTGAAAATACGGCGGCGATGTTGTATAATAAAAACAGCAAAATCTATTAAAAGGAGACTGACAATATGAATATATGGCATGACATCAATCCTGACAGGATCACCCCAAACGACTTCATGGCGGTTATCGAGATCGAAAAGGGAAGCAAGAAGAAATACGAGCTTGACAAGCAGACCGGTCTGATCGTGCTCGACCGCATTCTGTACACCTCCACGCACTACCCCGCCAACTACGGATTTATCCCGCGCACCCTCGCGGACGACGGCGACCCGCTGGACGTACTGGTACTCTGCAACGAACCTATAGACCCGCTGGTGCTGGTTCAGTGCTACCCCATCGGAGTTATCACAATGCTTGACAACGGCAAGAACGACGAAAAGATCATCGCGATACCGTTCGAGGATCCTACCTACAACGCATACAGAGGAATCGAAGCGCTCCCCAGCCATCTGTTTGAGGAAATGCGCCATTTCTTCTCAGTGTACAAGCAGCTTGAGGGCAAGGAGACCGCAGTCAACGAAGTAATGGGTCAGAAGCAGGCTGTGGAGGTCATCAAGCAGTGCATAAAGAACTACAACGATATCTACGGCGCACAGCACCCCTACGAGCCGGAGCACACCACTCACGGTAAGAAGTGATGATACTTGCGAGCCAGTCACCGCGCCGCCGCGAGCTTCTCGGGCTGTTCTGCCCGGAATTCGAGGTCATGCCTGCGCAGGGAGAAGAATCGCTTCCCGACGGAATATCCCCGCGGGATGCTGTCATGCTGCTTTCAAAGCAGAAGGCGGAGGAGATATCCGCGCGTAAGTTCCCGGACGGAAACATCACGGATACAATAGTAGCCGCCGATACGATCGTAGCGACAGACGGAGAGATTCTCGGCAAGCCGAAAAGCCAGGAGCACGCAGCGGAAATGCTTCGACGCCTCTCAGGCAGAGTACACAGCGTTTTCACCGGCGTGACCCTGATAACACCGAAAACCTCCGTCACCTTTGCCGAGGAAACTCTTGTGGAGTTCTACCCGCTGACGGCTCAGGAAATAGCGGATTACACCGCCACCGGGGAACCTATGGACAAAGCGGGCGCATACGGTATTCAGGGGCGCGGAGCGCTGCTTGTAAAGCGTATCGAGGGTGATTATTACAACGTAATGGGACTTCCCGCCGGGGAGGTCTACCATCGGTTAAAGGAACTCGGAGCATTATAAAATAAGGGGCTGTAATTTTACAGCCCCTTATTTTACTAGATAATCCGGCTTGTTCAGCCGAGCTTGATTTTGATGAAATCCGTGATGATATCAACGCACTTTTCAAAGCCCAGGTCTCCGCTGTTAAGGCACAGATCGTAGTTCCTTGCATCTATCCATTCTCTGCCGGTGTGAGCCTTGTAGTATGCGGCGCGTTCCTTGTCGGTGGCGGCGATGGTCTTGAGCGCTTCCTTGCGGTCTACTATGCCCTTTACCTCCGCGGCGTTCTTTACGCAGGTCTCATCATCAGCGTAGATGAATACGCGGATAACGGACGGATCTCCTTTGAGCACATAGTCGGCGCAGCGGCCTACTATTACGCAGGAACCCTCAGAAGCTATCTGCTTTATCACCATAGCCTGATAGTTGAACAGGTTCTCCTCGGAGATGAACCCCGACTTTTCGGGAGCTATCACTTCGCCCTTGTAAACCCCGGGCTTTCCGAAAACGCTGTTCTTCGTTTTTTCGTCGGACTGACCGAAAAGAGCCTCGTTGATACCGCTGGCATCGGACGCCATTCTGATAAGCTCCTTATCGTAGAACTTCACGCCGAGCTTATCGGCGAGCATTTTGCCGATGGTTCTGCCGCCGCTGCCGAAGCCGCGTGCGATAGTTACTGTAAACTTTTCCATGACGCCCTCCTGTTATTCACCCAGATATGCCTTCTTGACGGAATCGTTATTCATCAGCTCGTGAGCGTCGCCGGAAAGCACGATCTTGCCAGTTTCCAGAACGTACGCGCGGTTTGCGATGGAAAGCGCCTTCTTAGCGTTCTGCTCAACGAGAAGCACAGTCGTGCCGCTCTTGTTTATCTCCTGGATAATATCGAAAATTTCGCTGACGTACAGCGGAGAAAGTCCCATCGACGGCTCGTCCATCAGGATTATCGACGGCTTGGACATCAGCGCTCTGCCCATAGCGAGCATCTGCTGCTCGCCGCCGGATAGAGTACCTGCCATCTGACCGCGGCGCTCCTCAAGTCTCGGGAAACGCTTGAACACGTGCTTCAGGGATTCCTGTATCTCAGCCTTATCCTTGCGGGTGTAGGCTCCGAGCATGAGGTTTTCCAGCACGGAAAGCTGCGCGAATACGCGGCGTCCCTCGGGAACGTGCGCCATTCCCATTGAAACTATCTTGTGCGCGGGGGTCTTGGTGAGATCCTTACCGCCGAACATAACGGAACCGCGCTTTGCCTGAACAAGTCCGGTGATGGTGTGGAGTATCGTGGTCTTTCCTGCGCCGTTTGCGCCGATGAGGGCGATTATTTCACCCTGCTCAACGTCGAAGGAAATGCCCTTTATTGCGTTTATCGCGCCGTAATATACCTGTAAGTCCTTTATTGACAGCATTGACATGAGCGTTTCCTCCTTATTCTCCGAGATATGCGGTGATGACCTTCGGGTCGTTGAGCACCGCAGAGGTCTCGCCCTGTGCCAGCTCCTGACCGAAGTTGAGCACGGTCAGCTCCTCGCAGATGCCGGAGACCAGCTTCATGTCATGCTCGATGAGCAGTATCGTCATCTTGAACTCGTCGCGTACAAAGTGGATAGTGTTCATAAGCTCTGCTGTCTCGTTCGGGTTCATTCCGGCTGCCGGCTCGTCGAGAAGCAGCAGCTTCGGGTCGGTGGCGAGCGCGCGTGCTATCTCGAGCTTTCTCTGCTTGCCGTAGGGGAGGTTCGCTGCAAGCTGCTGCGCCTCTCCGTCAAGCTCGAACACCTTGAGCAGCTCCAGAGCCTTTGCGGTTATGCGCTTCTCCTCCTTGAAGTAGCGGGGGAGTCTCAGTGCGCCTTCTATCGCGGTGTAGTTCGTGTGGTTGTGAAGTCCCGCCTTTACGTTGTCGAGAACGCTCATGTTCTTGAACAGGCGGATATTCTGGAAGGTTCTTGCGATACCAGCCTTGTTGATAGCTATCGCAGGCTTTCCGGTGATGTTTTCGCCGTCCAGGAGGATAGTTCCCGCCGTAGGCTTGTACACGCCGGTCAGCATGTTGAACACGGTGGTTTTTCCGGCACCGTTAGGTCCGATAAGACCGTAGAGCTGACCCCTGCGGATAGTCATGTTCAGACCGTCTACCGCGCGCAGACCTCCGAACTGTATCGAGAGGTTCTTGACCTCGAGAATGTTGTTAGTCTCAGCCATTGTCCGCACCTCCCGCTGTATTCTTCCCGCGTGTGAAAATTCCCTTTATCTTCTGGACCGGTGCGGAAATGCCTATTCTTTCGCGCAGTGCTATGAACGCAGGCGCATTGTTGAATATCATCATCAGTATCAGAACGATAGCGTAGATGAGCATTCTGTAGTCGCCGAGCTCGCGGAATATCTCAGGCAGGGCGTAGAGGATAATGGTCGCGATAACGGAACCGCGCAGGCTTCCCAGACCGCCGAGCACCACGAATACCAGGATCAGTATCGACAGGTTGTAGTCGAACTTCTTCGGAGCCAGCATTGTGAGTGAGTGCGAGTACAGAACTCCGGCAACGCCCGCGATAGCCGCAGAAAGAGTGAACGCCATCAGTCTGAACTTAGTAACGTTGATACCCACCGACTGAGCCGCGATGTAGTTGTCGCGGACTGCCATGCAGGCGCGTCCGGCGCGGGAGTTGATGAAATTCATCAGGATAACCATGCATATCATCAGCACGATGACCACGAGCACGAGGTTAGTATCCTGCGGGGCTTTGATTCCCTTTGCGCCCTCGAGTATTACCTTGCTGGTCTCCTTGTCGGCGTCGGCGACAGCCGCAGCGAAGCTGAAGTGCAGACCGTTCTTGTCCATTGTGAGGTAGATGTTGTTGGCAAGCGCCTTGATTATCTCACCGAATCCGAGAGTTACGATAGCGAGGTAGTCGCCGCGGAGCCTCAGTACCGGGATACCGATGAGTATACCGAATATTGCCGCTGCGATACCGCCGACTATCAGTGCAAGTATCATTCTGAGCCAGGAGGGATTGATGCTTTCTTCGGTCATCAGCGAGAATATGCCGCCGACGTAAGCACCGATGCACATGAATCCCGCATGGCCGAGGGAAAGCTCACCGAGAATACCGACCGTGAGGTTCAGCGAGATGGAGAGGATAATGTAAATACCTATCGGTATGAGCAGTCCGGAATACTGGCTGCCGAGAACGCCGGTCATTGAGAGTACGCCGAAAATGACGAACAATCCGAGGGTGATGCCGCAGGTTATGAAGTTGTTCTTTGTTGTCTTTGTCATGTTCCCGCCCCCTTAAACCTTTTCGCGGATCTTCTTGCCGAGAATGCCGGTGGGTCTTACCACCAGAACTATTATCAGCACGAGGAACACTATCGCGTCAGAAAGCTGTGAGGATATGTACGCCTTTGCAAGCTGCTCGATTATTCCCAGCAGTACGCCGCCGATCATCGCTCCCGGAATGGAGCCGATACCGCCGAATACCGCCGCAACGAACGCCTTGATACCAGGCATAGAGCCGGTATACGGGCTGAGCTGCGGATAAGCTGAGCACATCAGCACGCTCGCAACGCCCGCCAGCGCGGAGCCGATCGCGAATGTAAGGGAGATAGTACCGTTTACGTTGATACCCATGAGCTGCGCAGCGCCCTTGTCCTCGGCGACGGCAAGCATGGCCCTGCCGGCCTTGGTCTTGTTGATGAACCATGTAAGCGCAGCCATGATTATGAGCGAAACCACTATGGAGAGGAATGTCTCCATTGAAACCTTGAGGGAGGTGCGCACGCCAGGCTCTGCTGCCGTGAAGAACTGCGCTCCGTTATCCGTAACAATGAGGAACGGCGGCATGCCGTCGACAACAGACGTGAAATTCTGCGCTGCGGAACCAAAAATCAGCAGTGCGAGGTTCTGGAGAAGGTAGCTGACGCCGATGGCGGTGATGAGCACTGCAAGGGGAGGCGCGTTTCTGAGCGGCTTATAAGCCACCTTTTCGATCACGACGCCGAGCACCGTGCAGACCACGATGCCAATAATGACCGAGAGCCATACCGGACACCATGCCGTGGACATAGCGGTAAATACTGCGTATCCGCCGACCATGATGATATCGCCGTGTGCGAAGTTCAGCATTTTTGCAATGCCGTAAACCATCGTATATCCGAGCGCGATGAGCGCGTAGATGCTTCCGAGGCTTATTCCGCTGATGAGGTAAGAAATAAAGCTCATAAAGAACCTTCTCCTTTCGGGAATTTATTCTGCCGCATATCAAAATAAACTCAGTTCCGGGTTTACTTTGATCTACGGCAGTGTAGCTGCCGTAAAAATAGCCTTAATTATACAAATAAGACCCGTACGGTTTCTCCTGAAAAAATCCGGGGAAACCATACATACGGGTCTGAATTTGTGTTTTAGTTCAGATGATCACTTGATCACTGAGCGGAAACGTAGGAACCTACGCCGTCAGTTACGGTGATCTTCATAACCTGAGGTGCCTTTGTCGGCTCACCGTCAGCGGTCCATGTGGTGGAACCTGTAACGCCGTCAAGGGTGATCTCGGTCATGGCAACCTTTACCTTGTCGCAGATATCGGAAGCGCTCATGGAAGCGTCGTTAACACCAGCCTTTTCGAGGGCGAGCTTGATAGCGTAAACTGCGTCGTAAGCGTCTGCTGCGAACTGGATCGGAACTTCGCCGTTTGTCAGCTCTTCGTAAGCTGCGGTGAACTTAGCGGACTTCTCATCAGGAGAAGAAGCTGCGAAAGGAGTCATAACCAGAACGTCCTGAGCGATGTCAACCTTGTCGCCGAGCTGGTCGATAAGACCGTCCAGACCGTCGCCGCCGAATACTGTCATGTCCATGCCGGCGGACTTAGCCTGCTGGAGGATAAGGGATGCTTCCTGATAGTAGATCGGGAGGAAGAGCAGGTCAGCGCCGCTGTCCATTACCTTCTGGATCTGTACGGAGAAGTCGGTCTTTGCGTCTGCTGTGAATGCTTCCTCAGCGGAGATCTCAAGACCCTTCTCAGCAGCCTCAGCCTTGAAGCCGTCGAGGATACCGGTGGAGTATACGTCGGAGCTGTCGTAGATGATACCAACCTTGGTAGCAAGGGAGTTATCAGCGATGTAGTCAGCAGCGATCTTACCCTGGCCAGGATCGGTGAAGCATACGCGGAAGCAGTTGTCACCTGCGGAGATAGCGTCCAGAGAGGAACCGGACGGAGTAAGCAGGAACATGTTGTCCTTTGCAGCCTCAGCGCTTACTGCTACGCAGGGAGCGGAGGTAACTGTACCAACGAGGAGCTTCATGCCAGCGTCCTTCAGGGTGTTGTATGCGTTTACGGACTTCTCAGGGTCGTGCTCGTCGTCCTGGAAGTTCAGTTCGAGCTGCATGCCGTTTACGCCGCCGTTAGCGTTGATCTCGTTTACTGCGAGCTGAGCGCCGTTCTTAACTGCGTTTCCGTAAACTGCTGCTGCACCGGTGATCGGGCCGATACCGCCGATTACCAGTGTGCCGCCTGCTGTGGTGCTGCCATCAGCCGCGGAGGAATCGCCTGCTGCGGAGGAATCGCCAGCTGCAGAAGAGCTGCTTGCGTTGTTGGAGCAGCCTGCGAAGGGAACTGTCATTGCCGCAGCCATTGTCAGAGCTGCAACCTTCTTCCAAACATTTTTCATTTTGTGTTTCTTCCTTTCCATGTTCATACTTCGGAATCACGCTGCGAAAGCAGCATCGATTCACAAAGCACGCCGTTTTGCATCACTTCCCATTTATAGGAAATCAATGCGGCATGAATTTTTCTTTGCAATAATATAATAACCTTTAATTCAAAATCTGTCAATGATAAAAAGCATTGATAATTCACATTTTCAGATTCAATTTTTGTGTACTTTTACCTAAACGTCACGATATCATAACAAATCAGGACAGATATGCCACATTTTCCGCCATGATGTGTACTTTAAATCCCTTTAAATACATATTTTATAGTATATCATAATTCGATAAAAAAATCAAGTGCTGAGCCGTTTCGGCGTCAGAAAAGATTTGTTCATATATTTGTTGATAGTGAATATATTTCTGCCGGATATTCGGTTACAATTACCAGTGACAGACGGGCAAAGTTCGTGTATAATAAAAATATGAAAGTTCATAATATTGCAAACAGATGAATCGGAGGCGGAACGATGGAGCAGAACATATTCATGTGCATAGATCTTAAAAGCTTTTTCGCCTCGGTGGAATGCGCCGACAGAGGCCTTGACCCGTTCACGACCAACCTTGTGGTTTCAGACCCCTCCAGGGGGAACGGCGCGATATGTCTAGCGATAACCCCAGCGATGAAGGCTCTGGGGATACGTAACCGCTGCCGTATATTCGAGATTCCTCCCGGCGTCCAGTACATCACCGCCATGCCGCGCATGAAAAGGTACATGGAGGTATCGGCGCAGGTGTACGGAGTGTACCTCAGGTACATCAGCCCGGAGGATATCCACGTTTACTCCATCGACGAATGCTTCATCGACGCAACGCCGTACCTCGCCATGTACAATACTTCTCCGAAGCAGCTCGCGCAGACCCTGATGAGCGCGGTCTTTGAAGAAACCCACATCTGCGCCACCGCCGGAGTCGGGACCAATCTGTTCCTTGCAAAAGTCGCGCTGGATATCACCGCGAAGCATGTCCCTGATCACATAGGCTGGCTCGACGAGAAGGAATTCCGCGAAAAGCTGTGGCCTCACCGCCCGATAACCGATTTCTGGAACGTCGGAAGCGGCGTTGCGCGCCGTCTTGCGAAATACGGCGTGTACGACATGGGCGGAGTCGCCAAGATGAACGAGGATATTCTCTACAAGGAGTTTGGCGTGAATGCTGAGTTTCTGATAGACCACGCCCACGGCAGGGAGCCGTGCACAATGGCTGAGATACACGCCTATGAGTCGAAAACGAAGTCGCTGTCGAACGGTCAGATACTTTTCGAGGATTACAGCGCGGATAACGCGTTCATCGTCATGAAAGAGATGGTAGACACCCTGATACTCGAGCTGGTGGAGAAAAAGCTGGCGGCGGGGTCGGTGTCGCTGACCGTAGGGTATTCAAAGGACGTATTCCCGCCGACCGGCGGCACACGGAAGCTCAGCGGGTTCACCGGGTCGCGCCGGAAGCTGACGGAGGAATTCGTCAGGCTCTATAACGACACCACCCGCCGGAAATACCCGATACGCAGCATAAACATCGGGCTTGGCGGGCTGGTGGAGGACGTGTATTCCACTTTTGACCTGTTCATGGATCCTGCGGCGGAGGAAAAGGAAAAGAACATGCAGAATGCAATAATAGACATCAAGCGGCGTTTTGGAAAAAACTCCCTGATAAAGGCGATGAGCCTTCAGGAGAAGGCCACCGGAATACGCCGCAACAACATGGTGGGAGGTCACAATGGGGGCTGAATCAAGACGTCATGCGGACAGAGCGCGGCAGTTCATGCCGTTCGCGTCGCTCAGGGGCTACTACGACTTCATAAGGGAGCAGGAGCGCGTAAAGGAGCCGCGCCGGGAGCTTTCCGAGGACGGCGCGCAGGAACTTTCCGATGTGCTCGGGAAAACGGCGCGGGGAGTTATGCTGAGGGTCGTGTTTTACGACAAGGATCACTATGAAACGGCGGAGGGGCTGGTGTCGGAATTCGACCCGGTGTTCCGGAGCCTGTGCATAGTCCGGCGGAAAATTCCGTTCGGCGACATTTACCGCGCCGAAATACTGGAGGGACTGGACAAATCACCGAGATAATGTTATAATCAAAGTAACATCAATACCGGAGGTACATTATGAAATTAGTGATACAGCGCTGTGAAAGGGCGGACGTAAAGGTAGACGGAAAGACCGTCGGCGAGATAGGAAAGGGGTTCCTGGTTCTGCTAGGAGTTGGCAAGGAGGACACCGAGAATGACTGCGAACGGCTCGCGGCGAAGATGATAGGTCTGCGGATATTCTCGGACGAGAACGACAAGATAAATCTCTCGCTGAAGGACGTAGGCGGCTCGCTGCTTATAATATCGCAGTTCACGCTGTACGCCGACACCCGAAAGGGGCACCGTCCGAACTTCCTGATGGCGAAGGAGCCGGGCGAAGCCAACTGCCTCTACGAATACTTCTGCGAGGTCTGCCGCCGTGATATCCCGAACGTCCAGACAGGAGAATTCGGCGCGGACATGAAGGTAAGTTTAGTCAACGACGGTCCGTTCACGATAATACTCGAATAATTTGGAACACGTCAACTTACATGGCGCTTTTCGTCTTTGTTAATTTTAAAATTATCGCGAAGCGATACCATAATTCCGAATTCTGAATTCCGAATTCCGAATTTAAAAAAAGCCCCTCTCCGTCTGGGAAGGGGCTTTGATGTTGTATCAGTTATTAATACTTGTTGGAGTGAGCCTTTACGTACTCAACAACTTCCTCAGCGTAGCAGAATGCCATGCTTACGCAGGTATCAGCGCAGCCGTAGTAGATAGCGATACGTCCGGTGTCCTTGTCGCAGAGAGCTGCGCAGGGGAATGTAACGTTCTGAACGTCGCCAACGGTCTCGTAGATCTCGCGCGGGTTGATGAGGTACTCGCGGCAGCGGTACTTAACCTTCCAGGGCTGATCCTTGTCGAGAATGCAGGCGCCGAAGCTGTAAACGAAGCCGTTGCAGCTCTCGAGAACGCCGTGGTAGAATACCAGCCAGCCTTCGCTGGTCTCGATCGGGATAGGACCTGCGCCGATCTTCTTGGACTCCCAGCCGCGGTCAGGAGCCATAACGTGTCTGTGCTTGCCCCAGTATGTCATATCCTTGGAGTGGGACAGGTACATGTCGCCGAAAGGAGTGTGACCGGAGTCGGAAGGACGGGAGAACATTACATACTCGCCGTTGATCTTTCTCGGGAACAGAACGCCGTTTCTGTTGAAGGGCAGGTATGCGTTCTCCATCTGGTGGAATTCCTTGAAGTCCTTGGTCCAGCCCACGCCGATAGTGGGCTTCCAGCCGTATGCGTTGCACCAGGTGATCCAGAATCTGTCCTCGATCCATACGCAGCGGGGATCGTAGCCGTACTGCCACGGATTAGCCTCTGCGGTCTCGGGATCGTCGTTGATCCACTCTACCTTCTCAGGGTTGATGTTCCAGTGGATGCCGTCCTCGGAGAAACCAGCGTGGATAGCCATGTTTCTTTCCTTGTCGTCAACACGGAATACGCCTGCGAAGTGGCCCTTGTCGCTTTCGAAGGGAACTACTGCGGAGTTGAAGATGGAGTTGCTGGTGGGAAGCAGGTCGCGGGGAATGATCGGGTTAGCGTTGTAACGCCAGATAACGTCCTTGCAGCCCTCGGGTCTGTCCTGCCAGGGCATGTTAGGAATGCTCTGACCAAAGATTTCTAAGCTCATGTGTGTACCTCTCTGTTTTTTTATTTACCGGTGCGGAAATTCCGCCCTCATTGATTACTAGTATATCAAATATCCGTGTAGAATTCAATAGTGTTTTTGACTAAATCTTTCGAGTTTATCATGTGCATGTTTACTTAAAAAGTCTTATTTTTTTACTTAAAATTTCAAACTCCGCTTTTGAAAGGGATTCTGCGGCTCCGATAAACGAAACATCTGCCGGAAACACCAAACCCCTGTGATCTCTCACAGGGGTTTGGTGCTGGTTTGGTTGGTAATTATATGAAAATTAACGGTGTCGTATTCATGGAACAGAACCTCGGTTCCGTTTCCGTAATATTAAGTATATCCGCTGTGGGTGAATTTATGATGTGGCATTTGTGAAAATTGTGTGAATGTTTCGCTTTCGCCGAAGTCTAACATTAAACGCTTGCCCTAGGCGCAGGAGTTTCCCGGAAATTTCCCTTTTTGTAGGCGATGGTGGATATAATAAGTCCGATAACGAATGCTGCAAGGAAGCTTCCGCAGCATATCAGCGCCGACGTCCACAGCGGAAGTCCGTAGCCATATTCATTTGCAGACGAACTGACGGTTATCATCACCAGAAAAAACGGCGCATAGAACACCACGAAGAATAGCGCGGCGAACCGTATGCACATTACGATACAGCCGCCCAGCGCGAATATCCCGCCGAACAGTCCGGTCATCACCAGCATGTCGGAAATATTGCTGACATCACGTCCGGTGAACAGGATAAACGCCGCGTAGACCGCATTTGAAAGCACGCTCCAGCCAAGCGGCACGAGCATGGAAAACAGCGGTATGCCGCGCGTGTAGAGCTTGTCGGCGCAGGGGACGGAGCGCATAAAGCGGTTCCCTATAGTGTCCTGAACCATGAAGATAACGGGCAGGCACACCGCCATCATCATCGGCATCAGCGCGCTGAACTTGCACATAATGAAGTCGGCAGGGTCGCCGCCGGGATCCTCATGAAACAGCATTACCGCAGCCATCATCAGCAGGAAGAACGCGGCCACTCCAATGAGTATCCTCTTATGCGAGAAATACCGTGAAAAAAGCAGCTTCAGATCTGTCACTGGGATTCACCCCATTTCTTTTCCGCGACTGCGAGCGCGTAAATAAGCCCCGCTGCAAATACTGCCGCCGAAACCACTCCGATGGTCACGGTTATTCCGGCGCTGCTGAACAGTGGATCCAGCCGGGTCGTTTGGCTGTCTTCTGCGTCCGCCAGGAACCCGAAGAATCCTGCCAGGAACCCGAACCCGCAAAAAACGCCCATCATAACTATAATGCGCGCCGTGTTGTTCCTGATGAACCCCATGAAATTACATACTCCGGCGGCGATGAAAAGCAGCGTCACCCCGAAAAATACGAAATTGTTATTAATACCGATGAGCTTGTATGCCACGCTTATCAGGGCGAGAAGACCCAGCCCGGTGATTATTCCGAAAAGATTTCCCGCAGCTATGGCGCGCCGGAAATGGGCTGCTCCGTCCGGCAGGGAAGCGTAGTATTTATGACCGGGCGTCACCGGTGAAAGGTACTGATACAGCGCATTCATGAATATCAGCCCGAAAACTGCACTCAGGCTGCTCAGCATTGTGGATACGCCCTCAGCCAGTCCGGTGAGGAACTCATTCATAGGGAAGCAGCCTATTATCCCGCACAGTACTGTCAGTCCTGAGATGACCGCCGCAAATGACACTATCGACCGTATCTGACAGTTCCCGAAAAACAGCCTGAACGACTGTATGTACTTTTTCATCTGTGTTCCTCCGCGTATTTCAGCAGACCAACGCTGAGCTGCTGAAGGGTAGGGGCGGCGGTTTCCACGTTCAGCGCGGCGAGCGCTTCCGAGTTTTCAGAAAGAGCCAGTCCGTCAAACGTGGTGCGGTTGTGGCTTCCGCTCATGAGGAGGGACTTCGCCTGCTCCCAATTTTCCGCGTCGCCGCTTACCACTATGTATTTTTCCTTGAGTTCTTCGATGAATCCCTGCTCGATGACATGCCCCTTATCCATGAAAACGGCGTAGTCCGCGGCGTTTTCCATGTCGGCGATGTTGTGGGTGGAGAAGATTATCGACTTTCTTCCGTCGCCGTCGTCGAGGTATTCGCGCATGCGGTCGCAGAGCCTGTCGCGCATGAGCGGGTCGAGGGAGCTTCCCGGCTCGTCGAGCACCAGCAGCTCAGTGCTGCGGGCGAACACCGAAGCCAGGCATGTGCGCATGCGGTTTCCGTCGGACTGCTTATGCATGGGGCGGGGCTTTTTGGTATTTTCGCTGTCCACCTCGAATTTCTCGCACAGCTCGGCGAATTTTGCTCTGTCGAAGCTCTTGTAGGCTATCTCCATCGATACCGCGATGTCCTTCGCAGTGAATCCCAGCGGGAAAAACGCGCTGCTGGCGCAGTATCCTATGCGCTCCCGCAGATTCGGGTCGGAAATATCCCTGCTGTCTCCGAAGTACGTTACCTCGCCGTCTGTGCGGTGGGTAACTCCGCAGAGTATGTCGATAAGCGTGGTTTTACCCGCTCCGTTTGCACCGATGAGCGCGGTGGAAAAGCCTTCCGGGATATCCAGGTCGAGCGCTCCCAGCGTGAATTTGCTGTATTTTTTCGTAAGACCTCTTGTTCTTACGCAATAGTTGTTTTCCATAATAATTACTCCCTTATTTCCTGCTTACTAATACAAATAAAAAAACAAAGAGCGTCAGGCAGATAATATCTGCAATGCCGATAATGCGTACTGCGATATCCGGCAGAAATCCCCCGCAAATTTCACTTACCGCCAGTAGAAGTCCGCCAAATCCCATTATAATGAGCGTTATACAGGACAGGCGCTTTACTGTGATTTTATCCATATCTTTCCTCATATACGATAAGAGCCTGCGCCGCTTTCGAAAGCGGCAAATATTTTTTCCAGCTCGTCCACGGCTGTTTTTTCGTCAGGGTAAACAGCGAGTATTCCATCGCACATAGTTCCGAAGCCAGCGGAGCCTACCAGCGCGAACTTGCCCTCTTTTCCGCCGCCTACGATTCTTTCAACGGAAATTGCAGCGCAGTCGGCTATTTTCTTCCTTTTTTGTGAATATATAAGCATATTGCCACTCTCCTCAGTCTGTATCGTATAGTACTTTCAGCATTTCCACCAGCTCGTCGCGGGATACCCCGGCGAGTTTTGCGGCCTCCATTGCATTTTGCAGGTGCTGTTCCAGAAGGCGGAGCTGCTGCTCCCTTACCATCTCGCGGTCCTGCGGGTTCACGATGTAACCCTTGCCCTGCACTGGAGCTATCATTCCTTCCTGTGTCAGAAGCTCGTATGCCTTCATCGTGGTTATTACGCTGATTTTCAGATCTTTTGCAAGTCCGCGTATCGACGGGAGATACTCTCCCTCGCCTATTCGTCCGTTCATGATATCGTCCTTGAACTGCGACGCTATCTGTCGATATATCGGAACATCGGAATTCTGCATTATCTTCAAGTTATGACCTCCTTTCGCGTGTTTATATGTTATATATACAGTATATACTGATTTTGTCTGTTTGTCAAGGGGTATTTTACTTTTTCTATGAGAATAATGTGCAGTTTTTTGTATAAGTAATAAATTGTTGTTTAGAGGCGAAACGCTGCTTGTGAGAGAAAACTATAATTTAGCGGCGAGTG
>DQFX01000073.1:3418-3882 GCA_003531585.1 Oscillospiraceae bacterium | reverse complement strand
TCCTCGTAAGGCATACAGCCTTATACAATTTCCACAACCTCACGCCGAACGCCACCTACGACGTCCTGGCGGGGTGCTCGGGGGAAGTCGCCATGTGGGAGACCGTATATTATCATGTCGTTCCGTCGCACAGCGCCGTTATCGACTGGTATAAGGGAAGCGGCTTAAAGCCGTATCTCGACACCCTGGGCGAGAATGAAATGACGGAGTTCCTCGGCGAACTCCTGGAAGCTGTAAAGGAGAATATACCGGTTCAGGGCGACGGAAACGTCATTCTGAAAATGCCAAGATTATTCTTCACCGCGAAGAAATAATAAAAAGCTGCACGAGCAAATCTCCCCGCTTTAGTCAAGGGAGCATCGTGCAGCTTTTTAAGTTCGGAATTTTGGTGCCGCCCAAGGCGAAACCTGTAAGCCTGTAAAATTCCCAGCAGTTTTAATTCCGCGCGAAGCGCGCACCTTAAT
>DQFX01000073.1:0-3233 GCA_003531585.1 Oscillospiraceae bacterium | reverse complement strand
CCGCGCGAAGCGCGCACCTTAATTCCGAATTTCTAATTCTGAATTCCGAATTTAAAAAATCACGCTAACATGCTCATTATCTGCGCGGTGAGCAGTCCGCCGCCGGTCCCGACTACATAACCGAGCAGCGCCATGATTATCCCGACGGGAACCAGCGCGCTGCTGTACGTCCCGGCGAGTATCGGAGCCGTCGCAGTTCCACCGATATTCGCAAGCGACGCGACTGCGCAGGTGAATATATCCAGCCTGAACAGCTTCGCGAGAAGCAGCATTATCCCGGCGTGTATCACAAGGATAAGCAGCCCCGCCGCCAGCCATGCCGGAGCATTCCCGATACCCCGGAGGTCGGCGCGGGAGGCTATCAGCGCAATCACGACATACAACAGCACGTTAGAGACTTCCTCGGTGCCGCGGAGCTTCCCGAACGGGGTCATTGCCAGGAGTATTCCGAGCACCGTTACAATGAGCACCGTCCAGGTAGCGCGGTCGAAAAACGGGAGCATATCCCCGACTGCCCCGCCGAGCTTCGTACAAACCGCCGATACCAGAAGCCCCGAGCCTGTCAGCATCAGAATGTTCTGCCATGTGAGCGGGCGGGAATCAGCTGCGTATTCCTGCTCGAGGGAGGCTCCGACGGCGTGTATCGCAGTAGTATCCGCCTTCGTCCAACGGTCGAACTTGTCGGAAAAGCCTATCGCCCACAGCAGGAACATGATATACAGCGTTCCGCAGATGGAATCCATCACCAGTGCATACGCCATTGCGGATTCGCCGATGTCAAGCGCCGCCTGTATCGCAAGCATGTTTCCGCCACCGCCCATCCAGCTTCCGCAGAGCGCCCCGAGGGACTTCCAGGCTCCTTCCCCGAGCACCCCGCTCATTATCGCAAAAGAAACCACGAACCCAAGCGAAATCGAAAACGTGGCGGCGAGAAATCCAAGCAGCATTTTTGGTCCCAGCCGGAGTATCTTACGAAGGTCGCAGCGCAGCAGCATAATGAACAGCATGGCGTATAACAGCGGATTTTTCAGGCTGGAATACGCTGCGGAGGTCGCCTGAAGATCCCACGCGCCCAGCGTGCAGAGCGCCATCAGCCCGAGATATATAAGCACAACCGGCGGCGCAAAGCTGAAGAATTTACGGGCGGCATTCCCCTTTATCAGCCGCGGAAGGTACACCAGCACAGCCGCGGCAAATATCAGCACGGCTATGTAGGTGAAGCTGTCTTTTATCATATTCACCACTCCTTACGGCTGTATTATCTCCTGCGTCGCCGGAAAAATACATGCGGTAAGTACCCGTTTTATGTCAGGTCAAATTCAAGCTGAATATCGAACGGCTCCGTTTCGGCGGCTTCCCAGAACAACTCCCTCGCAGGAACGCAGCCCAGCGCCTTATAAGCCGCCTGGCTCTCCTTTGCAGAGTGAGACGAAATAAATATCCGCTCTGCGCCGGTCTCCCTGACAAGCGGCAGAGAAGCCTCGAACATCCTGCGGCCTATCCCCTTCCCCCGGTACAGTTCTGAAACATGGAACATGTGAAGTTCCACGTAATTCTTGCGTTCGCCGATAAGCTCGTTTCCGTAGAACGTCCAGCCGACTAGCTTTCCGCCGTCGAACGCGCCGGTTCCGAAATAACCACGCCGCAGATTGCCGAGCATCCTTTCGGCGGCTTCCCGGCGGACATCCGCGTCCCAGTCCTCAACAAACGGCTGGTATACAAGCTCCATTTCATTTCCGTTCCTGCGCCAGACCTCCGTGACCTGCTGCCTGCGGCGGAAATCGTCCAGCGAATGCTCGTTAAAATTGGATAACGTCAGTGGTTCTATTTTAATGTTCATCTTTACCTCTCAATAATTCGCCAATTTTGCTGTAAGCCGCATTCCAGTCGCGCTGAGGGTCGTCAAGCAGGAACGGGCGGCTGTACTTATCGTATTTTCACAGTCATTCCTCGCTTTTTCCTATTTATCTGACCTGGCTTTATCGCACATTGTCATTCCTCCTGTATCACATTGTTATTGTGATTAATATTATAACTTGTGTATTCATTTTTGTCAAATACTATAGAGAACAATGTTAGGATACGCTGAATAAAGCGAAGCGCAACAAAATCAGGCGCGTGAGTTCCCACGTTTGAACGGGTCGATTTTGTTTTATTCAGCGTTTCCTTTTATATTGACAAAACGTCCGGAAAGTGCTATAATATGTAGCGGGCTAAGTAATTATTCCGGTCACTGTGTCAGAATGTGTGACCGGTTCGGAAAAGGGCGGTCTGAAAATGGCTGAAAGACACATAGGATATCTGATAAAGCAGATAAACGAGCGGATAAAGCAGTGCGCCGACAGGGACATGGAGTGCTGCGGCGTCACGTTTGCTCAGGGGCGTATCATAGGTTTTCTGGCGCATAGCGGCGGAGAAGCTCCGCAGAAGGAAATTGCGCAGTTCCTGGGGGTATCGCACCCGACGGTGACCGGGACGCTCTCGCGCATGGAGCAGAAGGGTCTGCTGACCAGCCGCGAAGATCCAAACGACCGGCGCGGGCGTATAGTCCGGCTGACCGTGAAAGCCGCCGAAGCTGGTGAAAAGCTCAACGGGCTTATCTCAGCGCAGGAGGAGCGCATCGTATCAGGGCTTACACCGGAACAGGCGGATATCCTCGAGGCGCTTCTCGAAACTGTGCTTAACAATGTGTCTGAGCCGGAGGGCTGACTCAGGGCGACCTGTGAAGCATACAGCCCGTCTGTCAGGCAGCAAAGGAGCATACAAAATGAACATCACCATTGACACGAGCGCGGCTCAGAAGAGCACAGTGCTCAGCAGCGCGAAAATGACAGGGGTCAGCAAGACCTCCGAAAAGAGCGAAGCAAAGACAGCACAGACCACCGCGAAGAAGTACGACACGCTTGACCTCAGCGAAAATGCGGTACAGTACCTCGCAAAAACCGAAAACGAAAACACCTCCACCGAAAGCGGAACGGAGGAACAGACCGACAACGCCGTGACCGAAGCGGCAACACAGCTTGTTTCTGAGAGCACAGACAGCAATACCAGCGAAACTATCGACTCCACCGAGCTTTACAGCTACACAGACGATCAGCTCAGCGAGCTTCTGGCGAAGGGCGAAATAACCCAGCTCGAGTACAACAACGAGATGGCAAAGCGCACCACGGCTGAAACGGAATAAGCATAAGCCCTGACAGACGGCACAATAAAGGCGCTGTAAAAAAAATCAA
>DQFX01000036.1:19793-64586 GCA_003531585.1 Oscillospiraceae bacterium | reverse complement strand
CATGTAGCGCTAAATTATAGTTTGTCAAAAAATCAAAGCTCATTTTTTGTCAGCCATTTAAAAATACCACTTTATCCTGTTGCAAAAAAATGCATTTTGTGGTACAATGATTCTATATTAGCAACGAATAGTCCTACGGAGGAATAAATATAATGTACAAATACGAAACTCATCTCCACACAAAAGAGGGAAGCGCGTGCTCTTCCGCTCCGGCTGCGGATATGGCAAGAGCTCACAAGGCTGCGGGGTACGATGGCATTTTTGTCACCGACCACTTCTTTAACGCAAACACCGCAGTCCCGCGCGACCTTCCCTGGGAGGACCGCGTAGACCGCTACTTCCTCGGCTATGAGCACGCGAAGGAAGTCGGCGATGAGATCGGTCTGAAGGTGTGGTTCGGCTGTGAATTTACTGTTTACAATGCGGATTTCCTCATCTACGGCATGGAAAAGGACTGGATGAAGGCAAACGAGGAACTTCTCATGCATACCGACGAGCGCGTCCTTTTCAGCAAGCTCAGAAACGAGCTCGACTGTTTTATAGTACATGCGCACCCGTTCCGGCACGCCTCCTATATCCACCACATCAGCCTTTACCCATACGACGTGGACGCAGTGGAAACCATAAACGCCAGCCACGACCCGCGCAAGCTCTACGACGAGCGCGCCAAGCTCTACGCCGACAGCTACGGTCTGATAAAGACCGGAGGTTCCGACAGCCACCACCTTGACAAGCTTTTCGGCGGCGGTATCGACGTACCCGAGCCTATCAACTGCCCTGCGGATTATCACCGCCTGCTGATGGAGGGAAAAGTCTATCCGAGGGAAAGAACTCTGCCTGTCTGACATGACAGTTTTGGTATAAAAATGAACGAAACATCACATTTGTTCCTCGCGAAACGTGAGAATAATCCACTGCGCGACAATATCCTGGTCAACACCAGGCAGTGCAAGCATTTCCCGGGCGACCCGGAGCGCTCCATCGCTCTCATGGAGGAGCTTGGCAGGAAGCTGGCGCAGGACGGCAGGGCGGACAAGACTACCGTTGTAATTGCATTTGCTGAGACCGCCACCGCTATCGGTGCAGTCGTTTCGGGGTTCTTCCACGACTGCTTTTTCGTAACCACCACCCGGGAGAAGCTCCCGGACTGGGCGACTGCCATCGGGTTTGAGGAGCAGCACAGTCATGCTCCGCAGCACTACCTCTGCGTTCGCGACGAGGACGCTTTCCGCCGTGCCGCGCAGGTAATACTTGTCGACGATGAATTCACCACCGGCCGGACTGCTATGAATCTTATCCGCGCCCTGGACGGCTGCCTTGCCCCAAGGTGCAGTATATACGCTGCCGCGCTTGCCGCCTCCGCTGAGAGTTTTGAGAATTTCCGCTCGGCGGGGATTACTCCGGTGTACCTGGCTTCGTCGGACGGTATCGTCGGGTGCTCCGCTCCGGAGCTTCCGGCGCCTGACCGCGCGGTAATCCCCCGGAAGCCTGACAGAATAACGCATGTAAATTCAATATACGACCCGCGGCTCGGGGTTCGCGCGGATAGTTTCCTCGCGGAGTGCAGCAGCTTTTGCACGCGCCTTGCCGGGGAGATCTCCGCTTCTGGCACAGTTGAGATAATCGGCACGGAGGAATTCTGCTACCCGGCTCTGCTGCTCGGGAAAATGCTGGCGGGTAAGTGCCGCGCCGTGGTTCACTGCTCGACCAGAAGCCCTATGCTGCCATGCGGCGGCCGGGACGGCTTCGCGGAGCCGTCCCCCGGAGAGTACCCCATAGTCAGCCGCGCTGTACTGCGCAGCGTTTACGACCCGGAGCGCCGTGTGTACCTCTACAACAGCCGCCCGTGCGACCTTACCGTTATCCTTACGGACGCGTATTCCCCCGATCCCGCAGCGCTGAACGAACTGTGCGGAGCGGCAGGCGGCGCGGAGGTCCAGGTTATATGCTGGCACGGAAAGAAGCTCCCTACATCGTATCTGCCGGAGGACGCCGAACTTCTGCTGACCGACATCACCGGTAAATTAGAGCCGCTTCCCGCAAAGGAGCGCGAACCGCTGATACAGAGCGGAGTGCATTACAGCGAGCTTCTCCCGGCGGAATACCGTCCCTCCGACGCGTATTTCCGGGAGTACGAAAACGGGCTGAAGCTCTGGGCGAAGCCGAATGCCGACGCAGTGCGCACCGTGGCCGAGACGATATGGGCTGAAAAAGGGCGGCATGCCGTGCTGGTATCGCTGGCGCGGGCGGGAACTCCTGCCGGAGTGCTGATAAAGCGCTATATCCGCAGGAAATACGGAGTTTCCCTGCCGCATTATTCGATTTCGATAATAGTCGGGCGCGGGATAGACCGCCGCGCAATGGAGTATATTCTTGCGCGCCATCCGGCTGATGGAATACAGTTTATCGACGGCTGGACGGGCAAGGGCATGATAACCCGAACCCTGCGCAGTGCGCTGGAGCAGTTCCCGCTGTACGAATACGGCATTGGCAGGGACAAGCTCGACAGACTATGCGAAATCGCCGTGCTTGCAGACCCCGCCGGGCTTTGCAGGCTGTGCGGGACCCACGGCGATATGTTCATACCCTGCGCGTGCCTAAACAGCGTGGTTTCGGGGCTTTTCAGCAGAACGGTGCTGAAAACCGGCGTGATACAGCCTGACGAGTTCCACGGCGCGGCGTATTTCGGGGAGCTTGCTCCACTTGACCGCACGTATGAGTTCATCACGGCGATAGAGGCAGCTATGACCTACGGCGAGGCTCAGCTCCCGCCGCCGGCTTCCGGGAACGGTCTTGCGGAGACCCGGGAGATAGCGGAGAAGTTCGGGGTTCCTGATATTAAACTTGTAAAGCCGGGAATCGGCGAGACGACCAGGGTGCTTCTGCGGCGCATTCCGGAGCTTATACTGCTCCGCGACCCTGACAGCCCCCTTACCCGACACATATCCGAATTAGCCCGGGAAAAGGGCGTGGAGGTGCGGCAGTATCCGCTGAAATGCTACGAGGCGTGCGGCATTATCAGGGTGATGGACAATGTTTGAGCCGCTTATTTTCTCCGACCTTGACGGCACGCTGATTTTTTCAGCTTCGAGAAAGCAGCCCGGGGACATCGTGTGCGAATACAAGGACAACAGGGAGATATCCTGCATAACGAAACGTCAGGCGGAGCTGCTCCCGGGGCTGGAGATAATCCCTGTGACCACCCGGAGCATTGAGCAGTACCGCAGAATACGCTTTCCGGAGGGATTCTCGCCGGAATACGCGCTGACCGACAACGGCGGCACTCTGCTGGTGAACGGAGTTCCCGACCCGGACTGGGCAAGACGCACAATGCGGCTGGTGCAGGAAAGCTCCAGGGGGCTGGAGCGCTGCCGCAGCGTTATGGAGCAGGATCCCGGCAGGAACTTTGAAATACGCATGGTTGATGGAATGTTCCTTTTCACAAAGTCCACGGAGCCGGAAAGCATGCTTCGGAGGCTGAACGAGGTATCCGGGGCGGAGGTAAGCTGCTTCGCGACGGGGGCGAAGGTCTACGCGCTTCCTGCGGGTCTGTGCAAGGGGGCGGCGGTGAACCGCTTTGCGGGTATGTTAAAAGAGCGGCGCGGTTTCAGCAGAATAGTCTGCGCCGGGGACAGCGCCATGGATATTCCAATGCTGAACGCCGCGGATACGGCGGTGTACCCGGGGGATATTTCCGGGGTCACGGCTGCGGAAAAAGTCGTTTCGCGCCGGGAGAGGTTCCCGGAATTTGTAACGGAGTATTTTTCCGAACTTTGCAAAGCAAAACAGAGGATATAAAATGACACTTATTTTCAGCAATCACAGATTTCAGTACGAGGTTGAGCGGCTGTTCCGCAACTTTATAAACGAGCCGGGAATAAAGCTCTCCACCGACAAGGCGGACGCACAGGGCGATTTCTGCCTTACGGAAAAGGTGGAATACCCCGGCGGCGCGGAGCTTTCCGTGGATCTGGTGCGCGAAGGAAAACGATTCTGCATGAGCCGCAGCATTCCCGGCGGCATGCCCGAAAAGGAGCAGGAGCGGGAGCTGTGCATACTGCTCTACAAGGCGCTTCGCGAGTACACTGGGCGCGACCTCCCCTGGGGGATACTCACCGGAGTGCGCCCGGTCAAGGTGCTGTCGAAGCTCACCGACGCGCAGGCTTTTCAGTCGCTGCTTGTAAGCCCCCGGAAGCTGGCTGTTTCGCGGCGTATCGAGCAGGTTCAGAAGCCGCTCGCCGACAGTATACCTGAGAATTCGTTCAGCCTTTATGTGTCTATTCCGTTCTGCCCTACGCGGTGCAGTTATTGCAGCTTTGTTTCGCATTCGGTGAATTCCGCGGCGGCAAGGCTGGACGAGTACCTCGGGCGAATGATGGAGGAGATGCGGCAGCTTTCCACGATATCGCGGCATTTGGGGCTTGTTCCGGATACCATCTACTTCGGCGGCGGAACTCCCACGGTGCTTTCCGCTGAGCAGCTTAAAATGCTGTTCTCGGCGCTGGAGTGCTTCGACCTCTCGCATATCCGTGAATTCACGGTGGAAGCCGGCAGACCGGACACGATAACCCCTGAGAAGCTGGAAGCGATAAAGGCTGCGGGCGTCGGCAGGATAAGCGTCAATCCGCAGACGATGAACGACAGCGTTCTGAAGGCGATAGGGCGCTCCCACGACAGCCGCCAGACGGAGGAAGCGTTCCTGATGGCGCGGGAGACCGGATTCGACGTTATCAACATGGATCTTATCGCGGGGCTTCCTACGGATACGTTCGACAGCTTTGCGGCGAGTCTTGACGCGGTGTGCGGTCTGTCGCCGGAGAATATCACGGTGCACAGCCTGTCGCTGAAGCGCGCGGCGGCGCTGTTCCGTGAGGGTAAGGAAGGCGCAGCGGGCGAAACGGAGCGCATGATAGACTACGCTCACCAGAAGCTGGCGGAGCACGGGTATATCCCGTACTATCTCTATCGGCAGAAGAACACCGCCGACAACCAGGAGAACACCGGCTACGCAAAGCCCGGCACCGAAAGCCTCTACAACACCTACATCATGGAGGAGCTTCAGACTATACTTGCAGTGGGCGCGGGAGCTTCCACAAAGCTTGTCGACCGCAGAACCGGCAGGATAAAGCGTATAACCAATCATAAATATCCGTACGAATACTTGGATAGATTTAACGATATTCTTGAGAACAAACGGGAGATTTTTAGCTTTTTCGTATAATTTACGTTAGATTTCACCGATTTAGTTGACAAAAGCCGCATTTTGTTATATGATATATGTAAGCCGTGTGAAATTTTGTCGTAGGTTTGTGGCGCCAACGGCTGCGGCTGGTATATTTCAGGAGGTAATAAATATGGACTCTAATGATAAGGTATTTGGTATTCTCAGCTACATCGGTATTCTGTGGATAGTCGGACTTGCAGCAGGCAAGACTCCGTTCGCAAAGTTCCACGCTAATCAGGGACTGGTTCTGTTCCTGGCAGAAATCGTTATCGGCATAGCAGGCGGTATTCTTTCCGTTATTCCGTTTATCGGTTTCATCGGCGCTATCGTATCCGGACTTGGCAGCCTTGCTTCACTGGTTCTCATGATCCTCGGCATCGTTAACGTTGCTCAGGGCGAGATGAAGCCACTGCCCGTTATCGGCGGTATCACCATCATCAAGTAATTGCGTAAGAACATAAGGCAACACCGCACAAAGACCATTTATTGGATTTTGCACGTGTCTTGCTTGCATCTTTTCCGTCATCTTGCACAATTCGTCCTAGCAAGGCGTCAGCCTTGCGTCGTCCTCATTGTACAATCTGACGAAAAATCTGACTGCGCAATACACGCACAATCTTTGTGCGGTATTGCCATAACAAAAATCCACGGAGCGTTTGTTCCGTGGATTTTTTTATTGCCCGGTTTAAGTCCGGTTCGTATTACTTGTTCATTCCCCAGTGAGCGAGGGTGATGGTCTCGAAGCCCTTCGGGGAAAGTATCGGCTTTGCGATACGCTTCTTTGTTTCCTCGGAGAGTGCGCGGTTCTGTGCGAACTCTGCGCCTGCCCTGGTTATCTCGGCAAGGTAGCCATCGCGCTGGCGTTTTGCCTTATCGGCGATGAACAGCTCGCCCTCGGGACATAGTATCGCGGTGTAGTGTCCCTCGCCTGCGATAAGGTCAAGCTGCTTCAGCAGCGCGGGATACATCGGCTTTTCGTCGACATAGCCGCAGGTGGTGATGACTACAAGGCGCTTTTCATGCATTGATTCATCGCGCAGCTCGTGGAAGCTTGCGTTCTTGTCCTCGACAAGATTTCCCATATACGGCAGCATGAACGGCAGGCAGCGGTCCGTTGTCGCCTTCATCTGGGACGGCATTCCGAAGAAATACAGCGGGAAACTCTCTATAACGATATCCGCAGCCTTGATCTTTTCGTAGATATCCTGCATGTCGTCCTTGATGACGCACTGTCCGGGAGTTCTGCTCCAGCAGGAGAAACAGCCCAGGCAGGGCTTGATGTCCTTCTTGTAGAGGTTTATCTGCTCAACCTCTGTGTCAGCGGGGAATCCCTTCAGAAACGCCTTTGTGATGTTCAGGGTATTGCTGCGCTCTGCCTTGGGGCTTCCGTTCAATACTAATACTTTCATTTATTCTCCTTAATCGTCGTTTTCCGGCAGGGATATGCAGTAATAATACTCCCCGCCGCACGCTCTGATGATCCCTTCTCTGAATATCCCGGACATCGGGAGGTCGTCCTGACCGCACCTTTTAAAGTAGCTCTCGCGCCGGGTCCACTCATGGTAGAACATGTTCTTTCTGTCCGCAGCGGAGCTTATCTGGAGCATGTGAAGCTCCCGCTGCTGCATGAAGGTTTTCGCAAGCTCCTCTATGCGCTGCGGGTCGGTTTCACGCGCATGCTGGATATCCGCGCCTACGGAAGCGTCGGCTCCAATGGCGAGGCAGCACAGCGCGGCTCCCTCGGAGTGCGATATGCTGAAATCAATGTCGCTGCGGTTTATTATGCAGGGTCTGCCGCCGCTGTCGTGCATTATCGCGAGGTCGCGGCGGTCTATCCCGTTCTTTTTCAGGAGATTGTCCAGCAGCAGGAAGCCGCAGGCGCTTTCTTCGAAACGGTCGCCGTGTACGCCGGTTTTGCCAGCCTTCGAAACCAGGTAGTCGAAATACTCCGAGCAAACGCTTGAATACTCTGCCCGCGCCGCTTCTACCCGGCTTATAAGCTCCGCGCCTCCCGACACTATGCAGGCGCTCCAGTCAAATTTCAGCTCAGCCATAAACCGCGCTCTTATCCATCGAGGTGAAAAGCATGCTGCCCTTCGCCTTGACAACTCCGTCGGCGGATATTACCGCAGAGAATTCGTACGCTCCGGCGGCTGCCATAGTGACCTTTACCGATATCTCCAGTCTGTCGCCGGGGATAACCGGGCGCACAAACTTGAAATCCTTGACCTTCAGCAGGACGTACAGCTTGTTTTCATCGGAAGCGGCGGCGTCCGGGGCGATAACGAGGCTGCAAAGCTGCGCCGCGCTCTCGATGAGCAGGACTCCGGGCATTATCGGGGCCTCGGGGAAGTGTCCCATGAAGTACGGCTCGTTGACGGAAACGCACTTGATACCCTTAGCGGATTCATTCGGGACAAGCTCGGTGACGCGCTCTATCATCTGGAAAGGCGGGCGCTGCTTTATGCGCTGATTGATCTCAAGAAGATTCATCATAAGCTGAGACCTCCGTCAAGCACGATTACCTGTCCGGTGACATACGCGAAAGCGTCGGAGCAGAGCTGTGCAACTACGTCAGCAACTTCCTTAGCGGTGCCAAGGCGGTGCATCGGGATAGCCTTTAGGTATTCTTCCTTCTTGTCCTCGGGGATAGCGTCGAGCATTTCGGTTTCGATGAAGCCGGGAGCGACTGCGTTTACGCGGATACCGCGGGGAGCAAGCTCCTTTGCGAGGGTCGCCGTCATGGAGTTGACCGCGCCCTTCGTAGCGCTGTAAACGCCCTGTCCGTCAACGGCGAGAATGGAGCTTACAGAGGAAACGTTGATTATAACGCCCTGCTTCTTGCTCATCATCTTGAGCGCCGCCTGCTGTGCGCAGTGGAAGTATCCCTTGATGTTGATGTCCAGGCTTCTCGTGAGGGAATCTTCGTTTATCATCAGCAGGAATGCGTCGTCGACTACGCCGGCGTTGTTGACCAGAACGTCAAGTCTGCCGAAAGCCTTGTGAGCCTCGCGGAACATGTTCTGAACTTCCTTGAGGTCGGCGGTGTTCGCCTTAATTGCAACCGCCTTCTGACCGAGCGCTTCTATCGCGGAGACTACCTCCTGCGCCTTAGCCTCGTTAGAGTTGTAATTCACTACTATATCGTAGCCGCATTCCGCCAGGCGAAGCGCGCACGCCTTGCCTATTCCGCGGGAAGCGCCGGTTACCAGTGCTACCTTTTCCATTTGTCCTCCTTAAAAACGATTCGGAATCCGGGGTCTGTTAGACCGTTCCTTTGTACGGGATTCCGGTGCCTGCGTTCAGCGGCGACACCATAATTCCGCATTCCGAATTCCGAATTCCGAATTTGAAATATTACGCTTTCCTGAGCACCACAGCGGAATAAGAACCGCCTGCGCCCCATGCCGCCGCCAGTACATACTTGTAACCGGAAACGTCCACGTCGGCAGCCTTGCCGCCGATGTAAGCCTTAGCGGAGCTTCCAAGCTTACCCGCGAGGAGCTTCGCAGCGTAAGCCGCCTGCTCTGCGCCCGCGGCAGCCCTTGCCTCGCCGATGGTCTCCCTTACCGCGAAAACAGGGATATCTCTGCCGAATACCTTCTTGTAGGTGGAAAGCTCCAGCTCGTCGATGGTCTTGTGACCGTTCGCGAAGCCGCTTACCGCGTCGATGTCTGATACGGAGATACCAGCGTCAGCGCATGCAGCCTCTACAGCCTTTGCGAGTGCGTCCTCAGAGCCGCTTACCGTGCCGAACTCTACAGCGTGGTGAGCCATGGCGCAGCCCGCTACCTCGGCGTACTTCGCAGCGCCGCGCTTTTCAGCGGAGGAAGCCTTCTCAACTATGAGGGATACCGAGCCCTCGCCGAGCACGAAGCCGGGCTTCTCAAGAGAATAGGGCTTTGTCTCAGCCAGCAGACCCAGCTTGCCGTAAAGCTCTGCGTCCACATCGGTGTTTTCGTCTGTGCCGCTTGCTACCATGATGTTCTCGCTGCCGTTGTGGAGTACGTCAGCGGCGTAGCAGATACTCTGTAAGCCAGCCTGAACGCTGTTCGCAACGGTCACGTTGTAGCCCTTGATACCGGCGAAAATGCTGAAATATCCGCCTGCGGCGTTATAAACTGTGTTCGGGAAGGAGAACGCGCTGCCGTTTGCAGTGCCTCCCTCTACTACCGCCTTCTGGAAGCCTACAATCTCGGTCATCGGGCCGTCGGACGTGCCGACTACTATGCCGATGTCGTTCTCGTTGCTCTCGTCGATGGTGATATTGCCGTCTGCGAGCGCTCTCATGCCGCTTATGAGCTGGATCTGGCTGAAGCGGTCGAGCTTGCGGTAGAACGCCATCTTTATGCCGTGCTCCTTGTAGTCGTCGGAGGTGATGGAAGCGCGGATACCCTTGCCTTCTTCCTCTGTGCTGCCGACTACCTCGCCGATACCGGTGATGTAGAGCTTCTCGCTATTTGTATTGTCGGGAATTTCGTGAGGCTTCTTAGCAAATACGATGCTTGCGTTGTTGCCGCCGAACGCAAAGGAGTTGGAAACCGCGTAGTTAACGGGCTTCTCGCGCTTGGTGTTCGGAACGAAATCTATATCCCCTGCCTTTTCCTTCAGCATTGCAAGGTCCTCGTCGGAGTAGCCGATTGTCGGAGGTACAACGTCCTCGCATACGGACTTGACGGTCAGCACTGCTTCGATGGAGCCTGCCGCGCCCAGGCAGTGGCCTGTCATGGACTTGGTGGAGCTTACGGAAAGGTGCTTGTTCTCGTCAAACAGGGTGTGCAGAGACAGGAACTCAGCCTCGTCGTTCTTTGCGGTTCCGGTTCCGTGGGCGTTGATGTAGTCGATGTCGGTGAACTCCAGACCGGAGGTCTTTACTGCGCGTCTGATGGCGCTCATCTGTCCCTGTCCGTCGGGGCGGGGAGCGGTGATGTGGTGCGCGTCAGAGCTTACGCCGGAGCCGAGTATCTCGCAGTAGATCTTAGCGCCGCGTGCCTTTGCGTGCTCGTAGCTCTCTACGATAAGTATGCCTGCGCCCTCGCCGAGGGTTATGCCGTTGCTGTGGTTGAACGGGGAGCATGCGTCAGCCGCGAGAGCGTGCAGCGCGTGGAATCCCGCGAACGCCAGCGAAGAAAAGCTGTCGGAGCCGCCTGCAACGAATGCGTCAGCCTTGCCAGCGCGGATAAGGTCGGCGGCATAGGAAAGGCTCATCGTGCCCGCAGCGCATGCGTTTACGATGTTGGCGGTCGCGCCGTTCAGCCCGAAGTGCTTCGCAACGTTGTTCGCGATGGCAGCAGCAGGCATTCTGAGAATATCGGACGGCTTTGCGGAGCCGGTCTTGAATTCGTCGGTGTAGTACTTGTCAATGCTTGCGGCGCCGCCGACGCAGTTGCCGACGATAACGCCTATGCGGTCGGAATTATCCGCAGTCACGGTGTAGCCTGCGTCCGCAAGAGCCTCGCCCGCCGCCTTTATGCACAGCAGGGAGCTGCGGTCGTAGTCCTCGCCTGAAAGCTGCTCGGAGCTTTCAGCTACCTCGGCGCCCTTGTTTGCGTAGCAGCCCTCGGTGCTCACCGACTGTACCTCGCGGATACCGGTGATACCGTTTGAAGCTGCGCTCCAGCACTTGTCGGTGCCGTCGCCGAGCGCGCAGATAAGTCCCAGACCTGTTACAACGATCCTTCTGTCGCTCATATTACTCACCCATGTGTTCCTCAACGTACTTTGTGAGGGTCTCGATGGTCTGGAAGTTCTCTCTTGCAGCGCCTGTCATCTGTACGCCGAACAGGTTGTCGATACCTGCGATGATCTCGATGGAGTCGATGGAGTCGAGTCCGATGTCGTCGCCGAACAGCTCGCTGGTGTACTCCAGCTCGTCAGCGGGGATTCTCAGGTTCTCTACCAGCATGTTCTTGATCTTTTCTGCGATCTCTGTGTTCATAATTAATACCTCTCAAAATAAAATTTGTCCTGCGGATTTCCCGCGTGTTTACTTGTTTTCTGCCGGAGCATAGCTTTCGGAATAGGTATCCGTTTTGCCGTATTTTTGCTCCAGGATCCCGTAAAGCCGCTTTGTTTCGTCCTCTGCCTGCTTCATGAGCTGCTTTGCGTACTGCGAGTGCCGCATGTTATCCGGGCATTTGCTCTCGATGGGGGTTCCGACCAGCAGCCGCTGCCGCTTTCCGAACACCATATGATAGCCGCCGTAGATAGCCGCCGGGACTACGCATGCGCCGGTCGAAGCGCACACCAGCGCCGCGCCTGGCTTGAACTTCTCGATTTTTCCTTCCCTGGCGATACCGCCTTCCGGGAAGATTATCAGAGAACCGCTGCGGCGGATTATCTCCTCCGCGGTGGTGTACCAGCTCGCGTCCGCGCCGTCAAGGTCGATGGGGAAGCACCTGCACCAGCCTATCATAGTGCCTACGCCCTTCTTTTCGAACCAGCTCTTTTTTACGAGGACATAGGGCTTGTACCGCCCCAGCACCGCGCCGGTGTAAGCTCCGTCGAAATGGTGCGTGTGGTTGAACACGAACACCGCGGGCTTTCCTTTGAGCTGCTTCTTAACGGACTTGTCGACCCACTCTACCTTTGGTCTGAACAGGAAATATACTATCCAGGTGATTATCACCTGATATATTTTTCCCCAGAGGGACTGATTCAAGGGGCTTTTCTTGTCGTTTTGCATTATACGCTCCCTTCGTGTACTGCCGTTCAGCAGCACCTGTATGTAATTATACCTGGATTTCCTTTTTATTTCAATGGACATTCCGCGTCACTTAGCCCCATAAGGGACAGTTTGTTGCATTTCTGTTGCGCAACAGTCAGAACACAACGTTTTTTCTCCGAAATCAACAAAAACCGTCCGCGGTTTCCTGCAAAATTGGTGATTTTTCCTCCGGAACCGGACTGTAAACGCTCATGCAGGATTTGTTCAATATTACTAATAAATGCACCCGATTTTCGGTTTTAAAGTAAAATTCCACGATAAAAAAAATGTTAACGTTTTCAGCCCTTGTAAATTTCGCCGCAATATTGTATACTAATTTATAGCGGCTTGTACTTTCCGAAACGTTCATCTGCGGAAAGTGCTTAGTAAAGCCGGAATAACCAACTGCGAGGGGCAGCCCCCCCTCGGCTCCCTACCGGAGCAAGCAAGGAAGGAAGGTCACTGATGAAATTCGGTCATTTTGATGACAAAAACCGCGAGTATGTAATTACCTCGCCCCGTACTCCCTACCCATGGATAAACTACCTCGGAACCCAGGGTTTCTTCTCTTTGATATCCAACACGGCAGGCGGCTACAGCTTCTATAAGGACGCTCGTCTGCGCCGTATCACCCGTTACCGCTACAACAACGTCCCGATAGACATGGGCGGCAGATACTTCTACATCAAGGACGGCGACACAATCTGGAATCCCGGCTGGTCTCCTGTAAAGACTGAGCTTGACAGCTACGAGTGCCGTCACGGTATGGGCTACACCATCATCACCGGCAGAAAGAACGGGCTCAAGGCTGAGGCTACATTCTTCGTTCCGCAGAACTACGACGGCGAGGTACAGCAGCTTGTTCTCACAAACGAGAGCGGCTCCGCAAAGACCTTCAAGCTGTGGTCATTCGCAGAGTGGTGCCTCTGGGACGCTCAGGACGACTGCACCAACTTCCAGAGAAACTTCTCCACCGGCCGTGTTGAGGTAGTGGGCTCTACCATCTACCACAAGACCGAATACCGCGACCGCCGCGACCACTTCGCATTCTACACCGTTAACGATTCCATCGACGGCTACGATACCGACCGCGATTCCTTCATCGGCCTGTACAACGGCTTCCACAACCCGCAGGCTGTCCTGGACGGCAAGGCTAACAATTCCTTCGCCGACGGCTGGTCTCCTATCGCTTCCCACTACAAGGAGATCACTCTTGCCGCAGGCGAGAGCAAGACCCTCGTATTTATCCTCGGCTATGTTGAGATGCCCGCTGCTGAGAAGTTCGAGGCTGACGGCAAGACCATCAACAAGGTAAAGAGCAACGCAATGATCGAGAAGTACAACACTCCTGAGAAGGTCGCTGCAGGCCTTGCAGAGCTGAGAGAGACATGGGACAAGCTGCTCGGTATCCTCAACGTTGACACACCTGACGACAAGGTAAACCGCATGGTCAACATCTGGAACCAGTACCAGTGCATGGTAACATTCAACCTGTCACGCTCCGCTTCCTACTTCGAGAGCGGTATCGGACGCGGCATGGGATTCCGTGATTCCAACCAGGACGTTCTCGGCTTCGTTCACCAGATCCCCGACAGAGCAAGGGAGCGTATTATCGACATCGCTTCCACACAGTTCCCGGACGGCGGCTGCTATCACCAGTACCAGCCACTCACCAAGAAGGGCAACGCTGATATCGGCGGCGACTTCTCCGACGACCCGCTGTGGCTCATTCTCTCCGTTTCCGCATACATAAAGGAGACCGGCGACTGGAGCATTCTTGATGAGATGGTGCCCTACGACAACGATATGTCCGTTGCACAGCCCATGCTCGGGCACCTGAAGGTTTCCTTCTACCACATCGTAAACAACCTCGGTCCGCACGGTCTGCCCCTCGCAATGCGTGCAGACTGGAACGACTGCATCAACCTCTCCTGCTACTCCGATACTCCCGGCGAGTCCTTCCAGACCTACACCAACCCGAAGTTCAAGGCAGAGGGCGGCTATTCCAAGGTGGCTGAGTCCGCATTCGTGGGCGCGCTGTTCACCTACGCAGGCCCGAACTACGTTCAGATACTCAACCACCTCGGCAAGACCGACGAGGCCGCAAAGGCTCAGGCTGAGATCGACAAGATGAAGAAGGTTATGATGGATTCCGCTTGGGACGGCGACTGGTTCCTCAGAGCGTACGACGCGGAGGGCAAGAAGATGGGCTCCAAGGAGTGCGAGGAAGGTCAGATCTTCATCGAGCCGCAGGGCTTCGCTATCATGTCCGACATCGACGCTGAGGCTTCCAAGAAGACTCTCAAGGCTATCGACGAGCGACTCAACACTCAGTACGGTCTGGTGCTCAACAACCCGGCATTCACAAAGTACTATATCCAGTACGGCGAGATCTCCACATATCCTGGCGGATACAAGGAGAATGCAGGTATCTTCACACACAACAACGCATGGATAATCTGTGCCGCTGCATACGCTGGCGAGGGCGACCAGGCGTTCAAGTACTACTCCGAGATCGCTCCGGCGTTCACTGAGGAGACTTCCGACATTCACAAGACCGAGCCGTACGTTTACGGTCAGATGATCGGCGGTAAGGACGCCGGCGCTGATATCGGCAAGCAGGGCGACAACTTCGGTCAGGGCAAGAACAGCTGGCTGACAGGTACAGCGGCATGGAACATGGTCGCTATCTCCCAGTACATTCTTGGTATCGCAGCAGACTTCGACGGTCTGAAGATCGACCCCTCAATTCCTCACGAGTGGGACGGCATGAAGGCTACACGTCAGTTCCGCGGCGCTACATACGACATCACCGTTAAGAACCCGAACCACGTTTGCAAGGGCGTTAAGAGCATGACTGTTGACGGCAAGGCTGTTGACGGCAATGTTATCCCTGTAATGGACGGCGGAAAGCACACCGTTGAGGTCGTTCTCGGCTGATGACCCGATGACCAGAACATAATACAAGAGCGCCGGGGCTTATGCTCCGGCGCTTTATTTGAAATTGGAGGTGCGGAATGTTCAGAGGAACGATACTGCTTATAGACCGGTTTTCCAGAATGAACACGCTGATAAACAGCTATCTGTCCGCTTCGGGCTTCGTGGTGGAGTGCATGCGCTCCGTTGACGATCTTCGAACGGTCAGGCTGAACATGATACATCTTGCGCTGCTTGATATCGACACCGCCGGCGGAAGGCTCAAGGAAATCCTCGAGCAGATGAAATCAGCGGGAGTTCCCGTGATAGTGCTGACCTCCGAGAGCGACCACGCCGGGAGGCTCTCCGCGCTGGAGCTGGGCGCGGCGGACGTAATGAGCCGCCCTCTGGACATTGCGGAGCTTGTCGCAAGAATACGAGCGGCGCAGGCACGTACGCAGGTGTCTGTCACTGGATTTGACCGACCGCCTGTGAGCTTCGGAGGGCTTACTGTGGATATTTCGAAGTACCGCGCCGAGCTTGACGGCGAGCCGCTGAATATCTCCCCGAAGGAGACCGCCCTGCTGTACCTGCTGATAAGCAGTCCGGATACGGTTTTCAGCCGCGAGGAGCTTTCGCGCCAGCTCAGGAGCTCCGGGCATGCCTCGGAGCGCACGGTGAATGTATTCATAAGCCGTCTGAAAAAGGCGATAGGCCGTTACAGCGCGAATATAGTTTCGGTGCGCGGCGTCGGGTACAAATTCGACGGCAGTGTTGAATAATAAAAGGGGCTGTCCGAAAACAGCCCCTTTTGTATTTGTTTATTCCTCGCTGGTGTTGAACTGGCTCTGGTGCTTGGTGAAGAAATCCACCCTGGGCTCCAGGAACTTCAGCTTGTGATCCTTTCCGCCGGTGAAATCGGAAATGGTGTCGAAGATCTTGTCCCAGCTCCAGAAGCTCTTGTCGAGCTGGAGGTACTCGAGTATCATCTCGGTTCCCTGCGGAGCCATCGGGTGCAGCAGCACAGCCGCCGTACGTATCATGTGGAACACCTGAATGAGCGCGCGGCGTCTTGCCTCGTTGTCGTCTGCCTTGTCGGCGTCGCCGAGGTTCTTTGCCATGTACTTGCTTGCCTTTCTGATGTAGCTGTCAAGTACATAGGTCGCCTGGTGGAACTCAAAGCGGTACATGAAGCGCTCGTAATCCAGGATCGCCTTCTTGGCGTCGGCGAGCACCTGCTCGTCTACCTCGCCGACCGGCATTACTCCGTCAAAGTACTTCTGAACGGAATAGATGCAGGTGCGGATAATGCGGTTGAATACGTTGGAGAGCAGGAATCCGTCCTTTACTACGGGATCCGGATCTTCCGGCTTTGCGTTGGGATTGTAGGGCTTCGGCATGAAGCTTACGCTGCGTTGACCAAGACCTAAGCCGAGGAAGTGCATGCGGAGCTGCTCGGGGGTGTAGAAGTCCAGAAGATCAGCCGCCATCGGGGGCTTTATCGCGCCGGAGCTGGAAGCCTTCTTATCGAGGAACAGAATGTGGTTGTTTGCGCACAGTATCGGGAGCTGCATTTCTCCTTCGGGCGGGTCGATGGTGTTTTCGCCTTCCTTGAGGCCCATGAACATCGCCATCTCAGCTACGCCGTAGAAGTAGATGTTGTCGGCGCCGATGAACTGATATACGTTAGCGTCCTTGCTGCACCAGAAATCCTTCCACTCGTCGGGATTCCTGCCCTGCTGCTCCAGCGCCGCCTGAGTGAAGGAGATAGGCGCCCAGAGGGACTCCGGCCATACCCAGATGGTCAGCGGATCCTCGCCCTCAAGCACCGGAGCGGGAACGCCCCACTCGATGTTGCCTGTAAGTCTGAACGGAACAAGGGTTTTACCGGTGCGGTAGCGTATTCCGTTCGCGGAGAGTATCTCGGTAGCCTTGTTCATCTCGTCGAGTTCCTTGAACTTGATGGTGAAGCTGGGCTTTTTCTTTTCCTCTATGAACTCGTGCTCCGGAAGCTGATCCTTGACTGCGTTGTAGCTGTCCAGAAGCTCGTTCTTGATGTGCACCACTGGGTCAGCGAGGAACTCTGAGATAGTGCTGGAAACGAGCTGACGCACGTTCTTCTGCCTGGATATCTTCGCAACGTATTCCTTGAGCAGCTTGTTGTACGCCGGAAGGTCGAAGTACCAGTTCTCGACGTCCTTCATTATGGGCGTGTCGCCGGTGAGGGTGCTCTTGGGGTTGATGAGGTTTTCCGGCATGTACTGATGACCGAGGTCGCACTCGTCGGCGTATGCCTTTTCGCTCTGGCAGCCGTCCACCGGGCACTTTCCTATTACCTGTCTGCCGTTGAGAAAGCAGCCCGCCTTCTCATCGTAGAACTGCTTTGTGCTGATACGGTGCAGGTGTCCGTTTTTATATAATGTGCGGATAAACCAGTCGGATACCTTGTTGTGTATCTCGGCTGTTCTTCCAAGTCCGGAAGCTCCGAATATATTCAGACTTATCATGTAGTCGTCGAGGGTCTTTTTCTGAGCCTTGTGGTTTTCCTCAACAAAGTCGTGGATAGTTCCCTTGAAGCCCTGCTCGGCGACCAGCTTGCGGTAGCTCTCCGCGATAGGGGAGCCGTAGCAGTCCGTGCCGGATACGAAAATTACATTTTCGTCGCCCAGCCTGTCGCGCAGGAATCTTGCGTATACGTCGGCAAATACGAACACGCCGCCGATGTGCCCGAAGTGCAGCTTCTTATTTCCGTAGGGCATTCCTCCGGTGATTATAGCGCGCTTGGGGAACTCCGGACGGGGTGCCTCGTGCTTTACAAATTCCTTTTTCTCTTCGCTCATTGTGTCAGTTTCCTTTCTTGTGAAGGTTATCCGTTTCCTTTCCATAGGCCGCCCTCAAAAGCCTTGTGTGAGCGTAGGCGTGCGCTTTGCATATCACATCGGTTTTCAGGGGTTTTCCGTATTTTATCCGGATTTATTTGTAATCTATATGATACCACATAATTGCAAAAAAATCAAGACCAGTGCAATAAAAATGCGTTTTGCCTATTGACAAAGCTGCTATTGTATGGTATAATAACTGTACCAACACAGATAATACAGTTAATACAGAGCAGTACACGCCGAAAGGAGGAGTGAAAATGCTCAACATAAGGCTGGAGGGGAAGCTGCCCATCTATGAGCAGCTATATAATGGCATATCCCGGCTGATTTTCTCCGGGGAGCTGGAGCCGGACGAGCGGCTTCCGGCGGTGCGGGAGGTCGCGAAGCAGTTCGGGATAAACCCGAATACGGTTCAGAAATCGTACTCGCAGCTTGAACAGGCGGGGCTGATATACTCGATACCTGCAAAGGGAAGCTATGTTTCCGGCGGCGGGGACGCAGCCGAGGCAGTCAGAAAAGAAGCCGTGCGGAAGGCCGGGCGTGAGCTTCGCAGCGCATACGACGCAGGGGTCAGCCTTGCGGAGATAGAATCCCTGGCACGGCAGATATGGTCAGGGGAGGCTGGAGAGGCTGGAGAAGTTGGAGAAATCGGGGAAACTGGTGAAAGGACGGGTGGTAATCAATGATCGAGGTAAAGAATGCGGTAATGCGTTTCGACGATAAAAACGCGCTTGACGGCGTGTCCCTCACTATTCCGGAGGGCTGCGCATACGGTCTGCTGGGTTCTAACGGCGCCGGAAAATCAACGCTGCTCCGGGCGCTTTCCGGGATTTACAGGCTCAGCAGCGGAGAGCTTTTCATAGACGGCGAGCCGGTGTACGACAACGCGAAGGTGAAGGAGCGCGTATTCTTCATCAACGATGAAACGGTGCAGTTCAACAGCATGACCCTTACTGAAATGAAGCAGTACTACAAGAGCTTTTACGGCACGTTTTCCGAGGAGCTCTGGCAGAAGCTCTACAGCGCGCTGAATCTTCCGCTGAAAAAGCGGCTGAACACCTTCTCAAAGGGTATGAAGCGGCAGGCGGCGGTGATATGCGGGATCGCGTGCAGAACTCCGTATCTGTTCCTTGACGAGGCTTTCGACGGGCTTGACCCCACTATGCGCATAATCGTCAAGCAAATGCTCATCGACGCTATGGTAGATTCCAAGCTGACTGTAATTTTCAGCTCCCACAATCTCGGGGAAATAGACGAATTCTGCGACCGCGTGGGACTTCTCCACGGCGGGAAGGTAGTGTTCGACCGCGAACTTGACAGCGTGAAGGGAAGCGTGTTCAAGATCCAGACGTCGTTCCCGGAGCCGGTCACGAAGGAGCAGCTTTCCGCGGACGGCGTGGATATCCTCCACATCGAGGAAAACGGCAGCGTAATGCACATCATCGCCCGGGGCGACCGCGAAAAGGTCAGAGCGGCGGTGGAAAAGCACTCCCCGAAGCTGTACGATGAAATCCCGCTTTCGCTGGAGGAGATATTTATTTACGAAATGGAGGTGCTCGGCTATGACAGCTCAAAACTCGGCAAATAAGAGCGTTTTCTACAAATTTCTGCCGTACTATCTGAATAAGGTGAAGTACCTCAGACCGCAGCTTATCATGAGCATTATCTTCAGCGTGCTGAGTTATCCGGCGTTCATGCTCATCATCAATATTTTATGCCCGGTGGAGCGAGATCTCCTTGAGCTTAGCCAGTATATCAGCGACCCGACTCCGGAGCAGTACGAAATGAATATGGCGCTCCTGGATAAGAGGAGCCTGCTGTATTCACTTCTGATTGCTGAGATCGTAATCGGGGTCCTCAGCCTTGTGGGGCTGTTCATTTTTACGTTCGTGACTACTCTGCGCAGCTTCCGCTGCCTTCACAACAAATCGGTGGTGGATATGGGATATGTCCTGCCGATAAACCACAACACGCGGTTCTTCGGCGACCTCGCGGCGGTGTTCACAGTGAACATTCTGCCGCACTTCATTGCGATACTTCTGGCGCAGATACTTCTGCAGTTCGCCGACCTGTCGGCGTTCGACACACAGGGCGAGATCCAGGCGATAGTTGAAGCGATGATGGGACCGATGGCGTTCACGGGACTTTTCATGTGCATAATGGAGATCGCGATAACGCTGCTGCTGATATCTTTCTGCGGCAGGCTTGCGGAGGCGTGCATTTACCCGATACTCATCAACTTTGCGATACCTGTCATTCATCTGATGACGATAAACCTCATTGAGAGCGGCGTGTACGGCGCTGTGCTTTACCCCTCGGCGATATCCACCGCTGTGGGTTCGGCGTATCCGATAACCGCTTCCTCTCCGCTTGGCATGATGATCATGACGCTTTATTCGATGATGTCAATTGGCTGCAAGGGCAGCGTCAGCGACTGCGGGCCGATTTTCCGTCCGGAGTTCGGCATTCCCGCCCTGCTGGTGACCCTTGCGTGCTTCGCCGGGGCGTACTTCCTGATAAAATACCGCCGCGCTGAGCGCGTTGGAATGCCCTACGTCTATAAGGGAATGGGGCTTGTTATCCCTGGCATCGTGATCTTCGCGATAACCGTACCGGTATCCTATTTCATTTCCATCAACGTGCGCGGGCAGGAAGACACGATGGATTACTACAGCTTCACGCAGAACAACATTCCCGGTATGATAATCGGCACGATAATCAGCACGTTCATTTTGTATATCATCATGGAGCTTATCAGCGGGCGGAATTTCCGGAAGTTCGGGCTTTCCGTGGCAAAATGGGCGGGGACTCTCGCTGCGTGCGCGCTGATATGCCTCGGGCTGAATATGTCGAACGGATTCGGCGCGGCGTATTACGTCCCGAACCCGGACAGAGTGGCTTCGGCTTCCATGTCATACTATGACTCAAATTCATTCGGCGAGGAGTACCGCACGTCAAGCCTTACCAAGAATCAGTTCACGATCAAGGGCATCGGCGGAGATGATATTCTTCAGACTATCAGGGAAGTGCACGACGAGATACCCAAGAACAACGGCGACGGTGCGAGCGATGGGAAATATGTGAGCTTCTACTATGTGATGAAGGACGGCACTCAGCTTGAGCGGCGCTATTCCGTCAGCAGTGAGCTTTTCGGGGAGATACGCCGGAAGATGGTGACCCCGGAGGGATGGTATTCCTCGTTATTCTCGCTGGACGAGAACATACTGCTGAACGAGGGCTACAGTGTCAACCGTATCTGGATGAACGATATTGCCAAGTACGGAAACAACAAGCTTTTTGACGCAATCAGGCAGGACTGCCAGAAGATAAACGTTGATTTCATTGAGAATGAACCAGCCTGGAAATATACCGACCTGTATTACGATATCGGAAGCGGGGATCAACTGACGTCATCAAGTTATAATCTGAGGGTCTACGACTGGATGGATAACACCATCGCTTACCTTGAAAGCCTCGATATAAACGTCGGCGCTCAGTTTACGGGAGAGGACTTCTACACTGCGTTTATCCTGAAAAATGTGAACAGCCTTGACGACTGCGAACTGTTCGGTCAGTCCGAGGGGTATTCCTACTCTGAGATGAACCGCATTATGAGCCGCGAGATATATGGTCAGAACGATTACGACCTGAAATTCAGCTATGGCAGAACGACCGCGTCAGATCCGGAGCTGAACAGGCTGATGAAGGTCTGCGGAACTGCTGATTATTACTATTACAGTTCTGATGAGGACATCTATACTATCCTGCTGTACAAGGCGTACGACCTCAGCGATTACGCAATGAATTACCGTAATGATTATCCTATCCATCTTGTTGTTCCCAAGGAATACAACGACCAGGCGGAAGCGCTTATGCAGAGCTGTCTGGTTCAGGAGTATATCCCGGAGGATACGGCTACGGCTGAGATCGAAAGCACATACAGCGTGGCGTGAATAACACGATAACCGATCTTCCCCCAATATAAATCAAATCCCCGGCTTTTTGATGGAGCCGGGGATTTGATTGTTTGTACAATTTTTTACATATAAATTTTTGTAGAAAATGTAATGCTTGATTTGTAACCTATGCACAAAAAAGTACCAAAAAATAACAAAATAAACAGAAAGTTATCAATTTTGGTCGGCTAATTTAAATAATTAGTATACCGATTCTACATTGTGTAAAAAAATATCATGAAAAAATTGTTGCAATATATTGTGAAATGGTGTATAATTATAATATGAATAACTATAGGGTATGGTATGCCATTTTGTGGAATTCGCCCGTGACAGAGAGGAAAATATATGGCACTTTTCGATACGAATGCATTCAGGATATCTGAGCAGGGGCTGTCCGTCCTCTGGCAGAAGCAGCAGATAATCGCAGAAAACATCGCTAACGCGGATACGCCGGACTACAACTGCAAATACCTTGACTTTGCAGGAATTTTCAGGGACAAGCTCCGCAGCAACGGCACCGTCGATACCGAGATAGACCTCGTTCAGCGGCTGTTTATCGACCGCGTTACCGACGACCAGGCGGACGGCAACAACGTTGACAACGACGTACAGCAGGGCGAGCTTGCAAAGGCTCAGATACAGTACGACGCGATAATGAACTCGATGAACGGCAATTTCGCCAGAGTCAGATCCGCTATGACTACGAAGTAACAGGGGGTACATATGGCATTCTTAAGTTCGCTCAATATCCCGCTTTCCGGCATGACCGCCGAGCGGTTCAGGCTTGATATCATCTCTCAGAACATCAGCAACGCCGACAATGTGGCTTCCACTCCCGAGGAGGCTTACAAGCGCCAGATGGTGGTTTTCGGCGAGGACAAGACCTTCAAGAAGCTGCTGTTCGCTAAGCTGAACTCCGGCGAGATCGCGTCCTACAATTACGTGAAGTACCGTGGCGTTGAGGCTAAGGCGGTCGTTGACGACCCCACCCCGGCAGAGCCGGTCTACGACCCCACCCACCCGCTCGCAGACGAGCGCGGCTACATCTACGAATCCAACGTTGACGTTGCCACCGAGCAGCTCGACGCGACGGAAGCCGAGAACATGTTCTCCGCGAATATGGCGGTGTTCGAAGTGGTAAAGTCCATGGCTTCGAAGGCGCTGACCCTCGGCAAGGGCTGATTTTCGAAAGGAAGATTTAAATGGTTGACTTTACAACAATGAACGCGCTCACCCGCATGAAGCCGATGGAGTCCATGACCCCCATGGGCGAGGATCCCAAGAAAAAGACCTACGCGGTGGACGCAAACGAGGCTTCCTTCCTCGATATATTCAAGGGAATGGTTGATAATGTAGTCGAGACCAACGAGCAGGTAGACCGCGACGCGATTGACCTCATGCTCGGCAATATCGACGACCTTGCGCAGGTGCAGTCGAACATCACTAAGGCAGGCATTGCAGTAGACCTGCTTGTTACAGTGAAGAACGAGGCGCTCAGCGCTTACAATACGATCATCAACATGCAGGTTTGATGACCTCAAAGCTGCCGGCGCGGCAGCATAAAACTTCGGAGGACGTTCTTATAAATGAATGAAAAGCTGAAAACTGTTGTAACGACAGTTAAAACGAAATGGACGGACGCTTCAAAAATGGCGAAGATCCTGATAATCTCCATTCCGGTGGTCGTTATTGCAATAATCATTGTGCTTTGCGTTATGCTCAATTCCAATAAGAGTACGGCAGTGCTGTTTTCCGGGCTTTCTGCTTCAGAATCCGGCGAGATAGCTTCCGCGATCCAGGAGCTGGGCGTTACTGACGTCACGGTGAACACCAACGGTGATATCATCGTGCCGGCGGAAAAGGCTGACTCGCTAAGAATGCAGATGTGGGCGCAGGGCTACCCCAAGACCACGATCAACTACGATATCTGGAACAACGGCGTTGACCTGTGGAGCACCGACACAGACAAACGCGAGGTAAAGCGCCAGCAGCTCGAATCACGGCTGGGCGCAACCATCGCTTCGATGGACAAGATACAGTCCGCGACCGCTAACATCACCCTGCCGGAGGTGTCCAACTACGCGCTTTCCGACAACAAGGGCGAGAGCCAGTGCGCGGTATTCATTCAGCTCAAGGCGGACGCAGAGCCGCTTACCAACGAGGAGGTGCGCGCGATATACCGCGGCGTTACCACCAGCGTTGAGGGGCTTACCAAAGAGAACGTCTCCATCATGGACAGCAAGCTCAACTCCTACGAATGGGTAGATCCGGAGCTTGACCAGCCCGAAGAGGACGAGGACACCGATAAGTCCGGCGTTGACATCGCAAGAAAGCGTCTTGAGTTCGAGCAGGAGTTTGTACAGGTGCTCAAGGACGGTCTCGGCGATATGTTCACCAAGATGTACGGCGAGGACGGATTCGCGTTTAACGTTTCCGCAAGGCTGAACTATGATTCCAGGAACACCGAGTCCACTCAGTATACCCCGGCAGAGGGAACCGACCACGGCGTAAAGGACCACGAGGACAAGGTAACGTGGGGCGGCGCCCTTGATGAGGACGGCGGTATCGTCGGAGTAACACCGAACGCAGACCTTTCTCCGGATTATCCTACATACACCGGTCTTGAGGACGGTCAGAACTATTATTATAATAAGGAAGAAATACAGTACAGCGTTTCCAATGTCAAGGAGACCGTAACTAAGGACGGTTACTCCATCGACTCCCTCAGCGTTGGACTGGTCGTAAATCAGACCAACATGACCCAGGGCGAGCGCGACGCATTACAGGCGATAGTCGCTAATGCGGCGGGTACTACGGTAGATCTCGTTTCCGTTTACAACATTCCGTTCGCACTCAGCGCTACAAACAACGGCGGCGCAAACGGAGACGGAAACCTCCAGATCATCACTCCGCCTGTGGATACGTTCCGCAATACGCTCCTTTACGTTGTAGTCGGTCTTGGCATCGTGCTGATACTGCTTCTGGTGATGACGCTTATGATGAGCCATTCGAGAAAGAAGAAGATCAGACGCCGCCAGGAGGCTGCGTTTGCAGCAGCCACACAGTCAGGTCAGACCCAGGCTGCCGCCGGCGCGACCGCGCAGGAGCAGGAGTCTCCGGAGGAAGTGGATTTCAACATTGCGAGCCTTACAGAAGAGGCTGCGAAGGAGTCCCGCGAGACTATACTCAAGCGCGAGATAAGCGATTTCTCCAAGACGAACCCGGAGATCGTCGCACAGATCATCAAGAACATGATGAAGGCAGAATAAGCCTCACTAAGGGGGGACAGATATGGCAGAAGGTAAGAAGGCAGAAGAACTCAGCGCCAATCAGAAGATCGCTCTGGTTCTCGCGGCAATGGGTGCGGATAATGCGTCCGCAGTATACAAGCACCTGTCTGACGATGAGATCGAGGCGCTTTCCACCGAGGTCGCAAAGTTGGAATATCAGCCTATCGACGTGGTCGAGGGCGTTCTCAATGAGTTCTACGAGCTTTGCCTGACTCAGAAGGTAGTTACCGAGGGCGGCGTTGACTACGCCCGTGAGATACTTGAGAAGGCTTTCGGCACTGAAGCGGCTAACAACCTGCTTCAGAGGATAACAAAGCAGCTCAAGACCAAATCATTCGACTTCGTGAGAAAGGCCGACTATAAGAACCTGCTCGCGATAGTTCAGAACGAGCACCCGCAGACAATCGCGCTCATACTTTCATATGCAAGAATAGATCAGGCGGCGGCTATCCTCGCGGAGCTTCCCAAGGAGAAGCGCGTCGAGGTAGTCGAGAGAATAGCGCGAATGGACAGAGCTTCTCCTGACGTTATCAAGGCGCTTGAAGCTACGCTGGAGAAGAAGTTCGCAAACCTTGTCAACACCGACAGCATGGAGGTCGGCGGTATCTCTTACGTTGCGGAGGTCATGAACAACGTAGACCGCGCGACCGAAAAGTACATATTCGACGAGCTGTCCGCAAGGGATCAGAAACTCGCGGATCAGATCAAGCAGAAGATGTTCGTATTCGAGGATATCGTCAACCTGGACTCCATGGCTATTCAGGAGTTCACAAAGCAGGTCGACCCGAAGGATCTCGCTATCGCTATCAAGGGTTCCACCCAGGAAGTTGCGGAGTGCATATTCTCCAACATTTCCACGCGTGCAAGAGAGAGCCTTCAGGCAGATATCGAGTACCTGCACAACGTGCGTATGCGTGACGTTGAGGCTGCACAGCAGAACATCGTTGCGACTATCCGCCGCCTTGAGCAGGAACAGATCATCACCATCTCCCACGGCGGAGGCGGAGACGAGGTCATTGCGTAATGCGGCGTGACCCTTGGTTCAGAGTATTTCAGCGTAACGGAGGGATATTGTGTCAGTTTTAAAGAGGAACTCCGTTTATTTCGGCGGCGGCGTCGATATTTCGAACACCATCGACCTGAAAAGGTTCCAGCCCGCTCCGGAGCCGGCGCAGCCCGCAAAGCAGGAGCCACAGCCGGAGGAACCGAAAAAGCCCGACCCCGAGCAGGAGCTGCTCGAGGCAAAGCGCAGGCTGGACGATAAGCTCCAGCAGGTGGCATTCCGGGAGAAACAGCTCGAACAGCAGAAGAAGGAGCTTGAGGAGCTCAAAGAGCGCTGCGTTCAGCAGGGCAAGGACATAATCCTTGAAGCGAAGAACCGAGCGGAGTCGATAATCCGAACCGCGAACGACAACGCTTCACAGATAGTCTCCGACGCCGAGGCGAACCGCGACAGCGTGTACATAAAGGCAAAGGCGGAGGGCTTCGAACAGGGTACCCGCGACGGCAGGGAAGCATGTCTTGCCGCCGGGAGGGATATCCTCGATGAAGCAAAATCCTATGCCGAGAGGATAAACTCCGAGAAGGAGCAGCTTTTCGCGGACTACGAAAAAGAGATATACGACACTGTAATGCAGATAGCGAAGAAAGTCACGCTGGACAGCATTACTTCAAAGGACAGCGCGGCAGTCAAGCGCCTAATAAAGAAGGCGGCGAAGGAATTCCGCAACTGCGAGCGCATCAAGATAACCCTTAACGACAACGGCGCAAACGAGGAGCTGACAGGTGACTACGAGTACCTGAAGGAGCTTTGCGGAGGCATTCCGAACGTTGAGGTGGAGCTTCTGCCGGAGGCGGACCCGGGAACGGTGATAGTCGATAACGGCAGCGAGATAGTGGACGCGGGAATAATGACGCAGCTCCGCATGATTCAGGAGCTTGGCGACGGAAAGTTCCGCGAACCTAAACCCACAAGGAAAAAGAAGAAACCCGCCCCGGAGCCTGCCGAAGAAGCAGACGCCGAGGAATGACCCGACAGCGGAGGAAGTCATGGCACTTGAATTCGGAGCATTTCGCGATGAAATAACTAAATATGACACCTTCCGCTATATGGGAAAGATAGAGAAGATAGTCGGAATGACCATCGAAGCAAGCGGCCCCGCCTGCAATATCGGCGATGTCTGCCGCATTTACTCGAAGGACATGACGAGTTTCATACGCGCGGAGGTCGTGGGGTTCAACAAGAGCAACATTCTGCTAATGCCCTACACCGAGATCGAGGGTATCGGACCGGGAAGCATTGTAGATTCCACCGGGGACAAGCTCACCGTTAAGGCGGGGCCGGGTCTCATCGGGCGGATAGTCGACGCGGCGGGAATGCCGCTTGACGGAGGCGCCGATCCCGGATGCACCGATTCTGTTTCGATAACCGGCGCTCCGTCAAATCCGTTCGACCGACCTCCGATAAAGTCGCAGATAGAGCTTGGCGTTAAGGCTATAGACGGCCTGCTGACTATGGGCAAGGGTCAGAGAATGGGTATATTCGCAGGCTCAGGCGTTGGTAAGTCCACGCTGATGGGCATGATCGCCCGGAAGGTCAAGGCAGATATCAACGTTATTGCGCTGGTCGGCGAGCGTGGCCGTGAGGTACGCGAGTTCATCGAGCGCGACCTCGGTCCGGAGGGCATGGCGCGCTCCGTGCTGGTCGTGGCTACGTCGGATCAGCCCGCCATGATGAGAAGCAAGTGTCCGCTGACTGCCACAGCTATCGCGGAGTACTTCATGAAACAGGGCAAGGACGTCCTGCTGATGATGGACAGCCTCACGCGCTACGCGATGGCGCTGCGCGAGGTCGGACTTTCCACCGGCGAACCGCCGATAGCAAGAGGCTACACGCCGTCAATTTACAGCAGCATGCCGAAGCTGCTCGAGCGCGCCGGGAACTTCCCGGAAGGCTCGATAACCGGTATCTACACCGTGCTCGTTGAGGGCGACGACACCAACGAGCCGATAGCGGATACAGTCCGCGGTATCATCGACGGACACATCATTCTTTCGCGTAAGATCGCGGCGCAGAATCACTACCCCGCGATAGACATACTCCCGAGCGTCAGCCGACTGATGTCGGAGATAGACACTCCCGAGCACAAGCAGGCGGCTGGCAAGCTCAGAAATCTGCTGTCGCTGTACAACAACAACGCCGACCTCATTTCGATAGGCGCGTACAAGCACGGAACAAATCCGGCGCTGGACGAGGCTATCCGGAAGATCGACAAAATAAACGAGTTTCTCATGCAGCGGGTGGAGGAATCCTACACGCTGGAGGAAACAGTGCAGCTCCTGATAGCTGCCGTTGGCGATGAACAATAAGAGGTGACAGGCTTTGAAGAAATTTCAGTTCACTCTGCAAAAGCTGATGGATTTCCGTCAGCAGGAGCTTGACCGACAGAAGAACACGCTGAGCGCGCTCCAGGCCGATCTACAGAGGATCTACGCAGAGAAGGAACAGCTCATAAAGCAGGTGGAGGAGTTCAGCGCTGAGCTTGAGACCGTCTGCCGCCAGGGAGCGCAGGCTTTTGAGATCTCCGTGCGCAAGCGCTACATCGTAACTCTCCAGCAGGAGATACACGCGAAAGACACCAGCGCCGCTCGCAAGCAGGAGGAGATCAACAAGCAGCTCGGAGTCGTAGTCGAGGCAACGAAGGACGTCCGCACGCTGGAAAAGCTCGAGGAAAAGCAGCTTGAGGACTACAAGGCGGCGGCAAATAAGGAAAACGAGCAGTTCATTGAGGAGTTCGTTTCCGGGCAGTCGATACGCGCGGCTCAGACCCAGAGCGTCTGATAAGTTTGTATATCCGGGCGCAGACCCTGATATAGATACATTATTAAAAGGAGGTGAGTAAATGGCAGTAGCATTCAGCACAGGCGGTTCCGGGTATACCCGCAGCGACTTCATGATATCCGACGCGGCTATTCCGGCAAGGGTAGAGGAAGCGGCAAAGGCAGACCAGAAGGAACAGTTCTCCAAGGTGCTGAGCGGTATCGGAAGTTCCAGGAACGCTTCGAATACTTCAAATGCTTCGAATACTTCGGGCGCAGGCAGCGCGAACAATGCGGTATCTGAGAAGGAAACCCCTGCAAGTTATGAGAAGTTCGAAATGCTTCGCAGCGAACTGACGAAGTCTGATGGAAGTCTTGACCTTCGCAAGGTCGTTGCGGCGATCGCGGACGGAAAGCTCACTTTTGCGGATATTCCGCAGGAGTACATAACCAAGGCATTGCTGGCGGAGCTTATCAACACTGTTGAGAATGTGGACAACGCCAAGTCCGACAAGGACGGCGACTCGGAGCAGAACAATGATCCGGCAGTACAGCAGGTCATGACCGAACTTGCGGCAATGATGAATCAGACGGCGATCCCCGATGATATCAGCGACCTCAGCGATGAGATATCCGCGCTGACGACCAGGATAACCGGAGCCGACGAGGTTCAGACAGAGCAGCCGGCAGTTCAGCAGAACGTTCCGGAGCAGGCGGTTCAGACCGTGCAGACTCAGGCGGCAGAGCAGGCAGAGGCTACAGGCGAAGCTGTGGAGTTCACGGTCAAGCCCGAAACAGAGCAGAAGCCCCAGGCAGAAGCAAAGCCCGTTCAGGAAATCCAGCCCGACGCGAAGCAGGCGGCAGTCCAGACCGCTGAAAACACCGGCGCACAGAGCGAGACTCAGACGGACGCAGGTCAGTCAGGTCAGCAGGACGGCGCGGCTCAGGTTCAGACAGCTCAGGCGGGTCAGACCGAGCAGGCACCGCAGGAGGACGTTAAGTTCCGCAGCGATGTTCGCAGCGTTGAGGTCAGAACGGATGAGAAGCCGCAGGAAGCTCCGCAGCAGGAGCAGACGCAGGTCTTTGCAGACCACACGGCGCAGCGCAGCAGGGTAGTTTTCAAATCAGACGAGCTTGAGGCGATAAAGTCCGGCGGCGAAAAGACCGGCGACGCGGCTCAGGCGCAGCCCCAGGGGATCCCCGCTGAAAGCCCCGTGGTATTCACACGGCAGGACGGCGCGGAGATCACAGTAAAGCCTTCCGAGGTCGCGCAGCAGGTGTCAGGAAAGATCACAGAGCGCGCGGCAGACCTTAAAGAGGGCGATGTTGAGTACAGCATAACGCTCGACCCTGAGGATCTCGGCAGGATCACGGTCAGAATGACCAAGACGGCGGACGGCGCAGTTTCAGTGTCCATCGCGGCGGAGAACTCCAAGACCATGAAGATCATCGAGGACAACGGTTCCGCTATCCAGGACACGCTCAGACAGAACGGCGTTCAGCTTGAGAACTGGCAGACCGTCAGCGAATCCCGTCAGGAGCCGCAGGCTCAGGACTACCAGGGCAGCAGCAAGAACCCCTACCGCGAGAACGAAAATCACCGTCAGGACGACGACCGCGACGGCGAGAGCTTCGCAGAGATAATCGCTTCCATGTAAGCGGGAAAGGAGAGAAAATGGCAGGAACTTCAGGCATTCTTTCATCGTCAGAGCAGATACAGGCGAATTACGAGAAGTACAAGAGCAAGTTTAAGGACGCCACCGAGAAAATGGTGAACTCCGACACCTTCCTCAGTCTGCTGGTTGCCGAAATGACGAACCAGGATCCGATGGAGCCTACCTCCAACACCGAGTTCGTTACACAGATGGCACAGTTCACGTCGCTTCAGTATTCCAAGGACGCTGCGACCTATTCCCAGTCGAACTACGCTTCAAGCCTGGTCGGCAAGACTGTTACTGCTTCAAAGATGGACGGCAGCAAACAGGTCACAAAGACGGGCGTTGTGCAGTCGGTTATGAAGAACGGCGACAGCTACACCATCAAGATAGACGGCGTCAGCTTCGAGCTTTCGAACATCACTTCCATCGCACAGACCGATTCTTCGGGCAGCAATGACCCGGGAACCAAAACTTCCCTTGGCGAGCTTATCGCGAAGGCTTCCATGATGATCGGCATGAGCGCAACTGTTAATCCTAGTGTAGAGGGCGGTTCGGTGCTCGATTCGGGACTGATAAAATCTATCCAGGTCAAGGACGGTCAGGTAAGAGTAATCATCAACGACAAGGGCTATGCGCTCGATGATATCGTTGAGGTCGCTTATCCCACCATCTCAGGCGGAGGTGGTTCCGACAGCACCGGCGGCACAGACAAGACGCCTTCCACGGACGATAAGACCGAAACTCCTTCGGCTGACAAGACGGCTGACAGCACGGAGACCCACACGATTTCCGACGAGGAACTAGACAGAATAATCGAGAGCCATCGTCAGGAAAAAGAGAACGAAGTATCCGCTGATGTCGTAAGCGACATGATGGCGGCAGTCGACAGAATGAACGAACAGGCAAGAGAAGATACCGAGCGCCTTTACAGCGAGGATCTGCACGAGGTCACGGGCGAGATAACCCCCGACAGCTATGCAGGCGAGGATATCCAGGATCTTGAGGACTTCGTTTGAACCTAAGTTGAATAAAGCATGGAGGCTTTAAAATGCTGATAAGCGAATACCTGGCGCTTCGCAATCAGATCAGCGTTACCACGGGAAATACGGTGGTTCAGCCCGCGAACGGCACGGCAAAGGACGCGGTGCAGGGCGGTTCCTTCGCAGAGGCTTTACAGGAAAAGCTAAACGAAAAACACGGCGTGGAGTTCTCAAAGCACGCATTGCAGCGGCTTGAGGAACGCAGCATAGACCTTTCCGAAAACGAGACCCTCGAACGACTCAACAAGGGCGTGGAGTTAGCGGCAGGAAAGGGCAGCAGTGAAACGCTGGTCCTTGTGGGAAGAAACGCTTTCGTTGTGAGCGTTAAAAACAACAAGGTGATCACGACCCTCTCAGACAACGAACTGAACGGGAACGTATTCACGAATATTGATTCGACCGTTATCGTATGAACGGACCTGAATGGAATTCATGCTCCGGCTGCGACTGAGACGGGGCGGCGGTCAAGTCAATGACAATTTATTCTGGAGGTCAATAAAATGGTTAAATCCCTTTACACCGGCGTATCCGGTATGAAAACCCACCAGCAGAAGATGGACGTAATCGGCAACAACATCGCCAACGTAAACACCACTGGCTACAAGACGAACGTTGTTACCTTTGCTGACGTATACTATCAGACCAAGAAGTCGCCTTCCGGCGCTTCCACCACCCTGGGCGGCGTTAATCCGACTCAGGTAGGCTACGGCGTTAAGATGAACACCACCACGCCGAACATGACGCAGTCCGGATTTACCTTCTCCGACAGCATTTATGATATGGCTATCGACGGCAAAGGCTTCTTCCAGGTAATGGACGGCGCAGGAAATATCCTCTATACAAGAGCGGGTATCTTCAAAGTCGACGAGGAAGGCAACCTCGTTAACGCTTCCGGTTACAAGGTGCTGGGCGTTTCCGGCGATTTCGACGGTCAGCCCGCAGGAAGCCAGCCCATCAAGATAACTATTCCGGCTACCGACGCGAAGTGCTCCAGCGCTACCAAGACTATCAGCGGCTGCGATGTCACTATCGCCGTTTCCGACCCTTCGGACAACACTGATATGTCCGTTACATTCAACCAGGCGGAGTTCCCGTTTGCTACATACTCCTCCGGAGTGCTGAATCTCTACTTCGATAAGGAGAAGCAGTTCGAGTCCGCGCAGGCTTTCGAGGACGAGATCCAGAGATGCCTCGAGGCAGGCGGCGTTACACTCCCGGACGATGTTTCCATCAAGTTCTCCTTTGAGAACCTCCCGGCAAGCACCTCTTCAGTTATTGCCAAGGCTACCGTTTCCGCAGGCGTGTGGGATAAGGCGCTCGACCAGGCAAGCGCTGACAAGCGTTTCGTTTGCCCCGCTGGCGCCACCACATATGCTAAGATCGGCTTCGCTACCAACGACGCTACCGATACAGAGTACAACAAGGCAAAGATCGTATTTGCTGACGCTGGTACTGCCGGCACTTCCGCTTCCTATGCTCCCGCAGCGGACGGCGGCACATGGACTATCAATATCGACGCTTCTACTACCATGGCTGATATCAATCAGGCTATCAAGAAGGCTATCGCAGACGACGCTGCGCTTGCTGCTCCTACATATCCCACCGGCATCAACCTTTCCTGCACATCTTACACTATCCCGTCCGCAGCTACTGTTGCTGATGTTACCGGCGGCGTAGGCGCCGATTTCGCGCTCGTAAGATCCAACGCCAAGGTCGGCTCGGTTTCCGCGACGGCAGGCCAGGCGGGCGAGTTCGCTAACGACTACAAGGTCGTTTTCAAGTATGTTTCCAACTACGACACTCCCAGCGCTCAGTGGGACGACAACACGCTCACCATATCGGTTACTAACAAGGAGTACACCGACGACGCTGATTTCGTTGCTGATGTCAACGCTGCCATCACAGCGGCTGCGGGAGGCAATTCCAAGAAGCTGTTCACGTTCGATGCCGGCAGCTTCGAGGGCATAAAGGATCTCACCAATGGTCAGAGAAAGCAGCTTTTCGGCGGCAATCCCTCACTTTCTTTCGGCGGCGGCGAGGACAGCTTCTACACCACGGTAGCTAAGAACCTTTCCACCTTCAACCTTACTGATGGACGCAAGGGCGGCGAGCAGACCTACAAGGATCTTGAGAACGTGACCGTTCAGCAGGACGGCACCATCATCGGCAAGCATGCGGTACACGGCTACCTGAACCTTGGCCGTATCGACATTGCTACATTCGATAACCCGAACGGTCTTTCCGCTGTCGGCGGCACTTTGTTCGAACAGACCGTAGCTTCCGGTGAGCCGAAGGTTGCTATCGCAGGTCAGGAAGGCGCGGGCGAGGTCGTATCCGGCGCACTTGAGATGTCCAACGTTGACCTTGCTCAGGAATTCACCGACATGATCACCACCCAGAGAGGCTATCAGGCGAACTCCAGAGTTATCACAACTTCCGATACAATGCTTGAGGAGCTTCTCTCCCTCAAGAGATAATGACTGAATGACAACAGCTCCCCCGCCTCAGGCGGGGCGGGGGAATATCTGTTTCTGAGGTAATTTATGATTTTTCTTACCAAACTTGACGGCAAGGAGATACTGCTCAACGAGCTGTTTATAGAGACCGTCACAGAAACGCCTGACACGGTTATAACCATGTCGAACGGGCATACCTACATCGTGCGTGAAAGCATGAAGGAACTCCAAAATAAAATTCTCGAATACAACAGGCGGCGCAGACGCTTCGGCAGACAGTCCGCAGCAAAGAGCGGCGAGCCTTTGACATAACGTATACCAACCGGAGCAGGAAGCTCCGATAAAATTTGAAAAGTGAGGGATCATTTTGAATATCACGATTATAATTGGCTGGGTCATCGCATTCGGCATGGTCGTTTTCGGTATCTTCCAGGGCGGTCAGATGGACTGGTTCATCGACCCGCCGTCGCTTGCAATCACCATCGGCGGCACGATAGGCTGCCTTATCGCTTCCTATCCGCTGAGCTACCTCGCGGGTCTGGGCAAGCGCTTCAAGCTGGTGTTCATGCCGAAGAAGTTCAACCCTGAAAAGTACATAGATGATATCGTTGAGTATGCCAAGATTGCAAGAGGCCGCGGTCTCCTGGCTCTTGAGGAAAGCGCCAACCAGTGCACGGATCAGTTCATGAAGTCCGCGCTCATGCTCATCGTCGACGCTAACGACACCGCAAAGGTACGCGGAATGCTGGACGACGCCATCAGCTTCATGTGCGAGCGCCACGACAACGGCCGCGCGTTCTTCGAAAAGGGCGTAGCAGTATTCCCGGCTTTCGGTATGCTGGGTACCGTTGTTGGTCTGGTTAACATGCTCAATACCATGGACTCCAACCCGGAGGGGCTGGCAGACGGTATGGCTACGGCGCTTATTACTACGTTCTACGGCTCACTTTTTGCGAACGTTTTGTTCAACCCTATGGCGAGCGCGCTTCAAAATGCCCACAACGACGAGCTGCTGTGCATGCAGATCATCGAGGAGGGCGTCCTTGCCATTGCGGACGGCTCAAACCCGCGTTATATCCAGGAAAAACTTGAGTTCATGCTTCCTGCAAGCAAGAAGCGTTCAGACAAGGCTGGCGGTTAATTTACCGCTTTATCAGAAAAATTACAATTTTTGCAGAAAAAAAGTAAAAAAGTATTTGCATTTTGAGCGGATTTATGCTACAATAATATAATGGCAGGGGTGTGATGTCCTGCAGTATAATTTTTGCATTTGATGCTCATGTGAGTTATATCTGAATGTAAGGGAGGGACAGCAGTGGCAAAGCTCGAGAAAAAGGCAAAGGAAGACCATAGTAACGACTGGCTGTCGACTTACGGCGACATGGTAACGCTGCTGCTGACGTTCTTCGTTCTGCTTTATGCTTCGTCATCACAGGACGAACAGAAGTTCCAGTACATATATCAGGCGTTTACGTCCCACGGCAAATACCTGAATGAGTATGTGGATTCTCCGAACCCAGTTCCGGAGGACGGCGAGGGTACCGTCAGCGAGAAGCCGGACAGCAACGGCGGTCAGGGAAATCTTCCGCAGACCTTTGATCAGTTATACCAGTACATTTCGCAGTATGTTTCCGACAATAATCTTGAGCAGTCCGTTTCAGTTGAGAACGGAGCGGCTCACCTTAATATAAGGTTCGACAACAACGTGTTCTTCGAACCAAACAGCGCAGTGCTGACGCAGCAGGGAAAGGATCTGCTTGACGGAATAAGCCCCGGCATCAAGGCAATGAAGGCCGCGATAAAGACCTGCACCATCAACGGACACACCGCAAAGGCAATATCCGAGGTGAACGACTGGGATCTGTCGGCGGGTCGTGCCGTAAGCGTTATTAAATACATGGATTTCCGCAAGGTGCTTGATACGGAGCAGTTCCGTGCGAAGGGCAGCGGCTACGCGGAGCCTATCGCCGATAACGATACCGCAGAGGGTATGGCGAAGAACCGACGCGTTGAAATGGTGCTTTTAAAGGCAGACATAGATACAACGGATCCCGAGGTTATAAAGGATATCCTGCTGTATGACTACGGCATCAAGCTCGACGACTTCGACCCGGACGGCGACAACAGCGGCGATACCGCCAAGGTGCCGAACGATTACGCTCAGTCGATCATTGATTCCCTCGACCAGAAGTATCCGGATCACAGCAGCACTTCGACAGCGGTAGGACCGGTGATCCCCGGTGACTACGATACGTTCATGATAACCACCGAGGCTGACAGCAATAGCTGATCCAATGGGAAACCAGACGCAGTGGGCGCTGGTAAAGTAATGGGGGGATACAGATGGCTGACGTCCTGACGCAGGCGCAGATAGATGAAATGCTTAAAAACGTCGCTGCCGGCGCAGTTCCGGAGGTGACGCAGAAAGAGGAAGAAAAGGTCAAGGAGTACGACTTCCGCGCTCCTAAGAAGTTCACAAAGGAACAGATCAAGGTTCTCGACGGTATATTCGAGAACTATGCGAGACTTCTCTCGTCGTACCTCACAGGTCTGCTCAGACTGTACTGCCGCGTTTCGCTGGTGAACATCGAGGAGCAGAGGTACAGCGAGTTCAACAACGCGCTTCCGGATTACGTCCTGATGGGCATGGTGGACATGGGTATCAAGAACGAGGAGGTCAGCGAGACCAACGTTATCATTCAGATATCCAACACGATAACATTTACGATGATAGACAGACTGCTCGGCGGCAGAGGTGAATACCGCGATGTCAACCGCGATTTCACTGAAATAGAGATCACCATTATGAATGACGTCATGAATTCGATGGCGAATCTTCTCTACGAGCCGTGGGCCAGCCATATCGACCTTGAGCCGAAGCTAATCGGCATCGAAACGAATTCCAGGGTTGTGCAGACCATAGGCCACGAGGATACGGTAATAATCGTAGCCCTCGAGGTGGAGATAAACGGCTCCAAGTCGATAATCTCGGTGTGCATTCCTGCGATAAATCTGGACGAGATAATGAACAAGTTCATTTCCCGCTACAATGTTTCCAGAAGAAAGCTCGACGCTAACCGCGAGGCAGAGCGCCGCGACACTATCATGACCGGTATCAGCGATACCGACCTCAAAATCACCGCAGTCCTCGGCGAGATCAACCTTGACCTCTACGAGGTGCTTACGCTCCAGGTGAACGACGTTATCCCGCTTGGAAAGAGCATCACAAGCGATGTTGACGTGAAGGTCGGAAGCAAGCACTGGTGCACCGGAAAGCTTGGAACCTACAATAACAAAAAGGCAATAATGATAGATAATTTTATAGAGAATTGAGGTAAAATGTCCAATGGCTAATGAAAAGGATGCAAACGTTGAATTCAGCTCATATGAAATAGACGCCGTCGGCGAAATACTCAACATAAGCATGGGTTCCGCTGCGACCGCTGTTTCTGAGCTTCTCAACGCAAAAGTCTGGATCACCACACCGCAGGTGAGCGTGGTCAAGGCAGCCGACCTGAATTACGACCGTCTGGAGCCTGCTATCTGCGTTAAGATCGTCTATGTTTCCGGTATTTCCGGTCAGAACATGATGGTCCTCAAGCAGGACGATGTTCAGCTTATTCTTAATCAGCTCATGGGCAACCCGCTGGTAGTTTCTCCTGATTTTGAGTTCGATGAGATGAACATAAGCGCAGTTTCCGAGGTCATGAACCAGATGATGGGAGCATCTGCAACAGCGCTTTCCGATCTGCTCGGAATTTCGGTCGACATCTCCACGCCGACCCCGTACCTTATCGAGCAGACCAACTTCTGCCAGCTTGCAGAGCTTGATCCCGATGAGACCATAGTTGCAGTTACGTTCAACCTGTCAGTTGACGGCGTTATGAACAGTGAGTTCATGTCGGTTATGTCCGTTGATCTTGCTAAGTCTCTGTCCGACAAGATGATAGAGAAGTTCCACGGCGACGAGGCAGAGGCGCAGCCCGCCAAGCAGCCTGCGCCCGCTCCGGCGGCTCAGCCTGCTCCAGCAGCTCCGCAGTCTGCGCCCGCTCCGGCACCCCAGCCGGCGGCTCCCGCGCCTCAGCCTGATCCCGCCCAGGGTATGGCTCAGCCGCAGCAGCCCGCTCCAGGCGCTTACCCTTACCCGCCGCAGGGTCAGCCTGCTTACCCCGGATACGGATATCAGAATCAGTATGCGGCTTACGGAGCTTATCCGCCGCCTGTTCCGCCGGTCAATATCCAGAATGCGCAGCTCCACCAGTTTGACGCAATGGATTTCGGTCTGCCTACGGATCAGCAGGATAACCTAAAGCTGCTGATGGGCGTTCCGCTTGAGATCTCAGTTGAGATCGGCACCGCGAAGCGCAAGGTAAAGGATATCCTGGAGTTCACTCAGGGTACGATAATCGAGTTGGAACGCCAGGCTGGCGCGCCGGTCGATGTGGTCGTAAACGGCAACTTGATCGCAAGGGGCGACGTCGTTGTTATCGACGACAACTTCGCAGTGAGAATTACTGAGATCGTCAAGTCCAAGTTCATGGACAGCCTCGGCAAGGAATAAAATACATAATATAACATATATCAAGGAGATTTATTAGTAATGGACAAGAAGATTTTACTGGTTGACGACGCTGCTTTCATGAGAATGCTGATCAAGGACGCTCTCACTAAGAATGGATACACAAACATCCTTGAGGCGGCAGACGGCGCAATCGCATGCGATGTTTACGCTGCTGAGAAGCCTGACCTGGTTATCATGGATATCACCATGCCCAACAAGACCGGTATCGAGGCTCTCAAGGACATTAAGGGAATGGATCCGATGGCTAAGGTCGTTATGTGCTCTGCAATGGGTCAGGAAGCTATGGTTGTCGAGGCTATAAAGCTCGGCGCACTCGACTTCATCGTTAAGCCCTTCAAGCCTGACAGAATACTCCAGACCGTCAAGAAGGTACTCGGCTGATCGCTGCGCGTCTGCCCTGAGGGGCGTCCCGCGGAATGCGGGAAGAAGTGCGGCGCAGCGTAAGTTCCCGGTTTTTCCGGGGAACTGTCACGCAACATTTTTTCGCCGCACTGTTCAGACGAACGGGTCTGAATAGTGCGGTTTTTGATTCCGGGAGGTTCGGCAGTGGAATATTTTCAGATGATAATGGCGCTGCTGGGCGTTCTGGCGCTGGTTTTCCTGCTTTTCTGGGCGATGAAGAAGCTAAACAGGCGCGTGACACTGAGCGACAGCAAAAATATGAAGATCCTGGAGCGTATAAATCTGGGACCAGACAAAATGCTGCTGCTTGTCAGCGTATGCGGGAAATGCATGGTTCTCGGAGTTACCAACGGCAGGGTGGAGAAAGTCCACGAGCTGGAGGAAACCGAGGAGGAACTCATGAAAAAAGACGAAAACGGCGGGAATCCCACCTTTAAGGAGAGTTTCAAGATCGTTTTCAAGGACATGTTGAACAAGAAGTGATCGGAGGGACGGCAGGTGTTCAGGCAGCTTGAGCTTACAAAAGAGAATAAGCGGCTTCTGATAAAGTTTGCGGTGTCGCTGCTGGTCACGGTGCTGCTGACTGTCATGCTGTGCACCCTTTCCGCGTTTGCGGAGCAGGGGACGGCTGATTCCGGCGCGGTGCGGGCGGTCTCCACGGCTGAGGCTCAGCAGAGCGCGACCGGGGAGACTCAGCACAATCCGGGAGATTATCTCGACACCGACCCTACTTACGTCAATAAAGACGCGGGTTCGTCGGTGATACAGGAGCTGATAGGCGTTGACGCTTCCCAGCCGCTGGAGATAATCATTCTGCTGACGCTTATAGCGCTGGCTCCGTCGATGCTGATCATGATGACCTGCTTTACGCGTATCGTCATTGTTCTCGGCTTCCTCAGGACTGCCATGCAGACGCAGAGCACTCCGCCGAACATGGTCATCACCGGAATGGCGCTGTTCCTGACGTTCTTCATAATGGCGCCGGTATTCTCGGAGATAAACGAGGTGGCTTATCAGCCATACGTCAGCGAGGAGCTGACCACGGAGGAAGCCCTGGACGCGGCTTCCGTGCCGCTCAAGAAGTTCATGCTCAAGCAGACTTCCCAGGACGACCTGCAGTTCTTCCTCGACCTCTCGAAAACAGAGGAGCCGGAGGGCGGCTATACTGACGAGTACCTCCAGAACGACCTTAGTCTGACGGTCATCGTGCCGTCGTTCATGATAAGCGAGCTGAAGCGCGCATTCCAGATGGGATTTCTGATATTCCTGCCGTTCCTTGTCATTGACCTGGTAGTCGGCAGTACGCTGATGTCCATGGGTATGATGATGCTGCCGCCCGCGATGATATCCATGCCGTTCAAGATACTGGTGTTCGTGCTGGCGGACGGGTGGAATCTGCTGATAGGCTCGGTAGTTGCAAGCTATAATTTGTAGACAGGTCAGGTAGTAAAGGCGGTGAGATAAATGACGCAGGACGAAATGATGGAGATTTTCCAGGCGGCTATAATGCTGGCGTTCAAGCTGGCTGTGCCGATACTCCTCGTTGCCATGATAGTTGGACTGGTGATCGCGATATTACAGGCGGCGACGCAGGTTCACGAGCAGACGCTCTCCTTCGCTCCTAAGGCTGTCGCGGTGGGTCTGGCGCTGTTTATCCTTGCGCCGTGGATGACCTCGGAGTGCATTGATTTTGTCAATTTCATCTTCGAGAAGGTATCCGCGGTCCCAATAACGTAAGGCGGGGCTATGTCTGAGATCTGGGAAGCTATCCAAACCAACTTCGTCATTATACTGATGGTAACGGCTAGGATAAGCGGGATATTTACGTTCAACCCGATTTTCTCACGAAACGGCGTTCCGAATATGGTCAAGGCGGGGGCTTCGCTTATGCTGGCTCTGGTCATGGCTGCGGCGGGGGATTTCAGCTACACGATACCGCAGGGAGTGCTTCCGTTTGCGCTGGATATCGGCAAGGAGCTGCTCGTCGGCTTCACGCTGGGGTTCTTCGTTAACCTCATGTTACAGCTTTTCAGCCTTGCCGGAGAGCTGTCCGACTACCAAATAGGCCTTTCAATGGCGAGGAGCTACGACCCTACGTTCGGTACGACTAGCCTTGTAACGCAGTACTATAGCTGGTGGTTCATGATCTACTTCTTTATGGTGGGAGGGCATCTCTCATACATAAAGCTGTTTTTCATTTCATACGAGAGCATTCCGATGGGATTCAGCAGCTTCAATTTCAATGTTGGACTGCTGATCGTGAAATATTTCGAGACTGTCCTCACGCTGGGTCTAAAGCTGGCTATGCCGGTGATCGCAGCCGGGCTGGTCACGGAGTTCTGTATCGGCGTGCTGATGAAGGCGGTTCCTTCAATACATGTATTCGTGCTCAACGTGCAGATAAAAATGCTGGTGGGATTCGTCGTACTGGCGGGGTGCAGCAGCATGGTGTCTGAATTCATGGAGAAGATAATGGATCTGCTGTTCAGCAACCTGAATACTCTGCTCGGCGAGATGGCGGTCTGACTTTGAAAGGGTGGGAAGATGGCAGGAGAAGAAAAAACCGAAAAAGCCACCCCGAAAAAGCGTAAGGATCAGCGAAAGGAAGGCAACGTCCTCCAGAGCAAGGAGATAGGCATTGCGGCTTCCGTTCTTGGCATATTCGCGGCGATGAGGCTGCTTCTCGGCTTCATTTCCGAAAATATATTTTCCTATACCGGCTCCGTTTTTGAGGAGCTTGGTTCGACCTATGTCACCACTGACAATATAATGACGATATGGATCGACGTTATAACAGTAGTTGGAATTACCGTCGGGCCTGTCTGCCTGATAGCGATTTTCCTCGGAATTATCCCGACCATCGCGCAGACAAGGGGTCTGTTTACTATGAAGGCGCTCAAGCCGAAGTTTTCCCGGCTGAATCCGCTTTCCGGCATTAAGAAGCTGTTTTCGCTTCAGTCGATAGTCGGCATTTTAAAGGGGCTTATCGAGGTAATTATCATCAGCGTGGTGATTTACAACGAGATACGGGACAGGCTTCCGAAGTTCGTCATGCTGATAGATACGGGCGTCGCTGCGGGCGTGACCTACGCTCTGGTGACGATCTTCGACCTGGTAATGCTGATATGCATAATGCTGGTGTTCGTGGCGGCTGCGGATTTTCTCTTCCAGTGGTGTCAGTTTGAGAAAAAGCTCAAGATGTCCAAGCAGGAGGTCAAGGAGGAATTCAAGCAGATGGAAGGCGACCCCCAGATAAAGAGCAAGATCAAGCAGCGCCAGCAGCAGATGGCTACGCAGCGAATGATGCAGGACGTCCCCAAGGCGGATGTCGTTGTCAGAAACCCTACGCACTTCGCTGTTGCACTGAAATACGATCAGGACAAGAACAACGCGCCGCAGGTCCTCGCAAAGGGCAAGGATCTCATCGCGCTGAGGATAGTCCAGATCGCAGAGGAAAACGACGTCATGACGATAGAAAACCCGCCGCTTGCCAGGTCGCTTTACAGCATGGTCGACGTCGGGCGGGAGATTCCCGCGGAGCTTTACAACGCTGTCGCGGAGGTGCTGACAGTCGTTTACCGGGAGAAGCACAAGACGCTTCATGCGTAATTCGAATAATTCGTGAAAATCCGATACTATTCGTATATTTATATAAAAATTCTACAGAGAGGAGATGGGTGATATAGTACGCAAGCTGCTGAGCAACTCGTTTGTTCTGTTTGTAATATTCATCGTAATTGCGATCATTATTCCGCTGCCTAGCTGGCTGATGGACTTCATGATACTGCTAAACATCTCCCTGAGCCTTATCATTCTGGTAATGACAATGTTCATCAAGGAGGCGCTGGAGTTCTCCGTATTCCCGACGGTCCTGCTGTTAACGACGGTCCTGCGGCTGTCGCTGAACGTTTCCACGACCCGTGGCATTCTTTCCAGAGGCTACGCCGGAGAGGTAATTTCCGCGTTCGGTAACTTCGTTATGGGCGGCGACGCCATCGTCGGCTTCCTGATATTCATAATCATCGTATTAGTCAACTTCATCGTAATTACCAAGGGTTCCGAGCGAGTATCCGAGGTTGCAGCCCGCTTCACGCTGGACGCTATGCCCGGTAAGCAGATGGCGATAGACGCCGACCTCAACGCCGGAATAATCAACGAGGAACAGGCGAAGAAGCGCAGAAGCAATATCCAGCGCGAGGCTGACTTCTACGGCTCCATGGACGGTGCTACGAAGTTCGTAAAGGGCGACGCCATCATGTCCATCGTCACCACCCTCGTTAACCTCATCGGCGGCGTTATCATCGGTATGGTGCGCGGCGGCGGTGATTTCAACACTATTCTCAACACCTACTCGCTGGCTACCGTCGGCGACGGCCTCTGCTCGCAGATTCCCGCGCTGCTCATCTCCGTTGCTACTGGTATGATCGTTACCCGCGCGGCAAGCGAGGACAGCCTCATCAACGACCTCAAGAGCCAGTTCACCGCGCAGCCATTCGTTCTGATGATCGCCGGTATCGTCATGGTAGTCATGATGGTCATTCCGGGATTCCCGACGGTGGTCTGCCTGATTCTCGGCGTGCTGCTGATACTCGCGTCATTCCTGCTCAACCGCAACAAGAAGAAAATGGCGGAGCTGGAGCTTGCACAGCGCAAGAAAGCCGAGGAAAAAGAGATGGAAAAGCTCCCGGCGGACAACGACTACTACCGCGATATCGACAACGTGTTCAAGCTGCTTAATGTCGAGCCTATCGAGATGGAATTCGGCTACAGCCTGCTGAGGCTTGTCGATGAGAAATCCGGCGGCAACTTCATCGAGCGAGTCGTTATCTTCCGAAAACAGTTCGCGCTTGACATGGGTATGGTAATCCCGTCCGTTCGTATGACGGATAACCCCGAGATTAACCCGAACATGTACATAATCAAGATAAAGGGCGAGGAGGTAGCCCGCGGCGAGATACTCGTCGACCACTACCTTGCGCTCGACAGCGGCGACGTCACCCAGCAGATAGAGGGTATCGACACGGTGGAGCCTGCGTTCGGGCTTCCGGCAAAGTGGATATCCGAGGACAAGAAGATAATGGCGGACGTTGCAGGCTACACGCTGATAGACCCGGTTTCCGTCATGATAACCCACTGGTCGGAGATAATGAAGCGCTATGCGCATGAGCTGCTCTCACGTCAGGACGTAAGCACCATGCTGGACAACGTTAAAAAGACCAACCCCATCGTGGTGGACGATATTATACCGAAAGTTATATCTGTCGGATATTTGCAGAAAATACTGGCGAATCTGCTCAAGGAAGGTATCCCGATACGCGATCTGGAAACTATCCTGGAAACTATCGGCGATCACTCCAACGTGCTGAAGGACACCGACATCATCACGGAGTACGTAAGGCAGTCGCTCAAGCGCACGATAACCCACCGCTTCGCGGAGGCAAACTCCCTGCGCGTGATAACCCTCGATACCCAGATAGAGGATCTTATCGTAAGTTCCGTAAAGAAGTCGGACCAGGGAAGCTACCTCGCTATGCCGCCGGATATGATACAGCGCATAGTCACCGCCTCCAACCGGGAGATAGACAAGATAAAGGACGTTATACCGACGGTCATCGTCCTGACGTCTCCGGTGGTGCGTATTTACTACAAGAAGCTCACCGAACAGTTCATTCCGAACATCACGGTACTTTCTTACAGCGAGATAGATTCCACCGCCCAGATACAGGCGATAGGAAACATCTCACTGAACACCGCAGCAGCTCCTGCTGTTTAAATCAGGGAACCTCTAAAAACCGGTGTGAAAAGCAAAAATGGGCAGGGTGTGCCAGCTTCTAGGAAAGCCGACGAAGTAAGGCTGTA
>DQFX01000036.1:0-19567 GCA_003531585.1 Oscillospiraceae bacterium | reverse complement strand
CGCTCGTTGACAGACGAAGATGGTGCGCACTGCACATTTTCGCTCGCATGAGGTTTTTAGAGGTGACCATCAACAAAAGGAGGGAAAAGCATGGAAGGCAGCGTAACAGCGGCTCTTTTAGAGGAATACAGCATGAGCCGCAGCGAAGCAGTCCGCAATGAGATAGTTCTGAAGAATCTCGGACTGGTGCGTTCCTGTGCGCTTTCCCTACGGAACACCTATATAAAGTACGGCGAGGTCGGCGACGTGGTGAACGAGGGCGTTATCGCACTGATGGACGCGATCGAGACCTACGACCCTTCAAGGGGCGCAAAGTTCGAGACCTACGCTTCGCTGAAGATACGCGGCGCGATTATAGATTATGTTCGGAAACAGGATTGGGTTCCAAGACCTGTAAGAAAATTTGCCCGCGACCTTGACAACGCGAACACAATATTGTATAATCAATATGATAGGGCTCCGACGACCGCCGAGCTTGCAGAGTACCTCCAGATAAGCGAGGAAAAGCTGCTGCGCGGCATGGCGGACGCTTCAAATACCGTTACGCTCTCATTTGAGGAGCTGCTGTACGAGGATAATTTCGACGACGGCAGCGTTACCGCTTCTGAATCCACCGATTCCCGGCTCATGCGCGAGGAACTCCGCACGGTCATCGCCGGAGCAATCGAGGGTCTCAAGGAGAAGGAACGGCAGGTTATAACACTGTATTACTACAAGAGCATGAAGTATTCCGATATCGCTAAGGTAATAGGCGTGTCGGAATCCAGAGTGTGTCAGATAAACACTAAGGCTATGCTTTCGCTAAAGGCAGCGCTGGAGCCGTACATAAACGGCGGCGCAGTCCCGGGGAAGCAGGGAGCCGGTCAGGAGGTACGTTCTTGAACAGAGGTTTCTACTACGCCTGCAACGGCATGATAATGAACCAGCGCAAGCTGGACTGCATAGGCAACAATCTCACGAATATGTACACGCCGGGCTACAAGCGCGACACTATAATCACCAACCGCTTCCAGGAGCAGATGATACTCGTGAAGCACCGCGAGGAGCTTTCCGGAACATTCGCGCAGACCTATGTCGACACTTCGTACACCGACCTCGGGCAGGGTACTTTCGAGTACACCGGGACTCCGTTCGATGTTGCGATAAACGGCGACGTTTACTTCAACATCGCGGGTTACAACGGCGAGAACATGCTCACCCGCAACGGTCAGTGGGAGCTTGACGCGGAGGGTTATCTGTGCCTTTCCAACTCCGGCAGGATACTCGGCGAGAACGGCGAGATATACCTCGGAAACAAGGATTTCGTCATCGACAACGACGGCGCGATTTATCAGGACGGTCAGTTTGTGGACAGGCTGAGGCTTTCATACATCGACCCAGAGGGAAACGTCGACAAGTTCGGCGCGAATATGTTCACCTCCGTGCAGGCCGGGGAAGTTCCTGAGGGCACGCGCTACGAGATAATCCAGGGCGCTTATGAGCGCTCCAACATAGACGTCAACTACGAAATGACCATGATGATGAACGCCAACCGTATCTACGAGGCTTCCAGCACGCTCGCAAAGCTGTATGACTCGATGAATCAGAAGGCAACGTCACTCTGCAAGATTTAAGGAGTAAGTCATGAATATAGCGTTCCATACCGGAAAAACCGCCATGATCGCTCAGGCGCAGGCTCTGAACGTCTACGGCAACAACATCGCGAACATCAACACCTACGGCTACCAGACCGTGCGCCCGTCCTTCGCGGACTGCCTGTATTCCACGCAGCGCGCCACCGAGGCTGACTGGCAGACAGGTCACGGCGCTTATATACAGCGCACCGGGGTTATGTTCGATGAAAGCTCGTTCTACTATACAGAGAGACCGCTGGATTTCGCGCTTCCCAACGAGGGCTTCTTCGCGGTGGAGGATCGCTACGGCGACATCAACTACACCCGCGACGGCGCATTTGCAATGACCCAGGCGGACACCGGCGAGTGGTATCTTGTTTCCGGCAGCGGCGAATATGTGCTTGACTACGACAACAACCGGATAGTAGTTCCGTTCAGCGAGGACGGCACGGCTCCGGATTACGATACGCTCCGCGACATGGTGGGAGTGTTCAGGTTCGACAACGTTTACGGTATCGACGCTGCGGCGGACAACCGTTACGCGGCTACCGAAAGAAGCGGTCCGGCTACGGCTGAGCGTACCTTTGACAAGCTCCAGGGCGCCCTTGTTACTTCAAACGTCAGCCTTGCAGACCAGATGGTGAAGCTCATCGAAACGCAGCGCGCTTATCAGATAAGCTCCCGCGTGGTGACTACCTCGGACGAATTCACCAGACTTGCGAATAATCTCAGATAATAGCCTGCGGGACACGGTGCGAGCTGTTCCCGCATATTTTTTGATCAGGAGAAAAATATGCTCAAAAATTATGACGACCTGTCACCGGTGGCTATCGACTGCCTCCGCGAGATAGGAAATATCGGTTCCGGAAGCGCGGCTTCCTCGCTCTCAGAAATGCTCGGCAAAACCATCGAGATGAAGGTGCCGAATGTCTGCGTGCTTGAATATCAGCAGATAATCGACGCGATGGGAGGTCCCGAGAAGGTAATTACAGGTATCCTTGTGCGCCTTGAGGGCGACATTAAGGGTATGATGATGTTCCTGCTGGAGGACAGCTTTGCTCAGGTGGTGCTGTCCACATTCATGAATGCGGAAAACGTCCAGGTCACAAAGCTCGGCGATATGGAGCTTTCAGTTATCACCGAGATGGGCAACATCATGGCGGGCAGTTACCTCCGCGCGCTTAGTACGCTGACCGGGCTTACCATTGATATGAGCATTCCTTCCATGACCGTGGATATGCTCGGCGCTATAATGAGCGTCCCGATAACCGAATTTGCACAGGTCGGCGACAAGGTGCTGTTCATCGACGACGGATTCAAGATCGACGGCGTTGCAATCAAGTCTAATATTATCCTTATCCCCGAGATGGAGTCTCTCGAAACTCTCATGAAGAAACTTGGTGTTATGTGATGGCTAATCTGACGATAGGTATTTCCGACCTGAAGGTGTGCAGGCCGCCGGACGTCCTTGTCACCTATGCGCTAGGCTCCTGCGTCGGGATCTGCCTGCTGGACAGCGCTGCGGGCGTCGGAGGTCTTTCGCATATCATGCTTCCGGACAGCACCCAGGCTACCAACGGAGCCGCTACTCCGATGAGATTCGCTGATACCGCTATCCCGATGCTCATCAGGGAGATGGTGAAGCTCGGAGCAAGCAGAAACCGCATTAAGGCGAAGATCGCCGGAGGAGCCGTAATGTTCGCGACGGCAAGCGAGCGCTTCAACATCGGCGAGCGGAATATTCAGGCGGTAAAGGCGGCTCTCCGCAGGGAAGGTATCCCGATAGTCGCCGAGGACACGGGTCTGAACTACGGCCGCACCGTGTTCTTCTACCCTGAAACGGGCATAATGGAGGTACGCGCAGCTTCCATGGGCAACAAACAACTATAAACTACCGCCGAAAGGCGGTTTTTTTCTGCACTTGGTTAGCGCCGCCTAAGCTTTAATGGTTAATTCCAGCATGATGATTATGTGAAAATTGCATAAAAAAACTAAAACAAAACCTTTACCTATTTACAAATTGAAGAATTTGTGATAAAATAAAAATAAGCCTAATGGATACCCTGACTGCCTGGCGCGGACAGGGTATCAGTCGCAGGCGGGACGTTCGTCAGCCTGTATAATTAAAGGAGGAAAATCCAATGGCAAAAAGAGAAATGCAAACAATGGATGGCAACAACGCAGCGGCTCACGTGTCCTATGCGTTTACTGATTTAGCTGCTATCTACCCCATCACCCCGTCGTCAGTTATGGCAGAGGTGACCGACTCCTGGTCCACCGCAGGAGTTAAGAACATCTTCGGCGAGCAGGTTAAGGTAGTTGAGATGCAGTCCGAGGCGGGCGCTGCCGGTGCAGTTCACGGCTCCCTTTCCGCAGGTGCGCTGACCACCACCTACACCGCTTCGCAGGGTCTTCTCCTGATGATTCCGAATATGTACAAGATCGCAGGCGAGCTGCTTCCGTCGGTTATCCACGTTTCCGCACGTGCCGTAGCTTCTCATGCGCTTTCTATCTTCGGCGACCACAGCGATATCTATGCATGTCGCCAGACCGGTTATGCAATGCTCTGCTCCACTAACCCTCAGGAGGTTATGGACCTCGGCGCAGTTGCTCACCTTTCCGCTATCAAGGGCAGAGTTCCGTTCCTGCACTTCTTCGACGGCTTCCGTACCTCCCACGAGATCCAGAAGATCGAGAAGTGGGACTACGAGACCCTCAAGGGCATGGTAGATATGGACGCTGTTCAGGCGTTCCGCGACAGAGCCCTCAACCCTGAGAAGCCCGTACTCCACGGCACAGCTCAGAACCCGGATATCTTCTTCCAGGCTCGTGAGGCTTGCAACACCTACTACAACAACGTACCGAACATAGTTACCGAGTACATGAACAAGGTAAATGCAGAGATCGGTACAGATTACAAGCTGTTCAACTACTATGGCGCTCCGGACGCCGAGGAAGTTATCGTAGCAATGGGCTCCGTATGCGACACCATCGAGGAGACCATCGACTACCTGCTCAAGCAGGGCAGAAAGGTCGGCCTTGTAAAGGTAAGACTGTACAGACCGTTCGTTTCCTCCGCATTCACTGCCGCTATCCCTGCAACAGTTAAGAAGATCTCCGTACTCGACAGAACAAAGGAGCCTGGTTCCCTCGGCGAGCCGCTGTACCTCGATGTAGTTGCAGCCCTCAAGAAGGAGAACAAGTTCCAGGACGCTCAGGTATTCACCGGACGTTACGGTCTTGGTTCCAAGGACTGCAACCCGGCTCAGATCATCGCTGTTTACAACAACACCACAAAGCCGGTATTCACACTGGGTATCAACGACGATGTAACTCATCTGTCTCTCGATATCACCGAGAACCCGAACACCACTCCGGAAGGCACAACATGCTGCAAGTTCTGGGGTCTTGGCTCTGATGGCACCGTTGGCGCTAACAAGAACTCCATCAAGATCATCGGCGACCACACCGACATGTACGCGCAGGCTTACTTCGCTTACGACTCCAAGAAGTCCGGCGGCGTTACAATTTCTCACCTGCGTTTCGGTAAGACTCCGATCAAGTCCACATACTTCATCAACAAGGCAAACTTCGTTGCCTGTCATAACCCGTCCTATATCGACAAGTACGATATGGTAGAGGACGTTGTTCCGGGCGGCTCCTTCCTGCTGAACTGCCACTGGACAGTTGACGAGCTGGACGAGAAGCTCCCGGCTCCGGTTAAGGCTTACATCGCTAAGAACAACATCAACTTCTACATAATCAACGCTAACAAGGTGGCAAGAGAGATCGGTCTTGGCAACAAGACTAACACCGTGCTCCAGTCCGCGTTCTTCTCCATCGCTAACATCATTCCGCCCGAGGACGCTATCACATACATGAAGAAGATGGCGTACAAGTCCTTTGCTAAGAAGGGCGACGATATCGTCAACATGAACTACGCCGCTATCGAGAAGGGTGCCGGCGAGGTTATCAAGGTAGACGTTCCCGCTTCCTGGGCTGACTGCGAGGGCAAGCTCCCCGAGCACAAGGCTGAGGGCGACAACAAGTTCCTGGTCGACTTCGTTAACAATGTACAGATCCCCGTTAACGCACAGCGCGGCGACAAGATCCCTGTTTCCACATTCGTTGATATTGCCGACGGTACGTTCCCGCAGGGCTCCGCTGCTTATGAGAAGCGCGGTATCGCAGTTGACGTTCCCGAGTGGATCCCCGAGAACTGTATCGAGTGTAACCAGTGTGCATTCGTCTGCCCGCACGCTGTTATCCGTCCGGTTATCATGAACGCTGAAGAGGCTGCTGCGGCTCCCGCTTCCGTTAAGACCAAGGACGCAATGCAGCTCCCCGGCATGAAGTACACAATGGTCGTTTCTACTCTGGACTGCACAGGCTGCGGCGTATGCGCAAACATCTGCCCGGCAGGCGCAAAGGACAAGAGCAAGAGCGCTCTCGTTATGAAGCCCATCGAGACACAGATGGATCAGCAGCCGGTATTCGACTACGCTGTTTCCAAGGTTTCCGACAAGCCCGAGGTTCACGAGAAGTTCAAGGAGAACACAGTCAAGGGTTCACAGTTCAAGCAGCCGCTGCTTGAATTCTCCGGCGCATGCGCAGGCTGCGGCGAGACTCCGTACGCTAAGATCGTTACTCAGCTGTTCGGCGACAGAATGTACATCGCAAACGCTACGGGCTGCTCCTCTATCTGGGCAGGCTCTGAGCCGTCCACTCCGTACACCACCAACAAGGAAGGCAAGGGTCCGGCTTGGGCTAACTCCCTGTTCGAGGATAACGCAGAGTTCGGTTACGGTATGTTCCTGGCTCAGGATACTCTGAGAAAGAGAGTTCAGAAGAAGCTGAAGGAAGCACGCGAGGTTGCTCATGATGACGCTAAGGCACTCATCGACGAGTATTTCGCTACTGAGAACGACGGCAAGGCAAACGCAGCTGCTACCAAGAAGCTGGTAAGCGCTCTTGAGCAGTGCCCTGCAAAGGACGGCATCGTTGGCGAGATCCTCGCAGCTAAGAACTACCTCTCCAAGAAGAGCCAGTGGATCTTCGGCGGCGACGGCTGGGCTTACGATATCGGTTACGGCGGACTTGACCACGTTATTGCTTCCGGCAAGAACGTAAATATCCTCGTATTCGATACCGAGGTTTACTCCAACACCGGCGGACAGGCTTCCAAGGCTACCAACGTGGGTGCAGTCGCTCAGTTCGCAGCCGGCGGTAAGGACGTCAAGAAGAAGGATCTGGCAGGCATCGCAATGAGCTACGGCTACGTTTACGTTGCACAGATCTCCATGGGCGCTGACAAGAACCAGTGCTTAAAGGCTATCGCAGAGGCTGAGGCTTATGACGGTCCGTCCCTCATCATCGCTTACGCACCGTGCATCAACCACGGTATCAAGGGCGGTCTGACCATCGCTCAGCAGGTAGAGAAGGAAGCTGTAGAGGCTGGTTACTGGCATCTGTTCCGCTTCAATCCGGCTCTGGCAGACGAGGGCAAGAACCCGTTCTCCCTCGACAGCAAGGCTCCGACCGGCGATTACAAGGCATTCATGATGAGAGAGGTTCGCTACAACTCCCTCATGCGTGCTAACCCCGAGAGAGCTACCGTTCTGTTCGACAAGGCAGTCAAGAACGCGGCTGCTAAGTATAAGCACCTCGTTGAACTCCAGAACATGTACGGCGACGAGTTCAAGCAGGACTAATCATTTAAATTAATGCGCTTTTGCGTGTTTAAGCCCCAGCGGAGTCCGCTGGGGCTTTTCCTTGTATCTGCACCTTTCTCACCGTTAAAAATTTCTCCCCACCGGCGATGGTGGGGAGATTCTGTGTTATTTGTGGTGATTTTTGTCGTTGAGTTCTTCAATGTGGTATTCGATCTTGCCTTTGTTGCGTTCGGAAAGTGAGTGCCATTTCTTCAAGAGGGAGGCTTCATCGTCGGTGAGCGGCTGTCCGAGTTTGTTGTTGCTTCTTCCGGCGAGATAGTCAAGTGTGACATTATAGTATTCAGCAAGCCGAATTGCGCGATCGAAAGGGAGTTCGCGTTCGCCTTTTTCATATTTGCCATAGTATTGAGCAGTGGTTCCAAGGTAGCGTGCGACATCGCTCTGTGTCTTGTCAGCGTCCTCACGGAGGTCTTTCAGTCGTGTGTAAATTGCCATAGCCATCTCTCCTTTCAGATATATTTTATCATATATGGCTGAAAAGTCTTGACAAAGCAACTATAAAAGGTTATAATATACATAGGAAAGGTGTCATATTGGGTTAATAACATTTGAAAGTCTTCAAAAGTTATTAACGCTTGAAAGGTTTCAAAAATCAATTAACATGGAGGATTCAAAAATGAATGACAAATGGACAACAGTTAGCAAGGTCGTGGTGAAGGTGAGCTTAGGGTTATGTGCGCTGGGCGTGGTGTTTATGTTTATCAACGGACTGGTCACAGGAAATGGCGGAGTGTGGATAACAGCACTTATTTCGATTATTCCGGTTCTTATTTCTCATATTGCATGGGCGATGTACATCGAGATGTCTGAAAACATTATACATATAGCTTCAAGAAACACCCGCGAAACAGACCGTACCCTTTCCGACATATCGCAGACGTTAGGCAAGATACTTGCAAATATGTCAGACGGCGATGCTGTCAGACCGGATACTCCCTGGAAATGCTCCTGCGGAAAGGTCAACGCTCCTGACGCCAACTTCTGCCAGAACTGCGGCGCTCCCAGAGCAAACGATATTCCCGATATCAGTATACCCGGTATCCGGTAAAAAAACAGGACTGCTTTTGCAGTCCCTGAAAAAAATAAATCCGCGCCCATGTTCAGGGCGCGGATTTGTTATCTTGTAAGCTCAATAGAGCGGGCGATGTATTCTATCTGCTCATCGGTGAATATGCCGCTTTCAAGGCTGATGTTGACGTACACGCAAAACTCGGTGCTGAATGCTAGTATTCCCGGCTGGTATGTCGTTTCACCGGGGCTTCCGCTTCCGTAGTCCGCCACTATCCCGATTTTCGTTACCGCATTTTCGCTTGTTTCGTCCTGCTTTACTACGGTATAATCGTTGTCCCAGTTTGCCTGGGCGCTTAACATCAGCTGATTGTATACCATTCGGTAGAAATTCGGGTCGGAGCGTTCTACGCCGTCGTACAGTTCAAATGTGCTGTAGTCGGCGGTGCCGACTGTTTCGCCGTTCAGCTTTATATCCATCGGCGACCAGCCGCCCTGCGCGTTTTCCGATTTTTCTATCACGCACCCGGCGGGAAGCTGTATCGACATTCTGAACGGCTCGATGTCGTAAATAGCCGCGCTGTGTTCCGTTCGGTTCGCAAAGCTGTTCGGGAAGCTTACGCGGAATATCGAATAGACCGCCCCGGTCAGCAGAGCCGCTCCGGCGATAACAGCGGCGCAGAGTGCGGTCACGCGGGTGAGCTTCCGGCGGCGGTGGGAGGCTTTCCTCTGGCTGATGTAATCATCGCATTCAGCAATGAACTGCTCGGATATTCCACCGATGGCTTCTAATAATTTGTCGCTCATAGCACGCCCTCCTTTTCAAGCGTTTTTTGCAGGGATATCCGCTCCCGGCGGAGAATTGCGGCGGTTTTGCTTATGGTAATATCCAGGTCGGAAGCTACCTCGGCTACCGGTTTCAGATAAAAATACCGCAGGATAAACACTGCGCGCTTTTCCCGGGGGAGGGAATCTAGCCACTTTTCAATCATCTCCGCAAGCTGTGCGGCTTCGAACTGCTTTTCAACGCTGACGTCCGAGGGAATGCATTCGTCCAGCTCGGACAGCGCGCAGGAGTACTCACCGAAGCCGCGCTTCTGCGCCGTTTTCCTGCGGAGACGGTCGACGGCGAGGTTGCGGGTTATCCTGCTGAGAAACGCGGAAAGCGAGAACGGCTTTGCGGGCGGGATAGAGTTCCATGCGCCTAGCCATGTGTCGTTGACGCATTCTTCGGAATCTGGGCGGCTGTTAAGTATCCGCTGAGCGATACTCATGCACAGGCCGCCGTATTTTTCGGAGGAGCGGGTCAGCGCCTGTTCATCGCGGGCAAAATAAAGTTCGATTATCTGGGTATCTTCCATATTATCACCTCTCCCTTTAAGTCGCAAAAAATGGCAGAAAAATTGCGCCCTCCGTGAAAAAGGGCGCAATTTTTTATGCGTTGTGGATATCCTTTATCGCCTGAGTTACCAGCTTCTTGAAAAGCGGGGCAACTCTGTCGGCGGTCTCCTGTACCTCTGCGTGGGTGAGCGGATTCACCGATATCCCCGCCGCGAGGTTGCTTATGCAGGAGATTCCGCATATCTCCATTCCCGCGTGGCGCGCCGCTATCGCTTCAATGGCGGTGGACATTCCCACCGCGTCAGCGCCAAGGCGCTCATATGCGCGTATCTCTGCGGGGGTTTCGTACTGCGGGCCGGTGGTCTGAATATACACGCCCCTGCGGAGCGGTACACCGGCGGTCACGGCGGAATTCTCTATAATCTTCCGCAGGCGGCGGCTGTATACCTCGGACATATCCGGGAAGCGCACGCCCAGCTCGTCGATATTCTCCCCGATGAGCGGCGAGGGGACTGACATTGATATCTGGTCGGTTATCAGCATGAAATCGCCTGCGTTGAAGCTGCGGTTTATACCGCCCGCCGCGTTCGTCAGGAAAAGCACCTTTGCGCCCATCAGCTTCATCAGCCTGATGGGGAGCACTACGTCCTGCGGCTTGTAGCCCTCGTAGAAATGCACTCTGCCCTGCATTGCAACGATAGGAACGCCGCCCGCATAGCCGAACACGAAGCGTCCCTTGTGACCGGGAACGGTGGATACCGGGAATCCCTCGATATCGTGGTAATCCAGCGTTTCAACAACTTCCATCGTGTCTGCGTAGTCGCCGAGGCCGCTGCCCAGTATCAGCGCGATCTCCGGCTTGAAGGTTATCTTCTGCTGTACGCATTCGAAGCACTTCATCAGCTTTTCGTAATTTACGTTCATTCTGCACCTCCGTCGTTTGGCTCAGCATTATCCTGGCTGTTCAGTTTTTTCATGACCTCTATCTCAACGTCCTGGAGTTCTTTCATGGACACCGCCGCCGTGGAGCGCGGGTCATTTCCCGCTTCCGACCACAGGGGAGGGTACACGCTCACGCCCTTGTCCGCGGGAAGCTCATCGTAGAGCACGCCGGGGCATTCCTTGATGTAGGGGCGGTAGAACTGTTCCATTTCCTTTCTGCTGCAGGCAAATTCAAGAAGCTCGTCAAAATTATCGCCGAACTCCTCGACCATCAGCTCGTCCGGTGCGAGGTAAAGCAGCGTTCCCTGCTTGTCCAGACCGTAGATACCTCCGAAAACGTCTTCGGCGACTATCGTCATGCCCATCTCGGAAAGACGCTCGTTGCGCTCGAAGAAATCCATCATGCCGCTGCCGAGAAAACGCAGTATTCCGTTTACGGAAACTCCGCCGGTTCCTGCGAGTATCGCCGCAAGCGGAGTGAACTCGCCGCCCTGGGCGCGGAGTTTCTTAGCCTTCTCCTCGTCCGGGGGGAGCACTTCTATGTCGCAATCTGAGGAATCGAACATTTTCTGGAGCTGTTCAAACTGTTCTTCGAAGGTCATATCAGACCTCCCAGCTTCCGAGGTACTTTTCCTGCTCGGGCGTGAGCCTGTCTATCTCAAGTCCCCAGTAGCTTATCTTGCGGAGCGCTACCTCGCGGTCTATCTCCTTGGGTACGTTTACCGTCATGTGGCCGCTGGACTTGACTGCGGCGCTGTTCTGCGCGATGTACTTCGCGGAGAGCGCCTGGATAGCGAAGCTCATGTCCATTATCTCGGCGGGGTGTCCGTCGCCGGCGGCGAGATTTACAAGTCTGCCCTCGGCGATAACGAATACGGTGTTGCCGTTAGCCAGCTTGTAACCCATGATGTTGTTGCGCGCAAGGTAGGATTCCGTAGCCATCTCGCGGAGCTTCGCCATGTTTACTTCCACGTCGAAGTGACCTGCGTTGCAGCAGATAGCCCCGTCCTTCATGTTGAGGAACGCTTCCTCGCCGATAACGTCGGCGCAGCCGGTCACGGTCACGAAGAAATCGCCGGCCTTCGCCGCCTCGCGCATGGGCATTACCTTGAAGCCGTCCATTACGGCTTCCATAGCCTTTATCGGGTCTATCTCGGTGACGATAACGTCAGCACCGAGACCCTTCGCGCGCATTGCAACGCCCTTTCCGCACCAGCCGTAGCCTGCGACCACAACGTTCTTTCCGGCTACGATAAGGTTGGTCGTGCGGTTGATGCCGTCCCATACGGACTGTCCGGTGCCGTAGCGGTTATCGAACAGGTGCTTGCAGTCGGCGTCGTTTACCAGCACCATCGGGAATTTCAGCGCGTGATCCTTATCCATGGCCTTCAGGCGGATAATTCCGGTGGTGGTCTCCTCGCAGCCGCCCAGCACCTCCGGGATAAGCTCGGGGTACTCGTTGTGAATGAGGTTTACCAGGTCGCCGCCGTCGTCGATTATTACGTTGGGGCGAGCCTTGATGACCTGCGAAATGTGGCGGTGGTACTCCTCGTTTGAAGCGTCGTACCATGCGAATACGTTCAGTCCGTCGTGAACCAGCGCCGCAGCAACATCGTCCTGAGTGGACAGCGGGTTGCTTCCGGTGACGTACATTTCGGCTCCGCCGGCTGCAAGCACCTTGCAGAGGTACGCGGTCTTAGCCTCAAGATGTACCGAGAGCGCTACGCGCAGCCCTGCAAAGGGCTTTTCCTGCTCGAATTCCTTTTCGATTCCGTTAAGCAGCGGCATGTTGCGCTTTACCCACGCTATCTTGCGTGCGCCGCTTTCCCAGAGGTCGGGGTTTCTTATTTCGTGTGCCATGTTTTTCTCCTTTGTTTTCGTAAAATCTTTACTAACAGACTACAGCCGGAGGAATTTCCGGTCTGTTAAAGTACTTCTGTGAATATCCCGCAGGCTATCCGCTTTCCGGAGCCGCCGGAGGGCTGTGTGCTGAAATCGTCCGGCATGTCGTGCAGGATTATCGGCTTCCCGGAATAATCGGATATCAGCGCCTTGCCGATGTAGACTTCCATCGCCGCGTATCCGTCGGAATCCGAGATTATCGGCGGAAGGTTTCCGGCGTGATATGGGTGTCTGCCGCACCAGGTGCCTTCAGGGCAGAGGCTCAGGTGCGGTCCGGCTTCGGCGAAGGCTCCGGAAGCTCCGCCGCTGTCCGGGGAGCCGCATATTATTCCATCGTGGATATGGAATCCGAACACCCTGTCCGGAGGAAGTCCCAAAATCTCTGCTTGCAGGTACAGCGCTCCGTCCAGCCAGTAGGCGAATATGCTGCCCTCGGCTGTCGGGTGGTCGGCGCTGCCGCGGAGCTCTCCGCGAAGCGCCGGGGCTTCCGCGGACATGTAAGCGAAGCGGTTTACGCTGCTGCGGGTTTCGGAACGTTCGGAGCGTTCAGTCGGCTCTGCTCCGGCGGTTTCGTATAGGTTCTGTTCAGCTTGTTCGTTTTGCATATGCTGTACCTCCCTTTCAGGTAAGTATATGCGCGCGAGCCGTGAATTACGCCTGGGCGGCGAGGGAATTCAGCAGGCGGACAAGCTCCTCCTCAAGGCAGGAATAGAACAGCGTGAAGAGTATATCGGCGCTTCCCAGCAGGAACACATTCTTGTTCGTGATGGCGGCAAGCGTGGGCACGTAGGTGTAGATATACCCCTTGTACCACTCCGCGTCGTAGGCGGGGACAGGCTTCCCGGACTTCACCATGCGGCGTATCTCCTCGAAGTCATCGACGATAACGTTGTCGTAGTTTCCGGCGCCCTTGGATATCACCATATCGTAGATGTTCTTTATCTGCTTGTCGTTGAGGTATCCGCCGGAGGTCTTGACGTTCTTCAGCACCGGCAGCCTTACCGCAAAGGAATACACCATAAGGGAGAGCACGCGCTCGTACTCCGGGGTGTTCATTTCGGCGCAGCGCTCCTTGTCGAGCTTTATCCCGGTGTTGTAAAGGCAGGTGGTGTCGGAGATGTTGTTCAGCGCTATCTTGAAGATATCCTTGATGTTGATGTTGTAGAAGTCCTTGTCGGCTATCATGTAGATGTACTTGACCGCATTGAACAGCGACACTCCTGCTTTGACGACTGTTTCGGATATCATGGTGCAGGCTGTTCTTTCACTGATGAATTCCATTTTTGCCCTCCTGTTTATTCTTCGCCGCCGAGGTTGAGTTCGCTCCGGCTGCTGTTTTTGCCTAAAAGATTTCCGCCGTCGGGGAGTATCACGGTGAATTCCGTGCCTTTCCCGAGGTCGCTCTGTACGCCTATCCTGCCGCCGCACACCTCGACTATCTTCTTTGCCAGCGGAAGCCCCAGCCCGTTGCCCTTTGTGGCGTGGGAGCTGTCCGCTTGGTAGAATTTCTCGAATATGTGAGGGAGCGCGTTCTGCGGTATTCCCGTTCCCGTATCCCGGACGCGTATCGTGATGACTCCGGCGCTGCGGTGGCAGCTCACGAATATGCTGCCGCCCTCCGGGGTGAACTTCACCGCGTTGTCGAACAGGTTGTTCCAGACATGCTCCAGCATCTGCTCGTTCCAGAAGAATTTCACTTCGTCAAGCTCCATCGAGAGGTCGATGTTTTTTTCAGACCAGTGTGGCTCCAGGCGCAGCATGCAGGTGCGGAGCTGCTCGTCAAGCGAAAACTCCTCCTTGGAGATGATGTCCGTGGTCTCAAGCCGGGTCAGGAGCAGCGTGTTGGTGGAAAGCTCCGAAAGGTACTCGGTCTCCTCCAGGATTATCTTTGAGAATTCCTTCTGCTGCTCCGGGGTGAGGTTTCCATTATAGAGCTGCTGCGCAAATCCGCGTATCGATACCAGCGGGGTCTTGAATTCGTGCGAGAAGCTCGCGATGAAATCCTGATTGAACATCGCGTTGTTGTTTAGCTCCCGGGTCATTTCGTTGAACACCTTGATGAGGTCGGAAAGCTCCCGGACGGTGTGCTTTTCAGCCCAGCCCATGTCCACCTGCACGGAGTAGTCGCCCTGGGACACCTGCTTTGTCGCCTTGATAAGCTCCACCAGCGGTTTCAGGAACAGCCCGCTCACTATGAACGACATCAGCGTACCGATAATGATACTGCTGACGACGGAGGCTATGATGTTTTCCGTGTCGCTGCTTCCGTTGGAGACTATCATGTCTATCGAAATGCGGGCGGAAAACGAGAGCACGTCTGCGCTGACGGTTATAATGAGTATCAGCAGGCTGAGCTTCGCGCCCAGGCGGGTGAATATAGAGCTTTTCCGCTTTTTGTTTTTCATGACGCCCCCTGCGGCTTGTCCGCGGTCTTTACCGCCTTATAGCCAAGCCCCCGGACGGTCACTATCTGGATATCCTTGTTGTCCTTGAGGCGGTCGCGCAGGCGGTTGATGTGGACGTCCACCGTGCGTGCCTCGGATTCGCTGTCCATGTCCCAGAACTCCTCCATAAGGTTCGCGCGGGTGAAGGTCTTGTTCGGGAATGACAGCAGCTTGAACAGTATCTGGAACTCCTTCTTCGGCATCTGGACTTCCGTGCCGTTCTGTATCAGCGTGAAGGAATCGTATATCAGCGTTGTGGAGCCTACGGTTATCTTCTGCTCCTCGGATATCCTCGCGCGTCGCAGCAGCGCCCGGATACGCAGTATCATCTCCACGTCGTCCACCGGCTTTACCATGAAGTCGTCTGTGCCCATCGTGAACGCCTTGCGGACGTCCTCGGCGCTGTCCCGGGCGGTTATTATCAGCACCGGAATGCTGCTTCCGCTGTCGCGCATCGTTTTCAGGAACGTGTAGCCGTCCATCGTGGGCATCATCAGGTCGAGTATCACGAGGTCGATGTGGGTGGTCTCCATCAGCTTCAGCGCCTGCGCGCCGTCTCCGGCGGTGTAGGGCTGGTAGCCGTTCTTTTCAAGTGTATATTCGTACAGGCGGCGTATATGCGCCTGGTCGTCGACGACCAGAATATTGAACATAATTACCTCCGTAAAACAGCTTCGGCTATCGCCAGGTCCTCCGGGCGGGTCACTTTCATGTTGCAGGCGGTCACAGGAGTTATGTGCACCGGTTCGCCGCACAGCTCAAGCAGGGCGCTGTCGTCGGTGAGCTCCTCGGCGCGGCTCCCCAGCTTTTCCATGCAGGAGGCGTAAAGCTCCCTGCGGAACGCCTGCGGGGTCTGGGCGGCGTAGAGCGTGCTGCGGTCCGGCGTGGACGTTATCGCTCCGCCGCTGACCTGCTTTATCGTGTCAGTCACCGGAGCGGCGGCTATCGCTGAGCCGTACTGTACGGCGTCAGTCAGCACGCGGTCGATATCCGCAGTGGATATCAGCGGGCGCGCTCCGTCGTGTATCGCGATGTACGCGTATCCGGCGGATACGTACTCGAGCGCGTTTTTTACCGAAAGGAAACGCGTCGCGCCGCCGTGTACCGCGGCTTTCAGCTTGGTTATGCCGTACTGGCTGCACAGCGCGGCGTAGCGCTCCTCCTCGCCGGCGGGTACGGCAAGAATTATTTCCCCGGCCTGCGCCGAATTTTCGAACGCCAGGGCGCTCCGGATAACTACGGGGATACCGTCCAGGAGCGCGAGCTGCTTGTTTATCCCGTTCATGCGGGAGGCGCTCCCTCCGGCGAGTATCACAGCGGAAAACATCGCCATGTCAGTTCACCGCGAGGAAGTTTCCGTGGAAACGGAAGTAGCTGTACTCGGTCTGGAAGTTGTTCAGCAGGCGGAGCACCACCGGCTGACCGATGTTTCCGGAGAACTCGAGGTAGAACATGAACTCGTCCTCCTCGGTGCGGAATTCCAGCGGGAGCGGCTTGCTCTGTATCTTGGTGAGGTCAAGTTCGTTGACCGCGAATTTTGTCAGCATTCTGTAAAGGGAGCCCGAAATATGCGGCAGGGAAACAGACACTGCGATAGTGTCCGCGCCGTCGTAGACCTCGGTCTCTTTTGAGATGCAGAAGAATCTTGTCGCGTTGTTGGGGTCGGCGGCTATCGCGGGGTTCACGATGTCCAGGCCGTGCATTTCGGCGCACTCCCGGGAGCAGATACAGCCAAGCTCGCTGCTGCGGTTCTCCGCGACCATCTGCGCCGCCATCGCGTTGTTTGCGTAGGGGATAATGGTAAGCTCCGGGCGGGAGGAGGCGTACTCGCTGCACTGGCGTATAGCCTGCTCGTGGCCGAACAGTATGCGGATATCCTGCTCCTTCACGCCGTGCTTTGCCGCGAGGACATGGGTGCAGGGTACGGTAACGGTGCGGTTCACGAAAACGTGGTGCTTTTCCAGCAGCTCCATGTTAACGCTGACCTCCCCGGCGGTGCTGTTTTCCACCGGGATAACGCCGTAATCGGCGCTTCCGTTTTCAACTGCCTCGAACACCTCCGCAAAGCTTGCGCGGAAGTTCATGCGGCCGTCCGGGAACAGCTTCTGCGCCGCCGCGTGGCCGTATGCGCCTTCAATCCCCTGCACTGCGACGTCGGGGGTATGCTTTATCTGCGTGCCGTGGGGAATGCTCACAGCTGGGGTTATCGCGTTGTTCTGGCCGCACTTCGATATATCCATGATGTTGGTGAACAGGAACTCTGCGGAGCTTTTCAGCTCCTCCGGGGAGCGGTCCCTCACAGAACGGATTATCGCCTTTTCGCGCTCGCTCTGGAACACCACCATGTTGTGCGCCGCCTTGTACTCAGCGACCTTGCGGGTCAGTCCCATTCTCTGCTTGAACAGCTCAAGGAGCTGGTCGTCTATCGCGTCTATATTCTTTCTGATCTCGCCTAAATCAAGCTCCATGCTTAGTTTTCCTCAACTTCCTGTGTTTCGTCGCCGATTACCGGGATACCTTCGCTGGTGAACCACGGCTCTGCTGTGCCGTCCATGGTCGCTTCCACTGTGGGCGGGTAGTTCTCGGCGCAGTATACTGTTACTTCCTGACCGTTTTCAACGTCCACGAGGTCGCCTATCTCAACGCTGCACTTGAACACGTATCCGTCCTTGGCTTCGTTGGAGCGCTCCGTCGTTACTGAATACTTGATGTTGAGCTTGCTCAGCTCAGCTATATACTTGTCGGGTGTCTGACCGGTGTAGTCCGGCAGGGCTACCCTGCTGGGTCCCTTGCTGACCTTTACTACCACAGTTATCCCGGCGGTGACTTCCTTGCCGGCTTCAATGCTCTGGTCGTACATCAGTCCGTTTGCGTATGTGTCGGAATACTCGTACTTCGGCACGAACGTGAAGGTGCTTCCGTAGCGCTCGGTCTCGTAATCGTAGCTTCTTCCGGAGAAGTCCGGCATTTTTATCGTATCCGACGTGATGATCTGATCCGGCTCCGGCTGGGAGGACGTGGTTTCCGCCTGGCTGGTTTCCGGCTCACGGGTCTCTGCGGTGGCTTCCACGGTGGAAGTGCTTTCCGGCGGGGTGCTGTTTCCGCCGGTGAGAGTTCCGTTCAGGGTCAGCACGAACACCACGATGAACGCTGCAAGAACGATCCCTGCGATGACCATTACCGCGATGGTCTTGTTGCGCTCGCGGCGCTGCTTCTGCTCCCTGCGGGTGAGCTTCGCCTTCTCGGCGGGAGCCGGCTCGGCTGCCTTCGGCTGTGTGAACAGGCGGTCGACAAACTCGGTTATGGTGCGGACGCGGTCCTCCGGCGAGATGTTAAGGCCTGCCATTATCACGGAGGAAATGTTTGCCGGAATGTTCCGGTTTATCATCATCGGCTCCATAAGGCTGGTGCCGTTTCTGGCTATTGCCTCGGTGGGAATGCAGCCGGTCAGGCAGCGGTAAAGCACTGCGGAAATGCCGTAGACGTCTGTCCAGGTGCCGTTTATCTCGTTGGTGTACTGCTCTGGGGCTGCGAATCCTGCGAACATCTCGCAGGGGATCTCGGTTCCGGTGGTGCGCGCCGCGCATATCGCGAATCCGGTAAGCTTCAGCTCTAGCTTATCGGTGACGAAAATCGTGGAGGGGGATATCCCGCGGTGGATTATCCCGGCGGAATGGATAAGGCTCAGCGTTGTGAAGAACGGTGAGAAAAGCTCCTTCGCCTGCTCCCAGGTTATCACCCCGGAGGAGTTCGCAAGGTATGTCTTGAGGGAAATTCCGTTGATGTACTCGAATACCACGTAGGCGGTGCTGTTCTCGCAGAACACGTCGAGAACGGTCTGAACGTGGGACATTCCGCGCAGCTTCATCAGCGTGCGGTTGAGGTCGATGAATTCCGACAGGTAGGTCTTGTAGAGCGCCGCCGCGGACGGATCGACCGTTATGTCGGTCTCGCCCTTCCTGCGGGAGCAGAGGGTGTCCGGCATGAATTCCTTTATTGTGACCTTCGCGCCCGCCGCCGTGTCGTAGCCGATATATACCGCGCCCTCTCCGTTGTAGCTTATCACCTTACCGACGATGTAGCGGTCGGCAAGGAAGGTCTTGGGCGCCAGGTATGTGGGGATATTCGGCGTGTTGTCGCTGTATCCGCACAGCTTGCAGGGACCGTCATAGGTTTTGTCGTTCATGCAGCCCATGCAAAGTGAAGTTTCCTTGATCATTAGCTGTTCTCCTGTATCTGAATTTTATCTTTCGGATATTATTATCGTGTGATACACAAACTACCACTATAATAATATACTCCAAACGGCGGTGATTGTCAACAGTTTTGCGCGTTTTGTAACTGCAAGGAAACAAATTGTAGCCAAATTGTAATAATTTGATGGCAAATCGACGGACGGCGGCGGTTATTATGACGGAAATGTGTGCAGAATTTTCGTACCGCCGTTGCATTTTCCGGCGAGTTGTGATATACTAGATATAAAAGGTCACCTCTAAAAACCTCATGTGAGCGAAAATGTGCAGTGCGCGCCATCTTCGTCGTCAAACCTCCTCGTAAGGCATACAGCCTTACTTCGTCGGCTTTC
>DQFX01000026.1 GCA_003531585.1 Oscillospiraceae bacterium | reverse complement strand
AAACCTTGTTTGAGTGAAAATATGTATAGCACACCGACTGCTTCTTCAAGCCTCCTCGTAAGGCATACAGCCTTACGAGGAGGCTTTCCTAAAATCTGGCACACTGCCCGTTTTTGCTTTTCAAACCGATTTTTAGATGTTTCCATAATAAGCAATTTATCTGGACAAATTCCGAAAATGCAACCCAACGTAACATTTATGTAAGCTGCGGTTGGTGGAATTGAGCAACAAACTGATGTATAATTATGACGAGGTGAAAACATGAGCATTGAGTTCAACAATCTCAAGCTGTTCCGCAAGCAGAACGGCTTTACCCAGGAAGAAGTAGCCGAAAAGCTGAACGTTTCACGGCAGGCAGTAGCAAAATGGGAAAGCGGCGAGACGGTTCCAGATATAGAAAACTGCATTGCGCTTGCTGATATCTACGGCACCACCGTAGACATGCTGGTGCGCAATCTGACGGAGGTATCCGACAGTCAGGACGGCAAAAAGCACATATTCGGCTTCTCCAAAATGAATGACAAGGGACAGATAACTCTGCCGAAGAAATGCCGCGAGGTATTCGGACTCAACCCCGGCGACGCTATACTTGTTCTTGGGGACGAGGACAAGGGAATGGCTCTCGTGAAGCTGGGCGGAGTTATAGAGGACGCCAGAAATGCGTCAGGAGGCAAACGCAATGACAGCAGTACAGGCAAGAGAGCTGACAAAAAGGTACAAAGGAAAAACAGCGGTAAACAGCCTTGACATAACCGTTGAAAAGGGCGAGCTGTTCGCGCTTCTCGGAGTGAACGGCGCCGGAAAAACCACAACGATACGCATGCTGACCTGCCTTTCGAAACCGACGGGCGGCGAGGCTTACGTCTGCGGACACAACGTATCTACAGAGAGCGCGCTTGTGAAAAAGGCAGTCGGAGTTTCCCCGCAGGACACCGCAGTAGCAGAGAATCTCACCGTTCGGGAAAACCTCGAGCTGATGGCGAAAATCTACGGATTTACACAAGAGAAACGAATCGAACGCGTCGCGGAAATGCAGCGCATGTTCAAGCTTGACGAAGTAATGGAACAGCGCACCAAGACGCTTTCCGGCGGCTGGAAGCGGCGGGTCTCCATCGCGATGGCTCTTATTTCGGAACCGGAGGTGCTTTTCCTTGACGAGCCTACGCTCGGTCTGGACGTACTAGCGCGCCGCGAACTCTGGAGCGCTATACAGTCACTCAAGGGAAGCTTAACCGTGATACTGACCACCCACTACATGGAGGAAGCAGAACAGCTTTCCGACCGTATTGCAATTATGGTCAGCGGAAAGCTCCGCGCGGTCGGAACCCTGTCCGAACTTGAAGCTCTGACCGGTGAAAAAGGTCTGGAGAACGCGTTTATAAAAATCGCTGAAGCTCGCGAGGGAGGTGTGAACGCATGAACAGAGTACTCGCTTTTTCCGGCCGGAACCTGAAGGAACTCCTCCGTGACCCGCTGAGCTACATATTCTGCCTTGGATTCCCGCTTGTAATGTTGGTGATAATGAGCATTGTAAACCAGAGCATACCTCCCGAAGCAGGAATGACGATTTTCAATATTGAGAATCTTGCCGGGGGTATCGCGATGTTCGGGCAGTCGTTCATCATGCTTTTCACATGCCTGTCGGTCTCAAAAGACCGCAGCGGAGCGTTCCTGACGCGGCTGTATGCGTCCCCGATGAAAAGCTTTGATTTTATTGCAGGCTACACGTTTCCCGTGCTTGCGCTTTCTGTTATTCAGTCTGTTATTACTTTTGCGGCTTCCATGACTGCTGGGGCTGTGATGGGAACAAACACGATAAGTGCAGGCGGTGCGTTAATGGCTGTAGTTGTGCTGATTCCCGGCGCGGTGTTCTTTATCGCCGCCGGACTGCTGTTCGGTTCGCTTTTCAATGAAAAGGCGGCTCCCGGGCTTTGCTCGATCATAATTTCTCTTGCCTCGCTGCTTGGCTGCGTGTGGTTCGACGCGGAAGGCGCGGGTGGAGTTATGCTCGGCGTATGCAGGACGCTTCCATTCTATCACTGCGTTAAAGCGGCGCGAATGGCTGCTGCGCTTGAATTCAGCGGAATCGGAATTCATATTCTGATCGTCGCGGCTTATGCAGCTTTGTTCTCGGTGCTCGCTTCTTTTGTGTTTCATAGGAAAATGCGCGCTGATCTTTCGTAATTGCTGCAATAATTTAAAACACCCCGCCGACAGCAGGGTGTTTTCTTATGTCTCTTTTTTTCGGAAGCACAGAGCGGCAGCCATAAATACGGCGGCTCCTGCAAGGATTTCAGCAGGATATATCAGTAGAGTTTCCTGCGGTATAATCATCGGAAGCACTCCAAGCGCGCCCGCCGGCGGAATGAACTGCCCGGCGAACTTCATTATGATAAGCGCAGCAGCAACAGACAGAATCGCCGCAAGGGTCAGCGGCAGTCCCGCATTACAGCACAGCAGATACCTCAGCAAAGCGCCGGTCAGGGCGCAGCCCGTAATTATAAGCACGGTTTTTACCGGCTTTGAGCGCGCCTTGCTCTGCGGATCTGAAAACTCCGTGAACGCAACCAGAAGCGGGGGAGCAATACAGAACTGCACTCCGAAATGTATCAGCGGGAACGCCAGAACTGCAGCTGCTCCTACTCTTACTATAGCAGATATCCACCTGAATTTATCCGGCTTTGCGAGCGGCACAAAATCCTCTTTTTCGCACACACCGGCGCGTTCAAGAATGTACTGTGCCAGGCAGGTCAGAGCCGTCATAGTCACTGCCGATATCGGATAAATTATTGTTTCGGTATCCATAAGAACAGGCAGCGCCGCAGCAGAAATAAGCGGCGCAAAACTAGTTCCGGACATCAGATAAATCACCTGACACAGAGCAAAAGCCGCTGTTAATCCTACCGCTTTGGGAAATGGGCTGAACCTTACTATCAGTATTCCGATAACAGAACATACCGCGATAAGAATTATCATACGCGCGCGGCTGACCTTCCACGAGTGCTTCGGAGCGGCAATTGCTCCGACGGTCAGCGCGGTTATTTCCGGAAATATTATCTCCTTTTCATCGAGCAGTTCCGATACGCCAACCATTGCTGCCGCAAGAGCAATACAGACTATTGAACGTACAGCGTAATTCCATCTTTGATTCACTTGCAGCGCTCTCCGTATTCGCAGCCGACATGCTCCGCGCGTATATCGTCGACAAGGAACAGCTTTCCGTCGTCGTCCCTGCCGTAAAGCTTTATTCTGCCCTTGCCCGTTCCGCCGTTCCAGAGACGCTTCAGCGGCATGGAGCCGTCCGGTGCTTCATAGTTCATGAACAGCATTTCCGACTTCGGACAGCTTATACGAGTCTCCATTTTTCCGTATGCGGATGTCTGCGAAACATGCCACCTGATTTCAGTCTCCGTCTCGCCGCAGTCGAATCTGGTCTGTGTGAACAGTGCGGGCTTCGAGAAGTTAAATTCGAACTCCCTGCCCTCATAATAAAATGCGGAGAGAAGCTGCCTGCCGAGGGATATTCCGGCAACCTTCGGCTGACCTCCTCCGATGTCGAACGCGCTGTTTTTCAGCGCCTTTCCGGTCAGGTTGCTGAACAGGTCGCTGGAACTGAGCCATACCCAGGGCGACGTGAATCCCCTGCCCCAGTTCTTGTCTGCGTAGCCGTAACAGCGCTCCGGGGTGACTTCGTACTTTTCGCCGTCGAACTCAACTTCGCCGGCGTAGGCGGTTTTCATGCCCTCGGCATGCCAGTACATTTCAAATGCCTGAGCCGCACGGAAAGGCTTTGCGGCTCCGTAGCCCACATTGAATGCAATCTGCTTGTCAAGCCGGAGATCCCAGCGCATTTTCCCGGCGGAACACATGTATTCCGGGTGCTCTGCGCATTCCTCCTCGGAAAGGTCGACGCTGCCCTTCAGCACAAAATCAGAAGCGAAGCAGTCGTCGGCTAAAACGGAGTAGGGAGCAACCTGGCTGACGCTCGCCTTATTCCAGCCAAAAAAACGGTGGATCTGCTTGGCTCCCTCGCCCCACGCGCCGGCTTTCACCATCAGGTATGATGGCTTTACGCCGTTATCGCGGCAGAACGGAAGCTGACCGAATGTCGGCGCCCTGCCGCCAAATTCCGGGTTGCAGAGGAAGAACTCCACGAAAAACGAGCGCTCCTCTCCGGTGCGTACGTTGACTCCGGTAAAGCTGTGCCACCACCAGTCGTAGCCCTCGCTGCGCAGAGGGCCTTTGAGCATACAGGCGTTGCGGTTAAGGTCATGTATATTGAAGCTCATGTTAAAATCTCCTTTATGACATTAGGTCACCTCTAAAAACCTTG
>DQFX01000059.1 GCA_003531585.1 Oscillospiraceae bacterium | reverse complement strand
ACTACACAGCTAAATTATAGTTTTCTCTCACAAACATCGTTCCGCCTCTAAACAACAATTTATTGTAATCACCTATAAGTATTCTCGACGATCTGCCAATTATCCAACATAGCCTTAGCAACATCAGGATCATACATCAACCCGGAATTTTTCTCGATCTCGCTCCGCACCGTTTCCAGCGGAAGCGCGCCCCGATACGCTCTGCTGCTCGCCATAGCGTCGATGGAATCGCATACCGCAATTATCCTCGAGCCAAGCGGTATTTCCTCGCCCTTTGCGCCGAACGGATACCCCTTTCCATCAAAACGCTCATGATGGTGCAGTATTATCGCCGCTATCCTCGCGAATTTCGGCGCCCCCGCAAGGATATCCGCGCCTATCTTCGGGTGCTGCTTCATCAGCTCCCACTCCTCGTCATTGAGCCTGCCCGGCTTCAGCAGTACCTTGTCCGGAATCCCTATCTTCCCTATGTCATGGAGATGTCCCGCAATATGTATCTCCCTGGTTATGTCCTCCGGCAGGCCTAATACGTGGCACAGATCACACGCCATATCCGCTACGCGGCGGTAGTGATTCCCTGTGTACGGATCCCGGGCGTCCAGCGCGGAGGTTATACACTCAACGAGGTCGTGTTCCTCGTATGCAGATTCACAGTTACAATGCATTTTAACACTCCTTTCGAGTGTTAGAATTAACTAACATTTGCTTTATTATTGTAAACCTTTTTCGCCGGATTGTCAATAGCTTTCCCGGAAATCACCGAAGAAATCCACTCCGGAGCATGCAGGATTCAGCGCGCCATATCAAAAACAGGGACTTCCCAGCCCCTGCAATTGACGGAAGTATTACAGCCGCTCCGCAGCCTGGCGCATTTTACGTGCCGCAGCGGTGATATCAGGCTGAGAAATTATCGCTGAAATAACGGCAGCGCCGTTTATCCCCAGACCATGCAGCCCGCTGATGTTCTCTGAATTTACCCCGCCTATCACCACAAACGGAATATCCACCGCGCTGCGTATCGCGCGTATAGTCTCCGCAGTTACCGGGCGCGTGTTGGTCTTGGTGGAGGTCGCGAAAACCGCTCCTACGCCTAGGTAGTCGGCGCCGTCGGACTGCGCCTTTGCCGCTTCCTCCGGGGTGGCTGCGGAAACGCCTATTATCTTCTCAGCGCCGAGAATACGCCGCGCCTCAGAGCATGGCAGGTCGGTCTGCCCGAGGTGGACGCCGGCGGCGTCTACAGCAAGGCAGATGTCCAGACGGTCGTTGATTATAAGCGGAACATAATATTTATCCGTGACCCGCTTGACGCGCTTCGCAAGCTCGAAAAGTTCCCGCGAAGAAGCCTCCTTCTCGCGGAGCTGCACCACCGAAACACCGCCCTGGATCGCACGCTCAACGCTTTCCTCAACGGTATTGCAGGACATAAGCCCGCTGTCAGTGCACAGGTACAGAGTATAGTCAACTTTCATAAATTTCAAGCCTTTCTGCCAGTAATTCAGGCGTAATGCTCCCGGCAAAATCAAACAGCGCCGCCCGGAAGCTCCCCGGAAGCCCGGAGCGCTCCTGCGCAAGCTCGCCGCATATATCCATAAGCGCTATTCCAGCGGCGGCTCCGACAAAGCCGTCCGAAGCTGTGCACATCACCGCACACAGCGCAGAGGTCATACAGCCCGCCCCCGTAACCTTTTTCAGCAGTGGAGTCCCGCTGAGTATCGTTACAGTGCGGCTTCCATCGGAAATCACATCGCGTTCTCCGGTGACTGCGCACACGCAGCCTAGCTTTTTAGCGGCTGTCTGCGCGGCTTCTGCGGCGGTTATGCGGGTTTCTGAGGAATCTACTCCGTTTTCCCGGGACTCGAACCCCGCAAGGTAGGATATCTCCGAAAGATTCCCGCGTATCGCAGTCAGCCTGACCCGCCTGAGTATCTCCCCGGCGGAATTCCTGCGGAATCCGGAGCACCCCGCCCCCACCGGGTCGAATACCACCGGAATTCCGCGCCTGTTCGCCTCCGCGCCGGAGCGCAGCATAGCCTCCACCCGGGAGCCGGAGAGAGTTCCGAGGTTCAGCGTCAGCCCCTGAGCCAGCGCGGTTATCTCGGCGCTTTCAGACGGGTCGTCCGCCATTATCGGAGAAGCACCCGCGGCAAGCAGCATGTTAGCTGTGTCCCCCGCCGTAACGTAATTCGTAATGCAGTGTATCAACGGAGAGCTCCCGCGCATATCCGCGAGAGCTCCTGCAATTTGCTGTTTAAGGGTCATCAGGTTTTAGCCTTTCATGATTTCTGCGGCTGTACGTCGCCGAAGAACGCGTCGATCGCCTTCACGCGCTTGAGCGAAGTTACTACGATAGCAGCGATAACGGTTCCCACAACGCTGGAAGCGAAGAACGGGAACACGAATCCGAACAGTGTTGCAGCGGTGTTGTTCATGATCAGATAAGCGATCGGGAAGGACAGCATGCCGCCGATGACGGAAGTTCCGAACAGCTCGCCGACATACGCCATCGGAAGGCGCAGAGCCAGCGGCTTGCCCTTGAATATCCAGTGGAACATAACGCCGGAAAGGAACGCACCGACCATGCTACCGGGGAACGCCATGAGCGAACCAAGTCCGAAAATATTACGCAGCAGACTGGCGCAGAACGCAACTCCGAGGGAGTACCACGGACCGAGATAAACGCCGCCGATGATGTTCACAAGATGCTGAACCGGGCTGCACTTTGCTCCCAGGAACGGGAACGAGAACAGCGATCCGACCACAGCGACTGCTACTAATACGGCAGCCATAGCAAGCTTTCTGATGTTTGTCTTTTTCATAAGATACCTCTTTCCTGCGCGGCGCAGGAAAGAGTTATCCCGGCGCACGCACAAATGCGTTACAATACGGATTATCCGTACTGCCGGTCGATACTCAGAAGTATCCTCTCACCGCGAAACACGCGTTCCCTCGCTGGAATAAACCCCGGACGGCGCTCCCCGCCAGAGGCAATAATAAATTCGGAATTAGGAATGCGGAATTCGGAATTATGGAGCGCGCTTCGCGCGGTATTCCAAAAGGATCATTCAAAGGCGAAATCGCAGAAATCAGCTTTTTCACTATTGATTACTCATTTGAAATATATCCGCGAAGCGGATACAATAATTCCGAATTAAGAATTCCGAATTAATATTTTATTTTTCTGTGCAGAACTTGACTTCCTTGCCCTCAAGTATCATGTTGGTTGTGCGGACTGCGCACATCTTGCCGCACATCGAGCAGGAATGACGGTCAGCCGGAGGTACGCTCTCAAAGTAAGCGCGAGCCTTATCCGGGTCTGCGGCTACCTTGAACATCTCCTCCCAGTCAAGCTTGTGGCGTGCCGCCGCCATCTCGTTGTCCTTGTCGCGGGCGTGGGGGATTCCCTTCGCGATGTCTGCGGCGTGGGCTGCTATCTTGCTGGCGATTATGCCCTCCTTAACGTCGTTGAGGTCGGGCAGGCGGAGATGCTCCGCAGGAGTTACATAGCACAGGAAATCCGCACCGCTTGCCGCTGCGATCGCGCCGCCGATAGCGGAGGTGATGTGGTCGTAGCCGGGGAAAATATCAGTCACAAGCGGACCGAGTACATAGAACGGAGCGTTGTGGCAGATCCGCTTCTCAAGCTTCATGTTTGCCTCTATCTCGTTCATCGCCATGTGTCCAGGACCTTCTACCATTACCTGAACGTCCTTTGCCCATGCGCGTTCGGTGAGCGCTCCAAGCTCGATAAGCTCGGAGATCTGACCCGCGTCGGTGGCGTCGTCGATACAGCCGGGGCGCAGCGCGTCGCCGAGCGAGATGGTAACGTCATACTCGCGCAGAATATCGAGGACTTCATCGTAATGCTCATAGAACGGGTTCTCGTTGCCGGTCATCATCATCCACGCGAACAGCAGGGAGCCTCCTCGGGATACAATGTTCATCTTGCGCGGGTCGCGGCGGAACGCCTCTATTGCACGGCGGTTTATTCCGGCGTGGATAGTCATGAAGTCGACGCCTTCCTCAGCGTGGGCGCGTACGACCTCGAGGAAGTCCTCAGCGGATATCTCAAGCAGATCCTTGTCAAGGTAGCCGATCGCGTCGTACATCGGAACGGTGCCTATCATAGCCGGCGAACGCTCGATGAGCTGCTTGCGGAAAGTGTTGGTCTTGCCGTAGTTGGAAAGATCCATTATTGCCTCCGCGCCGAACTTTATCGCCATGTCGACCTTCTGCATTTCCATGGTGTAGTCCTTGCAGTCGCCGGAAATGCCCAGGTTAACGTTGATCTTGGTTTTCAGCCCGGAGCCTACGCCCTCGGCGGAAAGCGACGTGTGGTTCACGTTGGCCGGGATAGCTACCCAGCCCTTAGCGACCAGCTCACGGAGCTTCTCCGGCTCCATGTATTCCTTTGCCGCAACGGTCTGCATTTCAGGGGTGATTATGCCCTTCTTTGCGGCTTCCATCTGTGTTTTGTATTCTCTCATGTTATGTCCTTTCCGGAAACAGACGGTAAAAATGATCCGTGGGACCGTGTCCGTTTCCGATATCCAGTCCGTGTTCTATCGCGCCGGTGAGGTAGTCCTTCGCAAGGCTCACCGCTTCCGGGAGGGGCTTCCCCTGCGCCTGATACGCCGCTATCGCCGACGACAGCGTACAGCCGGTTCCGTGGGTCGACTTCCTGTCGAGCCGCTCATGCGTGAAAATGCTGAACTCCTTTCCGTCGAACAGCACGTCCGTAGCGTCGCCGGTGAGGTGTCCGCCCTTGATGAGCACTGCTCCCGCGCCGTGCGCAAACAGGCTGAGCGCCGCCGCCTTCATGTCGGTGACGTTCTCGATATGGCAGGAAAGCAGCGTTTCCGCCTCCGGGATATTCGGAGTGAGCAGGCTGCACAGCGGGATAATTCCATTGATGAACGCGCCAAGCGCGGAACTGTTCATCAGCTCCCCGCCCGCCGTAGCAGCTATTACCGGGTCGCACACGACGATCTCCGGCTTATACTTGAACAGAGCCGCAGCCACCGCCCGCATAGCGCCGGTATCCGGCAGCACGCCTATCTTTACGGCGTCTACCCGGATATCCGAGAACACCGCTTCCAGCTGGTCGGCTATGACCTCCTGTGAAACGCTCATGCTGGACAGCAGCGCGTGCGTATTCTCGGCGAAAACGGAAGTTATAACGCTCATTCCATAGCAGCCAAGCGCGGAAAACGTCTTGAGGTCTGCTTGTATACCCGCGCCGCCGGAACAATCCGAGCCGGCAATGGTAAGGCAGTTTTTCATCGTGGTACCTCCTAATGAAAAAGGACTCCCGCAAAACAATAGCAGAAGTCCTGAAAAGCTGATTCATCACGGCTTCCCTACGATGGTATTAACCAACAGGTTCAAAGGGTCGGGCGCTGCGCCCTCTCAACTCCAAGGAGTCCCCCCAGCATATTTTTATTATACCACTTATAAAGCGGTTTGTCAAGTGAGACAACAGGCTGCCGTCTCATACCCCTGAACTTTCCCGGAGTATCTGCGCGATATGCTCCATGCGGCTCTTGGAAAGCGTTTCTCCGCTGTCGTAGCTTTTCAGGAACTCCAACAGCTCAGCGCTTTCGCAGCATACATAGTCGCTCTCGCGCAGGGAAATCTTCAGCTTTGCATTCGGCGACGAGAAATACAGCACGGAATCTATCCACACATTCTCCCCCGCAGCGGTCAGAATGCTCTTTACAATGTCGCGCTGGCGGCGCATCTGCTTTATCGGATTATCCATCATTGTTTCCGTGACCTTGCCGTCGCGGTAGTGTTTGCGCTGCGTCCACTTGTCGTCCCTCCAGCTTCCGGAGATGGTTCCGGAATGGTTCTTCACCTCAATTATGAGGACTCCGGCATGGCACACTATCAGCATGTCAAGTTCTGAACGCCCGCGCTTATACCGCACTGGCAGATTGTGGAACACGATGTTTGTCCCATGGAGCTTCTTCACCGTCCGGAACAGCCTGCGCTCCCCCTTCACGCCGGAATGCAGCACGGCATACCACCGCGCTAAGAACGCATAGGCAAGGTTGCACAGAAATATAAGAATTATGAAAACCGTACCCACTATAGGAGTCTGGTACATCTTCTTCCAGACGAAAAGAATCAGCAGCAGCACAGGCATGACTCCAAGCACCACCTGAGCGATGAACAGGGTCTTAACTTTTTTGTTGTTGGCATTGCGCCCTCGGATGATCTTGTTCATCGTTGCCTCGCTTCGTCAGTCTGTCCGGCAGTTATACGTTGAAGCGGAACAGTGTAACGTCTCCGTCCTGCATAACGTAGTCCTTGCCTTCAAGGCGTACAAGCCCCTTTTCCTTTGCCGCCGCCATGCTACCGCACTTCATAAGATCGTCGAATGCAACGATCTCAGCGCGTATAAAGCCCTTCTCAAAGTCGGTGTGGATCTTTCCGGCTGCCTGCGGAGCCTTCGTGCCGCGGGTAATCGTCCACGCTCGCACCTCCTGCGGGCCTGCGGTAAGGTAGGAGATCAGACCCAGCAGATGATAGCCGGTCTTGATTATTCTTGCGAGACCGGAGCTTTCAAGGTGCATATCCGCAAGAAACAGCTCCTTGTCCTCGTCGCTCATACCGGAAATCTCAGCCTCGATCTGCGCGCAGATAGGCAGGACTTCCGCGTTCTCCTCCTTTGCGATGGCGCAGACTGCCTGGTATTCCTTATTGCTGTTGATATCGCCGGTGAAATCAGCCTCTGAAAGGTTTGCAGCATAGATGACAGGCTTATTGGAAAGCAGCGGAGTATCCTTGAGCATTGCGCGCTCATCCTCGGTGAAGTCGTAGCTGCGGGCGGACTTTCCGTTCTCAAGATGAGCCTTCAGAGCCTCGAAGAAATCAACTTCCTTCTGAAGCGACTTATCGCCCTTTACCGCCTTCTTTGCGCGGTCGATACGGCGGTCGAGTATCTCAAGGTCGGAGAATATCAGCTCAAGGTTGATGGTCTCGATATCCCTTGCGGCGCCGATGCTGCCGTCAACGTGGATTATGTTATCGTCCTGGAAGCAGCGGACAACGTGTACGATGGCGTCCACCTCGCGGATATTGGAAAGGAACTTGTTGCCAAGACCCTCGCCCTTGGAAGCCCCCTTTACAAGGCCGGCAATGTCCACGAACTCCAGCGTAGCCGGAGTGAACTTCTCAGGATTGTACATTTCGGCGAGCTTGTCAAGACGCTCGTCCGGAACGGATACTATGCCGACGTTAGGCTCAATGGTGCAGAACGGATAGTTCGCGGACTCTGCGCCTGCGTTTGTGAGTGCGTTGAAAAGGGTGCTCTTGCCGACATTCGGCAGACCTACCATGCCTAATTTCATTTTTGACTGTCTCCTCTGTTAGTTGATACGAAAATACGTTCTCTTCATTGTAGCACTTTTTTTATTATATTTCAAGTATTATTTAAGAAACATTTTTTAGAGGTGGCCATCAGTGATCCCTTAGCACTACCGCAACACTTGTTTACATAATTTTTGTATTTTTATAAATAATGTTGAAATTTCTTTCATATTGTGGTATAATTACACTAAAAGTAGTTATCCGCGCAATCAAATGCCCGGATAATGAAATAATGCGAATTTTTTGGGAGGCAAATTATGACTATTACTAAAAAAATAGGTATAATGGTCGCAGCATGTACAGTTGCATCGTCTATAGCTGTCGGCGCTTTGTCGCTCGTTGATTCCAACCAGTTCATGACAAGCAACGCCGAAGCAATAATGAACGCGGAATGCAACAACATTGCAGCGGACATCGAAGCATATCTCGGCAAAGTCGAGCTGTCAGTGGACACGCTGTCCGATATCGCGCTTAACTCAATCGGGGATTTCAACAAGTTCAAGACCGATTCCAGCTACGTTTCAGACTACACCTCAAATATGGAGCAGACGCTGATGAACTCCGCTTCCAACACCGAGGGTGCGGTCTGCGCATACCTCAGATACAATCCGGATTTCACCGAGCCTACATCTGGCCTTTTCATGACCAGGAACAATACTACAGATCCATTCCAGAGCGTTACCCCGACGGATTTCAGCATCTACGACAAGAGTGATATCGCTCATGTCGGCTGGTACTACACCCCGGTAAACAACGGCAAGGCAACGTGGATGTCTCCATACCTCAATGAAAACGTAGGAATATATATGATATCTTATGTAGTTCCGCTGTTCATAGACGGCACGAACGTCGGCATAATCGGCATGGATATCGATTTCACAATGATTCAGGACATCGCGATGCAGTCTGAGGAATACTCAACCTATATGCCGATAATCACCGATGATTCCGGCAGCATTATGTACTGTCCGGAAATCGACTTTGGAACCAACCTCGCTGACATTCCAAACAGCAATATCGGCTCCATGATAAACGATCTTTCAAACCAGAACAGCTCCGGAATGACCAAAGAAAAAATCAGCGGTGTGAACCGCCGCGCGGTATTCACCACTCTCGGAAACGGCATGAAGTTCATAGTAACTGCCGACGACTCGGAGATATTCAAGCAGACCAACCAGCTTCTCACAATGATAATCGTGGCTATTCTCATTGTTTCTGTGATTGCCGTAACTATCGCGCTGTTCATCACCAGAAAGATGACTAAACCGATAAATTCCCTTACAGACGCTGCCGCAAAAATCGCGGACGGTCAGTTCGATGTTACTGTTGAGCGTACCTCCAACGACGATATCGGCGACCTCGCAGAGAACTTCGGCAAGACAACAGACAGACTGCGCAATTATTCCGATTACATAACAGAAATCTCCTCCGTGCTGAATCAGATTGCAGACGGCAATCTTGACATCGCGCTGACAATGGATTATAAAGGGCAGTTCGCAAAGCTCAAGGCAGCGCTTGACAACATCACGAACTCCCTCAACAGCACCCTCGTTGATATCGATCTCGCAGCAGATCAGGTCGCTACCGGCGCTGATCAGGTATCCGTCGGCGCACAGTCGCTGGCGGCAGGTTCCACCGAACAGGCAGGCTCTATCGAGGAGCTTTCCGCAACCATCGCCGACATTTCCGAGCAGATAAAGAAGAACGCTAAAGAGGCAGAGCTAGCCAACACCAACATGAACTCCATCGGCAGAGAAGCCAACCTGAGCAACCAGCGCATGAATGATATGCTTGCTGCAATGCAGGATATCAACCATAACACCGACGAGATAAGAGAGATAATCAAGACCATCGAAGATATCGCATTCCAGACCAACATACTGGCGCTCAATGCAGCCATTGAAGCCGCACGCGCAGGCGAAGCCGGAAAGGGATTTGCAGTAGTAGCCGACGAGGTAAGGAACCTTGCCTCCAAGTCTGCGGAAGCTTCCCAGAACACCGCGGCGCTCATCAGCAAGACGATGGAAGCAGTCGAGAACGGCTCAGAGATAGCAAACCAGACCGCGGAATCCCTCCACACTGTAGTGAACAGCATAGACGATATCGTCACCTCGATCGACGACATCTCAAAGAACTCCCAGAGCCAGTCCGAGGCTATCGAGCAGGTAACCCAGGGCGTGGAGCAGCTTTCTACCGTAACGCAGAACAACTCCGCTGCATCTGAGCAGAGCGCCGCAGCAGCCGAGGAGCTTGCAGGTCAGGCTAATACCATGAAGTCCCTGGTCAGAAGGTTCACTCTCCACAGATAAAAACCTGCAAAACTTATTCGCAATATAAACAAAGGCTGCCGGAAACGGCAGCCTTTGCTGTATTAGTAAGGAAGTCTGAACAGGGTGAATCTCCACCCGGTAGAGGTTTTCACGGCTCTGCACGTGATTTTCTTTTCGGTAATGCTCCCCGCCTCGTACTCAAACCGGGAAGTCCCCGTGAACACCGCAGCGTCGTCGGTCAGCGACGTCAGCGTGTATTCCGTGCCGAGATACGATATATTACCGCCGGAATGCTCCAGCACGTAAAGCGCGCCCTCTTCGTCGGCAATGACGTTATCCGAGCCTTCCGATAGGGTATCCAGAATATCCCCGGTAAAGAAGCGCTCCAGCGCCGCATTGAGCTTTCCCTTGGTGTCCAGCTGACCCGTCACACGGTAGTAATTCCCGCGCTCCGATGGAAGCGCACCGCTTCCCTGGTCGTACGGGAGTTCCCCGTAAACTGCGGCGTAAAGCGCGTTTGCCTCCGCGAAAATATCCGCCGGAAGCTGCGTTTCGGGGTCGAACCCGGAATAAGCCTGGGATTCGGGAAGCAGCCGGTAATCCTCGCCGTACTGACGGTATGCGCGGCTTCCGTCGGAATTCACCCAGATATCGCAGATGAAATCCAGCGAATCCCCCTCATCGTAGCAGGATACGCCGTAGAGCCGTTCTCCGTTTATCTCGCGCTGCTCGTTGAGGTTGCGGTAAATATAGACTTTATCGCTGTCGGGAAGCCCGAGGTATTCACTTCCGAGCGCTTCCACCAGCTTCACCGGGTCGACTGGCTCCGCAGTTTCAGCGGTCTCAGCAGTTACAGACGGCTCATCAGGCTCGGAAAGCTCGTGCGTTTCTCCGGTCTGTTCAGCGGAACGTACCGCCGCAGATGCAGAAGCCGCAGCCGTTCCGGTCTGCTCAGCCTGGCTTGCGGAGTCAGCTTCGCCGCGCTGAAACTGCGACTGCTCCGTGATACCCGCCACCGTGTCAGCGGAACAGCCAGTGATGGTAAGTAATCCGGCCGCAAGACAGACAGCAAGTAATTTCTTCATAAAATCCCTCCGGACAACAAAATGCGGCAATGCCTTCGCACCACCGCACAAGTATGCAGTTTAAATGCCGTAACCTGATCAGAGCTTCTCGCTGGTCTCGGGAGCTTCTTCCTCCTCGACTACCTTTCTGGTTTCCTCAGCGGGAGCGGTCTTTTTGTCCTCAACGGGAGCGTCATCGGGCTCCTCCTCGATATCGGTGATGTCCTCGTCCTCATCGAAGTCGAAGTCAGCGCCATCGTCGTCCCACTCTTCGTCCCAGTCGTCGTAGTAGTCCTCGTCGTTTTCCTTCTCGAGCTTCTTCTTAGTGATAATAGTAGCTGCTGCGATACCGCCTGCTACAGCAAGGATACCAACGAGAGCAATGCCTAAACCCTTCATGACAATACCTCCATAGTTCAATAACATACTGCGGACGCGAAAAACGCCGAAGCCGCAGTCCAATTTTTTCTTCCTGTATTGTATAGTATATACCCATTTCAGGTTTTTTTCAAGTGTCAGGCGGAATTTTAGTCAGATGTGCCAAAAAATTCACATGTTTCCTGTCATATTCATCAAAACTGAAATTGCCGCTATCGGAGCGGTCTCGCAGCGCAGGATACGCTTGCCGAGAGAAGCGCATTTCAGCCCCGCCGCGATGAGCTTTTCCGCCTCGGACTGCTCAAATCCGCCCTCGCTGCCGATAACGATGTCGATATTGCGCGTGAACTCCCCGACCGCCTCGCGCAGCGGAGTTTCCGCGCATTCGTAGAATAGTATGCCCGTATTCTCCGGAGATATTAGCGCCGGTATCTTAGAAATATCTATAGTCGAACCGACCTGCGGAATAATTCCCCTGCCGCACTGCTTTGCGGCTTCGTAGGCTATGCGCTGCCAGCGCTCAGTCTTTTTCGCGATCTGCTTCGCGTCCGGGCGGGAAACGCACCTCTTTGAAATAAACGGAACCACCTCGCACGCGCCGCACTCCACGGCTTTCTGCACGATGAAATCCATCTTGTCGCCCTTCGGCATTGCCTGAAACAGCCGCAGATGTACGCTCGGCTCCGCCTGATTCGGCGATTTTTCGAGTATTTCGAACACGCATTCGCCCTCGGCGCTCTCAAGCCTGCCGAGGTAATCTGTGCCCTTTCCGTCGCATATCACCGCGAATTCGCCCGGGCGCATTCTCAGCACCTGGGAAACATGCTTGGAATCCTCTCGGTCAAGCACCGCCGCAGTATCCGAAATGTTCTCCGTGAAGAAACGCGGATAGCGCCAGCGTTCCATTTTAAGCTCCAGTTCTGACATTGTATCTCCTTTAATTCCAGCCGTATTCTCCGCTGCCGCCGAAAAGGCGCTCAACATTGCGCCGCAGAAGCTCGTTTTCCGGTCTTGTTAGCTGCGGGTCAGCCGACAGTATCGCGGCTGAAACCCTGTCCGCCTCGGTGAGAAGCCCCGCGTCGTCCGCGATATCCGCCACCTTCAGCGGCGGCAGACCGTGCTGCTCCCTGCCGAAGAAGTTTCCGGGACCCCGCAGTTCCAGATCCTCCTGCGCAATTTCAAAGCCGTTCGTAGTGCGCACCATCGCGTCCATTCGCGCTTTTGTGTAGTCGCTGCGGTTGTCGGTCATGAGCACGCAGAAGCTCTGCTCGCTGCCTCTTCCGACGCGTCCGCGGAGCTGATGGAGCTGCGAAAGCCCGAACTGCTCCGCATTTTCAATGAGTATCACCACCGCGTTTGGGACGTCGATACCGACCTCGATAACGGTAGTCGAAACCAGCAGTTTGAGCTTCCCCGCCTTGAAATCCGACATGACCTGCTCTTTTTCCGACTGTTTCAGCTTTCCGTAGAGCAATCCCGTCGGGATATCCCGGAAATCTCCGTTTACGAGCCGGTCGTAGTACTCTATCGCGCTCGCCTTCTCGCTCTTGCCCTCGGAAGATTCCACCAGCGGGCAGACGATGTACGCCTGCCGCCCGGCGGCAATGTGCTTCTTAATGAAATTGTACACCCTCAGCCGGAAGCTTCCGTCAACCGCGTAGGTTTTTACCGGGAGCCTTCCCTTCGGCATTTCGCCCAGTATGGAAACGTCAAGGTCGCCGTAGATTATCAGCGCCAGCGTGCGCGGTATCGGCGTTGCGGACATCGCAAGGATATGCGGCGCTTTCCCCTTTTCGGCGAGGGTGCTGCGCTGTGAAACTCCGAAGCGGTGCTGCTCATCGACGATAACAAGCCCGGCGGAGCTCATAGCGGAGGTTTTCTGGATAAGCGCCTGGGTGCCTATCAGCACGTCTATCTCTCCGGATTCCGCGCGGCGGCGGACGTCGTTTTTCTCCTTGACGGTAAGACTGCCGGAAAGCAGCTCCACCCGCACGCCAAGCCCGGAGAGCATTTCGGTGAAGGTCTTGTAATGCTGCTGCGCCAGAACCTCCGTGGGAGCCATCACCATGGTTCCATGGCCGTTCAGGAACGCGAAATACGCCGCAGCCGCCGCGACCAGCGTCTTGCCGCTGCCAACGTCGCCTTGTATCAGCCGGTTCATCGGGAATTCCCGCTGCATATCCGCGATACAGTCCCGGACGGCGTTTTTCTGCGCGTTCGTAGGTTCGAACGGCAGCGCCCTCCACAGCGGAGTTATATCCGCCGGCTTCATGACTGCGCCGGTGTGCTCCCTGCCCCGGCGCTTCATCAAAGACAGCCCCAGTTTCAGGGTCAGCAGTTCCTCGAGCACCAGACGGCGGCGTGCTTCTGTATACTCCTGCCGGGTGCGCGGGAAGTGTATCTGCCTTACCGCGGTCTCCCGCGGGAGCAGCCCGAGCTTTTCAATAAGCGGCTGCGGAAGGCTCTCAGCGACAGTCACCTGCTGCAATGCGGTCTTTACGTTCGCCGACACCATGTTGTTGGAAAGCCCGGCGGTAAGCGGATATTTCGGCATGAGCACGTTCTCGGAAACGTCCACGAACAGCGGCGTGCTGATCTGCTTTCGAATCTCGTCGCCGGTTATTTTGCCGTAGAAGATGTACTCCCTGCCTGTTTCCAGCCTGCCGAACGCGTATTTTGTATTAAAGAACACCGCCGTGATATTCCCGGTGCCGTCTGAAAGCTCCGCCTTGTACAGAGCCATTCTCGCGTACTCGTTGAACGGGGATTTCTTGCTCATTACAAAAGCGCGAAAGGCGCATACCTCGCCGATGTGCGCCTGTGCAACTGTTACCGGAGCGGTGAGATCGACATAATCCCGCGGATACAGCTCTATGAGCTGCTCCGCAGTTTCAATGCCGAGCTTCCTGTACAATTCCGCCCGTTTGGGGCCTACGCCCTTGAGATAGGTGATATCCATTTACTCAACAGAAATGATATAGTAATATACCGGCTGACCGCCGTTTACAAGGTTGATGTCGATGCTGTCGCTGATACGCGCGCGCAGCTGCTCGTAAGCCGCGTTCGCCGCCTCGTCGCTGACATCGGAACCGTACATCACGGTGATAAAGCTGCTGGAGCTGTTCACCAGGCGCTTTGTGAGCTTCACCAGCGCCTTTGTGACGTCCTTCTCGGTGAACACGATCTTGCCGTTGTCCATCGCGAGGATCTCGCCCTGCTTTATCTTGTGGCCGTCGTACTCGCTGTCGCGCACCGCAAAGGTTATCTGACCGCTCTGCACCCTGTCGAGTGCGTCGGTCATGTTGCTGCGGTTGGTGACAAAATCAGCGCCGGGATCGAAATTCATCAGCGCGGTTATGCCCTGCGGAATGCTCCTCGACTGGAGGACGCATACGTTCCTGTCCGCGAGTGAAACTGCCTGCTCCGCTGCCATGATGATGTTCTTATTATTCGGCAGAACGAACACGTTATTCGCCGGAGTCTGTCCTATCGCCTCCAGGATATCCTCCGTGGATGGGTTCATCGTCTGACCGCCGCGTACTACGCTGTCGGCTCCGAGGTCGCGGAACAGCGCCTCGATACCCGCGCCCGCCGCAACTGCAACGAATCCGAAGTCCTTCTCGGGCTTCACGGGAACCTTGCGGTTCTTCTGGACAGCCTCGTCAGCCTTGATGATATTGTGATGCTGCTCGCGCATGTTCTCTATCTTCATCTTGGTCAGCTCGCCGAACTTTATGCCCTCCTCGATTGCCTTGCCGGGGTGGTTGGAGTGCACATGCACCTTTATGATGTCATCGTCGTCGACCACTACAACGCAGTCGCCGATGGTCTCGAGGAACGCGCGCAGCGCTGTCGCGTCCTTTGCGCCGGGCTTCTTGTTTACGATGAACTCGGTGCAGTACGCGAACTTGATATCCTCCTGAGCCGCGCCCGCAGCCGCAACAGCCGCCGGTGCGGAGGGCTTCGTTTCCTCCTCGGAGCGTATCATCCCGCCGCCGGAGATAACCTGCTGCATTCCGCTGAGGATAACCAGCAGACCCTTGCCGCCCGCGTCAACTACGCCCGCCTTTTTCAGCGCCGGGAGCAGCTCCGGAGTATTCGCAAGGCTCTTTTCGCCTTCTTCGATGAATTTCGCAAGGAATTCGGCAGCGTCGCCGCCCTCCTGCGCTGAATCCTTCGTGTTCTCCCATGCTTCCCTTACAACGGTGAGTATGGTGCCCTCGGTTGGTTTCATTACGGACTTGTACGCTGCGTCAACGCCCAGCTTGAACGCGTCGGACAGCATTTTTGCGTCCGCCTCCGCCTGACCGGCGAGGCCCTTTGAAAGTCCGCGGAAAATAAGCGACAGAATAACGCCGGAGTTTCCGCGCGCGCCCCTCAGCATTGCGGAGGCAGTCAGCTTTGCGGCGTCGCCTGCGGAGATACCGTCGCCCGCCGCCTTCAGTTCAGGCAGTGCGTTGCCGATGGTCATGGACATGTTTGTGCCGGTATCGCCGTCCGGCACGGGAAATACGTTCAGCTCATCGACCGCAGCGCGGTTGTTGGCAATGTTGTTTGCTCCTGATATTACCGCGTCACGGAACAGCTTTCCTGTAAGTGTCATTTTATGTGATATCCCTTCCTGTTTTATTATGTCTTTATTTCGTCAACGTAGACATTCACGCGCTCAACGGAAATGCCCGTGCTTTCTTCCATGACGTACTTCACCTTGTTGATGATGCTCTTCACCACAGTGCCTACATTCACGCCGTAAAGCACCGTGATGTGGAGGTCTACCACCAGCTTGTCATGCCCTGCGCGGACGCTTATGCCGCGCTCGTAGCTTTTCTTCTTTACGAAGGGCAGCGCCGCAAGTATCGTCTGCTTTGCGCTGCTGATATTCATCTGAACAACGCCGAAGCAGCCGGTCACGGTGCTTCCTATGAGCGATGTGAAGTAATCCTGCGAAATGGTTATCGTACCGATATTGTTCTGAACCTTGATCATAGTACCTCCCTTTCTGTGATGGAAACGCCCTCCCGGACGCACCCGCTGACCGCCGTAAAGCAGCCCGGGAACTCTCCGGACGCGCGCTTTGCATTCGCTTCGTTATCAAATACGCCGAATACCGCCGAGCCGCTTCCGGTGAGCATTGCGCCCTTAGCGCCGAGCGCGGTCAGCCGGGCGCAGATATCCTCGATGCGCTTGTCTGAATACAGCCGCTGGAACACATTGTACATCTCCGGAGCGTAATTGCCGGGCAGTCCCGCTGTAAACCGCTCCAGACCGCCGTGAATTTCAAGCGGACTTTCGTCGTACTTCCGGTACGCTTCCCCGGTAGGGCAGCCGAATTCCGGCTTTACAACAAGGAACACGCCCTCGGTCACTGGGATATCCGACATCTGTTCGCCGATACCCCGGCACAGCTTAGTCCCGCCGATAAGGCAGAACGGAACGTCCGCCCCGACCTGCGCTGCGATCCCGAGCAGCTCCGATTCGGACAGCGGCTCTCCGAACGCAGTGTTCAGCGCTTTCAGGACTGCCGCAGCGTCTGCGCTGCCGCCGCCCATACCAGCGCCGCTGGGAATACGCTTTTCGATATCAATGCAGACCGAGCCGGAAGCCCCCGCTTTTTCCAGGAACAGCTCAGCGGCGCGGAAAGCGGTGTTGCGGCCGTCCGTGGGGATATCCTCCCGGCTGACGGACAGCGTTATGCCGTTCCCGGCGCTGACCACAACAGTCACTTCATCGGCAAGGGAAATGCTCTGCATTACGGTCTCAAGAAGGTGGTAGCCGTCGTCGCGTCTTCCGGTGATATCGAGATACAGATTCAGCTTTGCGTATGCATTCAGCTTATAGACCCGTATCCCGCTCGCGGTTCTCACTTTTTAAGCTCCTCTACGAATTCCTTTATGCGCTGGAGCGCAGTAGTGATGTGCTGCACTGAGTACGCATAGGAAACTCTTACATAGCCCTCGCCGCTCTCGCCGAATGCGCTTCCGGGAACTACCGCGACCTTCTTGCTGTATATCAGCTTCTCGCAGAATTCGCTCGACTTCATTCCGGTTGACTTTATGCAGGGGAACACGTAGAACGCGCCCTCCGGCTCGAAGCAGGTAAGCCCCATATCATTGAAGCCCTTTACCACCAGCCTGCGGCGCATGTCGTACTCCTCGAGCATTCTGTCAACGTCGTCGCGGCACTGGGTGAGAGCCGTGATTGCGGCGTACTGGCTGACCGTCGGGCTGCTCATTATGCAGTACTGGTGGAGTTTCAGCATCTGCTTCATCACGGGCTTCGGGCCTGCACAGTAGCCGAGTCTCCAGCCGGTCATGGCGTAGGTCTTGGAGAATCCGTTTACAACGATGGTGCGCTCCCTCATGCCGTCTATCTCGGCGATGGAAACGTGCTTCTCGCCGCCGTAGGTCATCTCGGAATATATCTCATCGGAGATTATCATGATGTCGGTGCCGCGGAGCACCTCTGCGACAGCCTCAAGCTCGCCGCGGCGCATTATGGAGCCGGTCGGGTTGTTCGGGAACGGCAGTATCAGCGCCTTGGTGCGCGGAGTTATCTTCGCCTTGAGCGCGTCCGCACGGAGCTTGAACTTGTCCTCCTCGGTCATGACTATCGGAACGGGGGTTCCGCCGCAGACCGTGATTATCGGGGAATAGCACACGAAGCTCGGCTCCGGAACAAGTACCTCGTCGCCGGGCTGTATCAGCGCGCGCATTGCAAGGTCGAGAGCCTCGGAACCGCCGACGGTGACGATTATCTCGCCGTTGGGGTCGTATTCTGTGTGTATGAAGTTGAGCAGGTACTTTGAGATCTCCTCGCGGAGCTGAATAAGACCTGCGTTTGCAGTATATGCAGTCCTACCCTTTTCAAGGACGCCTATAGCGGCTTTTCTTGCAGCCCACGGGGTCTTGAAGTCCGGTTCGCCGACGGACAGGGAGATAACTCCCTCCACCTGCTGAGCGATGTCGAAGAACTTACGGATGCCCGACGGCTGGATGTTCCTTATTTTTTCGGGGATCACCTTATCATAGTCTATCACGGGGAAACCAGGCTCCTTTCATCGGAGTGTTCCTCGCTGAAAACGTGGTTCTTCTCCTTGTATCTTCTCAGTACGAAGTGGGTCGTTGTGGACAGAACTCCGTCAAGCACTGCGAGCCGCTCGGAAACGAACAGAGCGACTTTTCTCAGGCTAGTGCCTGTGATGGTGATGGACAGGTCGTTCGCGCCGGAAAGCAGGAACACGCTGTCTACCTCCTCGTACTGCATGATGGTGTGTGCGAGGTCGTCAAAGCCCCTGTCCTTGAACGGGGTGACCTTCAGCTCAATTATAGCGGTCACAGCGTTGTCGTCAGCCTTTTCCTCGTTGACGATGGCTGCGTAGCCGATGATTATTCCGGAAGCCTCAAGCTCCTTTATGCCTGCTGCGACCTCCTGCTCGGAAATGCCGAGCATGGTGGAAAGCTCCGCGTTGGAGAGCCGCGCGTTCTGCTTTAATAAGGCAAGTAACTTCTTGTTGGTAGGTGTCATTGCATTATCCTCCTGTTCAAGCTGGCGATAAACAGCCGTTTACGCCGTCAGGCACAATGCCCGGCTGAAATCTGACTGCTTTCTGCCGCCTTTTAAGCTATTTATTTTAATTTATAGAAACAAATATGGGCTGTTTCTTTCTGAAAACGCATACCTCGGTGAATCCGATATCCCGCAGCATGCCGTACACCTGCGGAACGTCCGCCGCGACGTCTGCGACCCGGTGCGCGTCGGAACCGACCGTCACCATTCTGCCGCCCTTGTCGTAGTAACGCTTGACGTACTCCGCATTCGGCATAGGGACGTGCAGCCCCTTGCGTATGCCGGCGGAATTTACCTCCAGGGCGATACCCTGTCGAATTATTGTTTCCAGTATTTTGTCGATTATCGCGCTGTAGCGGCTCATATCGACCTTGTGACCGCCCACGTCGCCGCTGATGAAGCGCAGCGGGAAAGTCAGGTGCGACAGCGAGCAGAACCTGCCCCACTCGGCAAGACGAAGTTCCTCATCGAAATACTCGTCAAGGCAGCGGTACCTGTCCTCGTCGCTGTCGGGTACGCGATCAAGGCGCGGGTAAGTGCGGGTGCAGTGCGTGGAGCCTAACACGAAATCGTAGTCATGCTCCGCGAGTATCTTTTCAGCGGCGGGCAGGTTGAACAGCGCCTGTCCAAGCTCCGCGCCGTAGTATACCTCCATCTTCCCGCGGAAACGCTCCTGTATCTCAAGGAACACATCGTGTGACCTTGCTATCGCACCTGCATAATCCCAGCTTTCCAGCTTTTCGCATTCAATATGATCCGTCAGCGCAAAGTGCTTTATTCCCAGCCCGCAGGCTCGCTCCGCCATTCTCATCGGCTCGTCGCAGCCGTCCGGGGAGAGGGTGGAATGGTTATGGATATCCGCCGGGATATGGCGGAGTATTTCAGTTTCCATTTGTCTACCTTCTTCTGTTCTGTGTCTGATTTGAAAAAGTGACTATAATATTACTCTTTCAAATGCTTTTTTTATTATTTTATCACAAATTTTTAAATTTGTCTATGAATACATTTACTTTTTCAGTTTTTTTTAGTATAATAGATAAGAAAGATAAAAATTCAAGGGTCGCGGTGCATAATTTTATACATAATGACATGCCCGCAGACAAGGAGGACAAGTATGAGAGCCGTAGTAGCTGTTATCGGTAAGGACACTGTAGGTATTCTGGCAAAGGTCAGCGGTATCTGCGCAGAGCACAATGCAAACGTAATGGACGTTACACAGACCATCATGCAGGATCTGTTCGCAATGACAATGATGATCGAGATCTCCAAGCTCAACATCGACTACATCGACTTCGCTGACAAGTTGACAAAGGCAGGCAGCGACATGGGTCTTCAGGTACATGTTATGCACGAGGACATCTTCAACGCGATGCACAGAATCTGATAAGGAGAACACCGACAAATGCTGAATTCGACCGATATTTTAGAAACGATAAAGATGATACAGGAGGAGAACCTGGATATCCGTACCATCACAATGGGTATCTCCCTTCTCGACTGTATCGACAGCGACATCGACAAGGCTTGCGACAAGGTATACGACAAGATAATGCGCAAGGCTGAGAACCTTGTAAAGACCGGCGAGGACATCGAAAAGCAGTACGGTATCCCGATAGTCAACAAGCGTATCTCCGTTACGCCTATCGCGATGGTCTCCGCTGCGTGCAAGGGCAGCCCCGTGAAGTTCGCGAAGGCGCTCCAGCGCGCTGCCGACGGCACCGGCGTAAACTATCTCGGCGGTTACTCCGCGCTTGTCCACAAGGGATTCTCCGCAGGCGACCTGGAGCTTATCCAGTCCATTCCGGAGGCTCTCGCTGAAACAAGCAACGTTTGCTCCTCCGTCAACATCGGCTCCACAAGGGCTGGCATCAACATGGACGCAGTAGCTATGATGGGTCAGGTGATACTTGACGCCGCGAAAGCTACCAAGGACAACAGCTACTTCGGCGCTGCAAAGATCGTTGTATTCTGCAACGCAGTAGAGGATAACCCCTTCATGGCGGGCGCATTCCACGGTGTTGGCGAGTACGACTGCGAGATAAACGTAGGCGTTTCCGGACCCGGCGTTGTACGCGCTGCGCTCCGCAAGCACCCCGACGCAAACATCAGCGAGATAGCTGACGTCATCAAAAAGACCGCGTTCAAGATCACAAGAATGGGTCAGCTCGTTGGTACGGAGGCTTCCCAGAGACTCGGCGTTCCGTTCGGTATCGTTGACCTCTCCCTTGCCCCGACCCCCGCTGTCGGCGACTCCGTCGCGCATATCCTCGAGGAGATCGGCCTCGAGAGCTGCGGCTGCCACGGTACGACCGCGTGCCTCGCAATGCTCAACGACGCAGTTAAGAAGGGCGGCGTAATGGCTTCCTCCCACGTCGGCGGACTTTCCGGCGCGTTCATTCCCGTATCTGAGGACGCCGGCATGATCGACGCAGCAGTCAAGGGCTCCCTCGGTCTTGAGAAGCTGGAAGCAATGACCGCTGTCTGCTCCGTAGGTCTGGATATGATCGCAATTCCCGGCGACACCTCCGCTGACACCATATCCGCCATCATCGCTGACGAAGCCGCTATCGGCATGGTCAACAGCAAGACCACCGCAGTGCGCGTAATTCCTGCCATCGGCAAGAAGGAAGGCGACATGGTAGAGTTCGGCGGTCTGTTCGGAAGCGCTCCGGTAATGCCGGTAAGCAAGTTCTCCGCGAGCAAGTTCATCAGCCGCGGCGGACGCATTCCTGCTCCGTTACAGAGCTTAAAGAACTAATAATCAAGGGCTGCCGCCGGCAGCCCTTTTTAAATTCGGAATGCGGAATTATCGTGCACGCTTCGCGCGATATTTCAAATCCTCCGCCAAAGGCGGCACAATAATTCCGAATTAAGAATTCCGAATTAAAAAAATGGGACTGCCAGCCGCAGTCCCGTTTCGATTTACTTTATTCTCATAGCCCGTGTGGCGTTCAGAATCGCAAGCACTGCAACTCCGACATCGCCGAACACCGCGATCCACATATTGCCGATACCTACCGCAGTAAGCAGCATTATCAGCACCTTTACGCCTATCGCGAACACTATATTCTGCATTACAATGGCGTGAGTCTTTTTCGAGATACGCACCGCTGTCGGAAGGCTCTCTATATTGTCGTTCATCAGGACGATATCCGCAGCTTCTATCGCTGCGTCGCTTCCCATTGCGCCCATCGCTATGCCGACGTCCGCCCGGGCAAGCGCCGGAGCGTCGTTCATTCCGTCGCCCACGAATACCAGCGAGCTGTTTTCCGGCTTAGCCTTGTAGAGTTCCTCCACCTTGGATACCTTCCCATCAGGGAGAAGCTCCGCGTGGTACTCGTCGATACCTGCTGTCTTTGCGATGGCGTCAGCGGCTGCCTTACGGTCGCCGGTGAGCATTACCGTCTTTGCGCCGCAAAGTTCCTTGAGAGCCGCAAGCGCCTTCGGTGCCCCGGGCTTTATCTCGTCGGATATCACGATGCAGCCTGCGTATTTACCGTCAACCGCGCAGTGCACGACAGTGCCCGGGGTGTCCACAGAGGGAGCCGCGATGTTCTCGCGCTGCATAAGGCGATGATTTCCGACTATTGCAGTCCTGCCGTCAACTACTGCCTTAACGCCGTAGCCCGCGATCTCCTCGGCGTCGGAAGCCGTTGTTGTAAGCTCGCGCTTCTTGGCTTCCGCGATTATCGACTGCGCTATCGGGTGCGTGGAGTAGGTCTCCGCAGCCGCGCAGATACCGAGCAGCTCGTTTTCCGACATGCCCTCGGGAGTTACTCCGGTGACTGCAAAGCTGCCCTTTGTAAGGGTGCCGGTCTTGTCAAACACGAACGTGCGCGCTCTCGACAGTTCCTCGAGATAGTTCGCGCCCTTTATCATGATACCATACTTCGAAGCCCCGCCGATACCGCCGAAATAGGAGAGCGGAACCGAAATAACCAGAGCGCAGGGGCAGGAAACTACCAGAAACGACAGCGCACGGTAAACCCAGCCGCCTTCGCCGATCCAGTTGGTGAAATCGGTGAAGCCGTTCATCGAAGTTTCTATAAGACCAGGAATTATCGCCAGCGCGATAGCCGCGAACACCACGATAGGAGTATACACCTTCGCGAATTTCGTAATGAAGTTCTCGGGCTTTGCCTTGTTCTCGGTGGAGTTCTCGACCAGTTCCAGGATACGCGCAACGGTGGAGTCGGAGTAGGGGCGCGATACCTTGACTTTGAGCAGGCCGTTCGTGTTGATGCAGCCGCTTATTACCTCGTCGCCCTCTGCGACCGCACGGAGCGCGCTCTCGCCGGTGAGCGCCGCAGTGTTCAGCTCGGAAGAGCCGGAGATTATCGTGCCGTCAAGCGGGATACGCTCGCCGGGGCGAATGACTATCGTCTCGCCTGCGGCTACGTCCTCCGGGGAGACCTCGGACACCTCGCCGTCGCGCTCTACATTCGCGTACTCAGGGTTAATGTCCACCATCTCGGCGATGGAGCGGCGGGATTTTCCGACCGCAACGCTCTGAAACAGCTCGCCTATCTGGTAGAGTATCATTACCGCGCCGCCTTCGTCGTACTCGCCGATGACCATAGCGCCGATCGAAGCTATACACATCAGGAAGTTCTCGTCAAACACCTGACCGTGCGCGATGTTCCGGATAGCTTTCCACAGGATATCCCAGCCTATCACGAGATAAGCGGCGGTGAATATCCCCAGATGAATGAATCCCAGCAGGCTGAATCTGTCGTCCGTCGGGAAAATATGCTCTACTGCAAAACCGATCGCCCAGATCGCTCCGGCGGCGATTATGCGTATCAGCATTTTTTTCTGCTTTTTACTCATTGCTGCTCACCTCGTTATCTGAAAAAAATTACACCTTTATCGTGCAGTCCGGCTCAACGTCCTTGCATACCTTTATTGCCGCCTTGAGAGCCTCGTCGAACTGATCGTCCGAAGCTTCCAGCGTGAATTTCTGCTGAAGGAAGTTAACGGAAGCGTTTGTAACGCCGGGGAGCTTCTTTATTGCCTCCTCCATCTTAGCGGCGCAGTGCGCGCAGTCCAGGTCGATGAGCTTGAATGTCTTTTTCATAGTGGTGTCCTTTCTCGGTTGGTTTATTCGTCAGAGTTATCCTCTGCTTCGTTCTTGATTATGACTGCATAGCAGCACGGGATAGTTCCCTTGATGAGCTTTGTGTAGACCCTGCCAATGCCGCAGCCCTCGAGCATTTTCTTGTATTCCGAAGGGGAATAGCTCGCCTCCGGGTCGAAGCCTATCGCCTTGTAGAGCTTTATAAGAAGCTTCCCGCGGTTCTTTGCGGTAAATGTCGGAAGAAGCAGCTTTCCGCCTGGCTTGAGCACACGGTAAAGCTCCATGACTGCGCCCTGCGGATTCTTCAGCAGGTGCAGGACGTTTCCGGCGATCACTATATCGTAGGTGTTGTCCGGGTCTTTCAAATCGAAGATATTGCGCGTTTCAAAGCTGATATTATCGGCTCCGAAGAATCCAGCCTTGCGGCGGGCGTTTTTCAGCATTTTCTCGGAAAGGTCGGTACAGACTACAGATTCCGCATTTTTCGCGGCGGCGAGCGAAAGCTCCCCGGTGCCGGCGGCGCAGTCAAGCACCTTTGCCCCGGCGGGGACCAGCCTTTCAGTCTGCGCGCACATTTCGTGATACACGTCTCCGTTTATGCTCTCTGCGAGGTCGTACACCCCGGCTATCTTGTCCCAGAAATCAGTCATGGCTCTGCTCCTTATTCGTTGACATGCTCCAGCCCCTGGCGGATTATCGTTGTAACATGGTCGTCGGCAAGGGCGTAGAACACAGTTTTTCCATCGCGGCGGCAGCTTACAAGCTTCGCGCTGCGAAGTATCTTGAGCTGATGTGATACCGCCGAGGACGTCATTCCGACCAGCTTCGACAGGTCGCACACGCAAAGCTCCCCGTGGCTCAGCGCCGTGAGTATCTTTATCCGTGTGGAATCCCCGAATACCTTGAACAGCTCAGACAGGTCTATAAGCGTATCTTCATCGGGCATCGTCGAAGTTATCCGGTCTACTGTGTCTGCATGTACGCACATGAATTCACAGTGCGGTGCGTCGTTTTCCATGGGCGGTGTCTCCTTTTCGGTCGTTCGTTTGAACATCTGTTCATTTGTTCGATTTGATTATACACCCGCACATGTGATTTGTCAAGGGCTTTGCAAAAAAAATCTGCAATTTTTTCTGATCCACGGCATACCTTTTATAAAAAGCGGCTTGTACTATAAAGGGGGAATTCCGTTGAAACGCTTCAGAAAAATACTGTGCTGCATTTTGTGCGCTGCTATACTGGCTGCGGGTCTGTCCTGGAGGGCGTACGCCGAAGAATCCGGGGACGGCAATACAGGCTCCATAGCTACGCCGAAAGCGGCGGTGCTGATGGAGGCCGAAACAGGGCAGGTGTTGTACTCGGTGAACGCTCAGGCGCGGCTGCCGATGGCTTCGATAACTAAGGTGATGTCCCTTCTGGTGCTCGCGGATATGATAGACGCCGGGGAGCTACAGCTTACGGACGCTGTTAAGGCTTCGTCCTACGCCTCGTCTGCGGAAGGCTCGGTGATATGGCTGGAAGCGGGCGAGGAAATGACCGCAGCGGAGCTTCTGGAAGCGGTCATCGTAAGTTCCGCGAACGACGCCTGCATAGCTCTCGCGGAACACGCGGCGGGAAGCGAAGCGGCATTCGTGAAGCTGATGAACAAACGCGCCAGGGAAATGAAGCTGAAAAACACGAAGTTTACCGGCTGCGTAGGCTTCGACGCAGAAGGCCACTACTCCTCCGCTGAGGACATCGCCATAATGACGGCGGAGCTTATGACGAAGGAATACTACCGCGGCTGGCTGCTGACCTGGCTTGATTACCTGCGCGGCGGAGAAACTCAGCTTCTGAACACCAACAAGCTGGTTCGGTACTACGACGGCATTCTGGGCGGCAAGACCGGTACCACGGACGGCGCAGGCTGCTGCCTTGCGGCGTGCGCACAGCGCGGGGACATGCGGCTTGTGGCGGTGGTGCTGGGCTGCGGCGAAGATCCGGAGCGCTTCGACAAGGCGGAGGAGCTGCTTGACTACGGCTTCAGCGGATTTGAGCGGTTTACTCCCGAGACAGACAGCCGGGAACTCCTTCCGATAGCGGTGGAGCGCGGCGAGACTGCAGAGGTCAGGCCGATGGTGAAGTCACTGGGCGACTGCATTATAAAGAAGGGCTGCTCCGGCAGGGTAAAGTACGAATACACCTTCGTTGAGAAGCTGGAGGCTCCGGTGGAAAAGGGACAGTTTGTAGGAGAGTTTCTTGTCACGCTGGACGGCAGCGAGGTGTTCCGCTCGGATATCGTCGCCCGGGAGGATGTCCGCCGAATGAGCTTCGGAATGTACCTGCTGAGGATACTCGGGGAAATCATCGCGTTCTAGGGAACATAAGGAGTTTTTTGACGGAATTTGTGTATTAGTCGGGGAATTTTGGGAAAAACACTTGACATTTTGCATGAAATGCGATAAAATAAAGATGAATAAAACTGTAAGTGTGCGAGCCTGATCGCTATCGGGAGCGTTGACGGAAAGTACATGCACAGCGGAGTTCCTTCGCATGCCGGGCGGCGCAGACGCGGACGGTGTGCGGCAGTATGCAGTCCGGTGCGGCTGCAGGATACTGGTCTACATGATATGCGCCTGAATTCCGGGTACACACGGGTTCAGCTATCACAGCCTTTCCGCAAAGTCCAGCGGCGGGGTCAAAGGCGCAGGGCAGATGCAAGAACAGATTCTGCAAAAGCTGCGGGCAGCTCCGGTGGACGCAGGCAATCTCCGCGCAGGCGGAGCCGTTGTATTCCGGAAGAATACAGTCCGACGAAACGCAGATCATCGGTTTCTAGCGTGACGCGCAATGGTAAACCTTGCGGGTAATTCCGTTCCGGCTCACCGCTGCGGTCAGGTAAACATGCTGATAAAAAGCGTTCTTTCAGGTCGGGCTTATAGAGAAGGTTTTATTTTGACTCACTCTTTGAGAGGGGTCGTATTACGAACACCCTGAGTATATCTCCAGGTAATCGCAATACGGCCTCCTTTCTTTACTTCGACATTTCGTGAGTAATACTTCGGGGGCTGTTTTATACAGTTCTTTTTTTTACTATAATACCATAATAATCAGACAATAACAGAACGGAGGTGCATAATGATACTGCCTGAGAATATCTCCTGCGCGCTGGACATGCTGGAATCCGCAGGACATGAAGCCTGGGTGGTCGGAGGCTGCGTCCGTGACAGCCTGATGGGAATAATCCCGCATGACTACGACATAACGACGTCTGCGCTCCCGGCGGAGACCGAGCAGGTCTTTGCGGGATACCGCCTGATAGAGACCGGACTGAAGCACGGGACAGTCACAGTGCTTGCAGACGGCTCCTCCATCGAGATAACCACCTACCGCGTGGACGGCGAATACCGCGACAGCCGCCGCCCGGAGCGCGTCACATTCACCAGGAATATCCGTGACGACGTTTCCCGCCGGGACTTCACGATGAACGGCATAGCCTACAATCCCAAGCAGGGATATTTCGACGAATTTGGCGGCGCCGAGGACATCAAAGCGGGCGTGATACGCTGCATAGGCAAGCCGGAAAAGCGCTTCCGCGAAGATGCTCTGCGTATCCTGCGGGGACTGCGCTTCTCGGCTTCCCTCGGGTTTGAGATAGAGGAAAACACCGCACGGGCTATGCACGATACCAGGGAGCTGCTCAATAAGATATCCGCAGAGCGCGTTTTCTCCGAGCTGTGCGGGCTGCTGACCGGCAGAAACTCCCACCGCAATATTTTCCGGGTTCTGACTGAATTCCGCGATATCGCCGCAGTGATAATCCCGGAATTCCGGGAATGCTCAGGCTTCGTGCAGCACTCCAGGTTCCACTGCTTCGATGTTTACGAGCACTGCGTGATGTCCGCGCAGAAGGCCGCGGAGATCTCCGCAGACAGCGAGTGCAGGCTCCCGCTGACCCTCGCAATGCTGCTCCACGATATCGGGAAGCCGCAGCGATTCACGCTCGGCGAGGACGGCGAGGGGCACTTCTACGGTCACGCCGCCGTCAGCGCGGATATCGCAGAGGATATCCTCCGCCGGCTGAAATGCAGCAACGCACTGCGGGAGCGGGTCTGCGCCATTGTAAGGTATCACGACGTTCCTCTCAGCGATACGGATAAGTCGGTGCGCCGGCTGCTCAGGAAATACGGTCTGGAAACCGTCCGGGATATCTGCCTGGCCCACATCTGCGACGACTCGGCGAAAACTCCGGAATGCGCCGGACGCTGCGGCGAATGGCGCGCTGTTCTCTCCCGTGCGGAAGCCCTCGCGTCGTCCTGCTGTCTCACGCTGAAAGACCTTGCGGTCGACGGAAAGGCGCTCTCCGGGCTGATGGAGCCGTCTCCGGAAATGGGGAAGGCGCTGAAATTCCTGCTTGACGAAGTAATAAACGGAAATTTTCCGAACGAACGTGAATTTCTTCTGAAGGAAGCCGCAAAATATATTGCAAATCGACAAAAAACATGATATAATTTATGTTGGAATTCCCCATATAATAAACGTGTAGACGAAAAGACAAATCAGAGAACGGAGAATAAATATGGCACTTGATATAGGCATAGACCTTGGCACCGCGAATATCATCATCACCATTGCCGGAAAGGGCATTGTACTGAATGAACCGTCCGTGGTGGCTTACGATAAGAAGAAAAAAGCAGTCGTCGCGGTCGGCGCGGAGGCCTACAAGATGATAGGCAGAACCCCGGAGTACATCGTTGCAGTGCGCCCTCTGAAGGACGGCGTTATCTCCGATAACGACATGACCGAGGCAATGATCCGCGAGTTTATCCACATGGTGAACGGCGGCGCCATGATGAAGCCACGCATAGTTCTGTGTGTGCCCTCCTCCGTTACCGACGTGGAGCGCCGTGCAGTAGTCGAGGCGGCGATGTCCGCAGGCGCGCGCAAGGTGTTCCTCATTGAGGAGCCTATCGCGGCTCTTATCGGTGCTGGCGTGGACATCTCCAAACCCAACGGAACCATGGTAGTTGACATCGGCGGCGGTACTGCCGATGTGGCTATCGTTTCATTCAACGGTATCGTCCAGAGCCGCTCCATCAAGATGGCGGGAAACAAGTTCGACCAGGCAATAATCCGCCACATCACCCAGAAATACAAAATACTCATCGGCGAAAAGACCGCAGAAAAAGCCAAAATGGAGATCGCAAACGTATTCGACCCCACCGGCGAAAAGAAGATGACGATACGCGGCAGAAACCTCCTGAAGGGTCTCCCCGAGAGCATTGAGATATCCGATCAGGACATCTACGACGCTATCCACGAGAACGCCATGGAGATAGTCGAGCAGGTAAAGCTGGTGCTGGAATCCACTCCGCCTGAGCTGGTCGGCGATATCCTCTCGAACGGAATACTCCTCACCGGCGGCGGAGCAATGCTCGGCGGTCTGCCGGAGCTTATCAGCGACAACGTGGGCGCTCCCTGCTTCGTTGCAGAAAACCCAATCGAGTGCGTTGCGCGCGGCGTCGACGCGGCGTTCAAGATGTCCGGAGAGCTCCTCGACGGCTTCGAGCAGATACAGCTCTACAACTTCAAGTAATGTAAAATCAGAATTTAGTTTTGTCGCCCCTTGAAATTTTCAGGGGGCGTTTTTGTCTATTCCTACGAAAAAAATCGGAGTTCTTGACGAATTATTCCCGAAATGGTAGAATAGATTAGAGAGGTGATAGATTATGATTACAAAAGAATTCTGCGACGAGTGGGACGGCGTTGGTCTTAACGTCAAGGATATGATAGAGCATTTCATGGACAGCGAAAGCATGTTTCTGAAATATCTGTATAAGTTCTTTGATTCTGCGGACAGCGTGGTGCTGGAGCTTACCTCCGCCGCTGAGCGCGAGGACTATCAGCAGATGCTTTTCTCGGCGCATGCGCTCAAGGGTCTTGCCGGAAACATCGGGCTGAACGGAGTGTTCCTGCCGGCTAAGAAGATCGTCGACGATATACGCTCCGGCGACCACAGCCAGTGCGGCGAGGAGTTCCGCAAACTCCAGGAAAATTACTACAAAGCGGCGGGGATCGCCAAGAAATACAAGCAGGCATAAGGAGGTATTCAAATGCCGGATTTCATCGAACCGGGACTTCTCGTCCCCATTGTGATCATCGTTGTACTGGTGATCGTCATTTTCAGCGCAGGCTACCGCAAGGCTCCGCCGGATAAGGCGTTCATCATAAGCGGTCTGCGGCGCAAGGCTAAGGTAGTTATAGGCAAGGCGACTGTCAAACTGCCGTTCTTCGAGCGCTGCGACGTGCTGGAGCTTGCCCTGATGTCCGTTGACGTCAAGACCGCCCAGGCAGTCCCCACTGCGGATTACATCAACATCTCCGTTGACGCGGTGGTAAACGTCAAGATATCTCCCGACCCCGACATAATCCAGAAGGCGCAGCAGAACTTCCTTAACCGCAACGTGCAGTACATAACCGGCGTCGCAAGGGAGGTACTGGAAGGCAACATGCGTGAGATCGTAGGTCAGATGCGGCTTGAGGAGATGGTCTCCAACCGCCAGGCGTTCGCCGACAAGGTAAAGCAGAACGCAGACCCCGATCTGCGTGCGATGGGTCTTGAAATAGTATCGTTCAACGTGCAGAACTTCGTTGACGACAACGGTATCATCAACGACATGGGTATCGACAACACCATGCAGATCAAAAAGAAGGCGGCTATTTCCAAGGCCGAGGCTGAGCGCGACATAAAAATCGCTCAGGCGGAGGCAAACCGCAAGGCGAACGACGCCCGCGTAGATTCCGAGACCGCTATCGCAGAGCGCGAGAACGAGCTTGCGATAAAGCAGGCTGAGCTCAAGCGCGCCGCTGACATCAAGCGTGCGGAAGCCGACGCAGCCTACACCATTCAGCAGGAAGAGCAGCGCAAGACCATCGAGATAACCTCCGCAAACGCAAACCTGGCAAAGCAGGCGAAGGAAGTCGAGATAAAGGCGAAGGAAGCCGAGATCAAGGAACGCGCCCTCGAAGCCGAGGTAAAGAAAACCGCCGAGGCTCAGAAATACGCAGCCCAGCAGAACGCAGACGCGGAGCTGTACACCATTCAGCGCAACGCGGAAGCTAAGAAGTACGAAGATATTCAGAACGCAGAAGCAGAGCTGGAGATCAAGAAGAACGAAGCCGCAGCGATCCTTGTAACGGCGCAGAACGAAGCAGCCGCAGCGAAGGCGCGCGCAGAAGCCGCAAGATACGCGGCAGAGCAGGAAGCGGAAGGTATCCGCGCAAGAGGTATCGCAGAGGCGGAGGCAGTCCGCGCGAAGGCTATCGCCGAGGCGGAAGGTCTCGACAAGAAGGCGGAAGCAATGCGCAAGATGGAAGAAGCCGCAGTGCTCCAGATGTACTTTGAGAAGATGCCGGAGGTCGCTCAGGCTATCGCAAAGCCGCTTGAGAACGTTGACAAGATCACAATGTACGGCGACGGCAACACCGCAAAGCTGGTCAAAGACATCACCGAAGCCACTACCCAGGCTTCCGCAGGACTGCTCGACGGTCTTGGCGTTGACCTGAAGTCGATGGTCGGCAGCTTTATCACCGGAAAGGCTGTAGCGTCCGGCATCAACTCCGAAACGCATGTAAACGCCGCTCCGGAAGCACCCGCAGCTCCCGTTAAGCCCGCAGAAGATCTGGTTCAGCAGTAATATCAAATCCCGGAAAGTTGATTTCCGGGATTTTTTTATTTATGGTCACGTCTAAAAATATCCCCGCAGGCGCCCTGCGGGGATTTGTAGTATCGGAGATAAATATATTACTTATTGCCTGAAAGGAGCATACGGTCGTTGTTGAGCGCGGAGCCGCTTGCTTCCTCGAATTTCTGGAGCAGGTCGTCAACGGTAAGTTTCTTCTTTTCCTCGCCCTTCACGTCGTAAATTATCTTGCCGTTGTTCATCATGATAAGACGGTTGCCGTATTCTATAGCGTTTGCCATGTTGTGAGTTACCATCATTGCAGTAAGATGGTTTTTCGCGATTATCTCATCGGAAAGCTGAAGCACCTTCGCTGCGGTCTTGGGGTCGAGGGCTGCGGTGTGCTCGTCAAGAAGCAGTATCTGCGGCTTCTTCAGCGTAGCCATAAGAAGCGTCAGCGCCTGGCGCTGTCCGCCGGAGAGCAGTCCAACCTTAGAGGACATTCTGTCCTCAAGTCCCAGGTCGAGCATCTTAAGCAGCTCGTGATACTCCTCGCGCTCCCTGCGAGTGATTCCCCACTTCAGGAAGCGGCCTTCGCCGCGGCGCTTTGCAAGCGCGAGATTTTCCTGTATCTCCATGGTGGCTGCGGTGCCGGTCATGGGGTCCTGAAATACTCTGCCTATGTACTTTGCGCGCTGGTGCTCGGAAAGTCCGGTTACGTTCTTGCCGTTGATGATGATGGAGCCTTCATCCACCGGCCACACGCCCGCAATGGCGTTCAGCGTCGTGGATTTTCCTGCGCCGTTGCCGCCGATGATAGTCACAAAGTCGCCGTCATCGAGCTTGATGTTTACGCCGTTGAGCGCCTTCTTCTCGTTTATGGTTCCGCGGTTGAAAGCCTTTTTGATGTTGATGAGTTCAAGCATTACTTATCCTCCTTCTTGCCGGTCACGGAGTTCTGCATTACCTGTCCGAAATGCTCGGATTCAGCCGCCGCAGCGGACGCAGCTGCGCCTGCGGAGCGCTTTGCAGCACGCCTGAACGAAGTCTTGGAGGTTTTCTGGAGGTAAGGAACCGCCAGGAATATCGCAACGATAAGCGCGGAGAACATCTTAGTGTTGTCTGTGGAAAGACCAAGCAGCAGCACTATTCTCAGAACTACGAAGTAGATGATAGCGCCGAGAGCGGTGAACGCAAGCTTCCCGATGAAGTTGAAGTGTTTCCTCAGGATAACCTCGCCCAGGACCATGCCGATAATTACAGCCGCAAGACCGATTACGATGGCGCCTCTGCCCATGTTTACGTCGGCGAAGCCCTGATACTGAGCCAGCAGCGCGCCCGCAAGACCTACCATGCCGTTGGAGAGCACCAGCGCGATGATGGTGGTGCGCTTGGTGTTGATACCCTCCGCCTTTGACATCGCGGAGTTGCAGCCGGTGGCGCGGATAGCCATGCCGTATTCCGTTCCGAAGAACCAGTACAGCGCTGCGATGATCAGCACAACGAACAGCAGTGCGGTTCCGACGGTGCGGATAATATCAACGACCTCGTTGCCGGCGGTAACGTATCTTGACGAGATGACCAGCGGGAACTTGTCAACGCTGACCGGCGCGTTAGCCTTTCCGTTGATGTCGAGGTAAACGGAATACAGTGCGAGCTGAGTCAGGATGCCCGCAAGTATGCCCGGAATACCGAGCATGGTATTGAGCAGCGCAGTGCACAGACCCGCAGCGCAGCCCGCCAGGAATGCAATAAGCATAGCCACGGGAACAGGCACGCCGTTTGAAATGAGAACTACCGCGACAACGCCGCCCAGACCGAGGGTTCCGTCAACGGTAAGATCCGCGAAGTCGAGTATTTTGTAGGTGATGAAAACGCCGATAGCCATGATACCCCAGATAAGTCCCTGAGTGATATCACCGGGGAGGGCGTTTCCGAAGGTGGATAGCTTAGCCAGAAAAATGTCCATGATCTCTCTCCGATACTGTTTATTTTTTGCCTATATTTATGCAGAAGCGGGGAACGGACAAAGCCCGCACCCCGTTATGCATTAGTTTGTGTTCTGAGAATTACTCAGCGATAGCCTCGTAGCCCTCGGGAGCTGTGATACCAAGCTCAGCGCAGATGGAAGCGTTGTACTTCTTGGTAACGTTGGGAGCGAAGCGAACGTCCATTGTGGAAATGTCGGCACCCTCAACCAGGATCTCGTAAGCCATCTCGCCGGTAGCTCTGCCGAGGTCCTCGTAGCTGATGGACAGAGTTGCAACGCCGCAGCCTCTGCAAATGCCCTCTTCGCCTGCGATTACCGGGATACCAGCGGGAACAACGATGTTCTTGATGGTCTCGGTGGAAGAAGCCATTGTGTTGTCGGTCGGGAGATAGAGTACGTCGCACTCGCCGATAGCTGTGGTGCATACGGTGCTTATCTCGTTGGTGTCAGCAGCGCTGTACTCCTTGCAAGCTACGCCTGCGTCTGCAAGGGCGTTAGCGAACAGGGTCGCCTGGTACTTGGAGTTAGCCTCAGCGGAGCAGTAAAGGATACCAACCTGCTTTACATCGGGGAACATCTCGAGCAGCATCTTAGCCTGCTCGTCGATAGGAGCGAGGTCGGAGGTACCGGAAATGTTTGTGCCGGTAGCGCCTGTCCAGTCATCGATGGAAAGAGCGGTAGCGTAATCGGTTACGGAAGTGCCAAGGATCGGAATTGTAGCGGTAGCAGCGCTTGCAGCCTGGAGAGCGCCTGTAGCGTTAGCCAGGATCAGGTCAACGCCGGAAGCGGCAAAACCGGTACAGATGGTGGTGCAGTTGGTGGACTCGCCGTTAGCGTTCTGCTCGTCGAACTTAACGTGGTCAGCGCCGAGCTTCTCGGTGAGAACGTCCTTGAATCCCTGAGTAGCTGCGTCAAGAGCCTCGTGCTGAACGAGCTGGCAGATACCGATGTTGTAAACCTTGTCAGCGGGGATCTCAGCCGCGGAGCTGTCGTCTGCTGCGCTGGAAGCGTCAGCGGTGGAAGCTGCGTCTGCTGTAGCAGCGGGAGTGCTGCTGTCTGCAGCGGAAGAATCTGCCGCAGAGGAATCAGCGGTGGAGCTGGAATTTGTAGAGCTTGCACAAGCTGTTGCGGAAACAGCCATTGCTGCAGCTGCAATAGCTGCGAAAATCTTTCTGATCTTCATGTTACGTTTCTCCTTATTTGTCCATTCTATGTAGGTATGCGCTTTTGGACTTTGGCGCTTTTAGGCTTTCGCTCATTAAAGCTGCCCGCGCATACGTTAATTATAGCACACATTCTCTTAAAGTGCAACTTCTCATTGCAATAAATTTCAGTTTTGCCTTCATTTTTGTGAATTATAAACAAAACAGCGCCGCCGGATTTCCCATATAGAGCAGTCCAGCGGCGGCATATCATGTAATTATTTTCAGAACCCTAGCTCGTTCTTGAAATAGCTGTAAAGCTCTCCTGCCATTTCCTCCTGCTCGGTGGCACGGGGGTGACCGTTAGTTCCACAGCCTGTGCGGCGGAACATAAAGTGCGTTACGCGCTCGGAATTTACCTCCTGAGCTATTTCCTCGAGGGCGTCGTCCCAGGTGTGGTCGTGACCGAGTATCGTCAGTATCAGCACGAACTTTGCCGCGGGGTATTTCTCCATCAGCGTGCGGAGGAGCTTTATGTAGTTGTCCTTCCAGTAGCGGCGGTACTCCGGAGTCTTGATGCGCTCAGGCTCGGGGTTCGCGTCGTTCTGACCGATGGCGATGATAACCGCGTCGGGGGTCCAGCGGGAGAAATCCCACTGCTTCTTCTCGGCGTAGGGGCTGAACTGTATCTTGTCGTAGCAGCTCTCCATTCCGGTGAGCTGGTCGGAGCAGAAATATCCGGTGCCGTCCAGCAGAGCGATACCGCCCTGTGCGATGTCGTGCAGCTCCGCGTTGAGCTTCCTTGCAAGAGCCATCGGGTATGCAAAATGGGAATTATCCAGCCTGTTGCGGTGATCCTCGGGGTCGCACTGACCCTCGTAATACAGAGCCTCCGTGACCTCGCCGGCGGAAACGCTGTCGCCGTACACCTCGAGCTTCATGTCGTACTTGTGCGCGGGGTTAAAGACCTCCGCGCCCTCGTCTACCACTATCCCGACAAGCTCGATGTAGTTGTGCGAAGCCATCGTCTTGAGTATACGCAGTGTGTGCTGCTTGTCCTCAAGCCCCTCTGCGGCTGTGAACAGCTCGTCCTCCCGGTTGGTGGGGAGTGTTATCTTCTTCATCACGCCGTCGACGATGACCGCAAAGTGCGTGTCCTGCTGAAGGTTGATGTTCTTCATCACCACCGCCGCGGAGGTTCCGGTAAAGTTAACGTCCGCATAGCTTCCCGGCCATGCCATAACCGGGCGCCTCGGATCGTCAAAGTCTATTCTTCCGACATACTGGAAGCAGCCGTTATCCGCCGGGATCAGTTTTTTTCCTTTTTCAATCGTGTAAGCCATTGTGCTCTCCTTATACTTATAAATGTACTTTGCAGGTCAGCCTGTCAACGTCCAGGCGGAAAACGCACACTGCGTCAAGCATTTCCGGGCGGAATTCGCAGTTTTCCTTTCCAGCCGTATGCTTCATCAGGCTCTGAAGACCGAGTATCTTCTCATCCGGGTCGGCGACTATCGAAACGTTTCCATTGCCGATAATACTGCTGAATTCAGCGTAGCAGTCGCAGGGGGACTCACCCGGGTGCAGTTCGTAGCCGCAGTCCATTTCAAAGCCGACCTCGTAGCCCTCTTTAACAAGGTCTATCTTCCTGCCCTCTTTCGCACTGTGAAAGTAGAAGGTACGTCTGCCGTCCTGCTTCACATAGCCAAAATTCAGCGGAACTATGTACACCTCGCCGCTGTCGTTGAAGCCTATTCGGCAGCAATTACAGCGGGATATTATCTCGTCTATCCTGGCTTCGTCGGTGACTTCGCGGTCTTTTCTGCGCATTTCTCGCATATTATTCCTCCTTGTGCGCCAGCAAAAGCGACACTATATAGTTGTAGACCGGAAATCCCTTTCCGGTGAGGGACAGCCTGCCTTTTTCCTGCCGGTAGTACTCCTGCGGAATGAGCCGCAGAGCCTTTTCCAGCGGCTTGTAAAGCTCCTCCGGAATGCCCTCTGCGAGCCGCAGACCCATCATGACGCGCTCGTCGTAATCTCCGGGCTGCTCGTCCGTTATCTCGGTCGGCTGTCGCTGTGCGGCTATGAAAGCCCCGATATCACGGGGCACTGCGAAGCGCTTCCCCGCGTAGAATGAATGCGCCGCCGGACCTACCCCGAGATACTCCTCGTCACGCCAGTATTTCAGATTGTGTCGGCACTCGAAGCCCTCCCGGGAGAAATTCGATATCTCGTATTGATGGAAGCCGCGCTCCCCGCAAAGCCGCTGGCACAGCGCGTAAAGGTCCGCCATTGTATCGTCGTCCGCCATATCCGCAGGCGGCGATTTTCCGAACGGCGTAGCTGGTTCCAGCGTCAGCATGTACGCCGAAATGTGCTGTATCGGGAGCTTCGCGAGCCGCTCCAGCGTGTCCGTCAGGGAATCCGCCGTCTGCCCGGGCACCCCGAGCATTACATCAGCGGAAATGCTGTCGAATCCCGCCTGCCGCGCCTGGACAATAAGTTCCTCCGCCTGCTTTGCGTTGTGGAGCCTGCCCAGCTTTTTCAGCTCGTTATCCTGAAGCGACTGCACGCCTACGGAAATGCGGTTCACGCCTGCCCGCCGCATTATCCGGAGGGTCTCCGGCGAAGCGGACGCGGGGTTGCATTCTGCGGAAATCTCCGCTCCTGGAATGGTGCTGACCGCCTGCAAAATCCCCGGCATGTACTCCGCTATGAGGTTCGGAGTTCCTCCTCCGAAATACACCGTGTCAAACTGCTCCGGATATTCCCGTAGATTCCTTACCACCGCCGCGGCGTAGTTCTCCAGGAGGTCGCCGCGCCCCGCCGTGGAGTAGAAATCGCAGTAGGGGCACTTCCTCACGCAGAACGGAACGTGGATATAAAGCCCGCGGAAATCACTCATCATCGAGCTTGAGCACAGCCATGAACGCCTCCTGCGGAACCTCGACGGTACCGAAGGCTCTCATGCGCTTCTTGCCCTCCTTCTGCTTCTCGAGCAGCTTCTTCTTTCGGGTGATATCGCCGCCGTAGCACTTCGCCAGGACGTCCTTGCGCAGTGCCTTGATAGTCTCGCGGGCGATTATCTTGCCGCCGACAGCCGCCTGTATCGGAATTTCGAACATCTGCCGCGGGATATGCTCCTTGAGCTTCTCCGCCATCTTGCGGGCGCGCTCGTACGCCTTATCGGCGTGGACGATGAACGACAGCGCGTCGATAACGTCGCCGTTGAGCAGTATATCAAGCTTCACCAGCTTGGACGGCACAAATCCCATCATCTCATAATCGTAGCTTGCGTAGCCGCGGGTGCGGGATTTCAGCACGTCGAAGAAGTCGTAGACTATCTCGTTGAGCGGAAGCTCATAGTGCAGGTCGACTCGGGTCTGGTCGATGTATTTCATGTCACGGAACACTCCGCGCCTGTTCTGGCACAGCTCCATGATGTTCCCGACGTAATCCGATGGGGTGTAAACATGAGCGTTTACCATCGGCTCGTACGCCTGCGCTATCTCGGAGGGGTCGGGGTAGTTTGTGGGGTTGTCTATCATTTTGAAGGAGCCGTCGGTCATTTCTATCTTGTAGACAACGGACGGCGCGGTCGTAATGATGTCGATGTTGTATTCACGCTCAATGCGCTCCTGGATTATCTCCATGTGAAGAAGCCCTAGGAATCCGCAGCGGAAGCCGAATCCCAGCGCGATGGAGGTCTCCGGCTCGAAGCTCAGCGAAGCGTCGTTGAGCTGGAGCTTTTCCAGCGCGTCGCGGAGGTCTACGTACTTTGCGCCGTCCGCCGGGTAGATGCCGCTGAACACCATCGGATTTACCTCGCGGTAGCCGGGAAGCGGCTTTTCCGCAGGTCTGTCAGCGGAAGTTACAGTATCGCCGACCTTGGTCTCACCGATGGACTTGATGGAAGCCGCGATGTATCCGACCTCGCCCGCCTTGAGTCCGGAGCAGGGCACAAGCTCGGTGGCGCCCATAACGCCGGTCTCCACAACGGTGAATTCCGCGCCGGTCGCCATCATTCTGATACGGTCGCCGGGCTTAACGGAGCCTTCCTTTACCCTGATGTAGGTGATAACGCCCTTGTAGCTGTCGTAGTAGCTGTCGAATATCAGCGCCTGGAGCGGAGCCTCAGCATCTCCCTTCGGCGCGGGTATGGACTTCACCACCGCCTCCATTACCGCGTGGATATTGATACCCATTTTCGCGGATATTTCGGGGGCGTCCTCGGCGGGAATGCCTATTACGTTCTCTATCTCCTCCTTGACCTGCTCGGGGTGCGCGGAGGGGAGGTCTATCTTATTGATGACCGGGACCACCTCCAGGTCGTTTTCTACTGCGAGGTAGGTATTCGCAAGGGTCTGCGCCTCGATGCCCTGGGAGGCGTCAACGATGAGCAGAGCGCCCTCGCACGCAACCAGTGAGCGCGAAACCTCGTAGTTGAAGTCCACGTGGCCGGGGGTGTCGATAAGGTTAAAAATGTAGTCCTCGCCGTCGTCCGCATGGTATTTCAGGCGGACTGCGCGCGCCTTGATGGTGATACCGCGCTCGCGCTCGATATCCATATTGTCAAGAAGCTGCTCCTCCATGTCGCGGAGCGCGACGGTCTGGGTCTGCTCGAGGATACGGTCGGCAAGGGTGGATTTGCCGTGGTCGATGTGTGCGATTATGCAGAAATTGCGTATCTTGGAAAGATAGCTTGTATCAGCCATGTATTTTGATTCCTTTCAGATGGTTTTTTACTGATCTTCGACGTATTCCGTGTCAAGGTGCCACTCCAGGCGCTCGAGTATGGTCTGGAAGTTGTCTGCCGTCTCATAGGGCATTACAAAGCCCTTCCACGCGTCGTTCTTGAGGAGCTGGCGCACGACATAGAGGTCATTCTTGCGGGAGGTCGCGCTCTCGGTGTAGTCGCGAAGCGGCGCGAATACGCCGTACTGACCCTCGAGCCTGTAAAGTATGAACTCCCCGAACTGATAGACCTTCAGCGCGTTTCCCTCTGCAAGGAGCTTCACCGTGGTGGTCTCCATATCCGGCGCGGATTCGTTCAGCACGAAATACACCTCGGGGACTTTCAGCAGGTGGGCGTCGTTGTGCTCGCCGGCTACGTTGTCGTAATCCGCTTCGTTGAACGTAAACTCCTCGCTGTTGTAAACGTAGAAATATGAAGAAGGGTTCTGATAGCATTTTACTATAGTATAGGTGACGTCGCCGTCCCGCTTCGTGAACACCTCGTCATGCGGCGCGTAGAATATTCCGATCACGAATTTTATTCCCCACATGAAAAGCCCGGTGCACACCAGCACTATCAGCATGGGTAGAATTTTCAGGAAAGCCGCCTTCCCCTTTGACATTCCGGTGTACTCGCCGTCATGTTCCGGCTCCGCAGTTTTTTCCGGCTCTGCAGGGGATTCCTGCGCGGTAACTTCCGTTATTTCGGGGAGCTGCTCTTCCCGGGTGATTTTATCTTTATTTTCGCTCATGGTCGTCCTTTCAGCAGTTGCTTGCAATATACGAAATTATTATAGCATATTTTCGGACAAATGTTAAGGGGGTAAAGGTGAAAATCTGAAAAAAATGCCGTTCTTACAGCGGATAAACGGATTTTGCCGCCTATAAAAAAAGTTTGGCATGACAAAATGTTGACAAATCGGGAGAAATAATATATAATAGGTAGATATGAGCGGATTTTCACCGCATAGAATTGGAGGAACAAAAGAATGAAACAAAGAATGAAACTGAGAAATATCATCTCCGCTGTTGCGGCTGCGGCTGTTGCAGCAAGCGCGGCAAGCCTCTGCGCATTCGCAGACGACCAGCCCGCAGGATACGTTTACTTTATGGCTGAAAAGACCACGCTCGGTCAGGGCTTCGAGGTCGAGCCGGTCAAGGTACCCTACTACGAGGGCGAGACAGGTCTCGACATAGTTGAAAGAGCCGCTGAGATCAAGACCGAGGACACCGGCTACGGAGCATTCATCACCGCCTTCGCTGATACCGACAGCAACGATGTCGTGCTTCCCGAGGCCGTTGCAGAGGTTTGTACAATAGCCTCCGGCAGAACCGAAGAAGGCTGGCTGAGCGCATACGACTACACAGCGGAAAGCGGCTGGACATACTTTGTAAACGACGAGTACGCTCAGGTCGGCATTGCTGACTACACCCCCGCTGACGGCGACGTTGTAGTATTCTCCTTCACCATTTACGGCTACGGCGCTGACCTCGGCGTTGACAACTCCTCCTGGGGCGGAGCGGCCGCACTCAAGGAGCAGGTAAAGACCGCTGAGCTCGTAAAGCTCTTTGCCGACAACAAGGATCTCCTTAACGGCAGCGACGAGCAGGCATATGCATTCACCGCAGCAGGCGAGGCTCTGGCACAGTACGAATCCACACAGGAGGACGTAGACAACGCAGTTGACAGGCTGGAAAATATCCTTGGCACAGAAACTCTTGTGACCGAGGAAAGCCCCTCAGCTGACGCAGCCGCAGAGTCCGAAGCTACCATAGACGCAGCAGACGACGGCGCTTCCGGCGAAAAGGGCTCACCTTCCACCGGCGTTGAGGGTGTAGCTGTTGCAGTTGCAGTAGTTATCCTTGCAGGCGCTGGCATTGCGATGAGCAAGAAGCAGTAATACATGAAAAAAATAGAAACAGCAGTTTCAACGGTCTGCATTGCAGTTATCATTGCGGTGCAGGCCGCTTTTTCAACTGCATTCGCAGCGGATTCCGGGGACTGGGCGGCTCTCGCGGAAGAGTGCTTCGGGTATTTCTCCGGCTCGGACGGGGAATTCTGGAGCAGCGCCGCCGACAGCAACTCGGACTGGGCGGCTTACTGCTGCGCGCGGCTTCACGGCTCCGAAGGGTCGGAAGCCTACGCCGCCCAGCTTGAAAACCGCATTTCGGAGCTTGCGGAAACAGTCTCCTCCGGTGGATTCGTGAAACCCACGGAGCTGCAGCGCACCGGAATATTCCTTGCGGCGATGGGGCATGATCCGTCGCAGGCGGTGGAGCTTGGCGTGTTCCAGAGCGAAACCCTCGACCGCCAGGGCTTCAACGCGTACATCTGGGCGCTCATAGCGCTGAACGTCACCGGAGAATCCGCGCCTGATAACTCCCTGAACACCGCGCAGTCCCTGACGGACTACATCGTCGCTTCTCAGCACGATGACGGAAGTTTCTCGCTGTTCGGCGACGGCGGCGATGTGGATATAACCTCCGCGGCGGTCTACGCGCTGGCCTCAGCGGATTCCGACGAAGCTCAGGAGGCGGCACAGCGCGGCGCTGACTGGCTCTGCGAGCTCGAAGGCGGCTACACCTCGATGGGAGTCCGCAACTGCGAAAGCACCGCCCAGGCAGTGATAGCCCTGGCGGCCGCCGGACGCACTGAAAAAGCGGAAGAAGCGGCACGTCAGCTCGCTGAATACCGCAGACCGGACGGCGGCTACGCGCACCTCCCGGACGGGGACACCAACCGCATGGCAACAGCCCAGACCCTGGAAGCGTTCACCGCCCTCGCGCTTTCACAGCGCGGCGAGGGGCTGTTTTCCGCGCTGCCCGCTGTAAGTCCGGGGCTCTCCAGCCAGGATGGTTCGGCAGACATAGATGTTTCCGCAGACAGCCAAACCGCCGGCAATCCGGAGAATGGGAACACGGCGGAACCAATCATTTCCGGCACGGCGCAGTCATCAGCCGCCCCTGAACAGACACATGGCTTCACCGGAACCCACATCAAGCTTATAGTTTCGTCTGCGTCCGGACTGGCGGCGGCCGGTATGCTCGCCGCGGCGATTATCCGCAGGAAGAAACTGCTGATTCCCGGAGCGGTGCTGCTCGCGGCGGTCTGCGGCGGAGTGTGGCTCCTTGATATACGCACCCCTTCAGAGTACTACGCGCAGGAAGTTACCGGAGGCATGGAAGTGACCTTCTCCGCTGACTGCAAATCCGTGCTCGGCAGAATGGATACCATCGACCCGTCGGTGAATCAGCCGTCTGTTATCCCGCCGGACGGCGTAGTCATCGCAGAGTGCACGCTGTCCCTTCCGGAAGGCTCCTCGGCGTTCGACGCACTGATAACCGCGGCACGGCAGCAGCAGGTGCGCGTGGATTACACGGGCAGCTCCTGGGGAACTTACGTCCGCAGCATCGGATATATCTCGGAATTCGGCTTCGGAGAGCTCAGCGGATGGATGTACCGCGTCAACGGAGAATTTCCGCAGGTCTACGCCGGGGAATTCACACTGCACGAGGGCGATGTCGTGGAATTCGTCTATACGTGCGATCTCGGCGGCGATGTTGGCGATAGTTACAATGCAGAAAACGCCGGTTAATCAACTGGATATCGTTTACATTATGTACATTTGCACAAATATTTTAAACAAAATTTGTGTAAAGCGCATGCCCTAATTTCCGGACGTTTGCTTGCAAATCCGTCTGAATTATGGTATAATTTAATAGAATTATATAGCATGGCGTATTGCGCAGGGGAGAAGCGCAAACGCTGTTCTGAATTAGGAGGAATAACCAAATGACATCTGCCGCAGTAAACAACACCGCAGCAGGAAAAGCGCCGCTGAACAACAAAACTCTCGGCATCGGCATGGTTGCTTTTGCTGTGATAGAGGCTGTTGTTACGTTTTTCCTGGTAATGAAGCCGCTGTTCATCAACCCGGTATTCAACCAGTGCAAAGCATATAACGAAGAAGGAAAGGCTTGTATCGTAAAGCTCTTCGGCAAGACCTTTGCGTCGCAGGACGAGATCGCTAACAATCAGATAATCCTTTCGCTGTGGGATACTATTCTCAACATCGTGCTTATCTACATAGTTATCACCGGAATACTTCTTCTGCTTTCATTCTGCTATTTCAAGGGATTCGCGTTCGCAAAGTCCTACCTGATAGCTGTGTTCGGCGCAAAGACCGTTATCGCGCTGACTCCCATTCTTGTTCCCTTTGCAAATTTCAGAAACTCAATGCGCACCTTCGGCGCCATTGACGCTGTTATCTGCCTCGCGGCATGTATTTACTGCGTATACGACAGTTCCTCTGAATACGCCGACGACATGCTTCTGACCGCCGACAAAATCGCAAATATGTGGAAGCGCGGCAAGACTGCCGGCGTGATGTTCCTCATCATGGCTGCCGCTGCAATTTTCGCCGCATTCGGCATGAGCGCTTACGGCAACATCGGCAACTCCGGCGGTAACTGGTCAATCGTTATCGGCTGGCTGGACAACACCAGTCTTGCACAGGGCGTTGTGCTGATTCTCCTCGTAGCTGTCGCTCTTATCGGTTCCATCGTATATGTTCGCGAAGGCGAGTGGGCTATGATCTACTACTTCTCCTTCGGCGCAGCTATGACCGTTACAAACCTCATCGGCATTCTGTTCAGAATCCTGTGGATCTTTAAGACCTACAATCCCACCAAGGCGCTTGCGAAGTCCGGCGACGAGGACGCTCTCGCATGGGTAGGCTCCAACGGCATGACCGCAAAGTGGTGGATGGCTACTGTATTCCTGATACTCTCCTTCGTGGCGGCAGCGGTAGTTACTATCATCGCTTTCACAAAGATCAAGAACAAGCTCTCCTTCAAGTTCAGCGAAGCTGACAAGAAGCCCGCTATCGCAGTTATGATCGGCGCAGGCTCCATTATTCTGGAGTTCGTTCTTACAATGATCGCAGTTCTCATGTGGGATAAGCAGCACTACACCGCTATCACACTGGGCGCTATGGACTATATGTATTTCATCACTCTCGGCGGTATTTCGCTGTTCCTCGCGATCGCAATGTGGTGCGGTTACAGCTTCTCCAAGTTCGGAACCCTCGCACTGTACATCATGGTAGGTTCCTGCAACTTCTCCTCCATCTTCACCGTATTCGGCGAGAGAGGAACAAAGGTTGCAAACTCCCTCGCAGCTTACAATGCGGCTGTTGAGCAGGGTCTGACCGAGCTTCCCGCGAAGTTCAAGGGCTACAACTACATTACCTGCGGCGTATTCTTCATTCTTTCCTTCCTCGTATGCTTCAGCATTATCGTTGTGTTCGTTGTCAAGGAAGTAAACAACTACATGTATCAGAAGCGCTACGAGTAATCAAGTAACCTAGTAACCTCTTAAATTATAAACACAATGAATCCCCCGGTTCCATGAACCGGGGGATTTTTTTCGTATTTACCGCTTCAGCGTATCAGGAGTTTTCCGCAAACTATACGGATTAAATGCAACAAAAAACTTCCGCCTCCATACGGAAGCGGAAGTAATTGTATCAAAATTATGATTACTTATTCAGGAGAACCTCAACGCTTGCGAGCTTAACGCAAACACAGAATATCTCCATGGCCTGGCGAAGCTCGTCAACAGACGGGAATGTCGGAGCGATACGGATATTGCTGTCCTTGGGATCCTTGCCATATGGGAATGTAGCGCCTGCGCCGGTCATTACAACGCCTGCTTCCTTAGCGAGGGATACAATGCGCTTTGCACAGCCGGGGAGCGCATCGAAGGAAATGAAGTAGCCGCCGTTGGGCTTATTCCACTTGCCGATTCCGAGGGGTTCGACCTCTTTGTCAAGCATGTAGAGAACTACGTCGAACTTCGGACGGATAATTGCTGCATGGTGCTTCATGTGCTCGCTTATGCTCTCGAAGTTCTTGAAGTACTTAGCGTGACGGAGCTGGTTCAGCTTATCAAAGCCGATTGTCTGGTAGGTCATCTGGCTCTTGATGAAGTCGATGTTCTCCTTGCTTGCTGCAACTACAGCAAGGCCACCGCCCGGGAAGGAGATCTTAGAGGTAGAAGTGAACTCGAATACCATATTCGGATTTCCGGCCTTCTTGCACTCCTCGATGATGTTCAGCAGGTGGTCGTGATTCTCGGAGAGATGGTGTACGCAGTATGCGTTATCCCAGAAAATGCGGAAATCCTTAGCCTTCGGCTTGAGGTTTGCAAAACGCTTTACAACTGCGTCGGAATAAGTAATGCCGGTCGGGTTGGAGTACATCGGAACGCACCAGATACCCTTGATCTCCTCGTCCTCGGAAACCAGCTTCTCTACAGCGTCCATGTCAGGACCGTCCTCAAGGTAATCAACGTTGATCATCTCGATACCGAGCGCCTGGCAGATAGCGAAGTGTCTGTCATAGCCGGGAGCCGGGCAGAGGAACTTCACATGCTCGTATTTGCACCAGGGCTTCTCGCTGCCGAGTACGCCAAGCTGCATTGCACGGATAATTGTGTCGTACATCATCTGGAGGCTGGAATTACCGCCTACGATGACCTCGTCAGCGGAAACGCCGAGCATTTCCTGGAACAGAGCCTTAGCCTCGGGGATACCGTCGAGTACGCCGTAGTTGCGGCAGTCGATGCCGTTGCTGGACTTGTAGTCGCCGTCAAGGCAGTGAAGGAGCATGTCAAGCGAAAGGTTGAGCTGCTCGGGGGCAGGCTTACCTCTCGACATATCGAGCTTCAGACCCTTTGCCTTGTAGTCTGCATACTGCTTCTCAAGCGCTGTCTTTTCAGCCTGAAGCTGTTCTTTGCTCATCTGTGAATAAAGCATGGTTATTTCCTCTCTTTACGCTGTCATTTTACCGTGCGCATTCTATCCCGCGCCCATGTAATTTAATTATACCATAGATAAGCGAATTTTGCAAGCACTTTTTCGGAATCCTGCAAAAATATATCACAGGTTTAAAGAAATTGCGGCGTTTTCTCTGCTGCCGCCAAAAACATGTTGTAAACTCGCTTAAATTATGGTATAATGTAATTGAATATAAGCCGGAATTACCCGGCACAAATACGCACCACAGAAAGGAACCACAGCAATGACAGCATTTACATCAGCGGATATCCTCCTCCCGAAGCTTGACGCGGAAGGAATGACAAAATGGTCTGTAGTCGCATGCGACCAGTACACCAGCGAGCCGGAATACTGGGCTAAGACCGCCGAGATAGCAGGGGACGCTCCCTCCACGCTGAACCTCATATTCCCCGAGGTATACCTCGAGGAGCCGGACGCGGACGCCCGCATTGCAAAGATCAACCGCACCATGCAGGAGTACCTCGACAAGGGACTGTTCAACGAGTATAAGTCCGCGCTGATACTCATGCGCCGCACACAGGCCGACGGGAAGGTACGCACCGGACTTGTCGGAGCCATCGACCTGGAGCAGTACGACTACAACAAGGGCAGCAAGTCCCAGGTGCGCGCTACGGAAGCCACCGTTGCCTCCCGTATTCCCCCGCGCGTGAAGATACGCCGCGACGCAGCGCTGGAGCTTCCGCACATCATGATACTCATTGACGATGTAAAGCGCACCGTTATCGAGCCGCTGGAGGCAAAGCGCGACCAGCTCACCAAGCTCTATGACTTCGACCTCATGCAGAACGGCGGACATCTCGAGGGCTGGCTTGTTGACGGCGGCCACGCAAAGGCCGTGTTCGACGCCCTCGACAAGCTCGCCGACAAGGCGGATTTCAACAAGCGCTACGGGCTTACCGGAGAAGACGTCCTGCTGTACGCAATGGGCGACGGAAACCACTCCCTCGCCACCGCAAAGGAGTGCTACGAGCAGAAGAAGCGCGCGAACGCTCCCGAGGCTGCGCTTGCACGCTACGCCCTCGCCGAGGTAGTGAACCTCCACAGCGAGGCTCTGGAGTTCGAGGCTATCCACCGCGTTATTACCGAGACCGACGCCGCAAAGCTCATGGCTGATATGACCGCTGCGCTGAAGCTCACCGAGGGTGCCTCCGGTCAGAGCTTCACTGTACTGCTGGACGGCGCGAAGAAGCAGTATTCCGTGGGCGCTCCCACCGCTAACCTTACCGTCGGCAGCCTTCAGAGCTTCCTCGACAAGTGGCTTTCCGAGAACGCCGGCAAGATCGACTACATACACGGCGAGGACGTTGTAGAGAGCCTTTCATCCGCAAAGAACAGCATTGGTTTCCTGCTTCCCTCCATGACCAAGAAGGAGCTGTTCCCCACAGTTATCAAGGACGGCGCGCTCCCCAGAAAAACCTTCTCAATGGGTCACGCGCACGATAAGCGTTTCTACTGCGAAGCAAGAAAAATCAAGTGAGGTCATAAAATGAATCTTGTTAAACTCGAGCGTATTTCCGATATGCTGCGCTCTCAGGTCGAAAGCGGAGCCGCAGTCGGCTGCTCTGCGTACGTTATGAAAAACGGACGCCCCATCTACCGCATGAACGCCGGCATGGCTGACGAAGCCCGCGGAATAAAGTGGACGGACGACACCATCGTGCGGCTGTACTCCATGACAAAGCCGGTCACTGCGGCGGCGGCCATGATACTCATTGACCGCGGTCAGCTTGATATCTACGACAAGGTGAGCTGGTTCATTCCCGGGTTCAGGAACCAGACCGTGCTCACCGAAAACGGTCCTGAGCCGCTGAGCCGCGAGGTCTGCGTAAAAGACCTGCTGGATATGACCTCCGGTCTCGCCTATCCTGACCGTAACTACCCCGCAGGCAGCGTAATGCAGGATCTTTACGACAAGATCTGCGAGGAAGTCGCAGCCGGAAAGCCCGTTGATACGCTTGAATACGCAAACCGCATAGGTCAGGTGCCGCTGGCGTTCCAGCCCGGCGACCGGTGGATGTACGGCTCCTCTGCGGATATTCTGGGCGCGGTTATCGAGGCCGTTTCCGGGAAGAAGTTCGGCGATTTCCTGCGCGAGGAGCTGTTCGAGCCGCTCGGAATGGTGGACACCGATTTCTGGGTACCCGAGGAAAAGCTCTGCCGCTTCGCCGAAAATTACGAGGAAAAGGACGGAAAGCTAGTCCCCTGCCTGTGGCAGCATTTAGGTCTGACCTACCTGTGCAGGAAGCCTCAGGAGTTCCAGTCCGGCGGCGCTGGGCTGTGCTCCACAATGGACGACTACGCGGCATTCGCTGAAATGCTGCTCAACGAGGGCGTCTACAACGGCAGGCGCATTCTGAGCAAAAACGCAGTCAGATACATGACTTCAAACCAGCTCACACAATACCAGCTCCGCACATGCGACTGGGAACAGTGCATAGGATATGGCTATGGAAATCTCATGCGCGTCGCAATGGAGGAACGCCTGCCGGGAATATCCACCCACCCCGGTGAATACGGCTGGGACGGCTGGCTCGGCTGCTTCTGGGCGAACGACCCTAAGAACGGCTACACATTCATGTATTTCGTACAGCGCTGCGGAGGTCTCGGAGTACGCCCGCTGAGAATGATAAAGCAGATAGTTTACGGGGCTGAGGATTAAGTTACACACGTTACACTATACCTTCCACAAAAAAACTGTAAATAAACTGGTACGTCTTGTGGAAATGCCTATTGACTTTTTTCACGGTTTATTATATAATTAAACCATAAGGTTTATTTACCAACAGGCATTCGGAGAGGGGATACATAAATGGAGGAACGCAATACTCTGCTCATCGTTGACGATTTCGAGTTCAACCGACTGATGCTGAGCGACACGTTCAGCGACCGCACAGTCGTTGAAGCGGAAAACGGCAAGCGCGCAATAGAAGAGTTTGAGAAAAACAAAGACAAGCTGTGCGCGGTTCTGCTGGACATCATGATGCCGGTAATGGATGGATTCGGCGTGCTGGAATACCTGGTGGACAATAAATATATAGACGATATACCGGTTTTCATCATCAGCGCGGACACCTCCGACAAATCGCTGTCCCGGGCGTATGACCTCGGCGCGGCGGACGTCATTGCGAAACCTTTCAATATACGGTTCGTCCGCAGACGTATCAACAACATCATCGAGCTTTACGATCAACGCAGGTATCTCAGTATGCTGGTAAAGGAAAAAGGCATCGAGGTTCCGTTTATGAAGGCCGGTTCGGCTAATAAGTAAAAATTCAGGGGGCTGCGTGGCAGTCCCCATTTGTATTTTGTAACTGGGTAAGCGGTATAATCTGGTTAATTCGGAATTAATGAGCCGCCTTCGGCGGAGAATTTAAGGTCAAATGCAAAAGTAAATGCAAAAAGCGGAAAGCGAGCGCAGCAGTGCCAAGGGCGGGGAAAATTTGTGCAAGACTTATTGCAACGCCAATATCCATGATATGTGGAAATACCGAAATGCCCTGTTCGAAATGTCAGATTATCGTTTCAAAAGTGACGGTCGCAGAATTACGTCATCAGGAGCAATTTTCTGCAATCCAAGGATTTTAGGAAGCTTGCGCCCAATGAATGCCTTTGCTGCGTCATTGCGTCATATGGACATCGAAATTCTGGGCTTCTGTGCTGAATAATCTGAAAAATCGAAAGGTCGAGGATATTCTCATTGCCTGCACAAATAACCTCACAGGGTTCAGCGAGGCGATAGCGGCTGTGTTCCCGAAAACTGACATTCAGAATTGTATAATTCACCAGCTCAGGAACTCCAGCAAATACGTTTCTTACAAAGATATAAAGGCTCTGATGGCAGATCTGAAGCGGGTTTATCAGGCTGTTGACGAGCAGTCAGCGCTTGCTGCCCTAGACGATTTCGCTGAAATCTGGGACAAAAAATATCCAAAGATCTCAAAATCCTGGAGAGAAAACTGGGCAAATCTCAGCACATATTTCAAGTTCCCGGAGGAGCTTCGGCGGCTGATTTATACGACCAATGCCATAGAGGGCTTCAATCGGCAGCTGCGTAAGGTGACTAAATCCAAGGCTGTTTTCCCGACAGATGACAGCCTGTTCAAGATGCTGTATCTCACCATGCTGGACATCACCAAAAAGTGGACTGGGCGCAGATATACCCTCAGCTCGCACTGTACTACAGCGGTCGCATTCCCGAATGACCGCCGCGCCGGAACTGCTGTTTCCGTTCCGGGCTTCGCCCTCCGCTTCAACAGCAGTTCCTATTGACAACTCAATTGATTTGTGTTACTATGAATAAGCTCTGGACTCATCAAAATGTTACCTGAGCTTACTGATTTCACTTAATGCGCGTTTGTGGTTTACACAGATTTTGGGGTAGAGCCAGTGCATTCATTTCTCAATGCTCCGCTCTTCCCCTTTTGCATTGACTATTACAGCTGAGTATGCTAAAACGAACACAGCATATCACTTAATTTACGGCAGATATGTCTGATTGAGAAATGGCTATTTATCAATCAAGCGCCAAAGAGTCAGCAAAATAGCATACATAATCATTTTCATTGCAGTAATCCATGACCTTTTCCCTCAGTTTATCGTTTGCGCCATATTCAATAAGAAAAACATCCATACCGTTTTGTTTGCAGACATTAAGATATTCAATAAAATACTCTCTATTCTCCCAATTATTTTCGCCAAAGGATTTATCATCGAAATTTATTGATGTAAATACGGTTTCCTGATTAACCGCATTTATGCAAGTTGGGATAGAGCAATTATTTATTACTTCACTTATAAACACATCGCCGCCATTCACAATTACCTTTATTCCTTTTTCAGTAAAAGCGTTGAAAATATCTAGTAACGCATTGTATATTTTCTGCTCGTGAAATACATAGTAAACATCTGTATTATCCACAAATAGTCCTGAAACTCCCTTATCCACCAGTTCATCCGCTGCTTCAATGATGTGTGTCTGCCATTTTTCTGATGATACATCTATCCACTTTTCATTATCCCAATCCTCGTATTCGCCTATGGTAAAAGGCAAAAATTCTTCGTAATAGCTGCGAAAGTCTTCTACTGAACCAATATTAAGATAGGAATATATCTCGTTGTTTCCGTTTTGGTGTATCACATCAATGTTCTCGGCTGTCAATAATTCTGCATCAATAACAAGAACGTCATAGTTGTTTAGCGACAACAGTTTTTCCTTTTCTGCTCCGATAAAAACACCATACGGATGTCTTACATCAGTCAACTTTTCCGTTGTCTTTACCGTACAGGCTGTAAAATAAATCACCGCAGAAATCAGAACAAGTATTTTAGTCATTTCTTTTTTGCTCCTAAAAAAGAATGTGCCATCTCCAAATTTATAAGGCAGATTTACACCCATTTTCCTCATTATATCACAGCCCAACTAAAATTTCAATACCAACATACTAATCACTCATTATGCCGGTTGGTTTGCGGTTATTTAGTTATAGAGAAATTATCCCTCAATTGTTAAGAAGTTTCATAATAACGTGCTAACATAATAAGGTAACCTCTAAAAACCCACAAAAATTCAGGCAAATAGAGGCATTTAGCATAATCGGTCAAACATTGACATGCAAGTAATGCTTTGAAATGGTAACTTTACCTTGATCGTTACCTTTTAGTTGAAAAAGGGCACAGTTACCCCATATCAGGCAGAGGCTCGTTTTAAGTAACTGTACCTGCAAAAGTTATATACCAGATTGGTGATTCCGATATTCATCCATGCACGTGTAATGCCTATTCCTCGGGAATCTCACCGTTTTTGATCTTTTTGTTTTCGTCCCTGCTGTTTCTCTGTCGTGGTGCGTCAACTATCGTACCTTTGTGGCTGATCAGTCCTTCTTTTTCAAGATGCTCGTCAAACATACACTACTGTTTCCGTTTCTGCAATGTCATTCTTGAATTTCCAGATCGTCTTCGCATCGGGGACTTTATCGCATAGGTTTATTCCCAGAAATCTCATAAAGCTCATTCTGTCATTGATCTGATATTCTGTCTGATCGTCTGACAGGTTATACAGTCGCTGCAATACCAGTATCTTGAACATCATTACCACGTCATACGGCGGGCGTTGTCATGACATCTGCCTCCGGCACTGTTCATGCTCTGCTTTACTCCATACTCGTTCAGCGCAGCTCTGTATGAAGCTCTTGTGTATTGACTTCCACGGTCTGAGTGGAGTACCGCACAGCAAAATTCTGGATACGCTGCCGCTGTATTTTCAACAGTTGCAGCACATAACTCGGCTCTCATGTTATCGTCCATTGACAGCCCGACAGCCGTCAGGTCGTAACAATCAAATATTGCCGACACATATAGCTTTCCATTATCATTCATTTGACATTCCTCCTATTGATTTTTGTTTGCAGTTGTCAGACCGCATTTTCATTATACCAGTTGGAGGAATTTTTTTCTACTCATCGCTAAAGTTTTTTTGAACCCCCGACATTGCCGGGGGTTTTCGATATATAAAAAGATCCCCGGAGCGAAAGCCCCGGGGAAATTTATCAAGCGATCCGCCCCTGCAAACAGTGCAGGGGCGGATTTTATGCCCGATAAGAATTAAACACTAGGAGAAAAACTTAAAGGTATGAAGTTCATTATTCGTAATCTGCAATGTCTATCCAGGTGAGCAGAAGCTCGCGCTCTTCGGGGCGCTTGAACTTGAGCTGTGCGGCAGCCACGATGGGGAGCCAATCCTGAACATACTTTACAGCGGTGCCTGTCTTCTTGCAGTACATCTTGAGGTACTTCTCAGCGTACTCTGTGTGATGATTCAGGCAGAACCACAGATAGGTCTTTGCTACATCGGCGGAAGCGTTGCCCTGCTTAGCCTTAAGCCAATCCACAACGTAAACGCCGTTCTTGCTGATGATGATGTTATCCGGTGTGAACTCGCCATGACAGAGCTTAACGTGCTTCGGCATGGACTCCAGACGGGTGAGAAGTTCGTACTTCTTAACATCGTCGATCATATCCAGGCTCTCGATAGAGCGCTTGAGGTAATCCTTCAGGCGGCTGATCTTGGGCGAACGCTGGGAGTTGATCTCGATCTGGAGATCAACCATCTGCTCAAGGTACTCGTCAGCCTTCTCGGGGGACTTCTTGAGCAGATCTGCCATTGTGTCGCCGGTTATGTAATCGTAGGAGATAGCCCACTTGCCATCTATCTTGGTAACTTCTTCGAGTGCCGGGATCTTATTATATCCAGTTTCTTCAACGCGGGTATGGGTCAGAGCTTCATAAAGAACTACGCTCTTGGGTTCGTTCGGATCCTTAAAAACCTTGACAGCCTTTCCGTCAACCTCGTAAACCTGTACCTTATCGCCGTCAGAAATCATATTTTGCAGTTTCATAATTCATCTATCCTTTCCCCGAATCTTCCCCCCTTGGTATGAAGTCCGATCCGTTTTTCGTTGTCTTTATTATAGCACTTATGTAATCGTTTGTAAAGTAGTCTTTATCAAATTTGAATAGTCTGTAGGAATTTTCAGAACAATTTTTGGTTACTTTCACAATGAAACGTTAAAAGTTTCACAGGAGATTCTGAAATGATTCACAGCGAGATAGAAAATGTAGAATAAAAAAATTGCTGATAATTTTAGATTCAGAGAACGGAGATGTGGATTTTCGGTAGACAAATTGTTGCTTATAGATCAATGTTTTAACTGCCGCGTCAGCAATTAAGTTTCAGGTCAAGCCTCCCATTTACGACTTTATTTTACCTCGCTCACGGCGCGAACGCTTCAAAAAAGGCTAACAAATTGGGGGTGCCTCCCCCACTGGGTGAGGCACCCCCTTGACTCCCGATAGGGTGATGATGAAAGTTTTAAAACCTCGCAGGCAAATCATGACCCTGCCGCAGCCCAAACAGGAAATTCAGTTGAATCAAACGTTGTCTCCGTTAGGCTCGCCGCTGGTGACTATCCCCTTTTCAGCGTCGATGGTGACTGCCGTTCCTGAACGCAGTATCTGCGTCGCATTGGAAGCTCCCGTGATCACCGGAATATCCAGCGTCTTTCCGACTATAGCGGCGTGGCTGTCATCGCCGCGCTCCTCGGTGATAATGCCCGCGGCGGTCTTGAGCAGCGGAAGTATAGCGTTGCTTGTATGCGGAATTACCAGTATCTCGCCGGAATTGAACAGCTTCTGAGCCTCAGCTTCGTCCTTGCATACGCATGCGGTGGCTGTAACGGTTCCGGAGGTAGCTCCGCAGCCGGTAACAAGTACGTCGCCGACAATGTGAACCTTCATCAGGTTCGTAGTGCCGGAAACGCCCAGCGGAACTCCGGCGGTGATGACTACCAGGTCGCCGTTTTTCAGCAGATCAGCCTCAACCGCCTTCTGTACTGCATGGTGGATAAGGTCGTCGGTGGAGGTCATGCGCTCCTCTGCCATCAGCGGGATAACGCCCCATGACAGCGCCTGCTGGCGGAGTGTGGTCTCGCTTGTGGTGCAGGAAATGATCGGGCACTCCGGACGATAGCGCGAGAGCATACGCGCGGTGGTGCCGGTCTTGGTTACGGTGATAATCGCAGTAGCGCCGAGATCCATCGCCGCAGATACCGTCGCATGGGATATAGCAGTAGATACGTTCACAACGTCGGGATTCTCAAGCTTGTAGAAGCGCTTCTTGTAGTCTATCGCCTTCTCGGTGGTCTCAGCGATGAGCGCCATTGTGCGCACTGCCTCCACAGGGTGCAGACCTGCGGCGGTCTCGCCGGAGAGCATTATCGCGCTGGTGCCGTCGTAGATAGCGTTGGCAACGTCGGTGGTCTCCGCACGTGTGGGGCGCGGATTCTTTATCATGGACTCCAGCATCTGGGTCGCGGTTATTACCTGCTTGTTGGCGTTGTAGCCCTTCTTTATCAGCATTTTCTGGATCTGCGGGATCTCCTCGAAGGGTATTTCAACGCCCATATCGCCGCGCGCTACCATTATGCCGTCGGCAACATGCAGGATAGAGTCGATGTTGCGAACGCCGTCGCCGCTTTCGATCTTCGCGATTATGCGGATATCAGGACGGCCTTCCTCCTCAAGTATCTTGCGGACCTCCAGGACATCGTCCGCGCAGGTGACAAAGCTTGCCGCAACAAAATCGAAGTTCTCCTGAGCCGCAAAGCGGATATCGCTCTCGTCCACCTCGCTGATGTATGGCATGGAGAGCTTCACGCCGGGAACGTTAACGCCCTTGTTGTCGGAGAGAACGCCGCCGTTAAGTACAGAGCACACGATATCGGACGTGCCGTCGCCGTTGTCCTTTATCTCGTTGCAGCGGAGGATAACATTGCCGTCGTCGATGAGGATACGCGTGCCGGCGGAAATATCCCCCGGAAGTCCCTTGTAGCTTATGGAAGCGCGCTCTATCGTGCCTTCCTCCTCGCGGGTGGTGAGGATGAATGTGCCTCCGGTGAGTATCTCGGGCTTTGCGCCGCCCTTGAATTTACGCAGCCTTACCTCGGGCCCCTTGGTGTCGAGCAGGGTAGCTACGGGCTTGCCGGCTTCCTTTGCTATGCGGATTACGCGGTCGTGATCTATCTTGTGGCTCTCATGCGTGCCGTGAGAAAAGTTCTGGCGGGCAACGTTCATGCCGTTGTCTATAAGGGCGCGCAGTATCTTGTCGTCCTTGGTCGCAGGACCCAGTGTGCATACTATCTTTGTTCTTCTCATGTTGTACACTCCGTTCTTGTCTTTAGGCATTATGCCTTTTCTGTTTTTGCGCTATTCCTATTTATTATATCATTTGTCAGGCAAGAAATCAACCCTCGGTTTGTAAATTTTTTGCTAAGGATCGTGAAAAGCATTAACGCGAAGCTTTTACTCCATTTTCACATTGTGAACGTATATAATACACCTTCCCCGGGTAAAATATAAGCTGTAAGGCGGAGGGAACACCAAAGCCTCTTAGAATGACAACCGCACCTTTTCATATAATTACCAACCAAACCAGCACCAGACCCCTGCGAGCGATCGCGGGGGTCTGGTGTTTTTGCGGAAAAATGCGCGGGAACGCTCCGCAAATCGCGCAAAATCATTGACAACCGCCGGAATTTAGAGTATAATATATATTTGTAATATAATACTATCCCGCTGAAAGGAAACAAAACAATGGGTTATGATTTTACCGCCATTGAAAACAAGTGGCAGAAATACTGGGACGAACACAAGACGTTCCACGCAGAAAACGACTACTCCAAGCCGAAGTTCTACGCGCTGGTAGAGTTCCCCTACCCCTCCGGTCAGGGACTCCACATCGGTCACCCGCGCCCCTATACCGCTATGGATATCGTATCCAGGAAGCGCAGACTCCAGGGCTACAACGTGCTGTTCCCGATGGGCTGGGACGCTTTCGGTCTGCCGACTGAGAACTTCGCCATCAAGAACAAGATACACCCCGCCATTGTAACAAAGAACAACGTCGCACGCTTCAAGGCTCAGCTCAAGAGCCTCGGTCTGTCCTTCGACTGGGACAGGGAGATAAACACCACCGATCCCGACTACTTCAAGTGGACGCAGTGGATATTCCTCAAGCTGTTCAAGGCGGGACTTGCATACAAGAAGGAAATGAACGTCAACTGGTGTACCTCCTGTAAGGTCGTTCTGGCTAACGAGGAGGTCGTAAACGGCAAGTGCGAGCGCTGCGGCGGCGAGGTAGTCCACAAGGTAAAGAGCCAGTGGATGCTCAAGATCACCGAGTACGCTCAGAAGCTCATCGACGACCTCGACAGCGTTGACTACTTCGAGAAGATCAAGACCGCCCAGAAGAACTGGATCGGACGTTCAACCGGCGCCGAGGTGGACTTCACCACCACAGCCGGCGACATGCTGACCATCTACACCACACGCCCGGACACGCTCTTTGGCGCTACCTACATGGTAATCTCTCCGGAGCACCCCATCATTGAAAAATGGGCAGACAAGCTCCAGAACATGGACGCTATCCGCGAGTATCAGGCTGCCGCTGCGCGCAAGTCTGACTTCGACCGCACCGAGATGAACAAGGACAAGACCGGCGTCAAGCTGGAAGGCGTCCGCGCTGTCAATCCCGTAAACGGCAAGGAGATCCCGATATTCATTTCCGACTACGTTCTGATGACCTACGGCACCGGCGCTATCATGGCGGTTCCTGCGCACGACACCCGCGACTGGGAGTTCGCAAAGGTGTTCAACCTGCCGATAATCGAGGTAGTCAAGGGCGGCGAGGACGTTCAGAAGGAAGCCTTCACCGACTGCGCTACAGGTATCATGATGAATTCCGAGTTCCTGGACGGACTCTCCGTCGAGGACGCCAAGGTAAAGATCAAGGAGTGGCTCACCGCAAACGGCAAGGGCCGCGAGAAGGTAAACTACAAGCTGCGCGACTGGGTATTCTCCCGCCAGAGATACTGGGGCGAGCCTATCCCCGTTGTAAACTGCGAGAAGTGCGGCTGGGTCGCTCTGCCTGAAAGCGAGCTTCCGCTGAAGCTCCCGGACGTAGACAGCTACATGCCCACAGACACCGGCGAAAGCCCGCTGTCTACGCTTGAAAGCTTCATCAACACCACCTGCCCGTGCTGCGGAGGTCCCGCAAAGCGCGAGACCGACACCATGCCCCAGTGGGCAGGCTCAAGCTGGTACTTCCTGCGCTACTGCGACCCGCACAACGACAAGGAGCTTGCTTCCAAGGAAGCGCTCAAGTACTGGATGCCCGTCGACTGGTACAACGGCGGTATGGAGCACACCACGCTCCACCTGCTGTACAGCCGCTTCTGGCACAAGTTCCTGTATGATCAGGGCGTTGTTCCCTGCAAGGAGCCGTACATGAAGCGCACCTCCCACGGTATGATACTCGGCAAGGACCCCGAGCGTCCCGGCGAGTTCACAAAGATGTCCAAGTCCAAGGGCAACGTTGTAAATCCTGACGATGTTGTAAAGGAATACGGTGCCGATACCCTCCGTCTTTACGAGATGTTCGTAGGCGACTTCGAAAAGGCTGCTCCGTGGCAGGAGAACGGCATCAAGGGCTGCAAGCGCTTCCTCGACAGAGTATGGGCTATGCAGGAGAAGGTAGTTCCCGGCGACGAGTACAGCGACAAGCTCCGCGCTTCCATGCACAAGACCATCAAGAAGGTCAGCGAGGACATCGAAACACTTAAGTTCAACACCGCCATCGCTACGATGATGGGTCTGCTTAATGAAATAGACGCCGCAGGCTCTCTGACCCGCGCAGACTACAGAACTCTGCTGATACTGCTCAATCCGTTCGCTCCGCACATCACCGAGGAGCTGTACCAGGTAATGGGCTACGAGGGCGTGCTCAACGAGCAGAAGTGGGTAGAGTACGACGAAAAGCTCTGCGTTGAGGACAGCGTTGAGATAGTAGTTCAGGTCAACGGCAAGGTAAAGGCTCGTTTCAACGCGCCCGTTGACTGCGCTAAGGAGGAGCTTGAGAACCTCGCGTTCGATCTCCCCGAGATAAAGGCTCTGACCGACGGCAAGACTGTAGTTAAGAAGATCGCAGTTCCGAACAAGCTTGTAAACATCGTTGTAAAGTAAGATGAAAACGAGCATGATAATCAAAACAATTCTGGCAGCTTTTACCGCTGTGACGATGCTCTCCGCATGCACGGGAGCGCCGTCCGGCAGTTCCGCAGACTCCACGCAGGGCGCGGAAAGCACGGCGGATTCTGCAAGCGTTTCAAGCACTATCGAGAAGATAACTTCCGAAGTGGAAAAGCTCACCGAAGAAATCACCGCCGGAACATCAGACAGCACAAAAAACGATACAGCGGAGGAAACAGAAATGAGCCAGGACGTAAAGTACATCGCGCTGACCTTTGACGATGGCCCTAACGCTACCACAACGAACGATGTTATAGACAAGCTGGAGAAGTACGACATAGTTGCCTCGTTCTTCCTCATCGGAAACAACATCAACGATGAGAGCGCCAAGGCGGTAAAGCGCGCCTACGACCTCGGCTGCGAGATAAACAACCACAGCCGCACACACAGCAACATGACAGAGCTTTCCGCCGAGGATATCAGGGCAGAGTTCGAATACACCGATGAAAAGGTTTACGAGATAACCGGCGAACACACGAAGTTCTTCCGCCCGCCGTATATTTCGGTACATCAGATAGTGTTCGACAATATCGACGTTCCGTTCATTGCCGGAATCGGCGCGAACGACTGGGAGGACAGAGTAACCACTGAAATGCGCGCTAAAATGATCCTCAAGCAGGCTAAGGACGGCGATATAATCCTGCTCCACGACGCAGAGGGCAACTCCATGACCGTGGAAGCGCTGGACACCATAATCCCGGAGCTTCAGAAGCAGGGTTACAAGTTCGTGACCGTCACTGAGCTGTTCAAAATCAAGGGTATCGAACCCGACATGGAAAAGGTCTACACCAACGTACTCCAGAAGAACATGTACAACTGATAATTAAAAATACCCCCCGGCATATGCCGGGGGGTATTTTATATAAGGTCATGAAATGCTCAGTTTCTGGGGTGGCGCTTGTGCCTTGCCTTGTCAGAGTACATCAGGCGGTCTGCCAGCTCTATCAGCTCATCAATGGAATCCACGCCCTCAAGTGAAGCTGAATACACTCCGATACTTACCTTCACCGCAAACGGTCTGCCGCTCGCGGCGTTCAGCTCGGCAAGTGCTTTCACAAAGCCTTCGCGGAACTTATCCGACTTCTCCTTCGCGCTGCCCTGGCAGACTTCTGCCGCTACGAACTCATCTCCTCCAAACCTTGAGCATATTGTATTCCCGCCGCAGTGCTCCGCCGCCCGGGTAAGTGCCGCAGAAGTAATGCACAATGCGTCGTCGCCTGCCGAATGACCGTAATTGTCGTTGATGTACTTCATATCATTGAGGTCTATCGACACAATAAAGACCTCCCTGGAGCCGACGATATCAGCGCAGCTCCTGCGGAATCCATTGTAGAACCCATACCGGTTGTATATCTGCGTAAGATGGTCATGTGTGAACATGAACTCCAGACGGCGGTTAAGTATACTCATATGCTCGTGCGCGCACATCGTCTCAAGGCAGCGGTTGAGGCTGGTACAGAATGTGTACAGCCGCTCGTTGTGATGTTCGTCAAGCACGTAATGCGTTATGAAGTACCCATGCACCGTATCCTGGAAGTGCAGCGGGATTATGAACAGCGTATTGTTCGCACCGAAGGAATTCTCGAGCTGCGGTATCAGCCTTGCCGCCGGGAATACCGTTCCCTCGTCGCTCCTGCCCTCGAATGTCGACAGGAAAACCCGCATGTCCCCGAATCCGGTGAACGCAGGCAGCGAGTCGTCCTGACCGTGGAAGTAACGGTTCAGTTCCTCTGTAAGGCAAATCATCGCATTACCCGGGCAGTATTTTTTCAGCACATTGTGAACGTTCCCCGGAGCAGGATCTGCGGCGATCTCGTTTTCCATGTGGTTCACGTACTCCTCGTAGTTGAGAGCGTTCCTGTAGTCCTCCATGATATCCGCGACCACGCGGTTCGGATCCGCGCTCTTCCCTGTTCCGCAGCCGCAGCTCTCGCTGAATACCGGATCGTATTTCAGCTCTACCTTATAAGGCTCCAGACCCGGCTCCGCGCATATTCTGGCAATTATGCCGAGCACCGTGTCCGCGATCTGGGAATGATCCCTGGAAGCTGTAGTCAGCCTCGGTTTGTGGTACCGCTCCAGATTTATCCCGTCAAAGCCGGTCACTATCACGTCCTCGGGCACGGAATATCCGTGCTCCGTAAGTTTCAGGCAGACCGCCATAGCCATTGCGTCGTTGCAGCAGATGAACGCTTCCGGCAGCGGTTCGCCGGATTCAAAGAACCTGTCCATTGCTTCGTATGTCGGATTCTCCCAGAATTCGCCGCATATTATGTCGCTGTCATTCAGAGTCAGACCGTGCAGCCGCATTATCTCCCGGCAGCGCTCGACACGCTGCTGCGAAAACGGATTGTCCGCAGGACCTGAAACCAGCTTTATCCGCCTGCACCCGTGGACGTCCAGAACATGCTCCACGATAGCGCCGAACGCTTCTCCGTAGCCAAACTGCACGGTAAACGCGCCGGGTATCTCCATATCAATGGAGATAAGCGGAACATCATGCTTTATGCACTCCTGCACTACCTGGTCGATAACGGCGTGATCGTGCATAGAAAACGGCACGATGACCATTGCGTCGAGCATGTCGTAATTTATCAGCTTATACACGGAAGCGCCGCCGATATCCGTCGGGGTGTTCATGTGCATATCCTCGAAGCACTGGAACACCAGCATTTTGTGACTTCCGGTCTTTTCAAGATGTTTCGCGATGGCGTCGATTATAGGCTTGGACGGCTCTTTGTTTGCCGCCGTACAGCACAGACCTATAATTCCCGATCTATTCAGCATTTAAGCGCGTCCTTTCTGTCTGCAGGCCATTGAGTTCCGGCCGAAAAATTATTATTTATATTTTATCACACCCCGCCGGAAAAATCAAGACGATATTCCCGATACACCTCAAATTCTACCGTTTAAACTGCGCCAGTATCCTGCAATTTTCGGCAGAAAACTACTTGCTCAGGTCAAAGCGACAAAAGCGAACAAAAACGATCCCCCCGCACATGCATGCGGGGAATTAGTCATATCATTCGGAAAGATCAGTTCGGCGTACTGCGTCGCGCACCTTCAGCACGAAGCTGGGAGATACGGAAAGCTCGTCTATTCCCATTCTGAGGAACCGCTCCGTAAGCGTGGTATCTGCGGCAAGCTCGCCGCATATTCCTATCCATGCGCCGTTCTTGTGGGCGTTCTCGGCGCTCATTTCAATGAGCCTGAGTATAGCTTCATGGTGCGTGTCGATAAACTCCTCAATATCGGGATTCTGTCGGTCGCAGGCAAGCGTGTACTGCGTCAGGTCGTTGGTGCCTACGCTGAAAAAGTCCACCATCGGAGCCAGCCTGTCGCTTATCAGCGCGGCTGCGGGAGTCTCTATCATGATACCAAGCTCGATTTTGTCGGAGTACTCAATGCCATCGCTGCGAAGCTCCGCCTTGACCTCCTCGCATATTTCCTTGATACGCTCGACTTCCTTCACGCTGGTTATCATCGGGAACATTATGCCGAGATTGCCGTAAACGGAAGCGCGGTACAGCGCCCGGAGCTGCGTTTTGAATATCTCGGGGCGGGTAAGGCAGATACGGATAGCGCGATAGCCAAGCGCGGGGTTCTCTTCCTTTTTCAGCCCGAAATAGCCTACCTGCTTATCAGCGCCGATATCCAGCGTGCGTATGATGACCTTCTTGCCAGCCATGCTCTCGAGAACGCGCTTGTACGCGTGGAACTGCTGCTCCTCGGTGGGAAAATCGCTGTTCTCAAGATACAGGAACTCGCTGCGGAAAAGTCCGATGCCGCCCGCGTCGTTGAGCAGCACAGCGCCGATGTTGTCGATTCCGCTGATGTTGGCGTAGATGTTGATTTTTCTGCCGTCAACGGTGACGTTCTCCTTGCCCTTGAGCTCCTGAAGAAGGCGCTTTTTCTCCTCGTCGGAAGTGCGCTTTGCGGTATATTCGGCGACTGTCGCCTCGTCCGGGTCGACTATCACGGTGCCTGTGTAGCCGTCCACTATCGCCGGAGTCCCGGAGGATATCTCGGTCAGGAACTCATCGCCCATGCCTATTACAGCCGGAATATTCATGTTCCTGGCAAGTATGGCGGTGTGGGAATTCGACGAGCCGTGCGCCGTAACGAACGCAAGAACCTTGTCCTTGTCGAGCGCCACAGTCTCGCTGGGAGCGAGGTCGTCCGCGCATACTATCATGCTGTCGCAGGACTCAGCGGAACTGTCCGCAGTGCCGGTGAGGTTAGCGATTATGCGGTTGGAGATATCCCGGACATCGGCTGAACGCGCCTGCATGTACGCGTCGTCCATTGCGGCGAACATCTCTGCGAAATTGTCGGAGGTCACGGCTACGGCGTATTCCGCGTTGACCTGCTGGGTGTCTATGATGTTCGCGATGGATTCGTTGTAGTCCTCGTCCTCCAGCATCATTATGTGTATCTCGAAGATCTGCGCGTTTGCCTCGCCGACCTCTTTGAGCGCCTTGTCGTGAATAGCCTGAAGCTGCTCCGCAGCCGCCTGCTTCGCCTTTTCGACACGCGCCTTTTCAGCGGCTGCGTCCTCTACATGCACGCGTGTGACTGCTGCGTCATTCTTTTTCAGTACGGAAATTTTTCCGATGGCTATAGCTCCGTATACGCCCTTGCCGGAATACTTTTTCATACAAACACCCCACTTGTTAAATTCGGAATTATGAATGCGGAATTCGGAATCAATGTGTCCCACTTCGTGGGACGTATTTAATAACCGCCGAAGGCGGCACCATAATTCCGAATTCTTAATTCCGCATTCCGAATTAATATATTACTCTCCGAATCCGCTCTCGAAAAGCTCTACTGCCTTGTCGAGCGCTGCCTGCTCGTTTTCGCCGTCTGCAATGATCTCTACCTGGGTTCCGCACTTGATGCCTGCCGCCATTATCTGCATTACTGCGGAAGCCTTTGCAGTCTTGTCAGCAGTCTTGAGGGTCACGGTGCAGCCCGCGAACTTCTTCATTTCTGCCGCGAGGATTCCAGCCGGGCGCATGTGCAGACCCTGTTCATTCTTTACTTCTACTGTCTTTGTTACCATGATGATTTCTCCTTTGTCGTGTTGATGTACGGGGGCTGAACGCCCCCTCCGGGTGAATTTCTCTTTCCTTTGTTCTGTATAATTATTTTGTCTTCGCAGATACCTTTTTCTTTTTGAGCAGAGCCAGCAGGAGCATTCCCACGATAGAACCCGCAGCGAGCGCTGCCAGGTACATCGCCCAGTTGCCGACTACCGCGAACACGAAGATACCTCCGTGCGGAGCCATCAGCGTGCAGTTGAACGCCATTGAAAGTCCGCCTGCAAGGCCTGCGCCGACCATGCACGCCGGGATAACTCTAAGCGGATCAGCCGCGGCGTAAGGGATCGCGCCTTCAGTGACGAAGCTCAGACCCATGATGTAGTTTACAGGGCCGCTCTTGCGCTCCTCCTCGGTCCATCTGTTCTTAAAGAACGTGGTAGAGAGCGCTATCGCGATGGGGGGAACCATACCGCCGATCATTACCGCCGCCATGACGTCGTAGTTTCCCGCCGCGATCGCTGCGGTTCCGAATACGTAAGCCGCCTTGTTGAACGGACCGCCCATATCAATAGACATCATCGCTCCGAGGACTGCGCCGAGGAGTATTTTACTGCTGCTTCCCATATTGCTCAGGAAATCCGAGATACCGGTGTTTATCATGCCCATAAACGGATTTATCGCGCACATTACCACTGCGATTATTCCAAGTCCGGCAAGCGGGTAGATGAGTACCGGCTTGATACCGTTGAGCGCCTTCGGCATTTTGTCGCAGAGCTTCTCAAGACCCAGCATGATGAAACCGCCCGCAAAGCCCGCCAGCAGAGCGCCGAGGAATCCGGACGGCATTGCGCCGCCGACGCTTGCGAATGTCGAGCCTGTGGTTGCGAGGTATCCTCCGACCAGACCTACAAGGAAGCCGGGGCGGTCTGCGATACTCTTACCGATGTAGCCCGCCAGCACAGGAACCATGAAGTTGAACGCGAATCCGCCGATGGTCTTGAACCATGCCGCCGCGGGAGTAACCGTACCGAAATTGTCGCCGGGCTGTACGCCTGCAATAGTGTCTATCAGGAACGCCAGCGCTATGAAGATACCGCCTGCGACCGTGAACGGAAGCATGTTGGAAACGCCGTTCATCAGGTGCTTGTAAATCTTTCTGCCGAAGCTCTCGCTGCCGGTGGAAGAAGCCGCCGAGCCGCTCCCGCCCTCGTGATGGTAGACCGGAGCGTCGCCGTTCACAATGCGGTTTATCAGCTCGTCAGGAATCTTAATACCGTCGGATACTTTTGTCGAGATGACCTTCTTGCCGCTGAACCTTGCCATTTCAACGGTCTTGTCTGCGGCTACGATGATACCGTCGCACTTCTCGATCTCCTCAGGGGTGAGGATATTCTTTGCGCCGCCGGAGCCGTTCGTCTCCACCTTGATGGAGATACCGAGCCTCTTTCCCGCCTTTTCGAGCGCTTCCGCCGCCATGTAGGTATGCGCGATACCGGTGGGGCAGGCGGTAACTGCGAGTACTCTGTAGCCGCTCTCCGCGGGAGCCGCAGGGGCTGCCGCCGGCTCGTCAGGGTATTTCTCCCTTTCAGCCGCGTCAATAGCCGCCAGGAAGCTCTCCTTGCTGTCAGCCGCCAGGAGCTTCGCACGGAAATCCTCGTCCATCATAAGAGTCATCAGCCTTGAAAGCACCTCGAGGTGAACGTCGCCGTTGTTAGGAGCCGCGATCATAAACAGCAGGTTGGACGGCTCGTCGTCCATCGCTTCGTAGTCAACCCCGCCGGGCACCGTCATCGCCGCAAGCGACGGAGCCTTTACCGCTTCACTCTTTGCATGGGGTATCGCGATACCCTCGCCCACTGCGGTGGAGCTCATAGCCTCACGCGCCAGAATGCCCTTTTTGTAGGCTTCCCTGTCTGCGATATTCCCGCCTTTTACCTGTAAGTCGATCAGCATGTCTATAGCTTCGGATTTGCTGGTTGGTGCGCCGCCAAGAAGAATGCTGTCTTTATTAAGAAGATCAACTATTCTCATGTCATTTCCTCCTGTTATTGTTATCCGTAACCTGTCCGTTTATCCAAATCAGCCTGTTTTGTATTTAGCCTAACTGTCCGAGCAGTTCGTATATCCTGTTCTTTTCAGCGAGACCCTCGGAGAACGCCGTTGCGCCTCCGGAAGCGGTTCCGAGCTTCAGGGCGTATTCGTAATCGCCCTTTTCGCAGCCCGCAACGAATCCCGCGACCATCGAATCCCCCGCGCCTACGGAGTTCTTGACCTTGCCGCTGCACACGCCGCAGACGTGGGTCTTTCCGTTCTCGTCGAGGAGCACCGCGCCGTCGCCCGCCATTGAAACGAGGACGTTCTGCGCGCCCATTTCCTTGAGCTTTCCGGCGTACTTCACGATATCCTCCGTAGACTTCATCTCAACGCCGAATATCTCGCCAAGCTCGAAGTTGTTGGGCTTTATCAGGAACGGTCTGTACTTCAGCACGTTCAGCAGAAGGTCCTTTGTGGCGTCCACAACCGCGCGTATCTTCTTTCCGCTCAACCGTTCAAGTATCCTCTCGTAGATATCAGCCGGCAGCGACGAAGGTATCGACCCTGCAAGCACCAGTGTGTCGCCGTCCTGTATCTCGTCAAGCTTTGCGTAAAGCTCCCGTATAGCCTCGTCGGTTATCTTCGGACCCTGGCCGTTAAGCTCGGTCTCCTCGCCGGACTTTATCTTGACGTTGATCCTTGAAAATCCCTCGTTCAGGTGGACGAAATCAGCGTCTATTCCCTTCTCGGCAACGCCATTTTCAATAGCCTCGCCGGTGAATCCCGCCACGAATCCCAGCGCCTTTGACTTAACTCCAAGCTCGCTGAGGACTATCGAAACGTTGATGCCCTTTCCGCCGAAGTAGATCTCCTCGCTGTCGGAACGGTTCGTAGCGCCTGCTATGAGCTGCTTTGTATGCACGATATAGTCGACAGCCGGGTTGAATGTGACTGTGTAAACCATTTTACATGACCTCCTTGATAGATGTGTATTCTGCGTATTTCCTGTTCGAAAGCCTGTCCGTGATAATGTTCGCCTTGCCAAGCTGCGCGAATGTCGCGGAGCTTATCTCGTCGAACTTCGAGTGATCAGCCAGTATGTAGGATCTCCGGCTGCTCTCCATCGCCGCAGATTTCACGCGGGCTTCATTTACGTCCGGCGTGGTGAATCCTGCGGTAAGGGAAATGCCGTTGGTTCCCATGAAGCACTTCGTGAAGTTGTAGTTCTTGAGCGTCAGAACGCACTCAGCGCCGATTATCGCTTCCGTTGCCGCCTTGATCTCGCCGCCGGTGATGAACACCCGGAATCCTCTCTGCGCGAGCTTCTTCGCGTGGATAAATCCGTTGGTGACGAAGGTGATGTCCTTCTGCGGCAGGAACTCGATCATTTTTTCAGTGGTGGTTCCTGCGTCGAGGAAGATGAAATCGCCGTTTTCCACAAGCGACGCCGCGTATGCTGCTATGGCGGTCTTTTCCTCGGTGCATATCGCGGATTTCTCCTCAACGTTCTTTTCTACTGCAGAAAAGCTCTCGTCAAGGGAGATCGCACCGCCGCGCACCTTAGTAATCTTTCCTGCCTCCGCAAGAATATTCAGATCTCTTTTGACCGTCGACGCGGATACGTTGAGTATCCTGCAAAGCTCTGCTATCGTCACGCTTTTTCGCGTGTTCACGGTGTCGGTGATTATGGAGTGACGTTCTTCTGTTAACATTTTCTGATCCTCTTGATTTCTGTTTGTTGATTGCTTTTGAACTGTTCTGAGCTTGTTTGATTTGTTCTGACTATATATTATCACACCCGAAACCAAAAATCAAGTAGTTTAGACCAAAAATATTCATTTCAGCCCCAACTTCGTACATTTTGACAGCAAATATTGATTTCAATTGTGCACTCTGAACAAATCAGGTTCATTATGAGCCGAAGCCAACGCTGATTTGGCTCTTAAAAGTTCATATCGGGTCACAGAAGAATAAAAAAACGGACAGGCAGCCGCCCGTCCGGTTCAGAAGTGTTCAGATTCAGTTTGTCACGTTATTACGTTGTCATGTTGTCATGTTGTCATGTTGTCATGTGTTTTTTCCTTGACTTTTCAAATCCAGCAATATATTCTTCCACGATCTTTGCGGAAGCCTCCGCGCCTATCGAGGAATCAACCATCAGGTCATAGTGACGGCGGTCGCCCCAGTCGCTGCCGGAAATGCTCTTGTAGTACGCGGCGCGGGCGTCGTCGGAACGGCGGATATTTTTCTCCGCCTCGGAGCGGGTGTCGCCGTAGACCTCCATCACCTTTGCTATGCGGTATTCCTCCGGAGCGTAGATGAACACGCGCACAACGTCCGGGTGGCCGCGCAGGATATAATCAGCCGCTCTCCCGACTATAACGCAGCTTCCGTTTTCCGCGATCCTGCGTATCATGCTGTTCTGAGCAGTCACGGCGTGCTGAACCGCTTTCGTGCTCAGGTACATATCGTGCAGCATATCCGGGGAATTCCTGTTGATATCCGAAATGAACTCCTTGTCAAGTCCGCTCTCCTGAGCGGCGAGGGCGGTCATCTCCTTATAATAGAAGGGTATGCCGAGCTTTTCAGCGACCAGCTTTCCGACCTGCTTCCCAGACGAGCCGTGCTCACGGGCGATCGTGATGATAACTCCCGGCTTTGAGGGCTTTATGATCTCCTCGGGCTTCTGCGCGTCGTCCGGCTTCTTTCCGGAAGCGTACGGCCTGCGCATGAACTTTTTGTACCATATGAATCCAAGCAGCGTGGACAGCGAGTCAGTGACCGGGAAGGTCAGCCAGAACCAGTCCAGACCGCCTATTCTGGAGAAAATAAACGCCAGTGGAACAAACAGTACAACCGTCCGGAAAACCGTCAGCAGCGAACTTTTAAGGCTCCAGCCGACCGCCTGAAAAAACACAGGGAACGTCAGCGACGAAACCAGCGGAATAAAGCTGATGCCGATTATGCGGAATGCGGTAACGCCTATCTCGATGACCTTTTCGTCAGACGAGAACACCCGCAGCATAGGGCCGGGGATTATCTCAAAACACAGCGTGCCGAGGAACATCAGCGCCATTCCGAAAACTATCGCGGTGACGAGGGTTTTCTTGCAGCGGCCGATGTTTCGGGCGGCGTAATTGTAGCTCACCACAGGAACTATACAGGTCTGCATTGATCCGAGCGGAATAAAGAAAAACGACTGCCATTTGTAATACAGACCAAGAACGGTCACGGCCTGGTCGGAGAATGTCGCAAGTATCAGGTTGAGCCCGAATATGTAAACGGTGTACGCCGCCTGCATGAGGATATTCGGAGTTCCCAGGCGGTAAATCGCGGCTATGCAGCGCGGGAACTTCCGAAGCTCCGGCGGTTTGCGGAAGCCCTTTTTCATCACGACAAGCGCCGCGACTATCTGACCTGCGACAGTCGCGCAGGCGGCTCCGGCGATGCCCATTTCCGGCAGCCCGAACATTCCGAAGATAAGAAGCGGATCAAGAATTATATTAGTAACTGCTCCGGCTATCTGAGCCGCCATCGGGCGCCGCATGTTCCCCTCCGCCTGGTGTACTTTAGTCCAGATGCTCTCAAGGAACAGCCCGAAGCTGAACACACAGACTATCCGACCGTAGGTCACGACGTCTGCGATGACCTCCGGTGTGTCGGTCTGAAGCCGCGCGTACGCCGGCATTATCGCCCAGCAGACCGCCGCGAATATCACCCACGCAGCGACCGCAAGCGGAGTTCCGACTCCGGCGTGCTCCTCAGCCTCCCCGCGGTTCCCCGCACCTAGCTTCGCCGCCATCACCGTGTTAATACCGACCCCAGTGCCGACCGCAAGCGCGATCATCAGCAGCTGTATCGGGTAGATTATCGACAGCGCCGTAAGTCCCGAATCCGAGTAGTTCCCCACGAACAGGCTGTCAACGATGTTGTACAGCGCCTGGATAAGCTGCGCCAGCATTACCGGCGGAGCTATCTTTAAAAGCACCTTGCTTATTTTCTCTTTTCCGAAAAGTTCATTTGTATCCATATCGTCTCCTGCGGCGCTGTGTATATCTTTCTGCGCCGTCACAGAGTAATTATATACCGCGAACCGGGATTTGTCAATACAACGCCGCCCTCCTGCGGGTGCAGAAGGGCGGTATTGTGTATAGGAAAAATGGTGGTGTGTGTATTTATTCCTTAACCGAACCAGTAACAAGATTGCTGTATATTGATTTCTGGAGGCACAGGAAAATAACCAGAGACGGTATGATACAGATGATGATACCGGCAAAGATGATCTCCCACTTCGCTCCGTACGGACCAATGAAGCGGTACAGCGCCGTCGATACTACCGCAAGATCCTGGCTGGGCATGTAGAGGTTCGCGGTGTAGAAGTCGTTGTAGATGGATACGAACTTGATGACCAGCACGGTAGCTATCGCGGGTCTCAGCATAGGAAGGATAATGCTGAAGTATACCCGCGGATAGCTTGCACCGTCGAGTATCGCGCTTTCATCAAGCGACTTCGAGATGTTATTCAGGAACTGGATAAAGATGTAAATGGAGATGATATCCGTTCCTATATAAAGTACGCAGGGAGCCGCAAGCGTGTTATAAAGACCCAGCTTGCTGACGATCTGAAAGACCGTTACCTGCATGGAGATATTCGGGAGAAGCGCCGCGATCAGGAACACCATCTTGACCGCCCGGGTAAACAGCATATTGAACCTCTGAAGCACAAACGCCGTCATTGTTCCGGTGATGATCGTACCGAAACAGGAAACCGCTAGGATTATCAGAGTATTTAAAAGTCCCTGCATTACCTTGCCGTTCACAAAGGCTATCTTGAAGTTCTCAAACTGCGGCACCTCCGGGAGAGTGAAAACTCCGGTAGAGATATATTCATCATGCGTCTTGAACGCGCCGATGAGTACGACAATAAGAGGAATGATGACCATGAGACAGCACATGGTAAGGAAAACGTACTTCAGTATCTGATAAAATATCCGCGACTGACGGTACATCTTGTCCTCAATGCTGTTCTTGCCTGTTTTCTTTGCAACGCTGCTCATGTGCTATTTCTCCTCCTTGAAGAATGCCTTCTGTATCGCCGTGACTATCAGGATTATAGCCAGAAGCACCACAGCCATCGCCGAAGCCAGTCCGACTTTCTGATACTTGAACGCCGTTTCTATCGTCTTGATAACGAACGTACTGGTTCCATTCTTGCCCTCGGTGATGATGTACGGTATCTCGAAAACGGATACAGCGCCCTTTATCGCGAGTATGAGCTGGAGTCCTACGATAGGACGAATGCTCGGGAACACGATGTACCAGAAACGCTGCCATGCGTTGGCACCGTCGAGGTCAGCAGCCTCATAGATATCCGGGGATATAGACTGTATCGCGCTTATATACATAATTATGTCAAAGCCGATGTAGCGCCAGATAGACGCGAACACCAGGCATATATTGACAAGATTCGGGTCGCTGAGCCACCTTACCGGATCGCCTCCGAGCAGCATGAGAATGCTGTTGAGCGTACCCTCGGTGTTGGTGATGCCGTCGCCCTTCTGGAAAAAGCGGCGGAATATCAGGGAAACTGCAACGCCGTTCATCATGTAGGGGAAGAAGAGTATTCCCTTGAACGCATTGCCGAACTTGATCTTGGAGCAGAGCACCGAAGCGATGAGCAGAGCGAATGCCTGCTGAACAAACGAACCTATCAGATAGTAGATGGAGTTCGCGAAAGTCTGAAGATACGCGCCGTCGGTGAATATCCTGACGTAATTGTCGAAGCCTACCCATTCCCAGCTAACGCCGAGCTGGTCGCGCTTCTGGAAGCTGTATATTCCCATGTTGATCGCCGGGATAACCGTGAACAGTATCAGCAGAACAACGGGGATCAGCAGAAACAGCAGTGTTGTAGTATATTTCTGCCCGGTGTAGCCTTTCAGCCACTGCATAAGGCTGCGCTTCTTTGCGGGCGCAGCAGAATTTGCCGTCATAGAAGTTCCTTTCACCGTTCCGCGGTGCGGAGCCGGGTAATCACAAAGGTTTCAGCCATCCGTAAGGGACGCTTGTAAGCGCCCCGTTCGGAAAGCCGAGGAGAAATCTATTTTAATCAGAGGGGTTATCTTGTTTGAAAATCAGCCGTTAGCCTCAAGGTAAGCTGCCAGGTCTGCGTTAGCGTCGCGGGTAGCGTTCCACTTTGCGTTGGTGTCAGCAACGATCTGCTTGAATGCGTCCTCGCCCTGGCCTGCGAATGCAGCCTCAGCCATCTTGATCTTGAAGTTGTCAGCGTCACCCTGCCATGTGCCGACCTCAGAGTCGTTGTTGATAGCGTCCCAAACGCCGGTCAGACCCTCGGGAGCAGCAGCGGTGATGAACAGCTCGCAGTTAGCGAAGTCGGTGAGGTATTCAGGCATCTCAGAGCCCTTCAGTGCGCAGATGGAGCCTTCCTTCTTAGCGAAGCCGCTGTCCTCAACGAACCATGTAATGTACTTCTTGCCGAGTTCCTTGATCTCATCGGAGCGATTCTTGTTAACGCCCATGCAGTAGTCAGGAGCGGACTCAGCGTACTGCTTGCCGCTGGTGCTGAACGGAGCGGGCATATAGCCGATATCATCAGCATTGTCGCCAGCTTCCTGGAACTGAGATACTGCCCAGCTTCCCATTACCATTGTAGCGATCTTGCCGTTGTTGATGGCGGGCTTGCAGCCTTCCCAGTCGGTGGTCATCGGATCTTCTTCGTGGAGGGTGGGATCAGAGAAGATGTCGAACATCATCTTGTAAACCTCGTAGTAAGCGTCGCCCTCGACAAACAGGTCGCGCTTGGAGGTGAGAATGTCGTTCTCATATGTGCTGCTGCCGGAAGCGGAGTTTACAAGGGAAGCCCACTGTACGAGAGTCCAGCTTGCGTCAGCGTAGTTGGTGTAGTAGGGGATAGCGTCGGTATTGTCGCGAATGAGCTTCAGATCCTCAATGAACTCCTCGGGAGTGGTGGGGAGCTTGGTAACGCCAGCATCTGCCCAAACCTTCTTGTTGTAGCAGATACCGCCTGCAACAGTACCCAGGTGAGCGATACCGTAAACATTGCCGTCATAAGCCTTCTTGTCAGCCCAGTAGTACTTCTGATCGAGTTCCTCGAGGGTTCCGAGCGGTTCGAAGAAGTTGCCGAGGTCCATAACCTTAACTGTATCCGGGATCATGAGAACATCGCCGTAATCAGTGGTGTTCATCATTGTGGAAACATCGGAAGCATAATCAGTAAAGCCCTGATACTCAACCTTGCAGTTGTTAGCTTCCTCGAAAGCCTTTGTCATCTCTGCGAGGGAGCCGTCCTCGATACGGTCGGTACGGTGTGTGAGCACCTTCAGAGTCAGACCGTCAGTAGTTGTTGTGCTGCTGTCTGCTGCGGAAGAGCTGTCAGCCGCAGAGGAGCTGTCTGCTGCAGAGGAGCTGTCTGCTGCACCGGAAGTTCCTGCACTGGAATTGTCAGCGGTGCTGGAATTGTTGCTGGAGCAAGCGGCCAGGCTGAGAATAGTGCTTGCTGCAATGATACCTGCCATTGCCTTTGTGAGTTTCATGTTGTTACCTCCACTGTCGTATGTGTTTAAGTAATTTAGGTGATAAGCGTTGCTAACCTAATTTGATTGACTTGCGGTGCCTTATCACTTAATCGCAAGCTTATTTTATCACATGTTTAACCTAAAGTCAACATCATTGACGCAACTTCGTGAATAGAACATAGCATCGGTGAAAACTATTGTACATTTTGCATAGTTTCAAATAATAATCAGAAATTTGCGTTATTTACTCATTTAAGTAACTCTATAAGTTTAAGAAAATAAATCTGACAATAAAGTGAAAACCGCATGAAAACAAAATGGCGCATGTAAAAATACATGCGCCACAGCTTGTCGAAAATCAGGAAATCAAACTGCCCCGTGTTGACCGGGGCAGATTTTTGTTATGAATTTAATATTCCGCAGGCACTTCGTCAGTCACGCCATGGTCAGGGTGCTCTCCGTCGCCGGGAGTTTTCTCACCTTTGAACAGCAGCTTCAGCAGAATGGGAACGGATATCGAAGATACCACGATAAGCAGTATGACCGCCAGGAAGTACCGCTGCTCCACCATGCCGACTGCAAGCCCCTTGTTAGCGACTATCAGTGCGACCTCTCCTCGGGTCATCATTCCAACGCCGATCTTCAGGGAATCCTTCCAGCTGTTGCCGAACGCCTTCGAAACAAGACCGCAGCCGATGACCTTTCCGGCAAGAGCAACCACAACGAAAGCCAGCGAGAACCACAGCAGATCAATAGTGAATCCGTCGAACGTGATGTTAAGACCGATACTTGCAAAGAACACCGGTCCGAACAGCATGTAGGAGCTGATATCCATTTTGCCCGCGATATACTCAGCGTCGCGGAGGTTGCAGAGAATTATTCCCGCAACATATGCGCCGGTGATGTCTGCAATGCCGAAGAACGTCTCAGCGCAGTAAGCCATCAGGAAGCACAGCACCAGTCCGAATATCGGGATACGGCGCTGATGGTAGAACTTCTTGTCCAGGAACTTGAACAGGAAATACATCAGGAAGCCCACGCCAAAGCTGAACGCAATAAAAAGTCCGGTCTTGATGAACACATCGGCAATAGGCTGACCAGTGATGGCAAATCCGCTGTCGTCCTTGCCGCCCTCGATACCGATAACGACTGTAAGCACGATAATTCCTATAACGTCGTCGATTATCGCCGCGCTGACTATCGTGGTTCCGATGCGGCTTTTCAGATGTCCAAGCTCACGGAGCGCCTGAACTGTTATAGACACCGACGTAGCAGTCATGATCGTACCTATGAACAGCGCCTGATTAAAGACGTTTCCGCCCATTGCGGCGTCCGGATTGATGCTGCAATAGATATTGTACATCAGGAATCCTCCGCCAAGGGGGACAAGAACGCCAGCAAGCGCTACGCACAGCGCGACCGGTCCGGTTTTAAGCAGGTCGCGGAGGTTCGTTTCAAGCCCGGCGGAGAACATCAGGATAACTACTCCTATCTCAGCAAGAGTCTTGATGAAGCTGTCTGCGGCGACAAGGCCAAGCACGGCCTGACCGATGATAAGTCCGGCAAGTATCTGACCGACCACCTGGGGAGCCTTGCACTTCTTCGCAAGAAGTCCCATCAGCTTTGCGGATATCAGGATTATCGCCAGATTCTTAAAGCAATCTACCATAATATTATAAGCTTCCTTTCTTTGATATCTGATTTTACACCTTAATAATTATATCGTATACCCCGGTTTAATTCAAGGATAATTGTAAACAATAATTCCGGTGAGGCGTGCTGAATTTTTGGCGTTTTGGGTCAATTCGGCGCGCAATGCAGGAAGAGAGGTCGCAAGTATGAGAGAAGTCAGAAAGCTGTACAGCCCCGTTCACGGCGCGGTGTCGTCGCTGTGCGAGCTTAACACCGGCGGTGAGCGCCACCGAGGCGAGGGCTTCGCAGTCAGCGCGAGGAGTTTCCCGGCACAGCTGTATTATCGGCTGGCTCCTGCTGCCGAAGTGCTCTCCCCCGCTGACGGAGCCGTCACTGCCGCAGAGAACGACGCTTTCCGCCTGAGAACCGGAGACGGCCTGGAGCTTGAAGTGCTGCTCCCCTGCGGCGCGGAGTATTTCGTTCAGACCGGGGACATGGCACGCGCAGGAGAGCCGGTCTGCCGCATTTCCAGCGAGGAACTCCGCCGGGAAAAAGCGGTGGTAAAGGTGCAGTTCACCGACAGCTCCCGCATAACGGAGCTGCATGTCCTCGCCGGGCAAAAACGCGCCGGAGCCCCCGCCGCTGAATACTCCCCGAGAAACCCATAGCAAAAAGGAGACCCCGGTGGATCTCCTTTGTTGTTTGTTTCTTGGTTACTTCTTGATCACAAGCTCCTCGCTTTCGACCGTATCCTTCGATTCAATGAAGCTGTCAAGCGAATTATCCACGCCCTTGACATACCAGGACAGATTGAGTATCTCGCTCGTCGCCATCATCGCGTCGTCGCGCTGCTTGATGGAACCGTTGATGTCCTCGAGCTGACCCGCAAATATATACGCTGCGCCGGTGGACACCTTCGGCACAAGCGTGTTCATGATGTCCTGCGTGCCGTCCTTTGCGGCGGGAAGCGCGTCAGATATGCAGATAACGCCGTTGCCCAGCGTGCCCATGTAGGACTCCGGCTGCCATGTATCGAGCTGCATCGCCTTGTACTGTGACAGATAGAAGCTGTCACGTGAGGAATAGTAGTACATCAGCATTGTGTCGTGGTCTGCGGAATCAGCGGTGTAGTCAAGGTTGCCTATGACCTTTATGCCCTTCTTGCCGCAGTAATCCACGGTTTCGCCGGAAGCCGTGTAGCTTATGATGACCTCGCAGCCCTGCGCCGCAAGGGCGTCGACCGCCTTGTCTATCTCGCTGTCAGCATGCGCCGTGGCGGTCACGAGCTGCGCGGTGGAATACACTATCTGAGTGCCGAGCGCCGCAGCGTCCACAACCTGAACGGTGTAGAGCATTGACGGGTCTACGACCATGCCTATTTTCTCGCTGTCAGAGTTGAAAGCCGCCACCATTCCCGCTACATATGCGCCCTGGTAAACAGCCTCGGTGTAAGCGTAGATATTCACTGACCGCATGCTTGAGCCGTAGTCTATGAAATTAATGTTCATGTACTGCTGGGAAACCGGGTTCATAGAATGCGCGAAAACCGGGCTTCCTGACACGATGTGAGTGCAGCCGTCCTCGACCAGCATTTTTACCGCCTTTGCAAAATCGGTAACGCTGACGTTCTCTATGTACTCAGACTCGATGTTTGAATACTGCTGCGCCTTTATGCGCTGAGTATTGATGTCCGCAGTGAAGCTCTTTCCGTCCACGGTGCCGTTGTAAATAAATCCTATCTTTGCGGCAGGCTCTGCCTCTGTGGTATCAACCGTCGCTTCCCCGGTGCCTTCCGCTGTGCCCGACGTATCGCCAGAGCCGCTGCATGCCGTGAAGGCCAGCATTGCAGTACACAGCGCAAGAGCCGCCGCTATGCTTTTCAGTATCCTGTTTTTCATATCAAATACCTCCAGTATATCGTTTTGGTAAATATACATGCAGTTTTCAAATTACTGCGCAATATGCCTGTACTTCTTTATTATACCATAAATCATGGAAAAAATCATCACTTTTCAGAAATATTTCATTCGGTATCGCGATTTTTTGTATTTATTTTTTCGCAGAGATATGCTATAATGTTCTATGATATGTGATACAGGGAGCCGCGCGCTCCGGAAAGGACAAAATAATGCATTTCAGAAAAATAGCCGCCGGAGCGGCAGCCATAATGATGGCGCTGGTCTGCGGCTGCTCGGTGCGCTCCTCGTCTGACGCCGCATGGCCCACAGGGAAGGTATCCGACAAAAAGGCGCTCACCGTCAGCTACGACGCGTTCAGCAAGGAGTATAAATACTGGCTGCTAGTAAACCAGATACCCGACGACACAGCCGACGAAGTCAAGGACAAGTGCAGATCTCAGCGCGAGTCGATAATAAATTACCTCGTCAACGAGAAGATAGTGCTGGAGCAGGCGAAGAACTACGGCGTGGATCAGTTCACGGACGAAGAACTTGACAGCATTGAGAGCGACTACAACAGCTACATAGAAAGCTCCATTGAGAGCTTCAGGAGCTATGTAAACGCCGGGGAATCCGGCACCGGCGAGGTCAGCGGAGACGCCGCGATACTTGAGGAAGCCGAGAAGATCTTCGACGAAAAGCTGACCGAATGCGGAATGACCCGTGACGATATACTGATGTGGTACCGCAACGCCAAGACCGCCGACAAGCTCAAGGCAAAGCTTGCGGAGGACGACCCGGTAGAGTACAGCGACGCCGAGGAGCAGTACAGCGAAATTGTGGCTGGTATAAAGCAGGTCTACGAGAACAGCCCCGCAGACTACGAGCAGGACTTATATTACAAGTACTACTGGCTGCCGGATAACGCCCGCATGATAAAGCATATCCTTATAAAGTTTGATTCCGATGACTCCGCCGAGATAACCGCCTGCCGCGGGAACAACGACGAAGCAGGTGCGGAAAAGGCGCGTGAAAAGGCGCTTGAGAACCTCCGTCCGCGTATCGAGGAAATAAAGAACATGCTCGACAACGGCGCGGATTTCGACGAGCTTGCAAAGGAATACTCCGAGGACACCGGGCTTTCCAGCAATCCGGACGGCTATCTGGTCGTTCCCAACGGCGAGACCTACTACAAGGAGTTCCAGCAGGCGGCTTACGAGCTTCAGAACGTCGGTAACTACACGCTGGTAGGTACGGACCTCGGCTGGCATGTAGTGATGTATGCCGCCGACGCAGTAATGACCGAGGAGAACGAAAAGGCGCTCATCGACGCAATTTACGAGAACATGCAGTCCAATGCAGCCACCAGCGCATACAACAACGCAATGCAGGGCTGGCGCACGGAATACGCATACGACTTTGACTACGCTAAGCTTGATATAAACGAATCAGACACCGCCGAGGCTGCCTCCACAACTGCTTCCGCAGCGGAAAGCTCCGTTCCCGAGCAGACCTCCTCGGCGGAATCCACCGCAGCCTGATCCTGAAAGGACGATAAAAAATGAAACTCACAAAGACCCTCGCCGCAGTTACAGCGGCGGCAGTAATATTATCCTCGACCGCGTGCAGCATAAAGAGCACGTCCTCAACGGACAGCTCCGCCGTTACCGCTGAATCCTCCGGCACCGAGAGCAGCTCCGCAGCGGAGAGCACGGCTCAGTCAGCCGAAACCTCAGAGCCTGAGCCTGTTCCGTCCATCGCGGAATCCGGCACAGCGGCGGACGCCGTTGCGGCTTCCCCGTCCAACGGCGCAGAAGGCATGGATATCACCTTCGGGGACTTCCTGCGCGAGTACAAGTACTTCCTTGAGCGCAGCGGCTACGAAAACGACACCGACGGCTCCAACGCCGACACGATAAAGCAGGCGCGTCAGCAGATAATCGACGCGATAATCGAGGACAGGATAGTCCGCGCGAAATTCGCCGATTACGGCATGACCCTCTCCGACGAGGAAGAAGCGGATATCCACAGTCAGGTGGAATCCGGCATTGAAAGCATAAAGACGACCCTGAAATCCACTCTCGCATCCGCTGACGACACCCTCACAGACGAGGAGCTGACCGCGCAGGCAGAGGAAAAGTTCCAGAAGATACTCGACGACTGCGGCCTTACAATGGACAACCTCTACGCATGGCAGGAAATAACCGCCATGAAGCAGAAGCTCACCGATGAAATAGGCAAGGACGCGGTCTACTCCTACGAGCAGGCGGAAGAGCAGATGTCCACGCTGATAGATTCGCTCAAGTCGCAGTACGAAAGCGACCCCGCAGCATTCTACGGTCAGACCTACGCTAATATCTGGATCCCGGAAGGATCCCGCGCCGTCAAGGGCATACTTGTCGGGTTCAATTCAACCGTGTATTCCCTCATGCAGCAGCTCAGAAGCGCAAACCGCAACGACGACGCCGACGAGTACCGCCAGGACAAGCTCGCGGATATCCAGGACAGATATGACGAGATAATGGCAAAGATCGACGCCGGCGAGGACTTCGACAAGCTGATGGAGGAATACGGCGAGGACGGCGGCAACGGAACATTCCTTGTCACCCCCGGCACCGAGGTCTACGGCAAGGAATTCGAAGAATGCGTAATGAGCATTGAGAATCCCGGCGACGTAGCCACCGCGGTAACTGATTTCGGCTACTACATCGTGAAATATGTAGACGAGGTGTCCGTAAACGCTGACACGCTCAAGGCAAGCACGGAGGATCTCCAGGCGTACCTCCTTGAAAACGAGAAGTCGAAGCTCTATAACGCGGAATACGAAAAGTGGAAAAATGAATACAGCTACCAGATAAACTCTGAAATACTCGGTCTTGACTGACCAGCAATCACACGGAGATACATATGAACACACCGATCGCAGATTTTCTTGAAGACTATGAGAAAAAAGGCATGCTGCGCCTGCATATGCCGGGTCACAACGGCGAGGCTCCGCACGATATCACCGAGATAGCCGGCGCGGACAGCCTCTACGAAACCGACAGCTCCCGGGGGATAATCGCGCACAGCGAGGCAATCGCCGCGAAGCTTTTTGGCGCGGAACGCACCTGCTACTCCGCCGGAGGAAGCACCCTCGCTATCCAGGCGGCTCTTGCCATTCTCAGGGCGCAGGGCTGTAAGACCATCGCCGCCGGGCGCTGCTCCCACCGGAGTCTTGTTTCGTCGGCGGCTCTGCTCGGTCTGGAGGTCAAGTGGCTTTACCCTAAGGAATACCCCTCCGCAGACGTGGACTGCTCAAAGGAGGCGCTCTCCGGCGCAGACGCGCTGTTCCTTACCAACATTGACTACTACGGCGGCACCTGCCGCGCGTCCGACCCGGGAATTCCCGTGGTCGTTGACAACGCGCACGGCTCCTACCTGAAATTCGTCAGCAAGGCGGGTTTCGGCAGTGAGTACCTCCACCCGATGGAATTCGGGTTCCCGGTTATTTCCGCAGAGTCTGCGCACAAGACCCTCCCGGCGCTGACCGGCGCGGCTTACCTGCACTTCTCAAAGGGCGCGGACTTTTCCCGCGCCAAGGAAATGACCGCGCTTTTCGGCAGCACAAGTCCCTCATATCTCGTCATGGAGAGCCTCGACAAGGTAAACGGCAGGCTGCTCAGCGACCCCGACAGCGTTAACCGCGCCTGCGCCTCCGTTGCAGGACTTAAACAGCGGCTCACCGCCCTCGGCTTTACGCTGAAAATATCCGACCCGCTGAGGGTCACGATAAACGCCCGCGCCTGGGGCTGGAGCGGCACGGAATTTGCGGCATTCCTGCGGGCGCACGGCGCTGAATGCGAGATGGCGGACGAAAACTACGTCGTTCTGCTGTTCTCCGCGATAACCTCCCCGGACGACTGCCAGCGCGCGGAAGTCTCGCTGGAGCTTATCCCCCGCCGAACAGCAAAGCCACTCGCGGAATATCCGGTTATCCATCCGAAGCAGGAAACCAGCATTCGCGAAGCGGTGTTCGCAAAACAGCACAGCGTTTCCGTCGACGAAGCAAACGGGAAGGTCTGCGGCGGAATTCAGGTCTCATGCCCGCCCGGAATTCCGATAGTAATGCCCGGCGAGCGTATCGACAGCGAAGCCGTCGAGGCTCTGAAGCTCTACGGCGTGAAATCCGTAGAGATCCTCGACTGATTCACGCTGGCTTTTCCGGCGGGAAAATACGCCGCACCTCGTCGTACGGCACGTTCCGCAGACGGTACTGCTTCCTTCCGGCACTGCACAGCGTGATATCGCACATTCCCGAGAACCGCTGAAAGATATTCCGCCCGGTGATCGTGAACGCCAGCTTTTGCGCGGGCATCACCGCAGTGTACAGCCGCGCGCCGCGGCGGAACGAAATCCCGGCGGTTTCCACGGGACAACTGCTTAACCAGCTCAGCCGCATATATACCGCATAAGCGGCGGTGAACCACAGGCTCACAACGATTCCGCACCACAGCACCGACTGAACAAGGCCGGCGGCGAACGGCTCAGCAATGAACGTCAGCAAAAGCGCCGCAGTAAACGCCCCGAGCCACCCGAGCGGAGCCGCGCAATGCCCGAACATCGCGGAAAACGGCGGTTTCACATGACCGCTAGGCGGCGGGATACGGCACATTTTCGTAAGGATACGTTCTGCGGTGCGGCGGCTCACCGGCGGGAACAAAAGCACGTCGTGCGCGTAAAGCGGCGCGGCTCTCAGCAGCAGAGTTGTCAGGGTATCGCAGCGGAGCACTCCGGTGAGGTTATTCCGGACAAGGCGGCACTCATATAATGTGAGTATGCCGCGCTGTACCGTGATAAATCCGCTTTCGCAGGAGAGCCGGAACCGCAGCATTCCGAGAGCCTTCCCAAGGAACACAAACAGCCATGCGACGCCAACGAACACCGCCGCGAACGCCGTCACCCGGGGAACTCCGATATGAAGCGCGGCAAGCAGCTTCGTGACTCCCTCCGCAGCCCCGGCAAGCGCGGTCATTATCCTGCCGAAGCTTTCATCGCCGAATACGCTGCCGATACGGTTCAGGAACAGCCCGAACGTAATAACTCCGCTGAGCGCCCGTGTATCAACGAAGGCTCCGACCACCGACTGGAACGGCTTCGCCCGAATATATGCGCCATCGTTTTCCGGCAGAAACGGGATATGCTCCACGGCTTTCATGTAGAAGCTCACGCCGCCGGAGAGCGTGCTTATTTCCACGCGCTTCCCCCGGAGCAGCCGCAGGACGGGCGTGCGGCGTACCTCTACCTTCGTGACTGCCGAAAACGGTATGCAGAACTGTCGGCGCAAAAGCAGTCCCTTTGACACGCGCACGGTATCCCGGGCGAGGTCAACGCGCAGGAATATCCGGCGCAGCAAGAAATACATTATAAATTCCATATCATATAAAAAGGAGCGGTTTTTCTATGAAAACAGCATGTGTTATCCTCGCGGGCGGCGCGGGAAAAAGAATGAAGTCCGAGCGCCCGAAGGTACTCGCGGAAGTACTCTGCAAGCCTATGCTCGGCTGGGTGCTTGACGCGGCAAAGGATTTCGGATTCGATGAGACAGCCGTTGTCACCGGATTCGGAGCTGAGCTTACCGGCGGGTACGTTTCCTCCCGCGGCGAGGCGGTCACGCTCTGCCACCAGGCTCAGCAGAAAGGCACCGGGGACGCCGTGAAGTCCGCCGAAGATGTCATCTCCCGCTGCGACGCGGTATGCGTTCTCAACGGCGACGCTCCGTTCATCGACGCGGATACCCTCAGGGCTTCACTGGAGCTTCACACAAGCTCAAACAGCGAGGTGACGGTCATCACCGCCGACATTGACGACCCGCAGGGCTACGGCAGAATTATCCGCAGCAGCGGTGAATTCACCGCAATACGCGAACAAAAGGATTGTTCCCCCGCCGAGGCTGAAATATGCGAGGTAAACAGCGGCACATACTGGTTCAGCGCAAAGGCGCTGCTTCAAACGCTCCCGAAGCTGTCGACAAACAACGCCGCCGGGGAATACTACCTCACCGACTGCGTTGAGATGATGTCCCGCCGCCAGGCGTACAAGTCAGCAAACCCTGATATCGTGCTCGGCGCGAATACCCGCGGCGCGCTGCTGGAACTGAACCAGCTTGCAAGGCTCCGCAAGCTCTCTCAACTCATGGACGAGGGCGTAAGCTTCATCACGCTGGACGGTATCATAATCGGAACTGACGTCAGGATAGGCTGCGACACCACGATACTCCCGAACACGGTTATACTCGGAAATACGACCATAGGAAAAGGCTGCACCATCGGAGCTAACTCCCACATTGAAAACTGCACCATCGGCGACAACGTACAGCTCAACAATGTTCAGGCATACGATTCCGTTGTAGAAAACAATGTGAAGATAGGTCCGTTTGCACAGCTCAGACCCGGCACGACTATCCGCGAAGGCGTGAAGATAGGCGATTTCGTGGAGATAAAGAACAGCGATATCGGCGTGAACACCGCAGTTGCTCACCTGACCTACGTAGGCGACAGCGACGTCGGCAGAGGGGTCAATTTCGGCTGCGGCTGCGTTACCGCGAACTACGACGGAATAAACAAGTTCCGCACGAAGATAGGCGATCACGCGTTCATCGGCTGCAACACCAACCTTATCGCCCCGGTGGAGGTCGGCGAAAACGCCTCCACTGCGGCTGGCTCGACAGTAACGAAGAATGTTCCTGCTAACTCCCTTGCGGTCGAGAGAGGTCAGATGAGAGTCATCGAAAACTGGGGGAAAAACGCCCTGCGCAAGAAAAAGTGAGGTACTTATGAAAGCTCTTGTCGTTGTAGACTATCAGGTGGATTTCGTGGACGGCGCTCTTGGTTTCCCGGGTGCAGAGAAGCTGGAACAGATAATTCTCGACAAAATAGCGAACTGCCGCAGCACGGGAGGTCAGGTGATATTCACCCTAGACACCCACGGCGAGGAATACCTCAGCACCGCCGAGGGCAGGAAGCTCCCCGTGCCGCACTGCATCAAGGGAACACCCGGACACGCGCTGTACGGCAGAGTCGCAGAGGCGGTCAAGCCTGACGATATCGTGATCGAAAAGCCCGCATTCGGTTCACTGGAGCTTGCCGACCTCCTTCGGAGGCTGGCTCCGGAAGAAGCGGAGCTGTGCGGTCTGGTAACGGATATCTGCGTTATCTCGAACGCCGTGATAGCAAAGGCGGCGCTCCCGGAAAGCCGCGTAACCGTCGACCATTCGGCGTGCTCCTGCGCAGACCCCGAAGCCCACGAAAGGGCGCTCGCAGTAATGCGGGGAGTTCAGATAGACGTTATATAACCCCAAAGGGAACGCTCATCGCGTTCCCTTTAGACCGTCGAAAAAGTCACTAAAGTGACTTTTCCGCCGAAACATCCCAGCCGCGCGCACGTCTTGGCGGCTTTGCCGCCAACCCGCACACTTGCTGGGATAGAAGTGTTTTTTGCCTCGGCAGAGCTGAGGCAAAAAACGGATTTCAAATGCCCGCTTCGCGGGTAAAAGACACTTTTTCGACAAGCAGAAAGGGAACGCTCACCGCGTTCCCTTTTTAATTATTTGCGTCCAGCATGGAAAGTACCATTCCCGCCGCGCCGAAGCGTACAAAGAAATAGTTCAGCTTTTGCTTTGTCACGTCGGACTGCACTACCCTGTCGGTGTAGGACAGCATCTGATACAGCATGAAAAACATCACACGCGCCGCGATATCCTCGCCCAGCGTGAAATACTCCGGCAGACGATCCGTGGCCGAGCCAAGCTGACGCGCGCGTTTTTTCACTGCTTCCGGTAGTTGTGCGTTCTCAATATCCAGCCCGGAATATACCTCCGAAGCCTCGACAAGCTGTTCGCGCACCGCAGTGCTCACCTGATCCATCGTGAGCCTTCCGTCCTCGATAAGACCGCGTATCCGGCTGCTTGCCTGTATGTAGATATCGGGGCTGTCGGGCTCCTTAGTAAGCGGAGGAATTGCCGGAATCTCCACTGGCTCAGGCGGTTCCGACGTCTCGGACTGCACTGCTTCAGTTTTAGCAGGTTCACCGGAAACAGCCAGGATCTCCTCCGGCTGTGCCGGCGCTGCGGGAGATTCTACAGGCTGCGCCGCATTTTCAGGCTCTGGAGTGGAATTTATCTCTGCAATGGAATCCAGGAGGTAACTCATCGTCTCCTCGTGTGACATATCGGAAATATCCTCGTCGCGCTGGCGCGGCTCAGTCAGGCTGACAGGCTCGGCGTCTGGCGTTACCGGCGCGGGAGTTTTCTCCGGCTCTTCCGACTCCGCAGGATTCAACGTTTCGCTCTGCCTGCTGACATGCGGGGTGCTCAGCCACTCGACCTCCTCCGGAATGTCGATGGGCTTCGGCTGCAGATCAGCCAGCGCCGCCTTTTTTGCCCTGGCTATCTCCGGAACGGCAGCGGCAGCTTCTACTCGCACCTCGGTGCGGGGAGGCTCAGGCTCTGAAAATAACTGCTCCGCATAGTGATCGAGTGCGTCGGAGGTCAGCACCTCGCTGAGCGCTTCGCGGTCGGAATCGGTCATTCTCAGGCTGATACGGCTCATATTGCTGATGAGCTGCCGCAGGAAAAACTTGTTCATCGAACAGTCCGAGATACGTATATCCCCCGCCGGAGAAGCTATCAGCAGCTCGTCCTCGAACGGAGTTTCATAGCTCGGAAGCGTCTCCATAACGCGGATATCCCGGTAGTCTATCCGACGTGCGGCGCCGTCCAGCTTGACTATCATGCTGTCGATAAGGAACGCAATGCCCCGGCTGCCGTTCCCGGAAGCCGAAACGTCTATCACGCCGACTGTTTCATCTGGCGGCGCGAAGTCGCAGAAACGCGTTTCGCGGTAGTTTTCTGTGATCTTTGGACCGAAACTCTTTACAGCGTCCAGGAGCGTCACGATCTCTCCCTCCCGTCGCGTGCGCGCAGAACTCCGCCGTTGTCAAGAAGTTCGTGCTTGATGTCCCACAGCTTCCGGGAAAGATCGACGTAATAATTGTGCGGATTCTCAAAACGCAGCACCTCGTCCCACAGAGTGTCTATCTGCTGCTTGCAGTAGCTGCGTATATCCTGGAGAGACGGCTTGTCGTACACCAGCTCGCCGTTTTTAAATACCGGCACATGGAGTTCCCGCACCGTGAAATCAGTGAGTGTCTTTTTCTTCCATGTGAAATCCGGGTCGAACAGGGTCAGCGGCTTGGAAGGGTCGATAGTTTCGTCATACACGCAGAGCTGATCCGCGATAGCCTTGCCGTTGCTCTCGTATATCCGGTAGAGCTTCTTGAAATGCGGGTTGGTTATCTTCGAAACGTTCTCGGATATCTTGATTTTCGGGGTTATCACGCCGTTTTCTTCCACTGCGGCCAGCTTGTAAACTCCGCCGAATACCGGCTCGCTGCTCGCAGTTATAAGCCGCTCTCCTACGCCGAAAAGGTCGATCGCAGCTCCCTGCCTCAGCAGGTCGGAAATGATACGCTCATCAAGGCTGTTGGAAGCGACTATCTTGCAGTCGGGGTAGCCCGCCTCGTCGAGCATTTTGCGCGCTTCCCTGGAAAGATACGCGATGTCTCCGGAATCCAGCCGGATACCGCACGGGCGCTTTCCAAGCGGCTTGAGAACGTTGTCGAACGCCTTTATCGCATTGGGGACACCGCTCTTTAAAACGTTGTAGGTGTCCACCAGCAGAGTGGAGGTATCGGGGTATGTTCTGCAATAGCTTTCGAACGCTTCAAGCTCGCTGTCGAACATCTGGACCCAGCTATGCGCCATCGTACCGGTGGCGGGAACTCCGTAGAGCTCGTCCGCGATAACGCAGGCAGTGCCTGCGCAGCCGCCGATGTACGCAGCACGGGCTCCGAGCACCGCGCCGCTCGCGCCCTGCGCCCTGCGGGAGCCGAACTCCGATATAGCGCGCCCCTGAGCCGCACGAACGATACGGTTAGCCTTAGTTGCAATAAGCGACTGATGGTTGATCAAAAGCAACAGCATGGTCTCGATGAGCTGAGCCTGTATCGCGGGAGCACGCACAGTCAGCAGCGGCTCCGACGGGAACACAGGCGTGCCCTCCGGGACAGCCCAGATATCGCCGGTAAACTTGAAATCCCGCAGATATTCGAGGAATCCCTCGCTGAATATCTTCTTCCCGCGGAGGTACTGTATATCGTCGTCGGTGAAATGCAGCCCCTGAATGTAGTTTATCACCTGCTCCAGCCCGGCGCAGACGGCGTAGCCGCCGCCGTCGGGAACTTTGCGGAAAAATACGTCGAAATAGGCGATGCGGTCGGCGTGCCTTGTGTTGTAGTAGCCGTTGCCCATGGTGAGCTGATAAAAATCGCACAGCATGGTGCAGTTCTGTTCGGTTATCATGTTCGCTCCCCCTTAATGCTGTATTCAGGCGTACCTGCCGAGGTACGGATTGTTCTGGCGTTCGTAGTCAAGCGTTGTGGTGCTTCCGTGACCGGGATACAGCTTGAAGTCGCCGGGCAGTTTCGCTATTTTCTCGAGGCTGTCCAGCATATCCCGGGTGCTGCCGGAATAGCCGTCCGTTCTTCCTACGCCCATGCAGAACACCACGTCTCCGCAGAATGCCGAAGGCTCGCCGCCGATCTCAGTGAACAGCAGACAGCTTCCCGCGGTATGACCGGGAGCGCCCATCACGCGGAATTTCAGCCCCTCGGCGGTGAACTCCTCACCGTCCGAGAACAGCTTATCCGGCTTTATTGGTCTGAACTCCACCGGCATAAAATCCGCCCAGCATTTCGCCGCGCTGGAGTACATAGCCTCGTCCGGCGCGCTTGCCAGCAGCGACGCTCCGGTGCTTTCCATGAGCTGAGCCGCGCCCGCGAAGTGGTCGTAATGTCCATGCGTCACAATGATCGTCCCGAGCTTCAGACCGTGGGTGTTGAGAAACATCTCCACTTCTGCGGCAGACGCGGGGTCTATGACCACCGCCCGGGAATCCTCGCCGGGGATAATATAGCAGTTGGTTCCGAGCGCTCCCAGCGGGAGCTGATATATCTGCGGCATGTCGTTCTCCTTTTTTACTGCTTTACTGCTTACCGGTACGCTCAACTGAGATAACTCCGGGTATCTTCTGTATCCTGCCCATTACGTTGGAAAGCTGCTCCACGCCGGCTATCTCGACAGTTACCACCAGGTCGAGGTTGCCGTTTTTCAGGTGATGTCCGTTCATTTCCTGGAGCGGGATATGGTTGGCGGCTATCGCAGTGGTGATATCCGCGAAAATCGTAATGCGATCCTCTGCGATAACGTCGATGGTCGCGCGGTAGGTGGAATCCTCAACGCCAGCCCATGTCGCCTTGAGCCAGCGGTCCTTGTTCTCGGGGTCGTCGCGGTTGTTCACAACGTTCACGCAGTCCTGTTTGTGGATAGATACGCCGAACCCCCTGGTTACAAAGCCGATTATCGGGTCGCCGGGAAGCGGGTTGCAGCACTGCGCGAACTTCACGAGGCAGTTTTCCATGCCCTCGATTATGATGCCCTTCTTGCGGCTGCGGCGGTTATTCTCGCTTATGCTCTCCATCGGATTTTCAGCCGCCGCCTGGATAGCCTGCTGCTCCTTATGGTTGCGGAGCTGATCTTCCTTTATGCGCTGGACTATCTTCGCCATGGAAACGCCGCCGTAGCCTATCGCAGCGTACAGGTCGTCCACGGAGTCCAGCCGCTGGCGCGACGCGGAGGTCTGGAGCAGCTCCGGAGTTATCGCGATATTGTTTCGCTTGAACTCGCGCTCGAGTTCCTCCCTGCCGCGTTCGATGTTCTCCTCGCGGCACTCCTTCTTGAACCAGCTTCTTATTTTGCTCTTTGCCTCGGTGGTCTTTGCGATCTCTATCCAGTTGCGGTTCGGACCGTAGTTAGGCGAACCGGAAGTGAGTATCTCCACGATCTCGCCGGTATGCACAACATAATCGAAGCTGACCATTCTGCCGCCGACCTTCGCGCCGGTCATTTTATTGCCGACCTGCGTGTGGATATGGTATGCGAAATCCAGCACCGTAGCCCCGGTGGGGAGCGCAACAACGTCGCCCTTCGGAGTGAACACGAACACCTCGTCCGGGGAGAGATCGGTCTTTATTGCGTCAGCGATGGCTTCTACGTCGTCTGCCTCCTGCTGGCGCTCAAGGAGCTGCCTTATCCAGTCGAAGCGCTTCTCGCCGGATACGTTGCCGGATATGCCCGCCTTGTACTTCCAGTGAGCCGCAACGCCGTACTGCGCGGTATTGTGCATTTCCACCGTGCGTATCTGCACCTCGAACGGGATACCCTCGCGCCCGATAACTGTGGTGTGCAGCGACTGATAGCGGTTAGGCTTCGGAGTAGCGATATAGTCCTTGAAGCGGTACGGAATAGGCCGGAACATATCGTGGATAACGCCGAGCACGTTGTAGCACTCGATGACCGACTGCACTATAACGCGAACCGCGTAAATGTCGTATATCTCGTCGAAGCGCTTGTTCTTCACGTACACCTTCTTGTATATGCTGTAGATAGACTTTACCCTGCCCTCGATGATGGGTTCCGGCTTGATATCCGAAATGCGCTCCCTGATGCGCTTTTTAATGCTGTCGATGAATGCGTCGCGCTCCTCTTTGTGGAGGGCTATCTGCTCCTCGACTTCCTTACAGCCGTAGGGGTCGAGATAGTGGATAGCGATATCCTCCATCTCCTCCTTGACGTCGCTCATACCTAAGCGGTGGGCGATGGGGGCGTAGAAGTTCATCGTTTCAAGGGAGGTCTTGCGCTGCTTCTCCGGCGGACGCGCCGCGAGAGTTCTCATGTTGTGGAGGCGGTCGGCAAGCTTGATGATTATTACCCGGATATCCTTCGACATAGCCATGAGTATCTTCCGGATATTCTCCGCCTGCTGCTCCTCCTTGGAAACCAGCGGGACAAGTCCTATCTTTGTAACGCCGTCGACCATCAGCGCAACATCTTCTCCGAACTTCTTGCGGAGCTCGTCAAGGGTGACGTCGGTGTCCTCCACGGTGTCGTGGAGCAGCGCCGCACAGATGGTATCGGTATCCATGCAGTAATCCAGCAGGATAGACGCCACAGCCAGCGGGTGCGTTATATACGGGTCGCCTGAGGTGCGGAGCTGTCCCTCGTGCGCCTTTTCAGCCACCTTATACGCCTGTGTTATCTTCTCAAGGTCGTAGGGTTTCTCGCTTGCCCTGATTTTCTCCACAAGCTGCTCGAATGTCTTTACCGCCGTACCCGCGGCGCCTGTCTGACTAGTCATGCTGAATGCCACCCTTCATTCTGTTTAGTGTTCCCCTTTGTTCCCTTTTTCGCCGTTTTACGCCGTAAGACTCTGACGCAGCCGCGAGATGACACCCGTCGCCATCAGATCCGTTTTTGTATTTACCGGAATGAGCGTGACGCTCCCGCCGTCAGCGGACACCTGAGCCATTCCCGCTTCGCTGAACGCGTCAAGCGCAATGCGCAGCATGCAGTAATTAAGATCCCCGCCGCCATAGACGCACATCTCCTCTGCGGACATACTGCCGCCGTGTGCGCGTATCAGGTCGTACACGGACATCAGCGCCGGTCTGTCGGGTATCACGCGCGGAGCGAGCCGCTTGTCGCAGCCCTCGCCGCGGGATATCTCCTCATATGTGCGAAGCGCCGCGAAGAACCTGTCCTCCCGGAATCCTGCGGGGCGCATTTCAATGATCCGCAGCTCCGCCGAGGTGTTCCCGCGGAACTCGTTCAGTTCCACCGTCGCGAGGACGTCCACGCTGCTGCCGATATCCGCGAAACATTTCGCAAACGGCATTGCAAAGCTTATCGCCTTCAGCACTGTGCCGCCTGTCCGAAGCTCCATCGAGGTGAACTTCCCCTCCTTGAGCGCGCGCTTTGACTGCACCGTGCAGTTCCTGAGCAGGAACACCGGCTTGCGGTTGCCCTCGCCGCAGGGCTCGAGCTTCATCAGCTCGGTGACCTGCTCAACGGTCAGGCAGTCGCCGGTTATCTCCATGTCTGCGCTGACGGAGTACTCCGGCATTTTAGGATAGCACTCGCGGCAGTAGGCGTAAACCATCTGCCGGAATGTTTCCACGTCCTCCGGTCTGAGGGAGAATCCTCCCGCCTTCGGGTGGCCGCCGAATTTCGTCAGCACGCGGCTGCACCCTTCCAGCAGCTTATATATCGAGAAGCCGTCGATGCCTCTTGCGGAACCTCTTGCCTCCCCGTTTTCGACTGATATGACAAGCACCGGCTTGCCATACTTATTAAGCAGCTTCGCGCATACCAGACCTATAACTCCATGCTTCCAGCCCTCGCCGGATACCACGAGAACCCGCTCCCTGAGAAGCTCCGGGCGCTGCTCTATCTGCTGCGCTGCTTCCTCCATTATGCGGGTCTCCTCCGCGGTGCGCTGGGAGTTGCACAATGCAAGCTCCTCGCTGATAAGCCCCGCCTGCTCCGGGCTTTCGGTGAGCAGCAGCTCCACCGCGCGGTCAGCCCTTGCGATACGCCCAACGGCGTTTATGCGCGGAGCGATCGAAAACGCAATGCTTGTGGAATCCACCCTGACCGGTTCGATACCCGCGCTCCTTATCAGCTTGTCAAGCCCCTGGTTCTGGCTGCTGTGGATATTTTCAAGTCCCCTGCGGACAATGAACCGGTTCTCTCCGATAAGCGGCATTACGTCCGCCACGGTGCCGACTGCGGCGAGGTCCGCGTACTGCTCGAGTACGAAATCCTCGTCCTCCTCAAGTGCGCAGAGCAGCTTCAGGACAACTCCCGCGCCGCAAAGCTCCTTGAACGGGGAGTTGTCGTCGGCACGGTGCGGGTCGACGCACGCTTCGCATACCGGAAGCTCCTGCGGTGGCTGATGGTGGTCTGTAATAACCAGCTGAGCGCCCCGCTCTGCGATGTACTTTGCTTCCTCAACGGCGGAAATCCCGTTGTCGACCGTGATGATAAGCTCGGTGCCGGAATCGAGAATGCGCTTCAGCGCTTCCAGATTCATTCCGTAGCCCTCGCTGCGGTCGGGTATGTAGTAATCAGCCTCGGCGCCCATCGCGTTGAGGTAGCCGTACAGCATAGCCGTGGATGTTATGCCGTCGCAGTCGTAATCGCCGAAAACGGTGATCTTCTTTCCCTCGTCAAGCGCGCCGCGAATGACCTCCACAGCCGCTTCCATATCCTTTATCAGCAGCGGGTCTGACAGGCTGCTGCACCCGAAAAATTCCCGGGCGCGGTCAAGCGAGGTTATCCCCCGGCTGAGCATTACTCCGCCGAGGAGTTCCCCGAACTGCTGCGTTATTTCATTATCTGCTGCGGGTGCCGCCGCACATAGCCACTTTTTCAACCTTGCTGCTCCTTTTGCTTATTGCCTGTTATACGCTAAGCTCCACGTGCTCGCCGAGAAGCTCCTTGTTCTTCTCAAGGACGGGGCGGACGAAGCCGCGCAGGAATTCCTCCACCTGCTCGGGCGCGCGGCCGGTGTAGTTCTCCGGCTTGAGCACGGATCTGATCTCCTCTTCGGTGATCTGGAAGATCGGGTCTGCTGCGATGCGCTTAACGAGGTCGTTCTCGCCGCCTTCCTTCTTTACGACGTCTGCCGCAGCCATGCTGTGACCGCGCAGAGCCTCGTGAAGCTCCTGACGGTTGCCGCCCTTTTCTACCGCTCTCATCATGATGTTCTCGGTAGCCATGAACGGAAGCTCGCGCATTACTCTCTGCTCGATGACCTTCGGATATACTACGAGGCCGTCGGTTATGTTTATCATGATGTTCAGGATAGCGTCGATGCCGAGGAACGCCTCAGCAACCGATATACGCTTGTTAGCGCTGTCGTCGAGGGTTCTCTCGAACCACTGTGTGCCTGCGGTGAACGCGGGGTTCAGCGTGTCGATCATCACATATCTCGCAAGGGAGGTGATACGCTCAGCGCGCATAGGATTGCGCTTGTAGGGCATTGCGGAGGAACCGATCTGGTTCTTCTCGAACGGCTCTTCCATCTCCTTGAAGTTAGCGAGGATACGCAGGTCGTTGCTGAACTTGGAGCAGCTCTGTGCGATCCCGCCGAGGGTGGCGAGGACCATGCTGTCCATCTTTCTGGAGTAGGTCTGACCGCTTACCGGTACGCATGCGTCAAAGCCCATCTCGTTTGCGATGGACTTCTCCAGAGCCTTTATCTTTGCGCTGTCGCCGCCGAAAAGCTCAACGAAGCTTGCCTGGGTTCCGGTGGTGCCCTTCTGACCGAGCAGCTTCAGCGTGGATATACGATACTCGATCTCCTCGTAGTCCATCAGCAGCTCGTTTATCCACAGGGAAGCGCGCTTGCCGACGGTGGTGAGCTGAGCGGGTTGGAGGTGCGTATAAGCGAGGCAGGGCTGGCTCTTGTGCTCGTCGGCGAACTTCGCGAGGTTGTTGATGACGTTCACGAGCTTCTTCTTTACAAGCTGGAGCGCGTCGCGCATGATGATGACGTCGGTGTTGTCGCCAACGTAGCAGGAGGTAGCACCCAGATGGATTATTCCTGCCGCCTTGGGGCACTGCTTTCCGTATGCGTATACATGGGACATTACGTCGTGGCGTACCAGCTTCTCGCGCTCCTCAGCGACCTCGTAGTTGATGTCGGTGATGTGGGATTCCAGTTCGTCTACCATTTCCTGTGTGATCTTGTCTATGCCGAGGTTCATCTCTGCCCTTGCGAGAGCGACCCACAGGCGGCGCCATGTGGAAAACTTCTTGTCTGCGGAGAAGATGTACTGCATCTCCTTGCTTGCATAGCGTGTGCAGAACGGGCTTTCATAGGTGGAATAATCTCTTGACATTGTTTTTCTCCTTATGTGGTTTATAAAGTATAAAATACTATTTTATTTTAGCACAAAACGTCGATTTATACAAGAGTTTTTTGCATAAAAACGCTTCCGGCACGCATTTTTTGCACTTCATTCTGCATATAATAAACAGGCGGCACGGGTACGTAAGGCTCCCGGATATCGGAGCAGAACGCCTTATTGTTCAACATGCACATAAAGCAGTTGCAAAATCGCACAGAATTTGTGCATTCAGTACCTTGCAAAACATAATACCTTGTGGTAAAATAAGAGCATGGAACAGGAAAGTTCCGAATTTTTTGATGATGCTACCTTGCGAAACAAAGTACCTTGAAACACAAAGGCACTGTCGAAGGTCAGGGGCGTACATCGGAGGTGAAAAATGAACTCTCAGCTAAAACGAGGAACTCTGGAGCTGTGCGTTCTTTCGATATTGTGCAGAAGCGACTGTTACGGCTACGAGCTGGTCAACCGGATATCCGAGTGCATGCAGATAACGGAGGGCACGATATATCCGCTGATGAAGCGGCTGAAAGACAACGGCATGATTGATTCCTACATAGTGGAATCGCAGGAGGGACCGCCCAGGAAATACTATAAGATAACTGACAGCGGCAGGGCGGAAAAGGAAACGCTGCTGAAAGAATGGTTTGAGTTTGTAGACAGCATAAACGCGCTGCTGAAAGGGGACGAGTAAATGATAGCAAAAAATAAGGGAGACTTTCTGTATAATCTCCATAACGAGTTACACAGAATAGGAATCGACGACGACGAGGAGATATTCGCCGACTTTGAGGAGCACTTCAAGGCAAGCCAGGAGGAAGGCTTCACCGAGGAGGAGACCTGCGAAAAGCTCGGCGATGTAAAGGAGATAGCGCGGAACTACCTTGATATCCAGAGCACCCGCATAAATTCCATAGTTGCAGGCGCTCTTGAGAATCAGCGCCGCGTATCCCTCACGAAGCCCGGCGAGAAACTCCCGGCAGACCTTTCCCTCGTCGGAGGGCAGACAGATGCCGCACCGGCGGAAACTCCCGCCATCAGGGAGTACACCCCCGAGCATATCGCAGAGGAGACCGTTCCGGCTTCCCCGAGAATAAACCTTGTAAAGCCCGAAGCTCCCGCGCAGGAAGCGCCACGTGAGTACACCCCGGAGCACATCGCCTGCGAGCCGGAGGCTCCAAAGCAGGCCGCACAGTCCGCGCAGCCTTCTCAGCCGCTGCCGGAGTACACTCCGCAGCACATCGCTCCCGAGCAGCCTGCTCCCGACGCGCAGAGCGTTTCCGGCTCCATACCGAAGCAGACCGACGAGCGGTATCAGTACAACTCCACCAGCAGACAGGGCGAGGTTCCTCCGCAGTGCGTTCCCCCGGTAGGCAAAAACGCTAAGGATGGCGGCTTTAAGTTCAGCGACGTCAAGGGCATGAAGCCCAACTGCAACGCGGGTAAGCTGATAACCTGCATAGTCCTTGACGTGCTCCTGTGGTCGTGGCTTATCCCGCTGGTGATTTCAATGATCTTCGGCGGTCTTGGCTCCATGGCGATGGGTCTTTTGAACGGAGGATTCGACCAAATATTCGGTGTTTCGCAGTTCCACCCGCTGAGCAGGATATTCCTCGGCACAGGAATGATCAGCGGCGCTGTGCTGGTCGGCTGTGGAATATGCGGGCTTTTCAAGGCTGTGTTCCACTGGGTTAAGGCGATAGTCGTGGATCATGTCAAGGCTATCTATGGACTTTAAGGAGGCGTTGGCATGAAAGTTGTACTCAGAATATTTATCCCGCTGTGCATATTCTCGTTCATCGCGTTCGGCATATCGGTGATGTTCCTCGGAACTCAGCCCATTACCGCTGATGCAGCGATAAGCGAGCTTACCATCAGCGACAGCGGCGCAAACACCTACGACATAACAGACAGCTTCACCAGCATAAGGGCTGATATCGGGGCGTACAAGCTCACAATAAAGCCGTGGTCGGAGAACAAGACGCAGGTAACGGTCTCCGGCGATAAATCCAGCCGTATAAAGGCTGGGGTATCCGGAGACAGGCTGACCATTGAATCCGACTGGAGCTGGGGTGAAAACTGGAACTGGAGCATGTTCCGGAATATTTTCAACGGCTCGGCGTTCAGCACCGAAGTGCTTCTGAAGGTCCCCGACAAGACCTACGAGCAGGTTATGATGTATGTCGGAGCTGGCTCGCTGGTCTCCGACGGAATTCAGGCGAAAGACATCTACCTGAACGTTGGCGCAGGCTCGATGACCTACACTCAGCCAGCCGGATTCCGCGCCGATCATATTTCTGCCGATGTTTCGGCGGGTTCACTCATTGCTAAAAACATGGCGGCGGGGAACTACGAAGTCGATGTAAGCGCAGGCAGCGCAAACATTTACGGACTTACCGGCAGCGGCAGCGCCGATGTCTCCGCAGGCAATGCAAGGCTCCAGTTTGCCGAGCTTAACGAGGAATGCAATGTAGACGTCAGCGCCGGCGACGTGACCCTCGATATCCCGGAGGACTCCTCCGCTAAATTCATCTGCGACAAGAGCGCAGGCGATATCCGCATAATGGTCGGCGGCGAAAACAGGCACGCCGACGACGGCGACATCATCTCCATAAACGGCGGCGGAACCACAGTGAACCTCTCGGTTTCCGCAGGCGATATCAAGGTCTTAAATTCCACCAGTTCTGCAGTGGAGATAGGCACGGCAGTCGTCAGCGCAGCGGAAAACTCAGCCCGCAATATCACGACCACATTCACACTGGAAGAAACCGCAATAGCAGAAGAAAACGAATAACACATTCTGAAAGGAGTAATCATCATGGCAGACAAGCAGACCTATACATTTTCCAACGACATCACAACAGTCGAGGTAAGCTCCCTCGGAGCGAAGATAGTAGTTATCCCGCAGGACCGCGCGGATATCTACGTTGAGTACGACAACCCGAAGGATTCACCGGAATTCTGCGCGGTGCTTTCCGGAAAGACGCTGACCCTCAAGGAGAGCTTCAGCTTCAGCATTTTCGGAAGCAAGCCCGCCGAGGGCTACACCATCACGGTGTACCTGCCGCTCAGGACCTTTGAGAAGCTCAAAATAAACACCGCCAGCGGCGGAGTCGAAGTCGGCGAAGTCTCCGCGGAGCAGTTCAGCCTGAACACAGCCAGCGGAAACATAGACATCAGCGCATATTTCAACGATGTCAAGCTCCAGTCTGCAAGCGGAAGCATTAAGCTCACCAACCCGCTTGCAGACAAGGAAAAGCAGGAGCAGACCGTTTCTCTTGATAAGGAAGAGACCGCTCCGGCAAAGTACGTTTCAAAGTCGGTAAGCGTGTGCACAGTCAGCGGAAACGCGGTTGTTTCCGGCTACCGCGCCGAAGAGTTCGGAATACACTCCGTATCCGGCACGACCACAGTCGACGGCATCTCCGGCAAGGGCAGCATTTCAGTTACCAGCGGCACGGTAAACGTAAGCTACGCGGAATGGAACGGCGACCTCAACGTAAGCCTCATCAGCGGCAACGTCAACGTTTCGCTCCCGGAGGATTCCGGCGTTAACCTCTCAGTCAGCGGAGTTTCCGGCATGGTAAAAACCGACCTCGGTCAGGAAAAGGGCAATTTCATCAACCTCGGCAAGGGAACCAGCGGAGAATTCGGCGGTGCAAACAAGCACCAGCTCACCGCTTCCCTCACCAGCGGCACGGTGACTATCGCCCGTCAGTAAGCTTTTCTCCTTCCCCCTAATATATCTTCCGTTCGCCGGACAACTCCGGCGGCGGATCGAAAACAATTCTTCATGGATAGTCAGCCACAGGCTTGAATGAGGATAATATAGCCCCCGGACGCTGCTGTGATAAAGACGGCAGCCTCCGGGGGCGTTTGTTTATTGCATTGAGTATTTTAGTATTCCTTACCTGCCTTAACCAGCTCCCTGAGATAAGCGAACGCAGCTTCCTCCCCCTGCTCTGCCAGCATGCGAAGCAGCTTTTCAAGCATGTCGGAGGTCTCCGGGTGTATCGAACGTGTAGGCTTTCTGGACAGGAAGTAATCCAGCGGGTCGGAATCCCGGTATTTTTCGCCGCGGTATATCTTGCTTGCCGCAACTCTGTCGCAGAACATCTCCGCAAGGAACCGCAGCGGCATCTTGACCGGCTTGTATATCTTCTCCGCCGGGTCGACGTCTATCCAGTATTCGAAGTGATGGCGGTTGCGCCCCTTGTGGTGCATCCACGCCAGGGAGTAGCCGTTCAGCTCACGCTCCGCTTCATTCGGGCTGCGCGTGCCCTGGAAGTACTTCACGCCGGGTATGAACTCGGTGGGCGAGTATTTCGAAAGGTCGTGGCGAAGCCCCTGCCAGAGTATCCCCGCCTTTGCGCAGTGCGCAATTACCTTGTGGCGATGTCGGTTTATGGTTCTAAGGTGTCCGAAAAAGCCTTTCAGCGACATTTTTTGCTCCTTTTGCCGCTGGAATACGCGGCTTATATTTCTGTGCGGGATCTGCTGCTGAATATCGGGCGCAGTCTCTTATAAAGAGGCAGGGATATCAGCACAGCGATAAGTCCTTTTACAAAAGTGAACGGCAGATTGAATACCACCAGACACTTGATGAGCGAATCAGCGCCCGACCATATCGCCTGATACATTCCGATGATGGCTTCCATCGGCATAACTGCGGTGTACAGCGGATATACGATGAAATAGTTGGTCGCAACGCCGACCAGCGCCATAGATACAGCGCCCGCAAGGCATGCCAGAACCACATGCTTCATGGAATGCCCTGTTCTGTTCGCGATAAGCCCCGCAGGGATTACCAGCAGACAGCCAAGAATAAAGTTCGAAACCTCGCCGACGCCGCCAGTCATGGAGCCTGCAAGAAGGAACCCTCCCAGATTCTTTATAAGGCACACCGCTACTCCGGAGACCGGCCCCATAGTTAAAGAAGCCAGCACCGCCGGAACATCTGAGAAATCAAAGCTGATAAATCCCGGCATTATCGGTATCTTGAACGCAAGGAACTTCATCAGCACTACTGCCATTGCGCTCAGCAGAGCCGTAAACACCAGCTTGCGGACGTCGATAGTCTGCTTTGTTTTTGTTGTTGTGTTGTTCATGTTTTCCTCCATTGTTCTGGGGAAACAGAAAGCCCCTGCACGCACAAAATGGCTGTACAGGGGGCGCAAATATGCACGCAGAAGCGATACAACATTTGTTTTCTGATTCTTTCATCCGGACTATACCGTCGGTACCGGAATTGCACCGGTTCAGCCTATGCGGCTCGCGGACTTTCACCGCCGGTGGAGAATTGCACTCCGCCCCGAAACAGATAAAATGTATTCGGCGAAACCTCGCCGTAATTACATTATATACCCGCCGCGCGGATTTGTCAATAGGCGGACGAAAATTATTCCGGAGAAGCCTCCGCCTTCATGCAGAGTTCGTAGAACGGCGCGAGCTTTTTGAAGTCCCTCGCGACGCGCTGGGAAAGCTTGTCCGAGAACATTATCTCCGGGTCGCTGGCGTCGAAGGAGAACCCTATGCTCTTACGGTCGAGCCAGCGGCGCAGCTCCTCGGGCTGGTCGGGAAACTTGCTGCGCTTGTAGAGGTCGCCGAACATTTCGAAGCCCTTCAGCTTCTCCGCCGCCAGGAAAGCCTCCTTGAAGCTGTCGTCCCCCGCCAGAATGAGCCTGCGCAGCTTCTGCATGGACTGAGCGGAAGCACAGTAATATCCGCAGCCGTAGCTTATCCCTCCCGCGCCTATCGAGAAATAAAATCCCGGCAGCGCATGATACTGCTCGCGCGTGCGGCTGAACGTATACCAGATGTGGTCGCGGAAAATGGAATCCGGATTAAGGCGCATGTCGCGGTATATCCTTGAGATACGCGCGGGGTTTATCTCGATGAGCGGGTCGATCTTCAGTACGGCAGGCGCAACGTCAAGTATCAGCTGCTTCATCGGCTCCGTTACCTGCTCTGCGTAGGTCTGCTTGTGGTCGCGGAACCACTCGCGGCTGTCGTGCAGGCGGTTTTCAAACAGAAAATCAACTGACTGCTGTGAAAATGGCATGTTTTTTCTCCTTTGCAGTAATTTGCACCTCCTTTCCTGATATCATCAGCATGCAGGAATATACCCTGTAGAAAGGAGCTGTTTATGGCTAAAAAAATCACTTCGGCGGAGTTCTTCGACAAGAATAACGCCGCTTTTATGAAATTCGGCAGAATGTTCACCCGAAAGCTCACCGACCAGGAACTTATCAACGCCCTGGCTGAAAAAGACCTCGAAAAGCTCGCGAAGGTGTTCAAGCTGGTGTTTGAAATGCTGGAGGAAAACTCCCCTGACAGCAACGCGCAGCTTGCGGCAATGATCTCCGCATACTCTGAAATGGGCGAGCCGGGAGAGACAGACGGCGCCGGCGAAACGGAGGACGGCGAATGACCGACGTATTTTCACCAAAGCAGAAATCCGCACTGGGGCTTGTGAAGTCCGGCGGACTGCGGCGTATCAACCTCCTTGAAGGGAGCGTCCGCAGCGGAAAGACCTGGATCTCCATGATAATGTGGGGATTCTGGGTAGCCTCCGCACCGGAAAACGGCGCGTACCTCATGGCGGGGAAAACTCTCACGACTATGCGCCGAAACGTCCTAGAGCCGATGTGCGGTCTGTTCGGGAGCTGCTTCACCTACAGCCTCAGCAAGAAGGAGGGCAGGCTGTTCGGCAGAAAGATCTATCTTGAGGGAGCCTCTAACGCGCAGGCAGAAAGCAAAATACGCGGAATGACCCTCAACGGCGCCTACTGCGACGAGCTGTCGCTGTTCCCGGAGGACTTCTTCGCAATGCTTCTGTCAAGGCTCTCGGTCAGCAGAGCAAAGCTCATAGCGACCACCAACCCGGACAATCCCGGGCACTGGCTCAAGCGGAACTACCTCGATAACGATGCACTCGACCTCCTGGACCTGAAATTCACGCTGGACGACAATCCGTTCCTCCCTGTGGAATACGTCAGGGCATTGAAAACCGAGTACACTGGTGTGTTCTACGACCGGTTCATACTCGGAAACTGGACCGCCGCCGAGGGCAGGATATACGAGGATTTCTCGCAGAAATGCGTGATCTCCCCGCAGGAACTGCGCCAGCGGCTGTCCGAAAGTCCGCTGACGACCTCGGTGATCGGCGTGGACTACGGCGGGAACAAGAGCGCAAGCGCGTTCGTCCACACCGGATTTGACGCGGGATTCAGCAATGTGTACGTTCTGGCGGAGCATTACGACAAGCGGAATGTCAGCGCGGAGAGCCTGATCTCCGCATTCGCGGACTTTGTAACGCAGGAACGCGAACGCTTCCCCACGCTTGAAATGGCGTGCTGCGACAGCGCGGAGCAGCTTCTGATAAAGAGCTTCCGCAGCGCAGTCAGCCTGGAAGTAAGGAACGCGATGAAAAAACCGGTCTCCACCCGGATAAACATGGTAAACCGACTTATCTCCGCAGGAAGGCTGCACATCAGTTCGGAATGCCCGCACCTCATTGAAGCGCTCAAAACCGCAGTCTGGGATGAAAAGAGCCTCCACAAGGACGTGCGGCTCGACGACGGCTCGACCAACATCGACAGCCTGGACGCATTCGAGTATTCACTCGAGCGCTTTGAGCGGGAACTTTTCAGATACTGATATCGCATAAAACCACCTTTCCTGTCCGGAAAGGTGGTGAGACCGTCGAAAAAGTCCCGTTGGGACTTTTCCGCCGAACATCCCAGCCGCGCGCACGTCTTGGCGGCAAAGCCGCCAAGACGCACACTTGCTGGGATAGAAGTGTTTTTTGCCTCGGCAGAGCCGAGGCAAAAAACGGATTACAAACGCCTGCTTCGCAGGCAAAAGCTACTTTTTCGACAAACTGACCACCTTTCCTGTCCGGAAAGGTGGTTTTGATTTATTCGCAGATCTGGCAGACCTGATTACTTCTTCTGCGGAACCGGCTGACCCTGCGGGAGCTGCGCCGGCTGCTGCGGCTTTGCAAGCTCCGTGCCAGTGCTGAGGGTCTTGCGGAGGATACGCAGCTCGTTCACGTCCTTGACCATCAGCTCCTCTACGCGGGAGAGCATTTTGTCAGTGTAATCCTGCGTGGAGCTTCTGATAAGGTTGGAGCGCTGCTGTGCCGCGCTGATCTCCTCGGTGGCGCGGCGGCGCGCTTCCTGGAGTATGGAGTTCTGGTCGATAAGCTCGCGGCGCTGCTGCTCAGCCTTGCTGATTATCGCCTCGGCCTCCTTCTTAGCGTCGCTGATTATGCGGTTCTTATCCGCGACGATGTTCTGCGCCTGCTGTATCTCACGTGGCAGGACAAGGCGCATTTCAGTCGCTATCTCGTCTATCTCGGTGCAGTCCACAAGGCTCTTCTTGCCGATGGGGAACGGAGCCGCCTTCTTAACTACCTCTTCAAGGGCTGCGATAAGGTCTAAAAGATTGTATTCCATTATATTCAGTTCCTTTCAGTAGAATTTGACTTTTCGTGATATTTCGTTCTTGCAAGCTCCCTTGCAGCGTCGAAGTCCTGCGTCAGCCGGCTGCGTATCTGCTCGTGGATACACGCCGGAACATACTTGCTCAGATCTCCGTTGAACATCGCCACCTGCTTTACCATGCTCGACGAAACGAACGTAGTCTTGAGACTGGCGGGTATAAACACCGTTTCCGCGCGGGGGTTCAGATCCTTGTTAGTGTGCGCCATCTGGAATTCATACTCAAAATCCGTGGTAGCGCGCAGACCCTTCACGATAACATCGACGTCGCTGCGCTGATTGAAAAAATCCGCAAGCAGCCCGTCGAAGCTCGCTATCTCGACATTCGGGATATCCTTAGTGGTTTCTTTAAGAAACTCGCAGCGCTCCTTCATGCTGAAGCTGTAGGTCTTGAGCGGATTTATCAGCACCACGACGACCAGCTTGTCGAACATCTTGGAAGCACGCTGGATTATATCGAGATGTCCGTTAGTCACCGGGTCGAAGCTGCCTGGGTATATCGCTGTTTTCATGCTTCCGGCTCCTTTCCGGAGTCCTCGTCATCGGTCTGCTTCGGGCGGTAGATAGTCACCGACGTGCGGGAATGCCGCAGCACCTTTACTATCTCATATCTCCCGATATCATGCGGGAGCACGCATTCCTTCTCGTGCTCGCAGATTATAACTCCGTTCTCCGACACCTTTTCAACAAGGTGCGGAAGCGCCTTCTGAATTATCTTGTAGTTGTAGGGCGGATCGAGTATCGCTATGTCGAACACCGCCCGGGTGCTTTTCAGGAACGCCGAAAACGGCATGTTCACTACCCGCGCGTTCGCCTCCAGCCCGGTGGACTTCAGATTCTCGCGAACCGCCTTGATGGAAACCGCCGCGCTGTCGATAAAGTACGCTTCCTTCGCGCCGCGGCTGAGCGCCTCTATTCCAAGCTGCCCGCTTCCTGCGAACAGGTCGAGCACTGTTCTTCCCTCTATCTCAAATTGAATAGCGCTGAAAATAGCTTCCTTCACTCCGTCGGTGGTGGGTCTGACTACCTCGGTGCCCTCAACGGTGACAAGCTTACGTCCACGCGCTGTTCCGGTAATTACTCTCATATGTCACTCCTGTATGTCTTTTTCGCTCAGAAACGCTCCTGAATGAACCTATACAGCTCCTGAGCCTTTTCCTCGCCTATCTTAGCCGCCGCGCGGAGTTCCTCCGGCGTGGCATTTTTCATATCCTGCTTTGTCTTGAACGCCTTCATCAGCGCCTGCGCCTTAGCCTGCCCTATTCCGGGAACCTCGGTCAGCTCAAGCTCGTAGGTCTTTTGCTTATGCTTCACACGCTGGAAGTTGATGGAGTAGCGGTGCACCTCGTCCTGTATATTTGTGAGCAGCTTGAAAAGCGGCTTGTTTGCGCTTATCTGTATCTCCCCGCCCTCTTTTGCGATGGCGCGGGTGCGGTGCTTGCTGTCCTTGACAAGCCCGAAAAGCGGAACGTTTATCCCCATTTCGTCGAAAACCTGCGATACCGCCGCGACATGTCCCTGACCGCCGTCCAACAGTATCAGATCCGGCAGCGGAGCGAAATTCTCGTCGCCGTCCAGGTAGCGCTGCATGCGGCGCCGGAGCACCTCCTGCATGCTGGCGTAGTCGTTTATTCCAACCACGTCCTTGATGTTGAACCTGCGGTAGCCCGGCTTGAAAGGTCTGCCGTTGCGGTAGACTATCATGCCGCCGACACGCCCGGTCTCGCCGAAGTTCGACATATCATAACTTTCGATGATGAGCGGTATCTTCTCAAGATTGAGAAGGTCGCGGAGATCCTCAAGCGCGTTTATTTCCTTTGCAGTTCTTCCGACCCTCAGCGCCAGGTACTCGCTGGCGTTGTTCTTCGCGAGCACTATCTGCGACAGTCCGTTTCCGCGCTGCGGAACCACGAATTTGACAGCGTGCCCCGCCTTTTCCCGCAGCAGCTGAGTCACAAGCTCCATATCGTCGAATTCCTCGTCGATGTAGATCTCCTTCGGGATATCGTCGCGGTCGGGATAGTAGCTCAGCAGGAAATCCCGCCGCATCTCACCGGGGTCGTACTCGTCGCCGATGAAGAAATTTTCCTTGTCGACCAGCCTTCCGCCGCGGTACTTCACCGCCGCGATACTCGCAAGGCTGACGTTCTGCGCGAGCGCAACTATGTCGTAATCCTCGGTTTTATAGTCGAATATCTTCTGTGAATTCTTGAGCCTTGCTATCGCCTGGATACGGTCGCGGAGCTTCGCCGCCTTCTCGAATTCCAGGTTTTCTGCGGCTTCGTTCATTTCCTCCGTGAGCTGATCAACTGATTTCTGACTGCCTGTTTTAAGGTACTCGAGAGCCTCATCGATTATCTTCTTGTACTCCTCGGAGGATATCTTACCACGGCAAACGCCCATGCATTTCTTGATATGCATGTTAAGGCAGGGACGCTCCTTGCCGATATCCATGGGGAACCTGCGGTTACAGGTAGGCAGCATGAAAATGGTGTTGACCTCCTCCACCGCCTGCTTAACTGTGAAGCCGCTTGTGAACGGTCCGAGGTAATCCGCGTTCGGGTCGTTTGTGTTCAGCGCGTAGGATATCCGCGGGTAAGCTCCTTTGCTTATCTTGATGTAGTTGTAGCCCTTGTCGTCCTTGAGCAGTATGTTATATTTCGGCTTGTGGAGCTTTATAAGGCTGCATTCCAGCACCAGTGCGTCAAGCTCGCTCGGGCAGACGATAAAGTCGAAATCCGCGATATTGTCGATAAGCTTCAGGGTCTTGGCGTTGTGGTTGGAATCGTGCCGGAAGTAGGAGGTCACGCGGTTTTTGAGCGCCTTCGCCTTTCCGACGTAGATTATCTTCCCGGTCTTATCTTTCATGAGATACACGCCGGGGCTGAGGGACAGGCGGTTCGCCTTGTCGCGCAGATAGTCGATATTCGGATTCAACACTAAAGCCCCCCAGATGATTATACACACTTTATTGTACCATTTTTTTTGATGAAATACAAGAGCCTGAGTATATTTTTTTGAGAAAGGCCGCAAATTTTGCAAAAGAAATGTTCCCGGCGGATAAGCTGTGAAAAATCGGGCATAATCATACCAGCCTCAGATTTACACGACACAGGAGGGATAATATGTCACTTTACGGAAAAATGGCTGGAGGGCTGATAGCTCTGACCCTTGTGGGAGGCAGCGCGGCATATGTTGCTTCGGCTGCCGGGAGCGTCCTGGAAGCCGCCGAGCAGACTGCGGCGCAGCTTTCCTGCTATGTGCTCAGGGAATACAACGGAAGCGTAGCGCTTTTCTCGGACGACGGCACAGAGCCCATCGCGCAGTACTCCACCCCGATAGCCGACGTAAACCCCGCAGACGCTGCCCTGCTCAAAGAGGGTATCCGCCTGAGAGGTCTTACGGAGGTCAGCAGGCTTCTTGAGGATCTGGATATTGAATAAAAAGCCGGCTATCCTGAAGATTCAACCAAGCAATTCGCAGCAATTTGAAATTCCGCGCGAAACGCGCACCATAATTCCGCATTACGAATTCTGAATTCCGAATTAAAAAAGTCCCCCGCTCCTAATAAAGCGGGGGATCAGTTATTCTCTGTGAGCGCTTAGCGAAAAGCTTTATACAGCCTTGTTTACAGCGGCAACAGCCTTGTCAACGGAAGTCTTATAGGAGCTGAACTCAGACTTGAAGCCGGACAGGTCATTGTAAGCCGCGTCGATGAATACGCCGAGCATACCGTCAAGGTCGGAAGCCGCCTTTGTAAGCGAGGACTTCGCGGAGGAATACTCCGCCGGAGCGCCGGACATCATCTCGTCGTAGTTGGAAACTACCTGTGCATAGCCGGCAGCCTTCATAATGGCGGAGGTCTTATCGTTGTAGATAACGCCCATTACATCCGACTCATACTTGCTGCTCTTGAGGTCAGCAACGGAGTTCTTTACAGTGTTGAACTGAGAAGCCGCGTTGGAAGCCGCAGAAGCCGCATTGGACAGCATATCCGCATACTGGCGTGACTTATCGGAGCTGGTCTGGTTTCCGGTCTGGAGACTCTTGAAGCTGAGACCGCTCTTTGCCGCAGAGTTGAAGCTGCTGAGCTTGGAATCCGCAGTGGAAATATACTTGCTGCCGGAATCGCTGGTGCCGGTCACATAGGTGTAGTAATCGGTATACAGGTCGTACAGCTTCTGGAGCGAGGAGTACGCGCTGGAAAGCTCGCTGCTGGAGGGCTTGGCGTTCTTCACCAGGCTGGAGACATTGCTCTTGCCGCCGGAAAGCACGCTGGTCATTCCGGAGGTGAACTTTGTCTTTGTAAATCCTGCGTCGATTGCATAGCTGGTAGCCTGAGAATAGAGGTGCAGCTTTCCGACCTCGGCGGAAACAGCCTCGAACGCGTCAAGTATCTTTTCGCGCTGTTTATCCTCGTTGGTAACAGTCGCGGAAGGCTTTGTGGAGACAACCGCCGGTTCCCTGACAGTGACAGCGGGCTTCGGAGTGGTGGTAACAGCCGGACTTGCAGCAACTGAATTCGGTCTGGTTGTAACTGGCGTATTAGGTCTGGTTGTGACAGACGTATTAGGTCTGGTGGTTACAGCAGGAGTTGCTGCCGGTGATGAAGAAGTGTCAGAGGGTCTGCTGCTTTCAGCATCGGAAACTTCCGCAGTCGCGGGCTTGGCTGCTTCCTCAGTAGCCGCAGGCTCCGGCTGGCTCTCGTTCGTAACTATAGGGTTGACTTCCTCAGGAACGCTCGATACATCGGATACGTCAGAAACGTCTGGTACATCAGGCACATTTGCCTCTGCGTTTTCGTCCGCTTCAACGGGCGTATCAGGCACTGTGGAAGCCGTGGTAGGAGTTGCAGGCTGGCTCACCAGATCCTCAGACTTATTGGCTGTGGAGGTCGCAACTATCAGCGCGATAACTCCGACGACAACCACAGCGGCTCCGATGACCGTCGGTATCGGGAATATGCCGAACAGCTTAGTCGGCTGCTTCTGGCTCTTTGCCGCTGAACCGGAAACATTCTTCTTGAGCGGCTTGATGTTCCATTTATTCGGAGAGCCGCAGTTCTTGCAGACGGCTTCCTTCTCGTACATATCCTGACCGCAGTTGCGGCAGTAAACAAGCTTGCCGAGATCAGCTCCGTCATTCTCAGAGCTTTCAGCTGCAGGAGCAGGCTCCGGTTCAGGGCGGCGGGGCTGTGTGAATTCTGGTTCAGTGTATGCAGGTGCTTCCGGCTCAGTGTACGCGGGTGCTTCCGGCTCGGCGTACGCAGGTGCTTCCGGCTCGGTGTACGCGGGGGCTTCCGGCTCGGTGTACGCAGGGGCTTCCGGCTCGGTGTACGCAGGGGCTTCCGGCTCGGTGTACGCGGGGGCTTCCGGCTCGGTGTACGCAGGTGCTTCCGGCTCGGTGTACGCGGGGGCTTCCGGTTCGGCGTACGCAGGTGCTTCCGGTTCGGTGTATGCAGGTGCTTCCGGCTCAGCGACCGCCGTGGGAGCGGGTGCGGTTATGTCAATATTGATATCATCGTAATTCTGCTCGAGCTGCATCGGCTCGTCAGGCTCTGTCATTTCACCGCCGTTTATTACCGGCAGACCGCTCTCTGAAAGGAACTGGGTCTCAGGCATTCCGGCTTCCATGCTGAAATCTTCGACGCGGCGGGATAAGGTGCCAAGATCCGGCTTCTGCGGAACGGGCTCAGGCTGGGGTTCAGGCTCGGGAGCAGGCGCGCTTATTGCAGGCATATCGCTTGAGGTCGCGTTTAGATTGGCAAACTGCTGGTTGAGCGCTTCGATCTCACTGTTGAGATCTCCGCCGCCTAAACCGCCGATACCGCCAAGACCTCCGCCGAGGCCTCCCATATCATCAGAGCCGCCGCTCACATCGTAGCTGATATCTCCGCCCAAGCCGCTGTTATTGACGAAATTGTCTATTCTGGCGAGGTCGCTGTCGGAAATTCCGCCGAACTCGCCGCCGAGCGGGTCGGTGTTGACTAGCGGAACCCCTGAGGAACCATTCGCGTTCAGCTTCATGCCACACTTTTCGCAGTGGTCGGTGGACTTCTGCATTCTCATGCCGCAGGTCGGGCAGAAAACAAGAGTACCCTCCTCGTTACCGATTGGCTGGATACCCGGCATTTCCCCGCTGGGCTGTTCACTAGCAGACTGCTCGTTTGCCTGAGCATCTTCGTTCTCTTCCTCTTCTTCCACTTCCGGCGGAACAGGCGTGCCGCACTCCATGCAGAATTGATAGCCGCGGATCAGTTTCTTGCCGCAGTTTTCACAATACATTATGTAATCCTCCCAAATGGATCGTAATACTCTCTGTAATCAAATCTGACGCAGACTTTGATGATAGAAATATCCAAATTAAGTATACTATACTGCCTAAAAAAAGTCAACTTGCAAAACGCAAGATTGTTAAAATGAAATAATACGAACCCGGGGTTTTTGTGCATAATCATACCAAAAAATAACACCCCGCCGGACATAACCGGCAGGGCATTAAAAGCGTGTTGAAATGTAGTATCAGAGTATCGTTGAAAAATACAGACCGGCGAAAATTCCGGCTGCCGCCGCCATAACTCCGGTAACGGCGAGACATATCGCGATATGCGCGGCTGTGAAATAGCGGCGCTCCTTTTCGGGCTTCTGCGCGGAAGCCACCGGGACTTCATTATTAAATGACAGTAAATTTGCAGCACTGTCCGGAGCCGTCGGAGCACTCAAAGCGCCGCTGGCAGAGGTCTGTGCGGCTGTGTGCTCCGCGCTGCTCTGCGGGATCACTCCAGGCGTGGGGACGCTGTACGCGGGCTGTTCGGTCGGTTCGGGTTTTACCTCCCCGGCTGACTGCGCCGCCTGGGAATTCTCAGCAGATACAATGGGCGCAGCAGAAACCGTCTGAAGCTCCGGCTGCGGCGCGGAAGCCTCCACAGGAGCAGAAGCCGCCGGAGCGGCGCTCAGGCTCTGCGTGGATACCGAACCGAAACCCGCGCCGCACCATGTGCAGAACAGGCTGTTATCATCATTTTTCTTGCCGCATTTTGGACAGAACATATGTATACTTCCTTTCATGAATCAGTCATTCGTGACCAGCAGACCTCCGCCGTTGCGGACGTAATCGAACAGGTACTGCTGCGCGATGCCCTCTATGCCGAGGGTGCATTCCGGCAGACCTCCGGGGTAGAACTGCGCCATTAGCCGCTTTACCCACACGTCCTTCGGGAAGGCGTCAAGCTTATGGAACGCGAACAGCAGCACGCAGTCCGCGACCTTATCGCCTACTCCGACTATAGTCTTGAGCTGCTCCCGCGCCTCCGCGAGCGGCAGCCTGTCGATTTCCGCGAAATCAACAGCACCGGAGTTCACCTTCTCCACCGCGTCGCATATGTAGCGCGCGCGGAATCCCGCCCGAAGCGGCGCGAGATCCTCCGGAGCTATCCCGGAAAGCTGCCGAGCCGTCGGGAATGCGTATCCCCCGCCCGCCGGAGTTCCGAAGCTCTCGCACAGCCGCCCGATTATCCCGGAGATTCGCGGAATATTGTTGTTCTGGCTGATAATAAAGCTGATGAGCGTTTCGAACGGCTCCTGCCGCAGAATGCGTATACCCGGCGAGAATTCGCAGGCTTTTTTCAGCGTTTCGTCCGCTGAAAGCGTTTCGATGTACGCGGAATAATCCGTGCCCAGGTCGAAATAGTTTTTCCAGAACGGGATATCCTGCTCGGATACGCCGTGCAGGGTGACTTCATCGCCGGACTGCGTTACAGTAAGGCTTCTGCCGCCGGCAATGCCGGAAAACGCGCCGTTTTCGTCCTCGCTCCAGCGAAAGCACTGACCGCACAGGAACGTCCGGCGGATATCAAAATTTTTATTTTGTATGGTGTAATTCATAGAAATTTTCGTAAACCCCTTGATTATTTGTCTTAATTATAATACAATAGGAGTATAATTTCAAGAGTATCCGCTGTATTTTCAGCGACTTTTCACCTTATTCACGCAAAAGGAAAGGACTTACAATGAGAGAAAGTATTCTGACGATACCGATAAACGAAGTGTTCGAGCCGCGGGAGGGCTGCCCCATCTGCGCCATGCGTAACACTGTCGAGCAGCATATCAGCGAGTACATAATGGGCGCCGCGATGATGGAGCCGGACGTCCGCATGGAAACTAACCGGCTTGGGTTCTGCCATACGCACTTCAACAGCCTGCTCAAGCAGAACAACCGCCTGTCGCTGGGGCTCATGCTCAACACTTACCTAGGTACGCTCCGCGGAGAGATATTCGAGAATAAAAGCATATTCTTCACAAAGGGAGCAAAGGCAAAGAAGTGCAGCGAAATAGAGAACACCTGCTTCGTGTGCAGCAAGGTAGACTGGGGCGTTGAGCACATGCTGGAAACGGTATTCACGATGTTCCGCGAGGACGCGAAGTTCCGCAATCTGTATTCCACGCAGAAATACATCTGCATACCGCACTATAACCTGATAATGTCGCATGTTCCCTCCAAGCTGCCGAAAGCAGACCAGAAGGAATTCATCGCCGCCACCGATAAGCTTGTGGAAAACTACATCAAGGAGCTTAACAGCGACGTAAACGAGTTCTGCAACAGCTTCGACTACCGCAACGCCGGAAAGCTCCACAGCGAGGACATGGAGCACGTCAGAAGCTCCATCGAGCGCGCGATAGAGTTCATAACCTCAAGGAAACCAGACGTTAAATAAAATCCGGAATCAAGCTGTTCTGCTTTGTGGGACGGATTTAAAATAACCGCCGAAGGCGGCACCGAAATTCCGAATTCCGAATTCATAATTCCGAATTAAAATAAGTGGGTGTTTAAATGGATATTTTAGCAATAGAAAGCAGCTGCGACGAGACCGCAGCCGCAGTAATACGCGATGGCAGGGAGATAATCTCCTCAGTCGTGGCAACGCAGATAGAGGAGCACAAGCTGTACGGCGGCGTAGTCCCCGAGATAGCCAGCCGCCGCCACTGCGAGAGCATAGTCGCGGTAGTTGACGAGGCGCTCCAGAAGGCGGGCATGAAAGCGCAGGACGTCGACGCGATAGCCGTAAGCTACGCACCGGGGCTTATCGGCGCGCTGCTGGTAGGAGTCAACTTTGCGAAGGGGCTTGCGCTGTCGCTGGATAAGCCGCTTATCCCGGTGCACCACATTCGCGGGCACATCGCGGCGAATTACCTGGCTCACCCGGAGCTTGAGCCTCCGTACCTCTGCCTGGTGGCCTCCGGGTCTCACAGCCATATCGTCAAGGTCAACGACTGGACGGAGTTCGAAACGATAGGTCAGACCGTCGACGACGCCGCAGGCGAAGCCTTCGACAAGGCGGCGCGCGCTATGGGCTATCCCTACCCAGGCGGAGTCCACATCGACAAGGCGGCGCAGACCGGCGACCGTAAGAAATACCAGCTTCCGCACCCGCACACTGCAAATCCGTACGATTTCAGCTTCTCAGGGCTGAAAACCGCGGTCATAAATCTCATACACAACGCCAGGCAGAAGGGCGAGGAGATCGACGTCAACAGCCTTGCAGCGTGCTTCCAGTATACCGTTGCGGATATTCTCACGCAGAAGTTCATCGCGGCGGCGAAGGAGGGCGGCTACAAGACGCTGGCTCTCGCAGGCGGAGTTGCGGCGAATTCCGGGCTGCGGAGCATGCTCCAGCAGCGCGCGGACTACAACCACATGAAGGTATACTACCCGCCGCTGGCCCTGTGCGGCGACAACGCGGCAATGATAGGCTGTCAGGCGTATTATGAGTACAAGGCGGGTCACATCGCCGGTTCTGACCTCAACGCCGTTGCGACCATGCGCCTCGACCGCGTAACATGGTAATTCAGTAAAAGGACGCGTCAGCATGAAAAACATAATCTTAATAGGGATGCCCGGCTGCGGCAAATCCACCATCGGAGTACTGCTTGCAAAGGCAATGGGCTTCCGGTTCATAGACACTGATATCACTATCCAGAACCGCACGGGAATGCTCCTTCAGCAGATAATCGACCAGAATGGGCTCGACTGGTTCTGCATCGAGGAGGAGCGGGCAATAATGTCCGTTGAGGAAAGCGGCGGCTGCGTTATCGCCACCGGCGGAAGCGCGGTGTATTCCCGCAGCGCGATGATGTACCTGAAGGAACACGGCTACGTATACTATCTCGCCCTTCCGGTGGAGCAGGTCGAAAAGCGTCTGCACAACATAAAGACCCGCGGAATAGCAATGCGCCCCGGCGATTCCATCGAGGACGTTTTCCGCAGGCGCCGCGCGCTTTACGAGGAGTACGCTGACATCACCGTTGACTGCGCCGGCAAATCCATCGAGGAAATTGTTGAGGAGATAGTCGGCGAGCATTCCCTTATTGCGGGAAAGTGACCGTTTTGCTTTGACGAAAGGAGCGGAAATGGAGGAAAACACGATAGGGATAATTCCCGGGGACATGTCGAAAATGCCCGGATTCAAAAGAGTCTGCATGAAGCTTGGCGCGATGATGATAATTATTTTCATATCCCGGGGGCTGGAAACCGTGCTGCTGTCGGCGGCGGTGAATCTCGGAATGTTCGACGGAATGGATCCGAATATGTCGTATCTGCTTCAGACCGTGGTGAGCTTCCTGTTTCTGTACATCATTCCCATTGTCTGCGCGGCTGCGCTTCTGAAGCCTTCTGGAATGTGCGCGAAGGTCTACAGGAAGCCGCAGTTCTTTGGCAGCGCCATGGGAATGTTCCCCGCGTTCTACGGGCTGTCGCTGTTTGTGAATCTACTGACCATGCTGGTTTCAAAGCTGTTCGAAAACACCGATCTGTACAAATCTTTCAACACGGTGAACGACCTTGCGCCGGACAATCTGTTCTGCGCCGGGGTTCTGCTGTTTCAGCTCGTGATAATCGCACCGCTGTTTGAGGAATTCTGGTTCCGGGGAATCGTCCTGGAGTCGCTCAGACCCTACGGAAACGGTTTCGCGATATTCGTTTCCGGAATATTGTTCGGCATGACCCACGCGAATTTCAGCCAGTTCTTCTATGCTACTGTTCTCGGAATATGCCTCGGATATATCGCGGTTTCCACAAATTCCATCGTGACGACCACGATAATGCACGCGATGTTCAACGGGATTTCCGGGCTGCTGCTTCTGTTCATCACATTTGACGACGTAGGAGACTACCTCCTTGCAAAAGAACGCGGCATGGAAGGCGTACAGACCCCTGCAGTTGTATGCTACCTGATATTCTGCTTCTTCGTGATAATGCTCATGATAATCGGAGTTCTGATGGCTATTGTGAAGCTGCGGAAGATAAAGCGCTACAAAGTCCCGAAGATGTGGGACGTCCCGGCTTCAAAGCGCTGGGGAGTATTTTTCACCCGCGCGACCGTTATAATCGCGCTCGTGCTCGCCGCGGATACGTTTACGTTCCAGTTTGCGGCGCGCGGAGTGCTGAAGCTCATGAATCTGGTCACAGGACAATAATTTCACGCCCCGGAGCCGTCTCCGGGGTTTTTTGTGAGATATCACCAAACAAATTTTCTTTGGTTATCAAAAACATACAATTTTCTTAAAATTGAGAGTTACGTATTGACAGAATCAAAATCACATGATACAATTAAAGAAAAGCAATAATTGTCAACGGAGGTGTTCATATGAAAAAAACAAGAACCTATATTTTTGACGCACTTGTAAACCTGATCGCACAATCGGTGCTGTTCTTTATAGGAATGTTCGTGTGGATCAATCCGGTATACGAAGTTATATGGGCGCTTGCCGCCGCCGGATTTGCGGCGTTCCTGGCATTCATGGAGCGCGGCGCTGAGAAACGGAGCGGCGCGGATTTCCGGCACTATCTTATGTTTTCGGTGCTGCCGGTGAATATTATCGCGCTGATAGTCGCGGCAGTCCGCGGCGCTGCGGAGTACAAAACATGGAGCTCGGGAACGCTTATCTACGTTTATAATCCGTTATACCCTATAGGCATCGCGGTCGGAACCATCTGGATAACGTTAGCGTTCATCGCCATAAACCGCCTTACCCGCAGGGAGGCTTAGAGCATGTCTCAATTCGGTGTTTGTGCATTCGACTGGTTGATCTGACAACATATGCTTTTTCGCCGTCAGGCTATTATGGTCTATTCCGAATTCCGGAGCAGTCATCCGCAGTATATGGCGAACACGCAACAAGATGTTGTTAATATTTCGTCAATCTTCGCATATGATGTGTCGGGAGCTTTGCTCCCGATTTTTGGTGCAAAAGGGAGAGAAGTTTTCCACATTTTCAACGGTGAAAATAGTTGAAAGTACGGTTAAAACTGTTGAATGGTTGATTATTTCGACAGATTTTTCAACAGAAACGTTAAAAAACAGGCTTATCCCGCATGAAAACTAGTCCGGCAAAGTTGAAAACTATGTTAAAACCGTGGAAAACTTATTCTGGAAATTCCCTTGATTTTACCGCGCCATGTCATGAAAAAATCGCGGAAATATGGAGAAAATCCGCGTTTACCCCTTGACAAAGCCGCATCCACATGATATAATATTAACGTTGCTGTAAAGCGTTTTTACCTGACACCTGAATGAAAGTGAGCAATTAAACACCGATGGAACGCAGCCTTGATTTTGTGATACTGCTTGATATCTACGGCGAGCTGCTGGCGAATTCCCAGCGCGAAGCCCTGGATATGCGGTATAACGCAGACCTCTCCCTGGCGGAGATTGCCGAAGAAATGGGCGGAGTTACAAGGCAGAGCGTGGTTTCCGCGATAAAAAAGGGCGAGCAGCGCCTGGAAGAACTGGAGCAGAAGCTTGGCTTCGCGGCAAGGCTCAGAACTCTTTCGGTGGAGCTGGACCAGGCGTCAGAACTTGTTTCATTAATGAAGCAGGAAAACAGCGACCAGCGCCTTGAAAGGCTCGGCGGGATACTATCAGATATCCGGCGCGGCCTGTGAGGCATTCCCAAAAGAACGACTTCCGAATTATAAAGGGGTGAGTACATGGCTTTTGAAGGACTTTCCGGCAAGCTGAACAATGTTTTCGGCAAGCTCAAGGGACGCGGCAAGCTCAACGAAAAGGATATCAAGGACGCTATGCGTGAGGTTCGCATGGCGCTGCTGGACGCGGACGTAAACTACAAGGTCGCTAAGGACTTCGTGGCGAAAGTCAGCGAGAAGGCGGTCGGCGAGAAGGTCATGGACAGCCTTACTCCTGCGCAGCAGGTCATCGACATAGTTCACCGTGAGCTTATCGAGCTGATGGGCAACACCACAGCGAAGCTCAACTTCCCTTCAAAGCCGCCGTGCGTTATCATGATGTGCGGTTTACAGGGCGCCGGTAAAACCACCCACTGCGCAAAGCTCGCAAAGCACCTCATCGCGCAGAATCACCGCCCGCTGCTGGTAGCATGCGATATCTACCGACCCGCGGCTATCGACCAGTTGAAAATAGTTGGCGAAAAGGCAGGCGCGCACGTGTTCGAAATGGGTCAGACCGACCCGGTGAAGATCGCTAAGGAAGGTATCAGGTACGCAAAGGACAACGGCTTCGACATTGTTCTGCTGGATACCGCCGGACGTCTCCACATCGACGAAACGCTGATGGACGAGCTACGCAACATAAAGCGCGAGACAAATCCGAGCGAGATACTCCTCGTTGTCGACTCCATGACCGGTCAGGACGCGGTGAACGTCGCACAGAGCTTCAATGAAGCACTCGACATCACGGGCGTTATCCTCACCAAGCTGGACGGCGACACCAGAGGCGGTGCCGCTCTGACAGTCCTGGCGATAACCGGCAAGCCGATAAAATTCGCGGGCATAGGCGAAAAGCTCGACGATATCGAGCCGTTCCACCCGGACAGAATGGCGAGCCGAATCCTCGGCATGGGCGATGTGCTGACCCTCATCGACAAGGCGAAGAACACCATTGATGAGAAGGCAGCCGCCAAGACCATGCAGAAGATGCAGGAAAACAAATTCGACCTGAACGACCTGTACGCACAGTTCGAACAGATAGAGAAGATGGGAAGCATTCACTCCCTGCTGAAGATGATCCCCGGAGTTGCCGGAAAGGTAAAGGAAGAGGACATCGACGAGAAGAAGATGCCCCGCACAAAAGCGATAATCTCCTCTATGACGCCGAAGGAGCGCGAAAAGCCCTCCATCATCGACGCAAAGCGCAAACGCCGTATCGCAGCGGGCAGCGGCACAAGGGTCGAGGACGTCAACCAGCTTCTCAGACAGTTCGAGCAGATGCAGAAAATGATGAAGCAGATGGGTCTTGCAGGCAAGGGTAAGGGCAAGAAAATGCGCATTCCCATGAACATGATGAAGCAGATGGGCAACATGGGCGGCCCCGGCGGATTCCCAATGTAAGTAAACAGCGGCTTTGCCGTTGAAATAAAACGATATTGCCCAAAAAGGGCGGAGCTGATATGATTTCACTGCGCTTAACGCGCATGATGAATATATCAATGCTGAAAGGAGAAAATAAAATGGCAGTTAAGATCAGACTCAGAAGAATGGGCGCAAAGAAGGCTCCCTTCTACCGTGTAGTTGTAGCTGATTCCCGTTACCCCAGAGATGGCCGTTTCATTGAGGAGATCGGCACTTATGATCCCACCAAGGAGCCGGCTCTCGTAAACATCGACACAGCTAAGGCTGACGAGTGGATCAAGAAGGGCGCACAGCCCACTGATACTGTTAAGAGACTTCTCAAGAAGTAATCACGGCAGTAACGCGGGCGTCGCAGCCCGTTAAGAACGTACCGGGGATTTCCCCTTTATCCCACAGGAGGGACTATATATGAAAGAGCTTCTGGTAACTATCGCCTCTGCGCTTGTAGAGGACAAATCGGCAGTCCAGGTAACTGTTGACGAGCCGGACGCCGAGGGCGTTGTCGTTTACCACCTCCATGTTGCACAGGAGGATATGGGCAGAGTCATCGGCAAGCAGGGCAGGATCGCTAAGGCTATCCGCACTGTAATGCGCGCGGGCGCTGTCAGAGCAGACGAAAAGATCTCCGTAGAGATCGACTGATACAAAAGGACGGAACAGAAATGTTCCGTATGAAACCGTCGAAAAAGTCCCGATGGGACTTTTCCGCCGAAACATCCGCCCTGCGCGCACGGTTTGTCGGCAACGCCGACAAACCGCACACTTGTGCGGATAGAAGTGTTTTTTACTCCGGGAGACCAGGAGCAAAAAACTGATCTCAAAAGCCCGCTTCGCGGGCAAACTACGATTTTTTCTACAAAGTTGGACGGAACAGAAATGTTCCGTCTTTGGTTTTAAGGAGATATTATGAAGGTTACAGAAAACGAAAACAAGGAAATCGTAAAAAAGATACGCGAGGGTCTGGAAAAGACCGGCGGCTACTGCCCGTGCAGAATACAGCGCACGCCTGAGAACAAGTGCATGTGCGAGGAATTCAGACGCCAGATAGCCGACCCGGATTTCGAGGGCTACTGCCACTGCATGCTGTACTACAAGAGCAAGTAAAGCCGCTCTGGACGATTTCCCGTTGACATAATAAGCAAACCGTGCTATACTTTAGTTATTAAAGCAGCACGGTTTGCTGCATATACAAGCGTATAGGGAAAACGGAGAGATCGCATGAGAACATACGAATATATTAACAGCGGCTGGCGGTTCAGCAAGGTCGGCGGGCTTCCCGAGGGAAGGCAGACTGAGCCGAAGTCCGACGACAGCGGCTGGGAACTGGTGGAGCTTCCGCATACATGGAATGCCGCCGACTGCACCGGGGTTTCCGGCAGGGCTTCGGAATACTCCGAAGGGTACTACCGCGGCGCAGGATGCTACCGCAGGAAGGTAAAGCTGCCGCACGAGCAGTATCACGGAAAGCATGTGTTTATCGAATTTGCCGGAGCGAATACCACAACGGTGCTTTTTGTCAACGGAAAGAAGGCAGGAGTGCATGTCGGAGGGTATTCCGCATTCAGGTTTGACATCACGAAGCTGGTAAGGCCGGGAGCCGACAATCAATTCACGGTTTATGTCAGCAACGCAACGTCAGAATTCGTGGCACCCATAGGTGACTGCGGAGATTTCACGAAAATGGGCGGAATCTACCGCGCCGTAAGGCTCATCGCCGTTGACAAGCTGCGCATTGCACTGCGTGACAACGGTTCTTCAGGCGTGTACATAACAGCAAAGCCGGAAGCTGACGGCGGCGCGGAAGTACGCGTGCTTGTAAAGCTGGAGAATGATTCCGCCGAGGAAAAAAACGCGGTTGTCCGTGTGACGATATCCGGAGGTGCAGCGAATATTCAGAGAGAAGCAAAACTCACGATCGCACCTGGAGAAGCGTCTGCTGAGTTTTCACTGAAACTTCCCGGCGCGCACCTGTGGGACGGAGTTCGCGACCCGTTCCTGTACTCAGCGAAGATATCCGTACTTTCCGGCGGAACTGCCCTGGACGGCGTTACGGAGCAGTTCGGCGTGAGGGAGTTCAGCATTGACCGCGAGAAAGGGTTCTTCCTGAACGGAAAGCACACTCCCCTGCACGGCGTGAATTATCATCAGGACTCTCCGCGCGCTGGCTGGGCTATGACCAACAAACAGCGCGAACGGGATTACGCAGTAATGCGCGACATGGGCTGCAATGCGGTCAGAATGGCGCATTATCAGCACGCCTCCGAGGAATACGCGCTTTGCGATAAGCTTGGCATGTGCGTGTGGACGGAAATCGGCATAATCGGCAAGCTGTGTCCCGGCGAGCCTGCGGAGCCGCAGCTTTCCCGGGAATTCGCCGACAGCGCCATGCAGCAGTTAACCGAGCTTATCGCGCAGACCTACAATCACCCTTCTGTGATGTTCTACGGAATGTCTAATGAGATCTACCAGATGTCGGACAGTATACACTCGCTCTATGAGCAGATGTACGATTATATAAGCGAAAACGGCGGCGGAAGAGCCGCAGTCTACGCTGACGCGCAGTTCTGGGGAAAGTTTCGCACGCTTCCCGCGGACGCAGTGGGTTACAACCGGTATTTCGGGTGGTATAAGGAAGCCGGAAGCGTGGAGCAGTTCCGTGAGTGGTTCGATAAGGCTCACGAGGAGCAAACACGTCCGCTGTGCATTTCGGAGTACGGCGGCGGAGGAGCGATATCCCAGCACAAGGACAACGTCAACTGGCTGACCGACATAGACCCGAATGGAGAGCGGCACTATGAAAACTATCAATCGAGGCTTCATGAGCAGATCTGGGCGCAGATAGGCAGCCTTGACTACCTCTGGGCGAAGCTGATCTGGTGTATGTTCGACTTCCCGGCGGCTGGGCGCAGGGAGGGCGACACAGCAGGAATAAACGACAAGGGACTCTGCACCCGCGAGAGGGTACCAAAGGACGCCTACTGGTTCTACCGCTCGGTGTGGAACAGCGAAAAGACCTGTCGGCTTACAGAAAAGCGCTTTACGGAGCGCCCAGCGAATGTTCCGGAAGTTCGCGCCTACTCCAACGCGGAACGCACTGAGCTGCTGCTGAACGGGAACTCCCTCGGATTCGGAGAAGTTCCGGACAACAGATTGCCGACTGTGTTTGTCTGGAAGGACGTTAAGCTCCGATCGGGAAAAAATGATCTGCTGTTAAGGGCGTTTTATTCTGATGGAACTGTGCTTGAGGACGGCGCGTCATGGGAGACAAGTTGTTAGTTTTATTGCGATAAATGTTGTTTAGAGGCAAAACGCTGCTTGTGATAGAAAACTATAATTTAGCGGCGA
>DQFX01000044.1 GCA_003531585.1 Oscillospiraceae bacterium | reverse complement strand
CTTGACTCCCGATTAGGGATTGCGGTAAGCGGAACACGCACCGCTAAATTATAGTTATCTCAACCAAAACCTCAGCCCCATCACCCGCCAGTCTGCCAAATCAAAACAAAATCTGGAATTCCTATAAATTATCACTTGCAACCGCGCGGAATATATGCTATAATACAATACAAAGGCGCAAAGCCATAGAAAAAGAACAAGCAGAACAAAAGCGAGGAAATATACATATGATAAAGCTCATCGCAAGCGACATGGACGGCACCCTGCTCAACGACAGGAAAGAACTCCCCGGGGATTTCTTCGAGGTATTCGACGAGCTGGAGCGCCGCGGAATTAAATTCACAGTGGCAAGCGGACGCTCCTTCGACGCGGTTGCACACCTGTTCCCCGAGGAATACCGCACCCGCCTGGACTTCATCTGCGACAACGGCGCAAACGTTATCCACGAGGGAAAGCAGGTAAGCGTGACCCCGCTCGACCGCCCGACCTTCGAGCAGCTCATCAGGGCATGCGAGGACATCGGCGGGCTGCGCATACTGGTTTGCGCCGGCAGGGGGACTTATCACCTCACCGCTGACGCGGAATTCAGCGCGGAGATCGCAAAATACTACAAGAACCACATACCATGCGACGACCTGCTTTCCGTCGACGACGTTATCTACAAGCTCGCCGTCTGCGACATGAAGGGAACCCAGCAGCACGCCAAGCCCGCCATTGACGCAATATTCGGCGACCGGCTCAACGTGCAGGTTTCCGGTCCCATCTGGATGGACGTCATGGGTGCCGGGGTCAGCAAGGGAAGCGCTCTCAGGGCGCTCGGCAAGCACCTCGGGATCTCCGCTGATGACACTATGGCATTCGGAGATTTCTACAACGACGCGGACATGCTCAAGTATGCCGGCTGGAGCTTCGCAATGGAGAACGGCAACCCGGACATCAAACGCATGACCCGCTTCCTTGCACGCAGCAACAACGAAAACGGAGTACTACGTGCGATACGGCAGTACGCTTTACAGGAGGATTCGATCAAGTAATGAATATCCAGATATTTGGAAAATCCAAGTGCTTCGATACCAAAAAGGCGGAACGCTACTTTAAGGAACGAGGAATAAAATTCCAGTCTGTAGATATACTTTCTAAGGGACTGAGCAAGGGCGAACTCGACAGCGTTGTAAAAGCTCTGGGCGGGAAGATAGACTCAGTTATAGACGAAAATTCGAAGGACTACGCCGAGATAAAGTACCTGCTTGATTCGGCGAAGCCCGAAAAGCTCGAGGAGAACCCCAAGCTTTACAAGACCCCGATAGTACGCAACGGCAGGCAGGCGACGGTCGGTTATTGCCCCGATGTGTGGAAGAACTGGGAGTAATTTATGCAAATAATTCTGATAGTAATTCTGATAATCTGTTCGGCGTACTTCTCCGCAACGGAGACCGCCCTGAGCAGCGCAAACAAGATACGCCTCAAACACATGGCAGATACCGGAAACCGCGCCGCAGAGCGCACCCTGAACATTCTGGAAAAGTACGACAAGGCGCTGACCACCATACTCATCGGCAACAACATAGTGAATATCGCGTGCTCGTCAATTGCGACGATACTTGCGATATCACTGGTCGGCGAGAAATACGGTTCGCTGGTGTCCACTATCGTGACTACAGTCATCGTGCTTATCTTCGGCGAGGTAATGCCCAAGAGCATTGCGAAGGATTACCCCGAGACAATCGCAATGCTTGCTTCCGGCGTTATTTCGTTCCTGATGGTTATTTTTACTCCGTTCTCGGCGCTGTTCATTCTGCTGAAAAAGGGAGTTTCCAAGCTTATGCACAGCTCCGATAAGGTCAGCATGACCGAGGAGGAGCTAAAGGTCATGATCGACGAGATCGAGGACGAAGGAGTGCTTGAGCAGCAGGAAAGCAACCTGGTACGCAGCGCGCTGGAATTCGACGAGATAACCGTCGACGAGATAATCACGCCGCGCGTCCGCATAACCGCCGTGGAAATAGGCGACGACGCCGCTTCGGTGCGGCAGAAGTTCCTTCAGGAGGAATACTCCCGCATGCCGGTGTACGAGCGCACGCTTGACAACATCGTAGGCATAATCACTGAAAAGGAATTTTTCAAGCAGTACGAAAAAAGCACTGATTTCACGATACGCAGCATTATGCAGGAAACGCTGTATCTCCCGCAGATGCAGAAGCTATCCGAGGTGTTCCGCACCATGCAGAAGCAGAAGTGCCACATGAGCGTGGTGCTCGACCAGCACGGAGGCACCCTCGGCATCGTCACGATGGAGGATATCCTTGAGGAACTCGTAGGCGAGATATGGGACGAGAGCGACGAGGTGAAATCCCCCGTTACCATGGTCGGCAGCAATGTTTTCGAGGTCTACGGCGATGTTTCGCTAAATTCGCTCAGGCGCTTCCTGACCGCCCGGGACATTCCGGCGGAGATAGAAAGCGAGGCTCACACTGTGGCAGGCTGGGTGCTGGGGCTGTTCGGAAGCATTCCTAAAAACGGCGACATCACCCAGACCGACGACTTCATAGTAACAGTACTCGACGCGGCTGCGCTTCGCGTGAATAAGGTACGCATCGAGATAAAAGACAGGAAAGACGAGGATTGACGCATGCTAGAATTCAGATATGACACACAGCTCCTTATTGAAGGCGAGGGCCTTGACGAGGACGCGATAAACGAGTATATCCGCGCAAACTTCAAGGGAGATTCCCTGCTTGCGGTGGGCGACGACGAGCTTATCAAGCTCCACTACCACACGAATGAGCCGTGGAAGGTGCTTGAATACTGCGCCACCCTCGGTGAGATATACGACATCGTAGTCGAGGACATGGACAGGCAGTCCAGAGGGCTTAAAGGCTGATGAAAACAGTAATTATCGACAACAGCCTCTGCACGCTGCCAATCGCCGAGGGAACCTCCCCCGAGCTGATATGCCGGTATATCCACGCGCTCGCAGAGACCGGCGTGAAGTACGTTGAGCTGGATTTCCGCACGGTGATGAAAATGCAGGAGCTTCCCGACTGCGTAGAGTACATATTCCGGCTGGGAGATCCGATGTTTGCGCAGCTTACGCAGGCGTTCGATTTCAGGTATGTCGTGGTCACAATGCACGACATCAAGGACGAGATAGATGTCGGGAACACTCCGGTGATACTGGAGATACCCAGATTTGAAGGATTCAACCGCAAGCTCCAGGCGCTGGCGCAGAAATTCGTCTCCGGGCCTATTTCGATGATAAGGGTGCGCAGCAGCTTCGACTTTATGAATATTGAACAGGCGAAGGAGCTTGTATGGCGCTCAAAAAGCGCGTTTACTGTTCCGATAGACGTCTGCCCTATGGACGCAAAGAGGACGGCGCTGGACACTGCGCTGAAGGTCTCCAACGCGGGCGTTGACAGTATGACGCTGTGCATGGGCAAGTCAAAGAGCTACGCTTCGCTGGAGGACTTCCTGTTCACCATGACGATGGTGTTCAACAGCATGCCCAAGGAGTACAGCATTCCGGCGCTGTGCAAGGCGGAGGCGTACCACCGCATAATTTTCGGTCTGAAATCCGCAGACCGTATCACCGAGATAATGGAGCATGTGGATTACGACATCTCGCACCTCACAAATACGGACACCGGCGATCGGGTAAAAATGCACGTCAGCCTGAAGGATCGCATGATGCTGCGCAGAAGCTACGTTTCGGTGCTCCAGCGCTTCGCCGAGGAAGAGGATATCCCGGAGGACATCGCGCAGGAGATATTCGACGCGATAGACCATTTTGACATGTCGCTGTACGATCAGATTTTCGTCCAGGACGAGAAAAACAAGATACTTAATTAAAGGTCACCTCTAAAATTCAAAGGGACTGATTTCAGTCCCTTTTGGATTATCCGGAAAGCTGGAGCATGGTCTTAACACAATAAAAATGGGCAGGCGCCGAGCCTGCCCATAATTCCGAATTCTGAATTCCGCATTCCGAATTAAAATCAGTATCCCCAGTCCGCCTGGGTAAGGAAATTGCTGTAGTGCGTCACCGTGGAGGCGGTAGCCGCATGGAACGCGTTATTCGCGAACAGCACGTCGGTTATTCCGTTCTCCTTGAGGTAATCCACCGCATTATGCGTGAAGTACCGCATGTCTATAACCACGATCTCGTCAAACGAGCCCATGAGGTACGGCGGGAGCGCGTTTCCGTAGCTGTCCTTGAATATGGCGAGCTTCCTGCCGGTGCCGGCGTTGGTGCTGACCTTCACGATCTTCGCGTCGCCGCCCATGAACGTACAATACGCCATGCCGTTGCCGTCGCTGAACTTGATGAAGAAATCCGCATTGTACGGAGCGTTCGCGCCGACTATCTTTCCGTCCTGGAGAATATAATCGTAGTAGGTCGTGGAGTATTCCACCGTTTTCGGAACGTAGTAGACGAAATCCTCCGGATTATTTTTCAGCACCACATCCTCGGTATAGCCGTACATCGTGCCGACGTAATCGTGCACCACGCGCTGCTCATATTCCGAAATATCCTTGAACGGAACCCCCGCAGCCTCGGCAAACGCCTGCGCCGCGTAGTAGGCTCCGAGCGGCGCCCAGTGATGGTCGGTGCGCAGATAGATGTCCTCGCGGACGTGCTTTTTCAGTGCGGAATACGCGTCTACTCCGGTGGTATTTTTCAGCATGCTGTAAACGTAATCAATGTTATCCTTCTGGCTGCCACAGTACGCCTTGACCGACTCCGGGCTGTAGAACTCGCATGAGGTCGGAATTATCATCGTGTAGACGTTCACGTCGCTGCCGAGGGCTTCCTTGAACTTGTTCACCACCCCGGCGTACTGCTCCCCTACGGAGTAGCTGCCGCCGTAAAGCATGAGCGCCCGGGTGCCGACTACCGCGATACCGTTGTTGGTGATGGTAACTGCATCGTCCTCGTTGATGACCGGCTCTTCGGTGACTTCCACGGTTTCAGCCGGGGATGCAGTCTGCGGCTTTGAGTTCTCCGTATCCTGCGGAGCGCTGCTCTCCCCCGATGATACTCCGGAAGCCGGCTGATCGTCGGGCGCTGAGGGTTGCTCCGGTACCGTTGTTGACGGCTTGCTGGTTTCGGACTGCACCGTGCCCACATTGTGGAGCCGTATGCCGTCCTGACGGAACCCGCGTAGCTCACGGAGCTGGGTCGACAGGTTCGTCACCTCGTCGCGGGCGGGAACCGTATCGCTGAACCACTCGGATATTCCCTCGGTGAATTCCCCGCTGAACCAGCTTTCCGCGGAAAGCTCCGGGAATTTTTTCAGCTCGCGCTTCTCTGTTATGCTCTCGGTGCTGCGCGGGAACACCAGCATTGCGATACCGATGGTCTCAAAGGCGGTCAGTATCGTCATGAGGTAAACTATATCGGAAACCCTGCGGCGCTTCGGCGTGCGGGGTTCTTTGTATTTCTTTTCGGGTCTTGGTCTCATTTTTCCTCCTTACTCAGAATCTGAGGTACAGGAACGGATTAGTGGTGCTTCCGATGAGCAGCAGCGTACAGGATACCAGCAGAGCCGCAGCGCACAGCGTTTTGGCTCCAGTCAGCAGGACTTCCGCTCCGGCGCTTCCGTCGTACGCCGCCTTTTCGTAGATACTGCGTATACCCTTTCCGATGGGCAGGCAGCAGACGATCCCCGCGATGATGAGCCACAGGTTTCCGGTAAGCTCATTCTGAGCCACAAGGTTCCAGCCGGACGCCCCGCCGCCGAACAGAATACCGATGAACCCGCCCATTCGGGTGATATCCGTGAAGTAGAATATCACCCAGCCGAACACGATAATGAACAGGCTGTATATATGCAGGATAAATCCCGGTATCCTGTCCTGAATCTTCACGATGGTGTATTTTTCAAGCATTATTATCGCGCCGAAGTACAGACCCCACAGCACGAAATTCCAGCTCGCGCCGTGCCAGAGTCCGGTAAGAAACCACACGACCAGTATATTCAGCGGCTGGTGACGGCGGTTTCCACCCATCGGAATGTAGACGTAATCCCGGAAGAAGCTGCCCAGCGAGATGTGCCATCTCCGCCAGAATTCCGTAATGGTGCGAGTCACGTATGGGTAATTGAAGTTCTCGTCAAAGTGGAATCCCATGCAGCGCCCCATGCCGATAGCCATGTCGGAATAGCCGGAAAAATCGAAGTAGATCTGCATGGTGTACGCCAGAATGCCTATCCAGGCTCCGCCGGTGGAAAGCGAAGCGAAGTCTCCGTCGAGGAACGCAGCCGAAAGCTCCCCGAGCTGATTTGCGAGAATTACCTTTTTTCCAAGTCCGACAAGAAACCTGAATGAGCCTTCGGCGAGGTCGTGCATTGAGATGCTGCGTCGGTTTATTTCCGCGGAAATAGTGGAGTACCTGACGATAGGCCCGGCTATAAGCTGCGGGAACATTGAGATATAAAGCAGCAGCGAGAAGAAGTCTTTCTGCGCCCGGACCTGACCTCGGTAAACATCTATGATGTATGAGATCGACTGGAATGTAAAAAAGCTGATACCGATAGGAAGCGCGATACCGGGCTTTGGCACCGGGATGCCTACGGCATTGAGCGTTTCCGCCAGGAAGTCCGCATATTTGAACACCGCGATGATACCTATATTAAGGATAAGTCCGACGATCAGCGCGGCTTTTGATTTGTGCCTTCCGCCGTCGATGAACACGCCGACCACGTAGTTCATGAACACGCTGACGATCATCAGCGCGACGTATATCGGCTCTCCCCAGGCGTAGAAAATCAGCGAGAAAATGATGAGCACCGCATTAGAATACGGACATTCGCAGCGTATCCGGGGCTGACCGTACTCCCGAAGCCTCCTCATTCTGGAGTGATCGCCGCACCGCCCCAGCGCGTAGCATATCGCCGCCGCTGGCAGGAATACATATATGAAAAACAAGTCTGAAAAGACCATGAAGCCCTCCGTTTATCTGTCTGTAAGGCACGGGCCGAATCCCCGCGCATTCCCCATTTATATCCATTATAATTATAACACTGCTAAAATAGTATGTCAATAGGCGGCGAAAAATAAAACACGAAGTCGTTCAGGTTTACAAACCAGGGAAAATGTGATATAATTATTTTGATATTTAAAATTTACGGAGGACAACATGGATCCAAGAAAACATTTCAGCGCACTCAACATAATACACAAGATAATCAGGGAGCGCGTCCAGCCCGGCGACTTATGCATAGACGCCACCGCAGGCAGGGGCAACGACGCTCTTTTCCTTGCCGAGCTTGTCGGCGAGACCGGGCATGTCACCGCGTTTGACATACAGCAGGACGCGGTAGACAGCACGAAAAAGCTACTTGAGGAGCACGGCATGACCTCCCGCACGGACGTGCTCCTAAAGAGCCACAGCGAGATGGACGAGATATGCGAGGAAGGCACTGTATCCTGCATTACGTTCAATTTCGGGTGGCTTCCCAAGGGCGACCACAACATATTCACGAACAAATCCACCAGCATTCCGGCGATCGAAAAGGGGCTGAAGCTCCTGAAAAGCGGCGGCATGATGACTCTCATAATCTACTACGGCAGGGAGACCGGATTTGAAGAGCGCGACGCGCTGCTTGAGTACCTCCCTACCATCGACAGCAGCCGTTTCACCGTTATTGAGATGCCCTTCGTGAACCGTCCCAACTGCCCGCCGATTCCTATAATCATACTAAAGGATATGTAATACGCCAAATATTGACATATCACCTGATATGTGCTATAATAAAACGCAGGCGTTTTATTATAAATCAAAATGCCTCGCGCATACGTTCACCTTCGGCGA
>DQFX01000018.1 GCA_003531585.1 Oscillospiraceae bacterium | reverse complement strand
TCGCCGCTAAATTATAGTTTTCTCTCACAAGCAGCGTTTCGCCTACAAGCACCAATTTATCAATCCGCACAAAAATCCCCGGAGAACACTCCGGGGATAATTTTAATTACTTGATTGCCGCTTTGAGCGCGTCGACCTTATCCGTACGCTCCCATGCAACATCAAGATCCTCACGGCCCATATGACCATACGCCGCCAGAGCTTTATACTGCGGCTTACGCAGACCCAGCGCCTCAATAATCGCAGCCGGTCTGAAATCGAACACCTCAGCTACTGCCGCGGAAATAACATCGTCATCGACCTTGCCGGTGCCGAATGTGTCAACGAAAATGGAAACCGGCTTCGCAACGCCGATAGCGTATGCGACCTGTATCTCAGCCTTCTCAGCAAGCCCGGCAGCTACTACGTTCTTTGCTGCATAGCGAGCCATGTACGCCGCCGAACGGTCAACCTTTGTCGGATCCTTGCCGGAGAATGCTCCGCCGCCGTGACGGGAGTATCCGCCGTAAGTATCAACAATGATCTTTCTGCCGGTCAGGCCGCTGTCGCCCATAGGACCGCCCACAACGAATCTTCCTGTAGGATTGATGTAGTACTTGGTCTGAGCGTCGAGAAGCTCAGCCGGAATGGTTGGCTTGATGACCTTCTCGATAATGTCAGCGCGGATCTGCTCCAGTGCAGCGGAAGCAAGATGCTGCGAGGATACAACGACTGTATCAACGCGGACAGGCTTGCCGCTGTCGTACTCTACCGTAACCTGGGTCTTTCCGTCCGGGAGCAGGTAGGGGATCGTGCCGTCCTTGCGGACTGCTGTGAGCTTCTTCGCGAGCTTGTGCGCGAGGCTTATCGGCATAGGCATGAGCTCCGGAGTTTCGGTGCATGCGTAGCCGAACATCATGCCCTGGTCGCCGGCGCCGGTGTCGTGTGCGTTCTCGGCTCTGCCCTCGAGCGCGTTGTTTACGCCCATTGCAATATCAGGGGACTGCTTGTCGATGGTGGTGAATACCGCGCAGCTATTAGCGTCAAAGCCGTACTCGGAGCTGGTGTAGCCGATGTCGCGGACAGTCTTGCGCACGATGGATGGAATGTCGATCTGCGCTGTGGTGGTGATCTCGCCCATTACTGTTACCATACCGGTGGTGGTGAGGGTCTCGCAGGCAACTCTGCCCATGGGATCCTGCTCAAGAATAGCGTCGAGGATAGCGTCGGAAATGTTGTCGCAGATTTTGTCGGGATGTCCCTCGGTTACGCTCTCGGAGGTGAATAAATACTTGCTCATTCGTTTTTCCTTTCTGAATTGTGTATGTTCCGTACTTCTCTGTAAACAAAAAACTCACTCCAAGGAGTGAGCCGAAATTCGTATCACTCCTTATCTTTCGGCCGGATAACCGCCGCAGGAAGTAGCACCTTTTCCCTCCGCACCGTGGAAAACCACGGGTATCAACAGGAGAGGTTGCCGGGCTTCATAGGGACCAGTCCCCCGCATAACGCACGAAGCCGCTCTTGATAAGGTTTTTTGTCGATTATTAGTATATCATATACTTATATATTTGTCAAGGGGAAATCCATCGGAAATAATGACTAATTTCCGTTAATTAGCAAGCCTTTTTTCATGCATAACGGAAAGCCGCCGCAGTCATTCCGGTCTGGAGCTTCTCAGCTCCTCGGCGAGCTTCGACAGCTTTTTTAACCGGTGATTCAGCCCGCTGCGGCTTATCTTCTCGGGGAACATTCCGCACAGCTCCGACAGGGACATCTCCGGATTCTCCACGCGCAGCCGCGCGGTCTCCCGCAGGTCGGGGGAAAGCCAGTCCGCGCCCATGGTGCTGAATATGTACTCGATATCCGCGGTGCTCTTGTTGGACGCCGCCACCGTTTTGTCAAGGTTCGCGTTTTCGCAGTTCACCGAGCGGTTCACACGGTTGCGGAAATCCTTGACTATCTTCACCTGCATTATCTCCATAGAGTGGTTTGCGGCGCCGATATAGGTCAGGCAGTCCTCGATAAGCTCGCTCTCCTTCGCGTACAGCACCGTTTTCTTGGAGCGCGCTCCGCCCCTGGCGGTCTCCTTGAGGGACATTCCATGCTCCGCGATGAAATCCAGCAGCGCCGGAGTGCGGTCGTTCTCGGGGAGCACCAGCTCAAGGTGATACTCCTTGTTGGGGTCGGTGACGGAGCCGCAGCTCACGAACACTCCCCGCAGGAAAGCTCCGCTTTCCTCGTCGCCGCCGCTGACCGCCTCCCTGCTTATCGAGCTGAAATCCCCGAACCGCTCCGCGATATCCTCCCAGCCGCTGCGTATCTTCAGAGTATAAAGCGAGCCGGAATTCTTCACCAGCCGCACTATTCCGGTGCGGACATTCGGGAATACCGCCCGTATCAGCTCCGCGGCGGCGTTCATCAGGTCGATGTTTTCGGTCTGTATCAGCGGCCTGCCCTCGTCCATGCGGGAAGCGTACATTATGCCGTAGAGCATTGCTTCCGCCTGCTGCGGGGAAAGCTCCCTGACATCGCATAATTCCTTCTTGATATCTGAACTGAATGACATTTTATCCTCTCCATCAGCCGTTAAGCGCGTAGGTCAGAAGTTCCACGCCGGTTTCAAGCTGCTTTATCGTGAAAACTCCGTTCTCGTATATCATGTAGCTGCGGGGCTTGCCCTCCTTCGGCAGCGACACCGAGCCGTCGTTCAGGCAGTGTATGCCGTTCACGCACTCCGCCTTAAAAACGTGCGTATGACCATTGATAAGCACGTCTCCGGGATTCAGCGGCGGCAGATTCTGCGGATTATAGTGGTGCCCGTGGGTGAGGTAGAAGCAGCGCCCGCCCTCCAGGATAAGCGCGTAGTCGGCAAGCACCGGGAATTCCAGCACCATCTGGTCGACCTCGGTGTCGCAGTTGCCGCGCACGCACATAATCTGCGGCTTCATGGGATTCAGCATTGCGATGACCTTTTTCGGCGCGTGCCCTTCGGGAAGGTCGTTGCGCGGTCCGTGGTAGAGGATATCCCCCAGCAGGCAGAGCCGCTCGGCGCCCTCGCGGGAGTAAGCCTCCAGCATTTTCTCGCAGTAAAGCGCGGATCCGTGTATATCCGAAGCAAACATCAGTTTCATTGCAGTTCTCCTTACAGATTTTCTTTCATGTCGGCGGCGTCGAGATAGTCCTCGACGTACTGCTTTTTCAGCAGCTCCCGTGGGATATAGTCGTTGTATTTTCCGGATATCTCGCAGTTGTCCGGAATATTGAAGCTGTACTTATCTGCGCCGTCCCGCTTTATCTCGGCGAGGGCGGATTCCAGCTCCTCAAGGCTGCGGTCGGTCTTGACCTCTATGCAGACGGGAATGTACCTGTGCAGCCACACATTAGCGCCGAATCCGCGCCTGCGAAGCTCGTACATCAGCGCGGCGCACGCCCTCGTCCCCAGGAATGGGAACACAGCGTACAGCGTCGGTGTGATTTTAAGCGCCCTCCCTCCGGAAAACGCTATGCTTCCGCCCGCCAGACGGTTTTCTGAATCGGATATGTCCGCGTTTGCCATCGCGGCGTTCCGGCAGGCGGTGCGTATCTGGTTCAGACGCTTCTTCGCAGAATCGTCGAGGAACGCGTATTCCTCGTCGCTGCAAAGCACCTCGTGCAGCTTCTTCATCACCTTCGTGTGGACGTACTCGTTGCCGGTATCCTGCCACATATTCGCCGAGATACCCGGGATATGCTTAACGAATATCCGGCGCTCCTTGAGGTCAAGCTCTGTGACCTCCCACGCCTGACCCGCAAGCGCAAACTGAGCCTTTTCCGGGAACGGAGTCTGCACCGTGCCTATCTCCTCGGCGTTGCAGCGCACGGAGAACTCCGACGGTACGGAGAACACCGCAAGGAACTCGTAGTTGTTCACCGCCGCTTCGCCCTTCTCTCCGACCAGCAGACCGCCGTCCTCGCCGCGCTCTATCTGACCGTTCTCCAGCATGTGCCGCAGGAGTCTGAGGTAGTCGTCCTTGCTGACGTGCTTAAATACTCCCAGGGTGAGAATGTACCGGGCAAGTTCCTGCGGCTTAACGCTCCCCTGCGAGGACAGCCAGCTCATCGTCTGGTGGTACAGCAGGCTGTAAGGGAGCTTCGGGAGGTACATCGGCTCTATCCAGCGTTCCCGGGTGTAGAGCAGTATCATAGCAATGCACATCACGAAATCCCAGTTTATTTCCTTGTAAAACTCCTGCGGAGGCAGGCTCATGTCCCACCGGAACGCAAAGCGCATTTCCGCGACTCCGCCGCGGCGCCCTGTACGCCCCAGGCGCTGAACAAGCCCGGAGACGGTCAGCGGGCAGCCGGTCTGGACGATACGTTCCAGCTTTCCAAGGTCGATTCCGAGTTCCAGAGTGACAGTCGCCCCGGTGCAGACCGGCTGCTCGGAGGATTTCATCTTCTGCTCGGTGAACTCCCGCAGAGCCGGGGAAATATTCGCGTGATGAACAAGGTAGTTATCCGGAAGCCGGCGCTCCGCGGCTATTCGGCGGAGGTGCGCGATGTTCTCCTCGACCTCGCCCTTTGAGTTTGAAAAGAGAATGCACCGTTTGTTCCAGGTGCTTTCAAAGAGGTAGTCGTAGTAATTCTGGAGCAGAACCTTGCTGTCCGAGTTCGGTATCTTCTCCTTGATGGGGAAAAACCTGACGGAAAGCCGCAGAGAGCGCCCTTTTTCGTGGCACTTTGGAACTATGCAGTCCCTGCCGCTGTCGGTGTTGAGCCACTGCACTGCGCTGGTGCAGTCCCCGAGGGTCGCTGAAAGCCCTATCCGGCGCGGGTGGTACCCGATGAGCCTTGCAAGGCGCTCCAGCAGGCATAACAGCTGAAGTCCCCGGTCGTTGTCCATGAAGTAGTGCATTTCATCAATGATGATGAAACGCAGGTCGGAGAACAGCCGGTAGGCTCCGCTGGAATTGTGCATCAGCATGCTCTCAAGGGATTCCGGCGTGGTCTGGATAACCCCCTGCGGACGCTTCATAACGCGCTTCTTAGCCGCCGCAGAGGCGTCGCCGTGCCACTTGGTGATGGGGATCGCGGCTTCTTCAAGAAGCCCCTCCAGGCGCTCGAACTGGTCGTTTATCAGCGCTTTCAGCGGGGAGAGGTACAGCACGCCAACGCTCGCGGAGGGGTTCTCCCAGAGCTGGGTCAGCACCGGAAGGAACGCGGCTTCCGTCTTTCCGCTCGCGGTGCCGCTGGAGAGCAGCAGGTTCTCGTCGGTGTCGAATATCGCCTTTGCCGCGAGCACCTGTATCTCGCGAAGCTCCTCCCACTTGCAGCGGTAGATGTAATCCTGAATAAACGGGGCGAATCTGGAAAATATGTCGGACATTTCGTCACCTCCCTGGGGGCGTTACTGCCGGGTCACAGCTCAAAATCCTCGAAGCCGTCTTTCTCATCGGAGGAAGCCTCACCCTCCGGCTTTGCAAATTCGAAGCTTTCCTCGCCCATTAGCTGGGCTATTGTCTTGTCGGGATTCTGCATTGCGATGTTCAGCAGCTCGATGTAGTCGCGTATCATCTCGCGTGGAGTGATGTTCGTTTCCGCGCCTACCCGGCTGAATTCCGCCTTTATAAAGTATATCCTGTCCTCGAGGGTCATGCGGTTTTCGTAGCCGTACAGCCCCGCATGTATCTCCGCAAGCTTTTCGCAGAGCACGGTCATTTCCTCGTAGGAAAGCGGCTGGAGCTTGATTATCGGCGCCAGCATGTCGTGGGTCTCGTCCGTTGCGAAGCGCCCGCGCTCAAGGCGGGAACGGAGAGCGTCGTAGCTGAATATGCCCCGGCGGGTGTCCTCGATGCACTGGGGAGTTCCTCCCATGATTATCCCGAGGTGGGAAGCCTTCCCCTGCATGACGTCGTTGTACATCATCAGTATCTTCTCATAGTTGTACTGGCGGGTGACTGCATGGGGTATCTTCATGATGTTCACAAGCTCGTCTATCATGATAACGAAGCCCTTGTAGCCCGCGCTGACGAAAAACGCCGTCAGCAGCTTGATGTAGTCGTACCAGTTGTCGTCGGTGATAATGACGTTTACGCCGAGATCCTGCTTGGCCTCGGTCTTGGTGGAGTACTCGCCGCGCAGCCACCTTACGGCGCAGGAAGCCTTCTCGTCGTTTCCGGCGGTGAACGCCTTGTGGTAGGCGTTGATGACCCGCGCGAAATCGAAGCCGTGAACCATGTCCTCAAGACCGCTGATTTCGGTGTAGATCTTCTTTTCAACTGCGGAGTCGAAGAACGGATCGTCGGGGCTGGTTCCGGAAGCGACCACCTCGGTGCGGATATTGGTTATCCACTTCTCAAGTATGAGCGGGAGCGCGCCTCCGTCGGGCTTTGTGCGGACGCTCATATTGCGCATGAGCTCCCGGTAGGTCGCGAGACCCTGACCCTTCGTGCCCATCAGGCGGCGCTCCGGGGAGAGGTCGGCGTCGGCGGTGACGAACCCTCTGTCCATCAGGTGCTGGCGCATGGTCTGAAGCATGAAGCTCTTTCCGCTTCCGTATCTTCCGACGATGAAGCGGAAAAACGCGCCGCCTTCCTCGGTGATATCCACGTCGTGGAGAAGCGCGTTTATCTCCGCAGTACGTCCCACTGCGATATATCCAAGCCCTGTGCGCGGAACTACGCCGCCCTTCAGCGCGTTTATTATTCCGGAAGCTATTCTCTTTGGTACTGCAGCTGCCATATTCCTTCGACCTCCAGCATATAATTTCTCTATCCCTTTATTTTATCATATATTATAAGAAAAATCAATAAAAATCAGCGCGAATTATGATACATTTGGGAGCCTGGCATTTGTGCAAAATTGCCTAAATTGGGTGCGCTAAATTATTAAAAACACTACATGTTTCACGAAATTGCAAAAAAAAGCCGGTTTACCTCTTGATTTTTTCTGAATAATGGTTAAAATATAATTAGCACTCAGAGAAATAGAGTGCTAAACTTTAATGACGCACATAATTATTTTAAGGAGGAAATATATATGACAATCAAGCCTTTAGCAGACCGCGTAGTTATAAAGATGGTCGAAGCTGAGGAGACCACCAAGAGCGGTATTATCCTGACAGCTTCCGCACAGGAGAAGCCCTCCATCGCAGAGGTCGTAGCAGTAGGCCCCGGCGGAAACGTTGACGGCAAGGACATCGTAATGAACGTCAAGGTCGGCGACAGAGTGCTCATCAGCAAGTACGCAGGCACCGAGGTAAAGGTAGACGGCGTAGAGTACTCCATACTCAGACAGTCTGACATTCTGGCAGTTGTAGAATAATTGAACACAAGGAGGAAACATATCATGGCTAAGGATATTATTTACGGCGAAGAAGCCCGCAAGGCTCTCCAGGCAGGTATCGACACCCTGGCTGATACAGTTAAGATCACACTCGGCCCGAAGGGCAGAAACGTAGTTCTTTCCAAGAAGTACGGCAGCCCGCTGATCACCAACGACGGCGTTACTATCGCTAAGGAGATCGAGCTTGAGGACGCATTCCAGAACATGGGCGCAGCTCTCGTAAAGGAAGTTGCAACCAAGACCAACGACGCAGCAGGCGACGGTACAACAACAGCTACCCTGCTCGCACAGGCTCTGGTACGCGAGGGCATGAAGAACATCGCAGCAGGCGCAAACCCGATGGTAGTAAAGAAGGGCATGCAGAAGGCTGTTGACGCTGCGGTTGAGCAGATCAAGAAGAACTCCCAGGCAGTAAACGGCAGCAAGGACATCGAGAGAGTCGCTACTGTTTCCGCTGGCGACGAGTCAGTCGGCAAGCTTATCGCTGAGGCTATGGAGAAGGTAACCGCTGACGGCGTTATCACCCTTGAAGAGGGCAAGACTGCTGAGACCTACTCCGAGGTAGTTGAAGGCATGCAGTTCGACCGCGGCTACATCTCCCCCTACATGGTAACTGATACCGATAAGATGGAAGCTGTTATCGACGATCCGTACATTCTCATCACCGATAAGAAGATCTCCTCTATTCAGGACGTTCTGCCGCTGCTCGAGCAGATCGTACAGGCTGGCAAGAAGCTCGTCATCATCGCTGAAGACGTTGAGGGCGACGCTCTGACAAACATCATTCTGAACAAGCTGAGAGGCGTATTCGTATGCGTAGCTGTCAAAGCTCCTGGCTTTGGCGACAGACGTAAGGAAATGCTGAAGGATATCGCTATCCTGACAGGCGGCGAAGTTATCACCGAGGAGCTTGGTCTCGACATCAAGGAGACCCAGATCAACCAGCTCGGTCGCGCTAAGCAGGTAAAGGTCAACAAGGAGAACACCATCATCGTTGACGGCTGCGGCGACAAGGACGCTATCAAGGACAGAGTTCACGAGATCAAGAACGCAATTGAGAACACCACCTCCGAATTTGACAAGGAGAAGCTCCAGGAGAGACTTGCTAAGCTCTCCGGCGGCGTAGGCGTAATCAAGGTCGGCGCTGCTACCGAGGTAGAGATGAAGGAGAAGAAGCTCCGCATCGAGGACGCCCTGGCAGCTACCAAGGCAGCCGTTGAGGAAGGCATAGTAGCCGGCGGCGGTACTGCTCTTATTAACGCAATGCCTGCTGTTAAGGCTCTGGTCGACACCCTCGAGGGCGATGAAAAGACCGGTGCAAAGATCGTACTCCGCGCTCTTGAGGAGCCGGTACGTCAGATCGCGCTGAATGCAGGTCTTGAAGGCTCTGTGATCATCGACACGATCAACCGCGAAGGCAAGGTAGGCTACGGCTTCGACGCTTACACCGAGACCTACGGCGACATGATCTCCGCTGGTATCGTTGACCCTGCAAAGGTAACACGTTCCGCACTCCAGAATGCAGCTTCCGTTGCAGCAATGGTGCTGACAACAGAGTCCCTCGTAGCTGATAAGCCCGAGGAAACTCCCGCAGCTCCCGCTATGCCGGCAGGCGGCATGGGCGGCATGTATTAATAAACGCTGCTGAATAAATAATTCTGCCGGGGTTTCGTATGAAGCCCCGGCATTTTTTAATTCGGATTTCAAAACGCGGAATTTGGAATTATGGTGTCCGCCTTCGGTGGAATATTTTAATGATGGGCAGGCTGAGTGGTTTGCCCATTTTTATTTTGACAAACTATAATTTAGCGGTGCGTGTTCCGCTTACTGCAACCCCAAATCGGGAGTCAAGGGGGACGCGTCCCCCTTGCAGGTCAAGGGCGGAGCCCTTGTCGCCGTCAGGCGAAACCTCCGCACGAAGTGCGGATACTC
>DQFX01000077.1:21581-67289 GCA_003531585.1 Oscillospiraceae bacterium | reverse complement strand
GTTTTTAGAGGTGACCTTATGTAAGTAAAATGCGATCAAAGCGCCGGAGCATTAAATCAGCTGCAAACCAGGGATCAATCCTCGTCGTCAGACTCGGGAGCGTCCCAGTTATGCCATACATTTTGAACATCGTCGTTGTCCTCAAGGGCTTCCAGCAGCAGACCCATCTTCTTGATGTGATCCTCGTCGGTAAGGGTCGTGTATGTGGAGGGAACCTGCTCTGCTTCTGCGGAAACAACCTTGTAGCCCTTCTTGCCGAGTTCCTCAGCAACGGTTGCTACAGCGGAAGGATCAGTTGTTATCTCAACAACGCCGTCCTCAAAGCTGAAATCGTCGCCGCCTGCTTCGAGGATATCCTCCATTGCCTTGTCCTCGTCGATGTCGCCGTCCTCGTTGTCAAGAACAATAACGCCCTTCAGCGTGAACAGGAAGTCAACGCAGCCGGTAGCGCCCATGTTTCCGCCGAACTTGTCAAAGTAATGACGGATCTCGCCTGCGGTACGGTTTCTGTTATCGGTAAGGCACTCAACTATAACTGCAACGCCGTTCGGACCATAGCCCTCGTATACGCAGTCCTCATAGTCGTTCTTCTCTGCGCCGCCGGCAGCCTTCTTCAGCAGACGGTCAATGTTGTCGTTCGGGATATTGTTGCTCTTTGCCTTCTGCACGAGGGCGTAGAGTCTGGAGTTGTTAGCGGGGTCAGCGCTGCCGGTCTCCTTGATGCATACGAGGATCTCACGGCTGATCTTTGTAAAAACCTTTGCTCTTGCGCCGTCCTTCTCGCCCTTCTTACGCTTGATCGTACTCCATTTTGAATGTCCTGACATAACTTATTCTCCTTGTTTTATTAGTTTTGATCCAGCCTCTGGAAGCCCTTTCCCAGGACTTCGCTCGCGCCGGTTATAATTACAAAAGCGTCCGGATCGATCTCTTTTACGATCCGCTTTACCTTTACATATTCGTTCTTGTGTACTGCAATGCACACGACCAGCTTTTCCTCGCCGGAATAGGCTCCCTCGCCGTGGAGCAGCGTAACTCCGCGTTTCTGCTTCAGGAGCTTCTCGGATATCTCGTGCGGCTTCTCTGAAAAAATCATCAGGAATTTCCCCTCGAGACCGCCGTAAACCAGCACGTCAATCACCTTTGCCTGCACAAAAACAGCGATTATCGCGTACATTACAACGTCAAGGTTCTTATAAACGATATAGCCGCTGACGGCTACAGCCGCATTTACCAGGAACGATATCTGTCCCAGCTTTATTTCGGGTCTGAACCTGTTGATTATCTTGTTGACGATATCGGTGCCGCCTGTCGTTCCCTCGCGGACGTACACGATGCCGATGCCGGCACCCATCAGAAGCCCGCCGAAGATTGAAGCCAGGATCCCGCCGCCGTTGTCCGCAATGTACACCGGAACGTCCTTAAAAAGGTAGTCGGTCATTACGGAAAGCGCCGCAACTGAAATCAACGTCTTTATCATCGTCCGCTTGTTAAGCAGAACAAATCCGGCGATGAGAAGCGGCACGTTTATCGCAGCGATAAGCGTACCGACATTAAGATCCGTCACGAAGCTGATTATCGTTGCAATACCCGTAACTCCGCCGGGCGCGATGTTATTCGGCGCCGTGAAGCAATGAACTCCCAGTGCGTACACGCCGGATCCAGCAATAATTATCAGGATATCCAGCAGCCAGCGCCGTATGCTGCGGAGCTTATCTGTTTTTTCCTTTCTGGTCATGGGAATACACCTCCGCGTTCAGACCGGAAGAGCCTCGCAAATCGCCGTAAACAGCTCCTCAATACGTTCCTGCTGCCCCGAAAGGCTGAGATACCCGAACAGAGCCTCCAGTGCGGTCGCCCTGCGGTACTCGGACGGCTTCGCGCTCTTTGGGACCGAGATACCTCCCGCGTTTCTTCCGCGGCGGAGTATATCGGATTCTTTCTCAGTAAGCATAGGCTCGATAACGTCGACCGCCCTGGACTGATAGGAAGCCCGCACCTGCTCGACCGCCAGGTCGTGGAGCCTCCCGGCGTTGGTGTTGCCGCGAAGCACGACCTCACGCCGCACCAGCAGCTCATAAACGCAGTCGCCGTAGAACGCAAGAACATTAGGGCTGTACGCCCCCGCTTCACGTTCCGTCAATACTGGTAACGCCATTCCATCAACCTTTCAGTATGTAATATACGCAGCTATATTCCTCGCAGTGCGCTTCAAAAATCCCCGCCTCCTTGCGAAGCTCGCTCATGCCAAGCGATACCGAGCTGTCCTCCTTGTGGACGCCCGCGTACTTTTCGGCGGCGGCGAGAAGCGGAGTGTAGTACCCCGCATTCCAGTCTGACTTAGGCGCAATGTAGAAATCCTGCACCTTCCAGCCCTGCTCCTTCGCGAGGACAAGCACCCTGTCAAGCGGCAGTATCTGCCCGAACCTGCGCTGGCAGAACACCTTAGTATCCGGAGATGGTTCCGTCAGCCAGCTAACGTTGCGGTAAACCAGCGTGCCGCCTTTTTTCAGCTTGTCGCGCAGCAATTCAAGCCGCTGCGTAACTCCATCGAATTCAACGATTCCGTTGTACCAGATCAGGTCGTAGCTTCCGCCGGGAAGCTCAAACTGCTGAACTGCGCAGCAGTCAAGACCTGCCGCCTTTCCCTGCTCGGCGCGCTGCTCGTCTGTCAGGGCAGCGCAGAGTCTGCACCCGAACTTCTCGGATATCAGCCGCGGGGTGTACGTATCGTCGCCGAAGAACAGCGCCGTCTCCGGTGCTGCTCCGTTTAACATGCCAATGACCTGCTTAGCCGTTTCAACGCTGCCCGGCGAGGAACGGTCAAGCTGCTGAAGTAATACGCTGATCAGATTCATATTCGCACCTCGGAAGCCGCTGGGGTTTCCTACAGATTATCTCACGTAATTGAACTCGAAATCGTATATGGAGACGAGATCGTCCTCCTGGATACCCTGCGCCTCCAGCTCGTCGATTATCCCGCTCGAGCGAAGCACGCGCTGGAAGTACTGGAGGCTCTCGTAGTCCTCCATATTGCAGGTGCTGAGAATCGGTGCAAGGAACGGAGCGTCCACAACGTAAACTCCGTCTATCTTCTCGACCTTAAAGCTGTGCTTCTCGGTCTCAAGCTGCTCGAGCTCCGCAAGGGTCAGCGGCTGAACCTCGAAACGCTTGGGCGGCGGGAGTTTTGACAGCTCCTCGGCTACGCAGTCCATCAGCGCGTCGGTTCCCTGAGTAGTAGCTGCGGAAATCGCAAAGAACGGAAGTCCCTTGGACTCGATGAACTCACGGAATTCGGCTACCTGCTCCTCGGTTGCCATATCGGATTTGTTGGCTGCAACGATCTGCGGCCGCTCTGCGAGATCCTCGGAGAAGTTCGCAAGCTCCTGATTTATCTTTTCGAAATCGTCTCGGGGGTCTCTGCCCTCAACGCCGGATACGTCGACCACGTGTACGATAAGACGGCAGCGCTCCACATGGCGCAGAAACGCGTGTCCGAGACCTACGCCCTCGCTCGCACCCTCGATAAGACCAGGGATATCCGCCATTACGAATGACTGCTCCCCATGCTTCACAACGCCAAGCACCGGGGTCAGGGTCGTGAAGTGATAATTTGCGATTTTCGGCTTCGCAGCGCTTACTACGCTTATCAGCGTGGATTTGCCTACGTTCGGGAAGCCAACAAGGCCTACGTCGGCAAGGAGCTTCAGCTCAAGCACAACGTCAAAGGCTTCGCCAGGGAAACCCGGCTTCGCAAAACGCGGGATCTGGCGCGTAGGGGTCGCAAAATGGGAATTTCCCCAGCCGCCTCTGCCGCCCTTTGCTACGACTACCGGCTCGTCGTCGGAGATATCCGCCATGATTCTGCCGGTGTGCGCGTCCTTAACGATGGTTCCGCGGGGTACGCGTATCACCGTAGGCTCCATTGACTTGCCGGAGCAGCGCTTCGCACCGCCCGGCTCGCCGTCGGGTGCAATATATTTTCTTTTGTAGCGGAAGTCGATCAGTGTGGAAAGATTATCGTCAGCGACAAAAACGATATCGCTGCCTTTTCCACCATCGCCGCCGTCGGGACCTCCGGCATTCACATACTTCTCGCGGTGGAATGTCACCGCGCCATTGCCGCCGTTCCCTGCCTTGATGGATATTTCTACCTTATCAACAAACATCTATGCCGCCTCGCTTTCCTCTGTTTGTTATTTCACGTTCCAGGGCAAATATTACTCTCCCCGGATAAAAATTAAGCCGGATCTTTGCAATCCGGCTTAGTTGATTAATGAGATTGCAGAAATTAGTCAGCTGCGTAAACGCTAACCTGCTTCTTATCTCTGCCGAGGCGCTCGAACTTTACAGTTCCATCAATCAGAGCGAACAGAGTGTCATCAGAACCCTTGCCTACGTTGTTGCCAGCGTGGATATGTGTGCCTCTCTGTCTAACGAGAATGCTGCCTGCGGATACTACCTGCATGTCAGCGCGCTTAACGCCAAGTCTCTTGGACTCGGAATCACGGCCGTTCTTGGTAGAACCCATACCTTTTTTATGAGCGAAATACTGTAAATCAATTCTAATCATTGTTATATTCCTCCTGTTATCATTCGGAAGTCAAGCTTCCCTTGTCTCAACCTTTACCCCCGGATACTTTGCCTGAATATACTCCATGTGGTCACGGAACGCTTCAAGCAATTTTTCGCTGGGGTCATCAGAACTGTTCAGACGGAGTTCGATCCGGTTCTCGCCTACCGCCGCGTCAGCGTCAGCATTGAAGAAATCCGTAACGGTATTGCACACGAGCTGTACGGCAGAGCTTACAGCGGAGCAGACGATATCCTCGCCCTCCTCGCCGTAACCTGCGTGTCCAGTCACAACAAAGCCGTATATCCTGCCCTCTCGCCTGGCAAACACTATCCGAAGATTATGCGTTGATTGCTTCAATTCTTACCTGGCTGTACGGCTGTCTGTGGCCCATCTTTCTCTTGCTGCTCTTCTTGGGCTTGTAGGTGAAAACGGTGATCTTCTTGGACTTGCCGTTCTTGAGCAGAGTAGCCTTTACGCTTGCTCCGTCAACATAGGGAGCGCCGACCTTAACGCCGTCGTCCTTGCCTACCATGATAACCTTGTCGAATGTGATCTCGCCCTCGGCCTCAAGCTTCTCGATGAAGACGATGTCGCCCTCTTTAACCTGATACTGCTTTCCGCCTGTTTCGATTACTGCGTACATTTTGTTTACCTCTTTTTATTCAGACTCGCTGCGTCGGGGTTGCATTTCTGCGCTTACGAGCTGTTTCCACTAACGGGCACAACTCACCCTGCACATGCGGCAAAGTAATTATAACACATACAATTTCCTTTGTCAAGGGGTCTGGAGCAATTTTTCCCGAATATTTTCAAATTGTTCCGCCACCGTTCCGGAACAGACGTTTCCGCTCCACCGCAATGAAATAACCGACGCCCACCGCGTCCGCGAGAAACCAGCCTATCGGAATTGATATCCATATGCCGAAAACGCCGATTTCCGGAACCGCAGACAGCAGATTAGCAAGCAGCACGCGGGTCCCAAGCGAAAAAACAGTAAGCACAACGGACATCACCGGCTTGTTTACAGCGCGATAGTAGCCGTAGAGCATGAAAAGAATTCCGATCCCGATGTAGCACGCACCTTCCGTCCGGAGGTACTGCACACCGACCTCGATCGTCTCTCGGCTTGAGCTGTCCACGAATGCGCTCATCAACGGTTCCGCCAGCAGGCACACCGCCGCGCTCACCGCGATACAAAACAGTACAACGCTGATAGCCGACTGCCTTATCCCGCCGAGGATACGTTCGTTTTTGCCCGCGCCGTAATTCTGGGCGGTGAACACTGAGAACGCATTGCCGAAGTCCTGAACCGGCATGTACGCGATCGTGTCTATCTTCACAGCTACCGAAAACGCCGCCATGACCACCGAGCCGAAGCTGTTCACGACTGTCTGCACCATCAGAATTCCCAGATTCATCACCGATTGCTGCAAGCAGGTAAATCCCGACAGCGACAAAATACTGCGGAAATTCCGGCTGTCCCATCGCATATCCCGGCGGGTCAGCCGGAACTCGGGATAAGCCGCGATGAAATATACAAGTACGCCGACGCCGGAAACGTACTGCGCTATGGCCGTAGCCAGCGCGGCTCCCATTATTCCCATGCCTAACGGTATGACAAAAAGCAGGTCAAGCCCGACGTTCAGCGCCACGGACACTCCCAGGAAAATCAGCGGCAGGGTGGAATTTCCCATGCCGCGCAGTATGTTGGAGATGTAATTATAAAGGAAGACCGCGAAAAAACCAGTTAACACGTAAACAAGGTATGTGTGCATGTCGCCGGTCAATTCCTCCGGGACGTTCAGCAGGGAAATTATCGGGTCAGTAAGCATGTAAAATGCGGCGGTTATCAGCAATGTAAGTATTCCGATTATCCCCGCTGACATGAATATGCCATTGCGTATGGAGTCCTGCTCTTTTCTGCCAAACGCCATTGATATAAACGAGCCGGTTCCCAGCGATAACCCGATTATAACCGAGGTCAGGAACGTCATGAGCGTATACGACGAGCCGACCGCAGCCAGCGCGTTGTCGCCGATGTACTTCCCGACGACCCATGTATCAGCCAGATTATAGAACTGCTGCAATACGTTTCCCAGCATAAGCGGCACGGCAAACGCCCACAAGCCGCCGGTTATGCTGCCAGAGGTAAGATCCCTGTTTTTCTGCATTTTATATTCCTTTATGTTTGGTCACAATAAAATAAGCCCTGGTCGCTCAAGAATCATTACTTCATTATTATAGCTCAATCACCTTGTTTTGTCAAGCAGAAACCCCGCTGGATTGCTCCGGCGGGGTCGGTTTATGCAGTTAGCCGATGATTAGAAATCAACGTCTGTGTCGTAGTAGCAGCACTTGAGCAGCTTCTCCATCTCCTCAGGCGAGGGCTGACGGGGGTTTGAACCGGTACATGCGTCTGCGATAGCGTTAACTGCGATGTCGTGTACTCTCTCAAGGAATACATTCTCGGGAACGAAGCCCTGCTCGCAGGGATAGCTGTCTGCACCGTAGTTCTTGATGCAGTGCGGGATCTTGAGCTGATCGTTCATGCCGCGGAGGTACTTGATGAGGGAAGCGATCTTCTCATCATCGTTGGAGCCTTCGAGGTGCATGTAATCAGCAATAACGCCGTAGCGCTTCTTAGCTGTCGGATCCTTAGCGTTGAACGCGATTACCTTAGGAAGGTACATAGCGTTTGCTGCGCCGTGGATAATATGTGCGCCGTAATCCTGGAAGATAGCGCCGGTCTTGTGAGCCATGGAATGAACGATGCCAAGCAGTGCGTTAGAGAACGCCATACCAGCAAGGCACTGTGCATTGTGCATTCTTGCACGTGCAGCCATGTCGCCGTTGTAGGACTTTACCAGGTCAGCCTGGATCATCTCGATAGCGTGGATAGCGAGCGCGTCTGTGAAGTCGCAGTTAGCGGTGGATACGTATGCCTCAATAGCGTGTGTCATAGCGTCCATACCGGTGTGAGCTGTCAGCTTCTGCGGCATTGTCTCTGCGAGGTCGGAATCAACGATGGCAACATCAGGAGTGATCTCGAAGTCTGCGATCGGGTACTTGATGCCGTTGTCGTAGTCGGTGATGATGGAGAACGCGGTAACCTCGGTAGCAGTACCGGAAGTGGAAGGAATAGCGCAGAAGTGTGCTTTCTTTCTCAGCTCAGGGATACCGAATACCTTGCACATATCCTCAAAGGTACATTCCGGATACTCGTACTTGATCCACATTGCCTTAGCAGCGTCGATAGGAGAGCCGCCGCCCATTGCTACGATCCAGTCTGGCTGGAAGTCGAGCATCTTTGCTGCGCCGTTCATAACAGTGGTTACAGAAGGATCAGGCTCAACGCCGTCGATGATCATTACATCAAAGCCAGCTTCCTTCAGATAGTTCTCCGCTTTGTCAAGGAAGCCGAAACGCTTCATAGAGCCGCCGCCGACAACGATAACAGCCTTTTTTCCCTTGAGAGCCTTCAGGTTCTCGAGTGCGCCCTTTCCATGATAGACATCTCTCGGTAAAGTAAATCTAGCCATTGTAAGTGTACCTCCATTTGTGAAAGTCTTGTGAAAAACCGACAGATTTTTTCAATAAAAGCCATCGGTTTTTATTGATATTATTATAACATCATTCTCACTTATTGTAAAATGCTAAATCGGCATATCTATCATATCTTTTATGCATATCACACAGTTTTCACAATTTTGCCAAAAAACTTTAGTGCACATTTAATAAATCAAACAAGGACAGGTCAACTTTCGTCAGCCTGTCCTTGTTATTATTATGTCATTCGCGCTTGATAGCCTCCATTGCGGAGATGTGCACCGCCTTGTTTGCGGGGTAGAATCCCGAGCCGAGTCCTATGCAGATTGAAAACAGTATAGCAAAGCCATAAAGCCACAGCGGAACAATGGACATCGGACTGTTGGCAGGATCCATTGCGGTTGTTATCATTGTCCACAGCGAGCCTATGTCAGTTATCTGCATCGACTTCGCCGCTTCATTGGTAAAGACATTCATACCCACCGAAATGAAGAAACTCAGTATGCTGCCTATAAAACCGCCGATAAGCCCGATAAACCCCGCCTCCATGAGGAACACGGTCCGTATATTGCCCAGGAAGCACCCGAGCGCCTTCATGACGCCGATCTCGCGCGTACGCTCAGATATCGACATTATCATAGTATTCGTAATGCCGAGAGCCGCTACGAACAGAGAAACCGCGCCAAGTCCGCCAAGCATCATCTGCTGCTTGCGAGCCTCTTCCTCAAGGGGCTTACGGACCGACTCCATAGAATAGGTGGAATAGCCAAGCTTCTTGATTGCGCTTTCAATGTCAGCGACCTGCGAGATATCCTTCGCCTTGACGTATATCTCGCTGTATTCCATCTTATTCTGGTCTGCGGACGGATAGAACATCTTATACAGCGCCTGGAGATCGCTGGTAAAGAATATCAGTCCCTCGCTGGTGGAATAGTCCTTGTTGTAATCTTCCTTGACTACGCCCGTAACCTTTACCTCCTGGTATTTCTTGGAATCCGAATTATCGTAGCTGTAAAGCTCCAGCTTGAGCGTCTGCCCGTTAAGCTGCATGTAAGGATCAGGAAGCGCCGATGAATCATTCTCGGTCATCTCACCGGTGTTGGGGTCGTATGAGTACATATAATCCCAGCGGCTTATCGTGTTATTGCCGTCGGGGCGCATGGAGTCCATCAGATTGTACGCTGTGTACTGTCCCGCAAGCACCTCAAAGCTGTTCTTCGGGTAGGAGCCTTCTATTAGCTGAAATCCGAATTTCTCCATTGCGTCCTTGTTTATGCCGACTACATTAACCCACTGCATCACGTAGCGGTCGTTATCTCCGGCATAAACTGTCATGTTTACATTGTTAAGCTGGCTTTTTCCGACCGCGACATCGACATTTGCGATGTTCTGGAATTTCTTGATAGCCGTGTCGTCCAGCTTGGAGTCCTTACGTCCGCTTGAATATACCTGTATAAGGGTCAGGTCGCCCATGCCCTCAAGCATGATCTGCTGCGAATTCTGAACTCCGAAGCCGATCGACATCATAGTTACGATGGCACAGCAGCCAACCACAACGCCCAGGACAGTCAGGATAGTTCTCGACTTCCTGCGCGTCAGGTTTTGCAGGCACATCTTTATCATGTCTAAAATTTTCATGGCTCGTCACCATTAAACCTTTGTCTTATCGTCGCTGTCGGACTTTTCGTCCTCGTCGTCCAGCTCGTCCTCCCAGTCGATATCGTCTGCTGTGAGCTTCTTGCCGTTCTTGTGCTTCTTCCTGAGAACAACGACGAGCACTACAACGCCAGCAGCAACCAGTACTGCGCCGCCTATTATTACAGCTATCCACGGGAATCCGCCCTCGCCGTCAACATCTGTGGTTTCAGCGGTCATGGGGTAATCCGGGAAATCCCACTGCTGCTCTATAACGTTCAGGGATACGGGAAGCTCCTTTACGATCTCGTTCATGTTGGAGTCCTCATATGTCACCTTGAGAATAAAGCTGACCGTGCCGGCTCTTGTAGGAGTTATAACGAAGTCTGCGGTGCCGTTTCCGCCGGCTGTGATATTGCCTATTACCTTCTCGGTGTTGAGCGCTGTGTAGCCCGGGTCGCTGTAATCGCCGCCGTCGTCGTAGCCGCCCATACCATAGTCGTAGCCTGCGCTGCCCATTGCACCGCCGTCGTCGTACATTATATCAGAAGCAACGGCATAGCCGCCTATCATTACATCGCTCTGATACGCCATATCGGACATCAAAATATCTCCGGTGCTTCCCGCCATGGTATTTCCGGATTCTGCTGTCGGAACAGAGGTATTCCCGGACTCGGAAGTCGTTCCGCCGATATCGGCGTTGTCGTCGACCGGTCCCTCGTCTGAACTGCTGGTGTCGCTTACGATCTCGACCTTAACATTGGAGGCGTCTGCGCGTCCCTTGTTCATGTAGCTGAGGGTTATGTAAACCTCGTTGCCTACGTAAATATCGTATGTGGGCTTGCTTACGGAAAGTGACAGCTTATCGGGCTGATAAAGCGGAACATAGATGGTCTGCTCAGAGGTCATGCTTGTACGGGTGTCACCTACAAGGTAATCGTATTTGAAGGACACGGAAATGGAAGATGTTCCCGTAGCCGCTGTAGGAAGCGCCCTGAGCTGTATGGACTCGCTTGCCGCGCCCGCAGCGGGGAGATTCGGATAGTAGAAGGAACTGCTGCCGCCGTAGATAGACAGGTCACCGCTTGCGTTTACGGTCATTACCATGTTCTCTACTCCGGTGGTTGCGTTTGTGTTGTAGAAATCAAGATCAAGGGTAAATACGTCGCCTGCCGCGATCTGGTCTGCGCCGATGTCGTACTTGCCGATGATGATATTCGGAGCCGCTCCGGTATCCTTGCCGTCGGCTGCCTTGTTAGGAGCCGCGATGATAACCACGGAGGAGGAACTCTCGCCCTGCTTGATGGAAGTATTTCTGCCGTAGCTGTACTTCATTGCCGCAGTGATCCCCTGCTTTGCGGCGGTGATATCCTCAAGGGTCCTGAACTTAACCTTTACAGAAGCCGTAGACTGCGGTCTGATGATGTCAATGAACGCGGATTCTGTTCCGTCAAGGAAGTAGAACGCGTCCGTGCCGGTCAGGTCAACAAATACGTCCCTTACGGTGATGTCGCCGTAGTTCTTTACGGTGATGGTGTACTCGTAATCAGTGTTGGGAACTATCGCGGAATCGAGCTTTTCGCCGGTGATGCGGAGCACCGGAGCAGTTGATACTTCCGAATTCATGCTGATCGTGCCGGTCTTGGTCTCGGTCGTAACAGTGCCGCTCTTGTCGTAGCGGTACTCAAGCTCAACATCGAGGGTCTGGCTAACGCTTGCAAGCTCCGCGGCGGTATCAAAGCGTACAAGAATGCGCTTCTGACCGCCCGCCTTTATCTTATTGACAAAGAATGTATCAGTGCCGTTTGTGATATTGATCCCCTCGCCGCCCTTTACCTTGACGGTGATGTTCTCCATATCCTCGTTGCCCTTGTTTATAATAAAGAAAGCCTTGCGGTAGCTCTTGCCAGCCTGGAGGTCGAAATCAAGCGGGGTCGAGGAGATTATCGGCAGCGGAGCTGTCTCAGCGGCCTTCTGACCGAACATTACGAACGCTTCCTCGTATGTGCCTTCCTTTTCATCGCCGCCGGAAACATAGTTATACTTGAGGTTTGCCGTGATGGACTGCTTGATGGCGGTGATATCCTTCATAGTGCGGAACTTCATCGTTATCTGCTTTGTTGTCCCGATCGGGATATCCTCAAAGTACCTGGATGCAGTGCCGTCGGTTATAACGATATCGTCTGTACTTGTGAAGTTCACGAACAGACCCTTTATATCTGCGGAGCCGCTGTTCTTTATCGTGAGAACGCCGCTGTAGCTCTTATCCGGATCAATGTCAGCCTCTGTCATTGAGAAGCTTGCGTCGATAACCGGATATACCTTTTCCTCGGTGGATATCTCCGCGGCGGCGGCTACCTGTGCAGTAGCGCTTCCGGTGGTCTCCGTAGAGCCGTTGTCATAATAATATCTGAGGTTTACCGTGAAATTCTGCTTCTCAGATGTTATTTTGCCGAGCGCTTTATACTTTATTGTGAGTATCTTCTCGTCCTTGAAGCCGAGGCTCTCGATATCCTGTGTGCCGGTGCCTTCCTTAATGAGTATCTCCTCAGCGGAAGTGACCTCTGCAAGTATATTGTACGCGGAGGTTGCTCCGAGGTTTTTCAGGCGGATCTTGAATTCACCTTCCTCGCCCGCCTTGATGGGGCTGTCAGGCTCCACTGCGGTTATCTTGATTATAGGCTCCGGGTTGGACTCGTCAGGAGTTGGCGTGCTGTCAGAAGTTGTGCACTCAAGCACATTTACCGAGCCGTCCACATAGTCGCTTCCGCCGATGTAGCCTACCTTGAAGCCGAAGTTCTTGTCGTCGCCGACCCACTTGCAGTCCTTCAGTACTATGTCGTATCTTAATAATTCATCGCCCTGCGAAACGACAGTCAGGCTCTCAAGAGTGCCCTTGAAGCTGTCCACGGACTTGAGGAAGTCGATTCCGGCTCCGCCGCCGGTCACCTGGCTTGTCTTGACCTTGATATCCTTTATCGTCATTTTCATAACGAAGGAGGTATTTTTATAAATAGTCTTCTGCTCTTTTCCCTTGCTGTCAAGAATCGAGTAATTTACTACAACAGGGTTCAGGGTAAGCCCCGCATCGTCTTTCTTGTCGCCGGGATTCTGTGTTTCCGACGTGCTGGAAGTGGTACCGTCATCAGCATACGCGGCTAACGGGATCACTGGAACGGACGCCGCCGCCAGCGACGCGCTCAGAAGTATTGATAATACCTTACTTATTTTCTTGCTCATTGTTCTCTCCTTTTGTATCGCTTACTATTCTTCCATCGACGAGCGTTACTATTCTGTCTGCATATTGCGCCAGCTCCGGGTCGTGCGTTACAAGTACTATGGTCTGATTATATTTTCTTGCAAAGGACTTGATCATGTCCATTACCTCAATGGTCGTTTTTGAGTCGAGGTTTCCGGTAGGCTCGTCGGCGAACACTACGTCAGGTCTCGCGACGAACGCCCTCGCGATGCCGACTCGCTGCTGCTGACCGCCGGACATCTGCCGCGGATAATGCTTCATTCGGTTCCCCAGACCTACTTTTTTCAGCATTGCGACCGCTTTACGCGTTCTGTCGCGCTTGCTGTCTCCACGGAACATCAGCGGCATTGCTACGTTTTCCACCGCGTTCATGAACGGCAGCAGATTATATGACTGGAACACAAATCCAATGTGTTTCTGTCGGAACGCCGCAAGCTGATTTTCACTCAGCCGCGTTATAGGAACTCCTCTTATGTAAACGTCCCCGAATGTCGGTTTTTCAAGACCGGCAAGCTGATTCAGCAGCGTGGATTTACCCGAGCCAGACGTACCGAAAATGCAGCAGAGCTCGCCTTCCATTATGTTGAGGTTGATTCGTTTCAGCGCAACTACGGATTCCCCGCCTTCAAGCGTGTACTCCTTACGGAGATCCTTGACGTGGATCATCACCCTGCGTTTTCTTGGCTTCTCGTTTTCTTCCATGCTGTCACCCCCTTTAGCTTTCTACCAATAAAACAGTCGTAATATGGTTAAGGTTGCACTTTTTCCAAAGATAACAATATATCATTTTCACATAACAGTATATCATTTTTGATATTATTTGTCAATAACTGTTACAGAAATGTAATATTATATTAAGAAACTGTACAAAAAAGGCGGTGCATAACTGCACCGCCCCAATATGCCGGAAAAATCAATTGCTCTTGGGCATAACAGAAGCGATCGCGCCCGCAACATTGCTGATAGGCATTGTCTGGAGGTAGATCTTGCCAGGACCAGTAACAACAGTATTGAACAGACCTTCGCCGCCGAACAGTACGTTACCGATACCCTTTACGGTCTGGATATCAATTGTGCAGGAGCCTGACATAGCAGCCAGATAACCGGTGTCAATAAGCATCTGCTGACCTGCCTGCAGCTCGTACTCAACAACGTAGCCGTCGATTTCGACGAACGCCATACCAGTTCCATGAAGCTTCTGCATGATAAAGCCCTCGCCGCCGAAGAATCCAGCGCCGAGCTTCTTCTGGAACGCGATGGAAAGCTCAACGGAAGGCTCGGAAGCCAGGTAGCCGGACTTCTGAACGATAAAATCGCCCTTGCTTACATCAATAGGAATGATGGAACCGGGGAAGCTGGACGCAAACGCGATCATTCCCTGACCGCCGACAGCGGTGTATGTATTCTGGAAAATGGACTCGCCGGAGAACATTCTGCTGAACGCCTTTCCAACGCCTCCTGCACCGGTTTCCATCTTCATGTTGGGAGTCATCCAGGACATTGCGCCCTTCTCGCACTTGATGGACTCGCCAGCCTCAAGATAAACGATTACGACAGGCAGCGGCTCGCCTTTGATTTCATATCTCATATAATTTTCCTCCATAGCCAAATATATAGTTGTAAGGTACCGGACATTTGCTTTTCTTATTATACAGTAAAAATATCCAATTGTCAAGCTGTTTTTGCAAGTTTTTACAGCTTTTTTGCTGAAAGAATCACCAGATACGCCGCCGTGATAAAGAAAGTAGGACTCGCTCCCCCGGCTTTGAAAAGCACCGCTCCGGCTATTACCGCGGAAATAATTCCGCAGATTCTGAGCGCCGTATCTACATTTTCGGGGGCCGCACGGGATATCAGCAGTAGTTTCAGCAGGCGGCGTCCGTCGAACTCCCCGAGCGGGAGCAGATTGAACGCTCCGGCCGCAAAGCTGACCGCGGCTATTCGCCCCTCTCCTGCCGCGAGGAAAACTCCGCCGAGCAGGAAATTCATCGCGCACCCCGCAGCGTAGATTGCCGCCTGAACTCCCGGCGGAGCGCTTTCCACGGCGCTGGCGCTCAGGCGTATCCCGGCTCCGTAGAATGTCAGGCTGTCGGGCGACATTCCACAGAGCCGCATTACGGCAAGGTGGGCAAGCTCGTGAGCGGTGCATATCCCAAGCGCGGCGAAACCAAACCCGGAATAATCCCAAATGAAAAACACAGCAAGCACGGCAAAAAACGAAAAATCCCAGCGGAGCGCCGTCCGCTTCAGCTTCAACTCTATCATGCTACAATGTATTCCTGTCTGTCCGGAAATAGAACAAGCCCCGCCATTTCTGACGGGGCTGTAATTATTAGTCAGCGAATACTGCGCCGGTATTGGAGGAAGTAACCATCTTCGCGTATCTCTTGAGGTAGCCTTCAAGCTCCTTCGGAGGAAGAATGCCCTTCTCCTTGCGCTTTGCGATCTCTGCGTCGTCAACAAGCAGAGTAATGCTGCGGTTCGGAATGTCAATGTGGATCTTATCGCCGTCCTCAACGAATGCGATCAGACCGCCCTCGGCGGCCTCAGGGGAAACGTGTCCGATAGCCGCGCCTCTGGAAGCGCCGGAGAAGCGTCCATCTGTGATGAGCGCAACGTTTCCGTCAAGACCCTTACCAACGATCGCCGCAGTCGGAGCCAGCATCTCAGGCATTCCGGGACCGCCCTTCGGACCTTCGTAGCGAATTACTACAACGTCGCCTGCCTTGATGTCGCCGCCGAGGATAGCGTCGCATGCTGCCTGTTCGCCGTTGAATACGCGCGCCGTACCGGTGAAGTCCATCATCTCGGGCTTTACTGCGCCCTGCTTAACTACGGAACCATGCTCTGCAAGGTTGCCGCTCAGGATAGCGATACCGCCGTCCTTGCGTATCGGGGAGTCGATTTTGTGAACTATAACGCCGTCTGCGTCCTTTGCCTTTGCGATACGGTCAGCCTGAGTACCGGAAACGGTCAGTACATCAGTGTTTACGTGGCCGCCCTTTGACAGCTCGCGGATCACAGTCTGGATTCCGCCTACCGCGTTAAGGTCAGTGATGAACACGCTGGAAGCAGGGTTCAGCTTTGCAAGCTGCGGGGTCTTTCTGCTCATCTGGTCGATGTCGTCGAGGGAGATGTCGACCTTAGCTTCGTGTGCGATAGCAAGCAGGTGAAGTACGGTGTTGGAGGAAGCGCCGATCGCCATATCGGTTGCGAGAGCGTTCAGCATGTTCTTCTTGGTGAGGATATCGAGCGGACGGATATTCTGCTTTACAAGCTCAACAGCGCGCTCGCCGGACTCCTTTGCAAGTCTGCGGCGTGCGGAGTTTACAGCAGGCTCGGTTCCGGCGGTCGGGAGAGCAAGACCCATAGCCTCGGTCAGGCAGTTCATGGAGTTTGCGGTGTACATGCCGGAGCAGCTTCCGCAGGTGGGGCATGCGTTATCTTCGAAATCCTTGATAACATCGTCGCCGATCTCGCCGTTGGAATACTGACCGATAGCCTCGTAGATCTCAGAATAGCCTACGCGCTTGCCCTGTACGCAGCCGGGGTTCATAGGACCGCCGCTGCAGAAGATAGCCGGGAGGTTCATTCTTGCCGCTGCAAGCACCATTCCGGGTACTATCTTGTCGCAGTTCGGAATGAATACAACGCCGTCCAGCGGGTGAGCGGTCAGCATTACCTCGATGGAGTCAGCGATGAGCTCTCTGGAAGCGAGGGAATATCTCATGCCCTTGTGGTTCATTGCGAGACCGTCGCATACGCCGATGGTGAAGAACTCAAACGGAACGCCGCCCGCATTTCTGATACCGTCCTTTACTGCGCGTGAGATCTCGTGCAGGTGCATATGTCCAGGAACGTAGTCGCTGGCAGCACAGACAACCGCGATGAACGGTCTGTGCATTTCGCTGTCAGTTACGCCCAGAGCCTTGAGTATCGCTCTGTGAGGAGTTTTCTCTACTCCTTCTTTAATAAGATCACTTCTCATGATTTTTCCTTTCCGCCCGGATTCCGGGTCACGAAATTTATTTGCAGGAACGGTGGAGCATTGCGGCTCCGATTATGCCTGCGTCATTACCGAGGGAGCAAATCACGATCTCGGTATTTTTAGCGCTTCTCTTGGAATAAACCTGCTCTGCGACCGCCTTTTTCAGCGGAACGAGCAGCGTGTCGCCCTCGTTGCAGACTCCCCCGCCGATACAGAGTATATCCGGCTGGAAAATGTTGATAACGTTCGTTATCCCCACCGCGAGGTACTTCACATAAAGGTCCGTGACGAGCTTTCCGGCTTCGTCGCCCTGCTTCATAGCTATGTAAGCAGTCCGGGCGCTGACCTTTCCTTCATTCTTTATTAATTCTGCCATGAGGCTGTCCGGGAACTTCTCGGCATACTCGCGCGTAGTATTCACAAGCCCGGTCGCGGAGGAATATGCTTCAAAACAACCCTTGCGGCCGCAGGTGCAGGGTCTGCCGTCCACCTCGATGACCGTATGACCTATCTCGCCGCCCGCAAAATTCGAGCCGCTGTAGATTTTCCCGTCAATGATGATACCAGAGCCTACGCCTGTTCCGAGCGTGATCACTACCGCGCTTCCCGCGCCCTTTGCTGCTCCTGCGCAGTACTCGCCGTAGGCTGCCGCGTCCGCGTCGTTGCCGAGGTATGTGGGGACGCTGAACTTGGATTCAATATCGGTACGCAGCGGAGCATTTACGAATCCGAGGTTGTTCGAGTATTCCACCACGCCGGTCGCCTGGTTACAGGTTCCCGGGCAGCCGATACCGATGGAAGCAAGCTGCTGCGAAGTTATTCCCGCTTCAGCGCAGGCAAGCTCCGCGGCGCGGATTATGTCCGCGAGTATCTCCGCGTAGGGTCTCGGTGAGTTGGTCTTGACTTTGGAGCGTGCGACTATCTCGCAGTTTTCATTCACGATTCCGCATGCTATGTTGGTTCCGCCGATGTCTATGCCGAGGTGTCTCTCCATGTTTGCCATGCTGCGCCTCCTGTCAGGTTCAGATGATGTCGGTGAGAATAATTGTTCCCTTACCGGTTACGGTGTACTCGCCAGTGCCGGCGGTGATGAACAGGCTGTCGCCCTTCTTTGCGGAGGCCTTCTCAGAGCCTGCCGCGATCTCAAATGCTCCGTCGAGCACGAGCAGGGAATTGAACGAGCCTTCGCCCGCTGTGAGCTTTGTGGTGCCGTCAAGCTCCAGCTTGTTCACATTGAAATACTCGCAGGAGCGCAGCAGCGTCTCCTTGCCGCCCTCGATGGCTGTGGGAGCGCCCTGAGCGGTGGTCGGGTACTTCGGAGGCACAAGGTTGGTGACTTCTTTCGCCTTCTCAACGTGGAGTTCACGGGGCTTGCCGTCCTTGCCAACTCTGCCGTAGTCGTAGATACGGTAGGTGGTGTTGGAATTCTGCTGGATCTCAGCAATGAGGATTCCCTTGCCTATTGCATGCAGAGTTCCGCTCTCAATAAAGAACACGTCGCCCTTGTGCACCGGAACGTTGTTTGTAACTTCAAGCAGAGTATTGTTCGCGATGCGCTCCGCGAACTCCTCCTTGCTTATCTCGTGCTTGAAGCCGTAGAGAAGCTCCGCGCCGGGGTCGCAGTCAACGATGTACCACATTTCGGTCTTGCCGTACTCGCCCTCTACACGCAGTGCGTACTCATTTGAGGGGTGTACCTGAACGGAGAGGTTGTCCTTCGCGTCGATGAGCTTTATCAGCACCGGAAAGTACTCAAAACGGCCGCAGTTCTTGCCGAGGACACCCTTACCCTTTTCCGCTATGTAGTCGGAAAGGGTCTTTCCATCGAACTCGCCGCCGGTGATAACGCTCTGACCGTCCTTGTGGCAGGAAAGCTCCCAGCTTTCCGCAATTCTGTCGGAATCGAGCTGCTTGCCGTATTCCTCACGAAGTCTGTTGCCGCCCCAGATGTAGTCCTTGCAGGGCGCTTTAAGCTTTAAAATTGCCATAATTATGTATCCTTTCTTTGCGTCTCAGCAGCCTGGCTCAGTATCCCAGACTCTCATTGACGATGATTACTTTTATTCGGTCGGGGACGCGCTGCTGCTCCAGCCTTACGAACGAGCAGCATATTCTGCCCTCGCTGCGGCAGTGCGAGCAGGCGCCCGTTACCTCGCACGGGGTCTTGCAGTTCAGCCGCTTCGTGTTCATCGGAGCAGCCACCTGCTCCACCCGACAGACCGCCTCTCCCATATCCTTCACTATCTTGTTGGTTCCGACGATCAGCACTACCTGAGCCGGTCCGTAGATCATTGCCGCGACGCGGTTTCCCCTGCCGTCGACATTGTACAGCGCGCCGTCCTCCGTGACCGCGTTGCTGCTTGCGAAAAATGTATCAGAAACAAACGCCTTGTGCAGTATGTCCTCTACCTCCTCAGGGGTCTTTCCCTCAGAGCGGTCAAGGTACACGCCCTTGAATTCCGTCATGAGCAGCTCTTTCACGCCGCTTTCTTCAAGTGTCATGGAGCCTCCGGCGGTTATCAGCTTATCGTTTTTTACAAGTTCCCGAACCAGGTCGTAGAGCTGCTCGCGCGTTTCCACGTAGTAGGGCTTGATTTTGTTGCGCTCCAGCGCTTTCATCGTGCGCTGTATTCTTTCTTCCATGCCGTGCCTCCTGTTATTCCTCGTTCTGACCGGACTTCTGCTGAATTGTCGTGATGGAGTTATCCGATACGGTGAAGCTTCCGTCGTCGCCGTACACGCCGTAGAGTACGTAGTAATCGGCGGGGTTGATGCCGTACTTTACAGTGTTCAGCATTGCCGCCTTGCGCGCAGAAAGAATATCAGACGTGAGGTCAGTCTCCGCGTTGAGGATATCCTCGGCGTATGCGGTGAGCAGAGAGCCGTCAATGTAGGAAACATTCTGGTTCACAAGCTCTATCAGCAGGGAACCGATCATATTGAATCTGTAGGACTCGTCCTCGCCGAAATCCGCGAACATTATATAACGGAACACCTTTTCAGCTGTAAAGATCTGGTCGCCGGAGTTTATCGCCTCGACTTCAGTTCCGTCGGTGATGAGGAGCGTTTTCGCAACGTTGTACTCCACGTTTCCATAGGTCGCTATCAGCCCGGTGAGGGTCGCGCGGTCGAACTTCACGTAGCCGTCAAACTTTATACCAAGTGCGTCGGACACTGCAGCGGCAACCCCCTGACCGCCCTGCGCCGCATAGATGTTCGGGAGCGTTCTGCCGGAGGAAGCAAGCGCTATTCCGTCAGTAACCGGAATAAACAGCAGGCGGTTGTCGACTGCATTGTAAGTCACCGCAATGAACAGCGACGGCATATCCGCAGAGCCGTCGGATATCATTGTCATGACCGACAGATCCATGCTGTGATCCGGCACAAAATCATCGGAAAGGGTTCCGTCGGTGCTCAGCCCGGTCTCCTGCGACTTGGGGAACAGAAAGTCCCGGAAGGAAAATATCGCCATGATTATCATAGCAAGAGTTATACAAAACGCTATTAAATATATATACCAGTTGCTCTTTCTGCGTACTGCCATAGATTCTGCCTTTCGCGACTGCTTTTTCAAAAAAAATGACATCACCCGGAAAAGGTATTGAATTTTTCGGGAATTAGTAATATAATATACAAGGCGATATCAGAAAAAGAAGTCAATAGTTGTTCATTAATAAATTCCTTATAATATTATATATTATACCACACTTTTTCTGAAATTTCAACACATTGAGGAGCGAACATGAAGAATTTTTATCACAGAGCATGGGCGGAAATCAATCTCGACGTCCTGAAAAACAATATAGAGATCATCAGGGAATACTCCGGAAACCGCGATATTATCGCAATAGTAAAGGCAAACGCCTACGGTCACGGCGACGCGGAATGCGCGCTTGCAATGAACCACATCGGCGTAAAGCACTTCGCGGTATCCAATCTGTGGGAGGCTCAGAATCTTTCCTCGGCTGGGGTCGAGGGCGATATACTGCTTTTCGGTTACTGCGATATTCCGCTGATTTTCGAAAATCTTGACAAGAACTACATATTTACAGTCGGAAGCGTTCCCTACGCCAGGGAGCTTTCCGAGGCGGCTGTGAAGGCTGGTCTGAAGGTACCGGTGCATATCAAGTTCGACACCGGAATGTGCCGTGTAGGTATAACAACGGCGGAGGAAGCAGACCAGATACTTGCCCTTCCGGGGCTTGACTGCCGCGCGGGATACACGCACTTCTCAGTTGCGGACTCCCTCGAAAAGGAAGATGTGGAGTTCACCGAGAAACAGTACAAAAAGCTCGCGGACATCTGCCATGCAAGGAAGCTTCCCATGCATTCCCAGAACAGCGGCGGCATACTGTTCCACAAGGATTTCGACGGCGATTTTATCCGCGCAGGCATAGTGATGTACGGACACCGCCCGAACACCGAATACCCGCTCCCGGACGGAATCAAGTCCGTATTCAGCATGAAGGCGGTAATCAGCCAGATAAAGACTATCAAGCCCGGCGACACGGTAAGCTACGGCAGGACGTTCAAGGCAGATCACGAGACCCGGCTCGCGCTTATCCCATGCGGATATGCAGACGGCTTCAACCGCAGGCTCTCCGGTCAGTGGAATGTACTGATTCACGGCAAGCCGGCTCCGGTCTGCGGACGTATCTGCATGGATCAGACCCTTGTTGACATCACGGATATCCCGGAAGCGCAGATAGGCGACGAGGTAACGGTCTACTCTGACGAAACTTTCGGCGGCTCCTCAGTCGACCATGCAGCCGACCTCATCGGAACGATAAGCTACGAACTGCTTTGCTGCATAGGAACGCGAGTTCCCCGAATCTTCATCGAAAACGGCAAGGAAAAGGACATTCTCAGATATATTTGACCTATAAAAATCCCGGCAGCGTAATGCGGGAACGCCTGTGAGTTATATTATCACGCAAAAGTCCGAAACGAACGGTCACTCGGTTGTTTCGGACTTCTTTTGTGCGTCTGACAAAATCTGTCCGGCACGGTTAAAGTAAACCTCTATGTTCTGTCGGCGTTTGACATCAGCTTTTTCATTTTTGCTCTCTTTTCTTCTTTGTCATGGCCGTTCGCTTTATTACCCGGTTGTACAAAATAAGGACAGCCATAACATAACTGTCCTTGTGAATGGTGTTTACTCTGTTATTTTGAACTTTGATTTGGAGATGTATTATCGTTAATTGTCCATTTCCCGGATTTTATATCTTGGGTCAGGTAAAAATACTGTTCAGTATAACCGTCGTCTAAAAATGTCTTGGTATGGTCGTACTCCGTATAATATTTAGCCCATACGACAATAAAGTGTTCCTCAAGATATTCGTCTGTCCAACCTCTTGCTTCTGCAAGTTCGCTGCCGGAATACATAGCTTTAACACGCGCCGTTTCATCTTCATCGACCTTTATTTTCTCAACGCGCAGGGCAATTGTATATTCCTTGTCAGCCTGACCTTCGATCGCGCTCCGAACAGTTTCTATTGGCTCGGCAGATGGTTTTTGCAGCCACGGATCAAACAGCCCAATTTCATATGCAGCGAATCCGCAAAGACCTAATACGGCTATGATGGCAGCAAATAAAGCCGCAATTCTTTTAGAGCTTTTTTTCGCCAAACGGGTTCCGTTGTAGAAAAGCGCTTCGCCGACATACTTGTTGTCGATTTTGCTCATAGCTTCGGTAAATATCTTCGAGTTCATAAAAACACCTCCTTCTCGATCAAGTACTTTTTCATTTTCCGACGTATTCGCGTCAGCCGGACAGAGATATTTTTCTCTGTAAGGCCTACTAACTTGGCTATATCCTTGCAGCTGTCCGAAAACCAATACCGCCGCATGAAGATTACGCGATTTTCGGCGGTCAGCGTATCCAGAAAACTTTCGATTACCCGCGCCAGCTCCCTTGCTTCAAATTCGGTTTCTACTGTATTCGGGGCTGCTAAGCAGGCTTCGATCTCCTCCATAGCGATTGCATACGTACTGTTTCGCCTGGCGGCTTCTTTCCTGTAATACATTTTCAGAGATATGTTCCGAACGATCTTGCAAAGGTAGGTCAGCAGCGGATCGGGCTTTTCCGGCGGGATCGCGTTCCACGCTCCCAGATAAGCGTCGTTTACACATTCTTCTGCGTCCTGCATGTTGTTCACGATATTGTATGACAGTTTGCGGCAGACTTTGCCATACTTATTGCCAAGCTCCTGTATTGCTTGTTCTGACCGTTCGAAAAACAATTCCACGATTTTTTCATCTTCTATCATTTTATCGCCTCCTTTACGGCTTCACCTATATACTACGGTTTTAGCGGCAAATACTACATCAGATGCAAAATTTCGCAATAAAATTATATCACATTTTTATAAACATGACGTGACAAATCGGAACAATGTGATTTTGCACTTTGCTTGCAGCTTGAAAAAAACTTTATGTCATTGTTTCATAATTATATAGAAAAAGGACGCCTTCCAGTGAAAAGCGTCCTTTTTATTGATCAAAGTATGTGGTTATACGTCACTACAAATCCTTTTATAATGCGGATTTGCAGCTATATTACTTTGATGTTTCCCGTAAACTGCCGGGATTTATTTCCTGCTGGTATCGTCGGACTGCTCCTTAATTTCAGTCTGCTTTTTCAGCCTGAGGGATAATCTCGGCTGCTCAGGCTGCGGCTCGGGCTGCTCGTGATACTCGGGAGCCTCAAACCAGAAGGTACTCCCCTTCCCTACCTCGCTGTCTGCGCCGTACTTGAATCCGTGCTGCTCCAGCACGTTCTTTACAATGGAAAGTCCGATACCGCTTCCCATTTTGGCGCGCTTGTGCGTCTTGTTGCGCTCGCTGACCTTGTAATATCTGTCCCAGATGTACGGCAGGTACTCCGGCGCGATTCCGTCGCCGTGGTCGGTCACTTCAAACCTTATCAGCCCGCCTTCCTTACGGAACAGCCGCACGATGACCGTGTTGTCGTCCCCGGTGTAGGTCACGGCGTTGTTTATCAGGTTGTAGACCACCTGCTCAAGCTTTGTTATATCCGCGTTGATAACGATATTATCCTCCGCTTCCAGCTTGATTATTATGCCGTCGTTCTCTTTCAGAATGTCAAATCTTGAGATAACTCCGGACAGCCGTTCCGACAGGTCGAACACCGTCATGTTCATCTCGGTAACGCCCGCCTGAAGCTTCGACAGGTCGAGGATATCGTTAACCAGCGAGGACAGGCGGTCGGTTTCGTCGATTATGACTTTAAGGTGCCGTGCGCGTTTTTCCGGGTTGTCGCCGGAAAGGTCGCGTATCATCTCGGCATACGCCTTTATCATCGTCAGCGGCGTGCGCAGGTCGTGGGAGATGTTCGCCATGAGCTCCCGGCGGAGGTCGTCTGATTTTGCGATCTCCTTTGAAGCCTCTTGAAGCGTGGAAGCAAGCTGTTGGATCTCGTTGAAGTCGTGATCGTCAATCACTGCGTCGAACTTGCCCTGCGGAAGATCCTTCGCATGTTTGTTGATGTTGATTATCGGGTTGGTTATCTTGTTCGCAAAGAACAGCGACACGAACAGCGTCAACATCATCATAATCAGCGATACGAATAGGAACTGCCGCTGGAATATAGCCACTGTTGTACCGATAGGCTGAAGATAGCTGCAAATGAATATATACGCCTGCGGGTCGTCTTTGGTGCCGATGTAGGTGCACATCATCAGCACGGTGTTATTTTCGCGCTCGTCCCTTATCTGGTCGTAGTATACGCCGGTGTCCGAATCAAGCGCCGCCTGCTGGTACTGCGTTTTCGACAGCTGCGACAGCGACTGGCTTCCGCCGAGATAGTCAACGTAACCGATTCGGTATGGCGTTGAGACCTCGATGTACATTTTATTCTTGCGTGCAATGTTGGTCACTACAGTGCCGAAATTGTCGGAATCTCCGAGGCTCCAGCTAGTTTTGATGTACGCCATAGACTCGGCAATCTCATAAGTTTTCATCCACTCGTAGAACGACGGAAACAGCACTATCAGGAACACATAGGTGAACGCCAGCATTGCAATGACTATGGCTTCGAAGCGCGCCCAGACATTAAATTTAATGCTCCTGCGGAATTTCATCAGTCAGCCTCGAACTTGTAGCCCATTCCCCTGAGCGTTACAATATAGTTGCGATACGGACCGAGGTTGTTTCTGAGCATTTTGATGTGGGTGTCAATGGTGCGGTCGTCTCCGAAGAAATCGTAGCCCCAGACTTCCTCGAGGAGTTTGTTTCTTGTGAGCGCGATGTTCTTATTGCGCACGAGATAGAACAGAAGGTCGTACTCCTTCGGGGTGAGGTTCGCCTTTACTCCGTCGATGTACACGTCGCGGGAGGTAAAGTTGATCTCCAGCCCGCCGAACTTCACGGTTTCGGGCGCCGGAGCCGCTGGCGCCTGCTTAGCCCCCTGATTGCGCTTAACTATCGCGTTAACGCGCGCCATGACCTCCTTCGGAGAGAACGGCTTTACAACGTAGTCGTCAATGCCTATCTCAAATCCGAACAGCTTGTCGTACTCCTCGCCGCGGGCGGACAGCATAAGTACCGGGATCTGCTTGATCTTGCGGATCTCCTTGCATGCGGAATAGCCGTCAAGGCGCGGCATCATTACGTCCATTATGATGATGTCGTAATCGTTGTTCTTCACCATCTCGATAGCCTGCATGCCGTCGCACGCCTCGGATACCTGATGCCCCTCGAACTCGGCGTACTCCTTGATCACCTCGCGGATATTCTCCTCATCGTCAACAACAAGAATTCTGTACATAGATCCATCTCCTGTCAAGTATTGATTCTAACCGTTTCTTTTCACAATAAATTTTTCTGCTAAAAGCAGGCGCCATTTTCAGACGCCGCCTTATAAACTAGTTTGATTATACACAGAAAATATGACAGCGCTGTGAAAATACACTGAATATCAGCTGTGAATTTACTCCGCGCTTTCGGCGCTCTCGCCGAAGAACTGCACGACCTCGCGCATCATTATCTCTGTGAAATCCGGGATACCAGTATCGTACTGAGCAGCGGACGGTTTCCTCAGCGGAAGCTCCGCGCCGGAGCCGTAATGCGCCGCCGGAAGCGATATCGTCACCGTCACTCTGCCGTTTTCCTCCGTCATGTCGAACCACCCGCCGCTGACCTGCACAAACCGCTTGATTATCGGAATTCCGTAGCCCATCCGCTGGTAGCTGAAATTTACGTCAACGCTGCCGCTGAAATCCTTGCTGCTGAACATGGAACTTTCATTTACGACGCGTATCTCTACGAACTTCCTGCCGCGGGACTCACGGTAACACACGGTAAGTATCGGCTCGGTCTCCTTCGGGGAATACAGCAGCGCGTTCTGAACTGCGTTCACCAGCGCGACAACGGCGCGGCGGCTGTCGGCGTAGATGTACAGACTGCCCGGGTCTATCAGCGCTTCTATGCGCCTTCCGCACTTGGCGAGCGCAGCGTTGCAGCGTTTCGCGAGATTCTCGCAAAGCTCGCCTGCGTCTACGACCGTTTCGCGCTGGGTGCGGTACAGCATTTCAGCGTAGTTGAAAGCATTCTCGCACACCGACGACAGATTAGACATCGCCGTTTCTATTCCGAGCACCTCGGTCAGGCGCGTGTAATCCTTCGCCTTTACCATGCCGTAGCGCAGATTCGCGGCGTGCTTCCAGATTGCTGCGGAATTCATCTCCACCGCGTTATAAAGCGGCAGTATGTCAGAAGGTGCCTCGGTGCGCTCCATCATTCCGCGCACCGACCCGGAATCCAGGATCTCTCCGATATACGCTATCGTTTCACCTATTCCGTTCTTTATCGGGTGGAGCCTCAGGCAATAGAAATGCTCGTTTTTGTACAGCGTGGTATCCATCACTACGCCGAGAGGTTCCGGCACCGTTTCGCGGACGCTTTTCAGCACGCACTCGCCAGACTCAAGCAGAGAGCCTTCGCAGCTCACCACGCAGAACCTGTTGTCAAGGCACACAACTTTGCTTCCGCTGAACAGGCAGAGATACGGCTTGAAGATCTCCTCTTTTGAAGTTACCTGCATACCGCCTCCGTCACTGCATGAGATCTTCCATCTCGTCGATGAGCTCGCCGAACAGCTTGAGCGCTTCCGTCACCGGTTTCTTGGAGGTCATATCCACTCCCGCGCCGCGCAGCAGCGATATAGGATCCTTCGAGCAGCCGCCGCTCAGGAATCCGATGTAATCCTTGACAGCGGACTCGCCCTCCTTGAGTATGCGCTGGCTGAGCGCGATCGCAGCAGAGAATCCTGTGGCGTACTGGTAAACGTAGTAATTGTAATAGAAGTGCGGGATCCTTGCCCACTCCATGTCAAGCTCATGGTCGATAACGATATCCTCGCCGTAATACAGCAGGTTCAGCTTTCTGTACATGTCGCAGAGCGCTTCCGCGGTAAGGCTCTCGCCGTTTTCGACCTTCTCGTTTATCATCAGTTCGAATTCCGCGAACATAGTCTGACGGTAAAGCGTTGTACGGAACTGCTCGAGGAAATAATTGATGAGGTACGCGCGGCGCTTCTTATCCGTGGTGGTCTTGAGAAGGTGCTGCATGAGCAGGCTCTCGTTGCAGGTAGAAGCAACCTCGGCTACGAAAATCACGTAATCCGCGTAAACAACGGGCTGATTCTTATTTGAAAGGTAGGAATGAATAGCGTGACCCATTTCGTGCGCCAGGGTGAACTCACTGTCAAGAGTATCCTTGTGGTTCAGCAGGACGTACGGGTGTACCCTCGCGCCTGCGGAATACGCTCCGCTGCGCTTGCCCTCGTTTTCGTAGATGTCTATCCAGCGGTTCTCGATTCCCTCGCGGAATATCGCGCGGTAATCCTCGCCCATCGGCGCCAGGGAGTCGTAGACCTCCTGCTTTGCCTGGTCGAACGGGATCTTGACCTCAATGTCGCTTACGATAGGCGCATAGAGGTCGTAGGCGTGCAGCTCGTCAACGCCGAGCAGCTTCTTGCGCAGCTTCATGTACTTATACATATAATCCATGTTTTCGTGAACCGCCTCGATAAGCTGCTTGTATACCTCAACCGGTACCTCGTTGCCGCTGAGCGCTGCCTCGAGGGTGCTTTCGTATCTTCTCGCCCTTGCGTTGAACGTCAGGCACTTGACCTGGGAAGCAAGCACCGCCGCGGAGGTATTCTTGAAGTTCTCGTAAACGCCGTAGAGGCTCTCGAACGCGGATTTTCTCAGCGTGCGGTCGTTGGAATGCATGAGCGGGATATAGCTGCCATGAGTTACCTGGTGCTTGTTTCCGTCCTTATCGACTGCGTCCGGGAACTTCATATCGGCGTCGTCCAGCATTGAGAATATCGTGTCCGGTGAGTTCGTCATGTCGCCTGCCAGAGCCATTATGCGCTCCTCTGCTTCGGAGAGGATATGCGCCTTTCTGCGGCGTACTCTGTCGATGCACAGGCGGTAAAGCTCCATGCCGGGCTGCTCCTTATAGAAGCGCTCCATGGTTTCGTCATTGATGGAGAGTATCTCGGGAGTTACGAACGCGGACGCTCCGGAAATGTCTACGAACAGCATCTCAAGGCGGCTTACCATGTCCTGGTACTTCGCTTCGCGGGTGTCCTCGTCGTTTTTGCGCTGAGCGTAGTTTATCATGTTCTCCAGAATGACGGTCATATCGTCGTCGTATTTCAGGTATTCCAGCAGCTTTGCAGAATCTGTGGAGAGAAGCCCCTTATAGGAAGCGATCTTCGCCGGGAATTCCTTCGCCTTGCCGAGATCCTGCTCCCATGCGGCGTCGGTGGCGTAAAGATCCTCGATCGACCACTTGTGCTCTGCTGGTATCTCGTTTCTCTGTGGGATCCTTTCTGACATATCAAATTCTCCTTTATTTCATTCGTTTGGATATCTTGGGTTTCAGTACCTTTTCATAGAACGGGTAGTACAGCCCGAGGAAAATGTCGTATAGCACGAACGCGACTGCGCCCAGCCCGAGCAGCACCCACTGACCGTACTGTCCGAACTCGCCCATGTCCTCAAGAAGCTGCGACATTCCGAAAATGTTTATCAGCACAAAATAGCATGCGATCGCCGCCGCGGCATACAGAGCCAGCTTGCTGACCCAGCGCAGCACGGGATATTTCAGCTTCATGAGGTACTGTCTCACGATAGGATAGTAGCCAAGCAGAAAAATATACATCATGCTCGCCTCGTAATTCGCGGTGAACAGCATGGTAAGTATCCCGACTGCGGCGTAGCATACCAGCCCGTACCGCACGCCGAGGCGTTCCCTCACGACCCATATCAGCACCCCGGCGACCGCCGGGCTGACATACTCGAAACCGGGTATCATTCCCAGGCAGAACATCAGCGCGAGCGACAGTCCGCACATTATTCCGCACAGGGATACGACGTAGGCAATGCCCGGGCTTTGTTTCTCAGCCATTCAGCGCCTTCTCCTGACCGTAGTACTTCATGCTTTCTTCCTTGCGCTCCCTGCCGACCTTCAGCAGTTCCTTCAGCGTGGGCTTGTCGTCGTTCACCATCGCGTCGCGGTACTCCGACAGCTTCTCGATTATCGTGTTGATCTCAAAAAGCAGGGCGTCCTTGTTGCACAGGAACAGGCTCGACCACATTTCTTCGTTCAGCTTTGCAACTCTCGTCAGGTCGAGGAAGCTGCCTGCGGAGAATCCGTCCGCGCGGAGCAGCGAGGGGCTCTTGACGTAGGCGTTGGAAACAACGTGAGCAAGCTGCGAAGTGAACGCGATATTGATATCGTGCTGCTCGGGTGTTGCGATAACCACCTGACCGAATCCCATGCAGCTTCCCAGCGTGGATACGAGGTCTATGGCTATCTGCGGAGTGCTCTCGGTCGGGGTCAGAATATAGCTTGCCTTTACGAACATATCCGCCTTGGAATAATCGAAGCCGGAGTTTTCAGTACCCGCCATCGGGTGGGTTCCGAGGAAGTACACGCCCTTCTCGTCCAGTATCGGGGTGCAGCCGTTTACTACGTACCCCTTTACGCCGCCGACATCTATTACTATCGAACCTTTTTTGAAACGGTCGGCGTTTTTCTTCACGAACTCCACTGTCGGAACCGGATAGAGCGCAACTACGGTAAGATTAGCCTCGCCTAATCTGGACTCGTCGATCTCCTCGTCGATCGCGCCCTGCTCGAGAGCCTTTCTTACGGTTTCCTTGTCGGTATCCATTCCCATTATATGATGGAAAGTATTAGCCTTCAGAGCCTTACAAACAGAGCCTCCGATAAGGCCAAGTCCTACAACTGCTATATTCATTCTGGAATCGTCCTTTCGCGGTTTCCCGCTTATATATTTTTACAGATTATATTTTACCACAAATCATGGAAAATTTCAACCACTTTGCACAAAAAAGCCGCAGCTCTTGTCAAAGCTGCGGTTTTGCCTGTTCTAAATCTATCGTGTTCTGGCTTTCCTCAACGGGGACTTCCTCCGGCTCGTCGTCTTTCGGACGCAGAGGGTCGATAACGTCAAGAAACAGATTCTGTATCACGCGGTTAAAGTCAATGCTGATATCCAGTACCTTGCTCTCCTCGGCGAATCCGCCTGCCATGGAGCTGTGACCGCCGCCGCTCCCGACTGTTTTCAGCGCCTGCTCCGCGATTTTCCCGGCATTCAGCTCGTCAAGCTCTGAGCGGACGGAGAATTTGAAGCCCTTCGCCTTGCGGGAATACACGACTGCGAATGTTACAACGTCGAGATTCAGAATAAAATCGGATATAGTAGCTACGAATGCGTCCGCGCACTGGAAATTCAGGAACGCGAATGCCACGCCGTTCAGAATGTCGATGTTCTTCATCGAATCAACGAACGCTTCCAGCTCGTCGTACTGTATAACTCCCGACTGGAACTTGCGTATCAGGGAATTGTCCGCCCTCGGGAACAGATACTTGTATACATCAATGTCAAGCTCTGTAACGCCGCGGGTGAAATCCGCCGTATCCATTTTCAGACCGTACAGCAGCGCGGTCGCGACGTCCTTCGGCATATCCATCTTGTAGGACATGTAGTAGTCCGCGATAAGCGTCGCACAGCTTCCGACTATGCGGATATCCTTGTATTTGTAATCAGCCGGGCAGAAAGTCGGGTGATGGTCGATACAGGCAACTTCATTGCCCACGAGGTCGAGTATATTCGCGTTTCCCTTCTGAGAATCCACCGTGATTATATAATCGTCGCTGGTCATATCCTCAAGTTCGGTATCCTCGGTCATTTTGATCCCGAATTCAGAGACCATATTCGCAGTCGCGGTACGTTCGACATTTCCGTGATGGCATATCGTCGTAGGTATCTTGAAACGCTCCAGAAGAACTTGCAGGCCAAATGCGCTGGCTATCGCGTCAGGGTCTGGAAAGTTATGCGTTTGTATAAACACCCTGTGTCCTTTGAGCAGGGTTATCAACTCACTTAATTTCGGAGACATGCATGCACTCCTTATAGCAGTTAATTCCGGAGGAGCCTACAAACAACTCCACACCAGTTATCACTATTTTATCACATTTTCCTCAAAAAATCAATAGATTTTTATGAAATAGCCGCAGGTTTTAAGCTAATTTTTAGTATAACATACGTTACGCAAAGCCGCATTTTAGCTAACTTCACAAAACGGGCAGCCTATAATTGTATATATCTACAAACGGAAAACCGCCGCTTCTTTCCGGCGGCGGTCACGTTATAATTTATACTTGCCGCAGGAGATACGCTCCGCGAGTTTTTCGCGCTGTGTGGCAGGGTGTTCTGCTCCGGCGGACTTCATGAACCACAGAGTCTGCCGGAGTGCCGCCGCAGTCGGAGGCACAAGAAGCAGCGCCGCAGTGTCGCGCTCCCCGAAAAGCGACAGAGCCAGGGAAGCCGCGCAGAGTATACCCGCTGCAACCGACAGCACGATGTTCAGTGAGCGTTCCGAGCGCTGCGGATCCTGCTCCGGCTTTTGTCGGCTCCGGCGGGAGGGGGAGAAAAGTTCGATAAGAGCCGCAATCAGCACCAGCACGCCCGCGCCGCCTATGCCGCGTATCGCGCTTGGAAGGTCGAACGTGATGTCGCCGGAGCTTATGAAGTACACCGCGCAGCACATCGACAGCACGACTGCGGCTACGCTCCAGCAGACCAGTCCCCTGGTCGCGCCGCGAAGCGGTCTGATCAGCGCCAGAACAAGCTCCGCCGCCATTCCGGCGGCAAGGAATATCGGAATATTCAACCGGTCACACCGCCTTTCCCGCAGTCTTTTCGCTGACCCACATCAGGAACTTCGTCCGCAGCAGGACGCAGTCGGAATCAGCCTTGCCGCCAAGCGTCCCGACCTCCTCGGCGGTCAGCAGCTTCGCGTAGCCGCACTGGCACAGGAACGCAGTCAGCAGCTCGTGATCCTTTACGTCCTCGCGGCGCGCAAGCAGAGTACACCCCTGTTCCGCCGCGAAGTCCGCCGCCGTAAACCTGCTGACGTACTCCGCCAGGCGCTCGGAAAGCTGCTTTTCGTCCGCTTCACGGAGTTCGTTTCCTTCCGCGAACGCCCCCAGACGGAGCGCTCCGGCTATGTTCTGCTCAAAGAAAAACTCGTCGGAAGCCGCAGCCTGAGCCGTATTACGCGCGGCAAGAATGCTTTTCTTCTGTACGTAGCTCACCGCCGCCGCCAGCGACAGGTAGTCGGTCAGCAGCGCAAGCGCCATCGAAACTGCCGCGTCGGTTCTGAAATCCACGAACACAGCCCTCAGCGGAAGCGTGTACACGTTCTCCACCGGGAAGCTGTCAGCGCTGACATCGCCCCCTGCGGCGTTGATGGTATCGCACGCGGAGGATATCTTCCCGAGCATCTGCTCCCGGACAGCCGCCGGAGCTTTCCCCGCCGAAAGTTCGGAATACTCCGGCAGACCGAGGGTCACGCCGGGGATATCCGCCGTGTACTCCAGACGATTCCCGGACAGCTTTTCGTACAGCGAAAACACGCGTTCCGCCGCATTTCTGCCGCCGGCGAGCATTTCCGCGCGGATCTGCTCGGCGGCGGAATAAAATCCGCTTCCGGAAGCGCCGAATACGCCCTCAATCAGCGACATTTCGGCGGTCAGCTCCGCAGAGTGCTGCGCGGCGTCGGCGTCGCTCGTGAAGCCGTACCGGCTCAGGAGCGCCTGCGCCTCGGTGCCAGCCGCGGCCGCCGTTCCCTGGGAAATCCCCTCAATGTACGCCTGATACGCCGCGGCGTAGTCCTCGTAGGTCGCGTAGTTCCACCGTGACGGCGGGGTCATTCCGGCGGTCACACCAGTGCCGCTGATCTTCGCAAGCTGCTCCGTAAGCTTATCCATTGCCGCTTTCTGCGAGGTCAGCTCGGAATATCGGCTGATAACGGCGTTTACTGCGGCGTCGATGTCTCCGGTGCTTCTCGCTTTTCGCGCGGAGTCAAGTTCCTCCGCCGCCGCAGTCAGCTCTGCGGAATAGGCGTTGTATGTCTGCTGGAGGTAAACCGTCGGCGGATTAACGGCGCTGTATATTCCCACGAACGAGAAGTAGTTCGAACACAGCAGTGCAAGCGCCAGCGCGATTATTTTTCCCGCGCCGGGCTTCCTTCGTATCGAGTTTGAGGTGAAATACACCACCGACTGCACCGCCACCGCAAAAAGCAGCGGCGCCAGCGGAAACGCGGAGGAAAAGTACGCCTCCGCGCCCTGCCATGTCGTGACGAAAGAGATGATCTGCAAAAGCAGCGAGATCAGCGCGGCGGCTATCATCAGCGCCTTTTCGCTGAATATCGCAAGCCCGCGCCGCTCGGAAAGCAGAGATTTATGCATCTGCCGTCACCGCCGTCTTTTCTTCGGTTATTTCAGCCGGAGCCGCCAGCGGGAAGGTCATGCGCACCTTGAACATATCGCCGTCAATGTCAATATCGAACGCACCGCCGCAGGCTATCGTAAAGCCCTGCGCGATGGACAGTCCAAGTCCGCTTCCCTCGGTGGAGCGCGCTTTGTCGCCTCTTGAGAACCGCTCCAGGATCTCTTCCTTGGTGAAATCCATCTCGTAGGCGGCTATGTTCTTTATGGTTATTTCGGCTGTGCCGCCGTCCTTTTTCAGTGTGTAATATATGCGCGTTCCCCTGAGCGAGTATTTCAGCGCGTTGTCCATCAGGTTCTGGATCACGCGGTAGAGCCGCTTTCCGTCGCTTATGACCTCCACGGGAGGCTCGCAGATGTCGGTTTTGACTACCAGACCTGCCGCGCTGATTTTGTCCTCCATCTCGGCGAGGGTCTGGTTGGAGAGGCGGGTCAGGTCAAGGCGCTCATGCTCTACCGTTATTTCGCCGCTGGTGGTCTTGGCAAGCTCGAATACGTCCGACACGATGTGCTTCAGCCGCTCAGACTTCTTTTGCAGTATCCCGACGTACTCCCTTGCCTGCGGCTCGAGATTTTCCCTTGACAGCAGGTCGATGTAGCTGATTATTGAGGTCAGCGGAGTTTTAAGGTCGTGGGAGACATTCGTAATAAGCTCTATTTTGGTGCGCTCCGCCTTTACGCTTTCCTCGATTCCGCGGCGGTAGCCATCTGCGACTTTGCTCAGTACCTCGCAGCTTGCTGTGTACGGTGAATTCTTGCTGAGCTGCGGGTCGTAGGAATAGTTTCCCTGGCTTATCTCGCGTATCTGCTGCTCAAGCTTGGCTTCGTCGCGGGTAACAAGGTATCGTCCGTAGAGGAAAAGTCCAAGCGCGATAAACCAAACAACGCACCAGAACAGCATAAGTCCCCAAACATTGTTGGACGCAGCAGCAAGGAACAGCGCCAGAACAACGAGAGTTATCCCGATGAACGTCACATCAAGAAGGACGAATTTCTTCGCTGCACGGTCGGTTTTGTAAAGCTCCCCGGTGCAGAACTCGCGGACGGTCCTGCATACGGTCAGTAACGCTCTGCCAAGCGCTTTGAGCGCCTTCCATATGAAATGGAACACCCAGTAGATCAGGAATCCCTTTTCAACGCTCTTGTTCTTCGCCCTTATGCAAACGCTTACTGCAATGTAGGTCAGTATTGCGCCGAAAGCCATTACGCCAAGCCCGTACATGACGAGCGCCATAACGCTTTCTACAGTTCCCGGAAAACCTACTTCGAGAATGCCGCTCGTGTAATACGACCTGAAAATTACATCCCTCGCAACTGTATCAGCGGATCCGATTGCAACATAGGTGTACCAGCAAAGCAGTAATACCGACGGTTCAAACCACAGCTTGAAAAACTTCGGGAACGTCACAGTGCCATCAGCCTTTTCGCCGGAAGTCCTGCACAGCATGATAAGAGCTGCCAGTCCTGCAAGCATCAGAACTCCATCGGAAATGATTATCACAAGCATGTTGTGGCGCGTTATGTCCCAGTTGGTTTTCAGAAAGTCAAACCGGCGCTGAGGTATTCCAAAAGAAACCTTTATGTTGTCGGGAACGTCATATGTCGCCCCGTACAGGGAGTCCGGGATAGGCGAATCCTCCGAAGCCAGGAATCCGCTGTCGTCAATGTAATATGTATAGTACGGCTGAATGCTGGACTCTACAGTCACGCTTCGGTTTGTGACCTTATAGTAATACTTCACATAGTCCGGCTGACCGTCTCTTAAAAAAGTTATGCACTCCTCTGCGGCCGAATCCGCAATTGAGCTTAACTCTCCTGCGTAGGTCTCAGAATCGGTAAATCTGCTGTGCGAAAGCACATCGCCGTACAGGCCGTCCCTGAAATAATTGCTCTCCGGAATGTATCCTGTTATTGCGCCGACAGCCGCCGCGCAGCCCAGCACTATCAGCAGCAGGATCGCCTTAAAGCCCCCGCTGCGGCTGAATTTTCTCCATTTTGTATCCAATTCCCCACGCCACCTTTAAATATCTCGGCTCGTTCGGATTTATCTCGATCTTCTCGCGTATCCTGCGGATATGCACCATGATCGTATTTTCTACCGAATACGCCGTCTCGTTCCATACTCTCTCGTAAATCTCCTCTGCGGAAAACACCCTTCCCGGGTTTGACATCAGCAGCTCAACTATGCGGTACTCCTTCGGCGTGAGCTTCACCGGCTCGCCGTCGACGTCGAGCTGACGCTGATCGCGGTGCAGCAGCAGACCTCCAAGCGCAACATCGCTGCCGCCGGAACGGTTCGCATAGTCGCCCAGGGTCATATAGCGCCTTAGCTGCGACTTCACCCTCGCGATAAGCTCCGCAGGCGAAAACGGCTTTGTGACGTAATCGTCGGCGCCAACCGACAGGCCAAGTATCTTGTCGCTTTCCTCGGTCTTTGCAGACAGCATTATCACCGGAATGTTGCGCTCGGTGCGTATCTTTATCGTCGCTGAGATACCGTCCATTTCCGGCATCATAATGTCGATAATAATAAGGTGTATCTCGTTTTCAGTGAGCCGCTCCACAGCTTCCCTGCCGTTGTATGCGGCTATCGTTTCGATCCCCTCGCGCTCCAGCAGCCGGACTATAGCCGCTACTATCTCACGGTCGTCGTCGACCACAAGTACGCGCTGCTTGTCTGACCTTTCCAACAGACCGCCTCCTTTTCCTTTGATGATTTGATTATAACATGAATTTCTTACAAAAGAATCGACATAAATCTTACAAAATTCTTAAAAAGCATATTCTGCTCGCTTCCGGCAACAATATTCGCAGAGTTCGAAAAATCGCAGCAAGGAGAGAATAAAATGGAACGAATCGCCTTTTTCGACGCCAAACCCTACGACCGTATATACTTCGACAAGCTGAACAGGGATTTTGAGCTTGTCTATTTTGAAAGCCGGCTCCGCCCCGAATCCGTGAAGCTCGCCGAGGGCTGCCGCGCAGTCTGTGCGTTTGTCAACGACGACATCGGTGCCTCAACTGTGCGCTCCCTCGCGGACATCGGTGTGGAGATGATCGCGATGAGGTGCGCAGGCTACAACAATGTCGCGCTGAAGGAAGCCACCGGGAAACTCCGGGTCGTGAGGGTCCCCGCATATTCGCCCTATGCGGTCGCGGAACACGCGATGGGCATGATACTCATGCTCAACCGGAAGCTCCACAAAGCGTACATTCGCACTCGCGACTTCAATTTCAGCCTTAACGGGCTTATCGGGTTCGACCTCCACGGAAAAACCGCCGGAGTTATCGGAACCGGCAAGATCGGACGTAGCTTTATAGATATCTGCCGCGGGTTCGGCATGGAAGTCATCGCAAACGACCCGTTCCCGGCTGAAGGCAGCGGTATCGACTACGTTTCCCGGGAGGAGCTGTTCCGGCGCTCCGACATCATCTCGCTTCACTGCCCGCTGACCGAGGACACGCGCTACATCATAAACGAGCATGCGCTTTCTCTGATGAAGCCGGATACCCTCATCGTCAACACCTCCCGAGGGAAGCTCATCGACAGCGAAGCGCTGCTGAACGCACTCAACGAAAAGCGGATAGGCGGCGCGGCTCTCGACGTCTACGAGGAGGAGACCGGGCTGTTTTTCGAGGACAACTCCGACCGGATAGTCACAGACGAAACGCTGTCGCTGCTTGTATCGCGGCCGAACGTGCTGATAACCTCGCACCAGGCGTTCCTGACGCGGGAAGCGCTCCGGAGCATTGCAGAAACGACCCTCCAGAGTCTCGGCGACTTTTTCGCCGGGCGGGAGCTGAAATATGAAATAAGGTGGGATAAAAATGAATAGCTTTTATTCAATAGTGCTTGCCGCGGCAGTGGCTGCGGCTCCGCCGCTGTCGGAATACTCACGGTACGAAAGCCTCGACAACACCAAGGTCGCGTACGGAATGGGCGTCGAGACCGACAGCAATAACCGGCCGCTCGGTGCAATAAGGGCGCAGAAGCAGTATGGCGGCATGGGCGGTCAGTTCATCGGCGGAAGCGAGGAAAAGCGGCTGTGGCTCACGTTCGACGAAGGCTACGAGAACGGCTGCACCGCTGATATTCTCGATACGCTGAAAGAGAAGAACGTCCGCGCGGTGTTCTTCGTGACCTACGACTACTGCAAGCGCAACCCGGAACTTGTCCGGCGCATGATCGCCGAGGGGCACACAGTCGGAAACCACACCTGGAGCCACCCTTCCCTCCCGGACTGCTCGCCGGACGAGCTGTATTCCGAGCTGTCGCTGCTACACGACTACGTTAAAAAGGAGTTTGGCTACGAAATGTACGTCATGCGGCCTCCTATGGGAGAATTCTCCGAGCGGGTGCTCGCCTGCGCAAAGGATCTCGGCTACACCACCGTGCTATGGAGCTTCGCCTACCCCGACTGGGACGTAAACAACCAGCCCGACAAGGACGCGGCATTCAAGAAAATCACCGGTAAAACGCATAACGGCGCGGTTTATCTGCTCCACGCCGTTTCCGAAACTAATTCAGCTATTCTCGGTGATGTGTTGGATTTCTGGAAGGACAGCGGTTACTCAGTCTCGCCGATGTAGGTGAATATCTCCGCAAGCCTGCCTGAGGGACGCTCGAAGCGCTGCGCAGGAACGAAAACCAACTTTGCACCGGTGGAAACAAAGCCTCCGAAAAGCTCGCTGCCGGCGATATCAGATTCAGTCAGGCTGTCTGCCGCAACGATATACTCGGGAGTGCCGGTGATGTCATCGGCGCTCTCGCTGTATCCGGAAGCCGCACAGAGGTTGCTCCCGCAAAGGGACAGCACCGCGCTTTCAAAGGTATCTGCGCCCGCCGCTGTAAGCTTTGGCGATACATATATGAATGTACCCATCTCAACGCTGCTGGCGGCGCTTTCAAGGTCGCTAACCGCCTTGCCGGAAGCGGCTTTGCCCGTCTCCTCGCCGCTGAACACCGCCGCTATCGTGCCGTAAAGCCCGCCGTAGTCCTCGATGGATTTAGGCGCAGGAAGCTCCACGATAGTGATCCCTGCAGTCTGGAGGGCGTAGACCTCGCGCTCCGCCAGCGGAGAGGTCGTGAACAGCACCTCCGGATGAAGCTCGGTCAGTTTATCAATATCGGGATTTTCGCTGCTGCCTGCGGTCTGTGAGGTCAGACCTTCCGGGAAGTCGCAGTAGCGGCAGACAGCGGTCAGCCGGTCGGAATATCCCAGCTCCGCAAGTATCTCGGTCGCAGCCGGGGAAAGACTCGCCGCGCTTTCCGGGGCGTGGTCTATCATCGTTCCGTCGTCAAGTTTCACCGGGAACACCGCGTTTTCAGCCTCGGAAGTCACCCCGGTAATGATTATCTCCGATGGCGCGGGGGAATTATCGCCGCTGCACCCGGCGAGCATCGAGGCCGCAAGCAGTGCGGGAATTATCCGTGCAAACTTCTTCATTTCAGTAATCCAATCCGAGCTCAATGCGCGCGTTGAGCCAGTCCACGAACTGCCGTGCGATGCGCGGTGAACGTCCGCCGCGCTTGAGTGCAAAGCGCTCCGCAGCCTGGGTAAGCTCGCTGTCGTCGATCTCTATATCCATATCCTCCGCAAGCTGTCTTACGATGTCGAAATAAATCTCGCGGTTCGGCTGTGTGAACGTGATGAACAGTCCGAAACGGTCTGCAAGGGACATACTCTCGTCAACCGCGTCGCTCTTGTTTACGTCGGTCGCGGAGCGGTCTGCGTAGGTCTCCTTGATGAGCTTGCGGCGGTTGGTGGTGGCGTAGATAAGTATGTTGTCGGGGCGTGCGGAAAGGCTTCCGTCAAGCGTCGCCTTGAGTATTCCGAACCGCTCGTCGTCCTGTGTGAATGTCAGGTCGTCGATGGTGACTATGAAGTGCATCGGGATATCCTTCAGCATTGCGTAAAGGTCGCCGAGACCTGCGATCTCCGCCTTCGGAAGCTCTATCATGCGGAGCTGGTCGTACTCGTTGAGGATAGCCTTGATCGTAGAGGACTTTCCGCAGCCGCGGTCGCCGTAAAGCAGCGCGTTCTGCGCAGGAAGGCCGTTCAGGAACGCTATGGTGTTCTCTACGACCTGATTGCGCTGAAGCTCGTAATTCTTGAGGTCGGTCAGCCTGATGGGGTCGATGTGCTCGACGGGTATCAGCTTTCCGCCGCGGAACGTGAACGCCTTGTACTTTGCAAAATCGCCGGTGCCGTTCTTCTGCGCGAACTTTATCAGGCGGTCGGCGTTGAGTGTGAACTTGCCGCTCTCATACTCAGGAAGCGCCGCGTAGTCGGCGGTCGCGCCCGCGATGTCTGCAAGCGCCTTCTTTACCGCAGAGGCTGTGTACTCCTTCACGATCTTCTTGATAAGCGCGATATCGTAGGCAAGCGCCTTTTTGCGCGCCTCGGTCGGCTCCTTGACTATAGCAGCAAACAGCGGGGACTTGGAATACATGACCGCGTCGGTGAGGTACTCTCCCAGGGTCTTGCCGGTCATCAGAAGCTCGGAGCTTATGTTCGCGAAGCCCATCAGGCGCTGTTCCTCGGTCTTGTCGGGATAGAGCCAGTTTATTCCGCGTGCGAAAAGCACGTTTTCATTGAAAAGTTCCTGGAATACCATCAGTGGTGGTATCTTTTCTTCACAGATCTTCATTTTCGTGTTCTCCTTGTTGCTCTTTAATTTTTTCTATAAGCCGCTCGAGTTCGTCAAGCGTTGTAAGCTCGCTGCACATGTCGCGGAACTTCGCCGCGCCCTTCATGCCTTTAAGATACCAGGAAGCCGGTCGGCGCGCTTCCTTCATTCCGACGCGCTCGCCCTTATCCTCGACTATCAGCTGGATATGCCGGCGCATTATGTCGAGTTTTTCCCCGGCGGTGGGTTCAGGGGAGTAGCTCCCGGTTTCGAGATACTCGCATATCTGCCGGAACAGCCAGGGTCTGCCGTAGCTTCCCCTGCCGACCATCACAAGGTCGCAGCCGGTGTATTCGTACATTTCCCTGCAAAGCTCCGGGGTGGATACGTCGCCGTTGCCGATGACCGGAATGCTCACCGACTGCTTCACGGCGCGGATCACGTCCCAGTCAGCCTTCCCGGCGTAGAGCTGAGTTTTCGTGCGGCCGTGGACTGCCACCGCCGCCGCGCCGCTCTGCTCCGCGATTTTCGCTATCTCCACCGCATTTATGCTGTTTACGTCCCAGCCGGCGCGTATCTTCACCGTCACCGGGACATGCGCGGCTTCCACAGCAGCCCTTACTACATTGCCGAAAAGCTCAGGAGTTTTCATGAGCGCGCTCCCCGCGCCGCCGGAAACTATCTTCGGCATGGGGCAGCCGGAATTTATGTCGATAATGTCGGGCTGAAAACGCTCGGCTATCTCCACTGCGCCCTTCACGAACTCCGGCTCGTTCCCGAAAAGCTGCACTGCCATCGGGCGCTCCCCGGGAGTGACCGAAAGCAGCTCGGCGGTCTTTCTGTCGTTGTAGCACAAGCCCTTGCAGCTTGCCATCTCGCCGACAACATAGCAGGCTCCGTATTCCTTCGCCATGATACGGTACGCCCTGTCGGCTACGCTCGCCATCGGAGCAAGCGCGGCGGTCTTTTCTATCTTTACGCCGCATATATTGGTGTATTCCATCGGTTTTCCTCACATTCTGCCGATTTTCATCAGAATTTCATTTTATTATTGTATCACAAAATGCAAAACTGTTCAAGTTCTTCTTGTAATTTTTCTTGAAATGTGATACAATGTTATGTATGTTGTACAAATAATCAGAACGGAGATATACATAAATGGATAATACAAAGAAAAGTTCCGGCTCGTCGAGGGTCGGTATCCTCGACGAGCTCCGCGGATTTGCCATAATCTGCATGGTGGTCTACCACGCCATGTACGACCTGAAATACCTGTTCGGTCTGGATATTCCGATTTTCTTCGACGGCTGGTTCGATGTGATACGGGATATCTTTGCGGGACTGTTCATATTTATTTCCGGTACGGTCTGCCGCTATTCCTCCAACAACATCAAACGCGGCGCGCAGTGCTTCTTCATCGGCATGATAATGACCTTCGTCATGCCGTTCTTCACAAGCGGAACCGTCATGTTCGGTATCCTGCATTTCCTCGGCGTCAGCATGATGCTGTTCGGGCTCGGGCAGAAGCTTTTCGACCTGCTCCCCTCCTGGGTTGGCATAGGCGTATGCGTTCTGCTGTTCATTCTCACGATGAACGTCCGGCTGACCTACGCAAACGGCATGATCTCCCCGGGTTACATCGGTATCCCGAATCTGTTCGCCATAAAACTCCCGATGGAGGCTTACAATGTCGGCGTGCTGTTCCCGCTGGGACTTCACAACGCGTCGTTCAGTTCCTCGGATTACTTCCCGATGATGCCCTGGTTCTTCCTGTTCCTCGCGGGAAGCTACTTCGGAATCATCGCAAAGGCGGGAAGGCTACCGAAGTTCTGCTACCCGACCCACATCAAATGGCTCGCTGCGGTCGGCAGGTATACCATATGGATATACGTTCTCCATCAGCCGGTTCTTTATGGAATTTTCAGCCTTATATTCCATCGCTGACGCTGCCAGAAAAACGAATTTTTACATATCCAGGTTGGCGAACGAGCATTTTCTGCTTACATATTAATGTGGGATTTTAATGCCACAAATAAGGGCTTGCATTTTTTCGCGAAATGTTATATAATAGTGTTCATACGAAAATGAAACAAGAGAAAGGGGACATAAATATATGAGCAACACAACTAAAACAGCCAACGAGCTGATCCCTGCCATCTCCCTCAGGGGGCTTGTTGTATTCCCGGCTATGGTGCTTCACTTCGACATCGGAAGGGAACGCTCCGTTAACGCTGTCAAGGCGGCGGCCGAGGGCAATGGAAGAATCTTCCTCGTAGCCCAGAAGGACGCGGCTCAGACCGAGCCGGAACTTTCTGACATCTACGAGGTCGGCGTTATCGCAGAGGTGCGCCAGTTACTTACTACTCCGGACGGCTCCACAAGAGTGCTTGTGGAGGGTCTCACACGCGCAAAGCGCGTAAAGAGCGTTCCCGGCAAGGAGTACCTCCAGTTTGAGGTGAAGGAACTGCCCGTCCGCGGCATGGAGCTTTCCGAGAGCACCGCAGCAGCCGCAGTACGCGCGCTGAAAAACACCTTTGCAGAGTACGCGCAGATATCCCCAAGAATGCCCCGCGAACTGTTCGAGGGAATAATGAGCGAGGAAAACTGCGCAGAGCTTTTTGAAAAGGTAGTTTTCAACGTAGTGCTCAAGGTCGAGGACAAGCAGGCTCTGCTTGAGACCAACGGACTTCTGCGCCGCGTGAAAATGCTTATCTCCATGCTCGAAAGCGAGATTGAAATAATCGAAACTGAAATCGACATTCAGGAGCAGGTCAAGGAGCAGGTCGACAAGAACCAGCGCGAATATTACCTCCGCGAGCAGCTCCGCGCCATCTACAAGCAGCTCGGCGAGGGCGACAACCCGCAGGAAGAAGCCGACGGCTACATAGAGAAGATCAGGGCGCTGAATCTCTCCGACGAGATCACTGAAAAGCTCATCGGCGAGGCGCAGAAACTCGTGAAGATGTCCTACTCCTCTCAGGAGGCGGGCGTTATCCGCGGCTATCTCGACACTGTGCTCGAGCTTCCCTGGAACGTCAAAACAAAGGATAAGCTCGATATCGAAAAGGTACAGAAACAGCTCGACAAGGATCACTACGGTCTGAAAAAGGTCAAGGAGCGTATCACCGAAATTATCTCCGTACGTGCGCTCGCTCCCGATGTCAAGGGACAGATCATCTGCCTTTACGGCCCTCCCGGAGTCGGCAAGACCTCTATCGGCAAGTCCATCGCTGAAGCGCTCGGCAGAAATTACGTACGCATTTCTCTAGGCGGCGTTCACGACGAAGCCGAGATCCGCGGTCACAGAAAGACCTATATCGGCGCAATGCCCGGACGTATCGCGGCTGCGCTCAAGCAGGCAAAGAGCATGAACCCCGTAATGCTGCTCGACGAAATCGACAAGATGGGCAGCGACTACAAGGGCGACCCTGCTTCCGCTATGCTTGAAGTCCTCGACAGCGAGCAGAACACCACATTCACCGACCACTTCCTTGAGATCCCGCTCGACCTCAGCGACGTTCTGTTCATCACAACCGCTAACAGCCTGGATACTATCCCGGCTCCGCTGCTCGACCGAATGGAAGTTATCGAGCTTTCAAGCTACACCCGCGAGGAAAAATTCAACATTGCGAAAAAGCACCTGCTCCCGAAGCAGCTCAAGAAGCACGGCGAGAAATCGACGACCCTCAAGGTCAACGATAAGGCGCTGTACTCCATCATCGACTTCTACACCCGCGAAGCCGGCGTGAGAAAGCTGGAGCGCTCCATCGCGGATATCTGCCGCAAGGCCGCTAAGAAGCTGGTTTCCGGCGAGAAGAAGGTCACGGTCACCGATGAGAACATCACAGATTTCCTCGGCGTAAAGAAGTACCTGCCTGAGCACCTCGAAGCTCACGACGAAGTAGGTCTTGTGAACGGCATGGCGTGGACCTCCGTAGGCGGCGTGCTTATGCCGCTTGAAGTACTGATACTCGACGGCACCGGCAAGACCGAATTCACCGGCAGCCTTGGCGATGTAATGAAGGAATCCGCGAAGATAGCGGTCAGCCTGACCCGCTCCATTGCGAAGAAATACAACATCGACCCCGAGTTCTGGAAAACCAAGGATATCCATATCCACGCTCCCGAGGGAGCAGTCCCGAAGGACGGCCCCTCCGCCGGCGTAACGCTGACGACTGCGCTTGTTTCCGCGCTCTCCGGCACTCCGGTGCGCAGGGACGTTGCAATGACCGGCGAGATAACCCTCCGCGGAAAGGTACTCGCGATAGGCGGTCTGAAGGAAAAAACAATGGCCGCATACCGTGCGGGCGTTAAGACGGTTTGCATTCCGAAGGAAAACGAGCCTGACATCGACGAACTGGACGACGTTGTAAAGAACAGCCTGAAGTTCGTTGTTGCCGAGGATATCTCCACAGTCCTGGAAACTGCGCTGGTCATTCCGAACTGCAACCCGAAGGAAAAGGCTCCGCTCAAGCGCCGCACAACCGCCAAGGCCAAGGCGGAGAAGAAGCTCCCCGCGCTTACTGCAAACTAAATAATGCTGCCGCCGGGTAGTACTCGGCGGCTTTTTTAAGGTGACATATGAACTACAACAACGCAGAATTCTACACGTCCTACGGCAGTTTCAAGCAGATACCTAAGTCCGAGCGTACTGAGATCGCGTTTTCCGGGCGCTCCAACGTCGGGAAATCCTCGCTGATAAACAAGATATTCAACCGAAAATCCCTGGCAAGGGTCAGCGCGGTTCCCGGCAAGACCGCTACCATCAACTTCTACAGCCTGGAGAATCTCTATTTTGTAGACCTCCCGGGATACGGTTACGCGAAGGTCGCGAAGTCAGATAAAGAGCGCTGGGCGGGACTGATCGAGGGGTACCTTCACGACGACCGCGAGCTTGCGCTGGTGTTCCAGCTCATCGACTTCCGCCACCCGCCGACCTCCGACGATGTGATGATGGTGAATTTCCTGATCGACAGCGGAATACCGTTCGTTGTGATACTCACAAAAGCGGACAAGCTGTCCAAGAAGCAGCGGGAAGAGCGCCGCGCTTCCCTGCTGAACGAACTCCCCTGCGCCGAGGACATCACTATTATCGAATTTTCAGCCCAGACCGGAGAGGGGCGTGACGAAATACGCGCAATAATCGAGGAAATCGCTGCGGACGATGAAACGGAAGAAACCGAAGAATAAATTAAAGGTCACCTCTAAAAACCTTGT
>DQFX01000077.1:6676-21276 GCA_003531585.1 Oscillospiraceae bacterium | reverse complement strand
TTTTCAAACCGGTTTTTAGAGGTGACCTAAAATTTTTCTGAAAAACCACTTGACAAACCGTGTTTGACGTGATATAATAATTATGCTGTTCTAAAGACAGCAGGCTGACGAAAGTCTTTAATGGTTAACACCGCCTGCCGAGGAATGGGAATGAGATTATAACATCTGCTCCCTTTCTGTGTCTACAGAGAGGGATTTATTTTTCTCCTCATTACTGAACAGCGCAAATTTAGTAAAGGAGTGAATTAAATGCCTAGTAAAAGCGTACTCGAACAGAAGCAGGCATATGTCGCTGACTTAGCTGAAAAGCTCAAGAACGCTGCCGGCGGTGTTCTCGTTGACTACAAGGGTATCTCCGTTGAGGCCGACACCAAGCTCCGTAAGGATCTTCGTGAAAACGGCGTAGAGTATTTCGTAGTTAAGAACACACTGCTCAAGCGTGCAGCTGAAATCGCAGGGATAGAGGGTCTTGAGCCCGCGCTCTCCGGCACAACTGCTATCGCTCTTTCCGCTGAGGACATCATCATTGCCCCCAAGCTCCTGTTCAAGCAGACCGAGGCTCCTGACAGCACATTCGCTATCAAGCTCGGCTTCATCGATGGCAAGGTTATTTCTAAGGAAGAAGTTGAAGCTTACGCAAAGCTTCCGTCCAAGGAGACCCTGCTCTCTCAGCTCGTATTCATGCTTCAGTCTCCGATTCAGAGAGTTGCTATCGCACTCAACGAGATCGCAAAGAAGAACGAAGAGCAGTCCGCTTAATTGCGGCGCAGCCTGCGATTTGCTTCGCACGGCTTAAACTTACTGCGTGAAAACGCACAATAATTTTAATTTAATGGAGGATACTAAAATGGCATCTGAGAAGATTACCGCTATGATCGAAGAAGTTAAGGCTCTTTCCGTTCTCGAACTGAACGAGCTCGTTAAGGCACTTGAGGAAGAGTTCGGCGTTTCCGCTGCTGCTGTAGCTGCTGCTCCTGCTGCTGGCGCTGGCGCTGCTGCTGCTGAAGAGAAGACCGAGTTCGACGTTGTTCTCGCTTCCTTCGGCGACGCTAAGATGGCTGTTATCAAGGCTGTTAAGGACGTTCTGGGTCTGGGTCTTAAGGAGGCTAAGGAGCTCGTTGAGGCTGCTCCTAAGGCTCTTAAGGAAGGCGTTTCCAAGGCTGAGGCTGAGGAGATCAAGGCTAAGCTTGAAGAGGCTGGCGCTAAGATCGAGCTCAAGTAATTCCTGTTATTTACGCTCACTTTACACATATACCCCCGTTCGCAGGATCGGGGGTTTTGTTTTTTAACTATATTTTACTATTCAACATTGACAAATACGATTCTTTGTGGTATCATTAAGAAGAAGACTGGTAACTTTATTAAAGTTAGTTCACGAAAAGGGTAATTGATATGTTCAAGGGAAAAGACAAGAACTACAGGATCCTCGGCATATGCGGCTCCAAAATGCCGAACGAGGATGTCAAGAGCATGATGGACTCAATATGCAGAAGCGCTGTAGACAGTGGCTGGAAAGTCATGATGTTCACCACTTTCTGCGACCTGTACAGCCGCTCACATGAAACCACTGGTGAAGCCAGCGTCTATAAGGTGATAAATACTGATATCATTGACGCTCTTGTAGTGCTGCCGGGCTCCATCAATAACAACGATGTTTCCGCTTCAATAATCGCCGCCGCAAAAGACGGTAATATCCCGGTGGTCACAATAGACGGACATTTCGACGGAGTTCCCAGCGTAATGTTCGACTACGTCACCACCTTTGAGCGGATAATCCGTCATGTCGTTGAGGACCACCACTGCCGCACCGTGAATTTCATAGCGGGATTCAAAGATAACGACTTTTCTGAAGCCCGCATCGACTGCTTCAAGCGCGTACTAGCTGAAAATGGCATCGAATTTGACGAACGCAGGTTAGGCTACGGCGATTTCTGGGAGGAACCCACACGCCGCGCCATGGACTGTTTTGTGGAAAGCGGTCTTCCCATGCCAGAGGCTATCATCTGCTGCAATGATTCCATGGCGATAACCGTCTGCCAGTACCTTTCGGAAAAGGGATACGCTGTCCCGGATGATGTGATTGTCACCGGATTCGACGGCATCGAACTGGAGAAATTTTACCAGCCAAGGCTCACCACTGGCTGTGTGGATTATTCGGCAGTGGGCGCAAGAACGATGGAAATAATCGGGAAAGTGCTAGCCGGAGATACTGTCCGTGACGCTGTGATACCCTACAGAATGCAGCTCGGCGGCTCCTGCGGCTGCAACAAAACAGACTCGGCAAACGCCTGCGATAAAATAATCAAACTCTATGAAAGAGTCGACAATTCGATCTGGCACGAAGACTTTATGTTCAACTTTCTCAGAAAAGCAACACAGTGCCGTGATCTTTCAGAGCTTGCAGATGTTATGTCTACCCATGGCGACTACTTCGAATGGTTCTGCCTGAACACGGATCTTTTCAGCAAAACGCCTGACGAAGCGCGCTATCACGATCTTTTCACTGAAAAAATGAACGCGTTTTTTGTCCGCAGAATGGAAAATCACACCAACACCGACATCATTTTTCCGGCTGAAAATATTCTGCCCGATCTTGAAGATACGCTTGATAAGTTTGATGTGCTGTATTTCTCGCCGCTGCATTTTATGGACGAAGTTCTGGGTTACGCCTGTGCGGCTATCGCTTTTGCAGAGGAATTTATTTACTCCAACCGCCGAAGATATATCAGCAATACAGTCCAGATACTGGAAAATCTGATACATCGCGTGAAGCTGGAACGAATGAACAGCGAGCTTGCTGAAATGCACATCCGCGACCCGCTGACCGGTCTTCTGAACCGCCGAGGATTCTACAAAAAATTCGACAAGCTGTGCGGCGAGGGAAAATTCATCTATCTTTTCTCCATCGACATGGACAGGCTGAAATATATCAACGACAATTTCGGACATAACGAAGGCGACCGTGCGATAAAGACAGTCGCAGCAGCGCTGATGTCCGCGCCCGGCTACGAGCTGGTATGTTCGCGGTTCGGAGGTGATGAATTTGCCGTGATAGCCTCTGGCGATGATTTCAGCCCGGAGGACTATATCACGGAGGTCAGGGCTTATCTTGCGGGCTACAACCGCAGTTCCGGCTGCCCTTACCGCGTGGAAGTAAGCGTCGGCATGGAAAAAACTGATCTTTCAGGATGGAGTTCTTCCGACAGCATAGACGATATCATCAGAATAGCTGACGCCAGAATGTATGAAGACAAGCGCAGCAGAAAAGCTGTAAGGGATCAGTAACAGCGTCAATCAGACCTGCAATAAACTCAAGCCTTTTATCGCAGGTCTTTTTTGTACAATGTTAACAAAGATACGCTATTGTTATTGTTGAAGTATTGCAAATATAATCCAAGTATGATATAATTAATATATAAAGAATATGATTCTGAAGGTGATATGATGACTGAACGTATTTTCTACCTTGATATTGCCGCGCTGGTGATCCTTGTTATAGCTCTGTTATCACAGCTCACCCGCCGCATGACCAAAGGCACTGCAAATCATTTATTTCTGATCCTTGTATCGGTAACACTGCTGAGCTGCAGTCTTGAAATATGGGCAGACGCGCTTGACAACCTCTGCGTTCCGGATCTGATGTTAAGGCGTTTTGCTCATTCGGTGCAGATGATAGTCTACAATACCACAACGCCATGCTTCCTTTTATATGTGCTGAGCCTGACCAGCGTATGGTACAAGCTGCCGAGGCAAAAATCAATGTGGATAACGCTGGCTGTGCCATATATCGCTGACATTTCGCTGCTGATATGCAACATATTCACCGGCACTGTTGGCGATTATCCAGATGGTGTATATACGATAAATCCTATGGCTTACGTTACCTATGCGACAGCCGGATTCTATATTATCATCGCAATGTGCTATGTGTTGTTCTATCACAAATTGTTCTCATTTCCGAAGATAGTCTGCCTGCTGTTCCAGATACCGCTTGCGGGAGTTGCAGGCGTCCTGATACCGATGTTTCCTGATATCTGCGTTACCTCTTTCACAGGTGCGGTCGGCATTCTGCTGATCATCGCTATGATACAGCGGCCGGAAGAAATCATTGACTCCGCCACCGGATTGCGCAAAATGAGCGCCTATGCGGACGATATGAAAAAATACTTCCTGACTGCAAATCAGGTATCAATTATCATGGTCAACATTTCCAACTATCGGACAATCAGCAGCATTATCGGATATGAACTGATGAACGAGCTGCTGATGAATGTCGGCAGAATAATGATAAATACGAAAAAAAGCATAAAGAATTACGGTGAAGTATATAACATCGGTGAGGGCTGTCTGCGTCTGACTCTCAACAACTGTGACAGCGACCACACGCAGAAAGCCGCCGAAATGATAAACAGCGAGCTAAAAAAGACTTTCAAGATAAATCAGTACGACATCAATCTTATTGCATATGTATGCACCGCGCAGTGTCCGGAAGATATCCGCGACCTTAAGTCGCTGACAACTTTCGGTGCAGAGTTCAGTTCCAAGATTCCATATAACGGCGAAGTGCTGCACGCCAGCAGCGCAAGCGTTAAAAGAAGCATGACCCTGCTGTCAGAAATTGACTGCATAATAGACAACGCATTTGCAAATCATGGATTCCATGTCTACTATCAGCCAATCTATTCCGTTGAAAACAAGAGGTTCGAATCTGCAGAAGCGCTGCTCAGGCTCATCGACGAAAAAGACGGATTCATCTCCCCTGAAATATTTATTCCCGCCGCTGAAAAGAGCGGAGCTATACACAAGATAGGCGAGTTTGTGCTTGAGGAAGTATGCAGGTTCATCGGCAGCGATGAGTTCAAAAAGCTCGGATTAAGCTATATCGAGGTGAATCTTTCCGTTTCACAGTGCATGCAGCACGGTCTTTCAGAAAAGATACTCGGAATAATGAAGAAATACGGCGTTTCCCCGGAGCAGATAAACCTTGAAATAACCGAGACCGCCGCCAGCTTCGACCAGAGCGTGATGACCGAGAATCTCGCAGAACTCAGCAGCGCAGGAATATCTTTCTCGCTTGACGACTATGGCACGGGCTATTCCAACATGTACCGCATCGCAGCTCTTCCGCTCAAGATAGTGAAGCTCGACAAATCCTTCGTGAACAACCAGACCAGCAAAATGTGGACTATCCTTCAGAATACCGTTAAAATGATAAAGGACCTCGACATGGAGATAGTAGTCGAAGGTATCGAAACCAAGGACATGGTGAAGAAGTTCTCAGACCTGCGCTGCGACTACATACAGGGCTATTACTACTCAAAGCCTGTTCCTCAGGACGAGTTCGTGAAATTCGTCAGCGAAAGAAACAGCGCCGCCGCTTCCGTATAAGCAAACCCCTCCGACTCTGACCGGAGGGGTTAAATAGTAAATGCTGCCGCAATAGTGCGGCAGCATTTTGCGTTTATCAGCCGTTGATTATGGAATCAATTACCGGTGAGTACTCGGCGCTGAGCTTTGTGAAGGACTCGCCGTGGAACATCGGGTCGAACAGGATAGTGTTGCAGATGGTCTTGAGATCGTCGTTGAAGCCCCAGCAGTCGTCGAAAGTGAAGCTGAACTTGCTCGGATCCATCATATCCTGCCAGAGGTCATACTGACGCTCGTCCCAGACAAGCGCCCACTTCTGAAGTCCCTCGTACTTGCCGCTGGTGAAGTAAACAGGCTCGGGATTTATCGCTTCCTGCTTCTTGGTGGCATTTACAGCCGGGTCAGTTTCGTAAACGCGGCAGAGGTTGATCCAGTCGAGAGCGCCTTTCTTGTTCTTTGCACCCTTTGCAACAAGGTATCCGAATGTGTCGTACGCGATGTAGTATTTGTCAGCCTGCGGGTCTCTCGGGAACGGAACAAACGCGAAGTCAGACACGGTATTGCAGATGTCGTCCGCTGCGCCCGGCTTATTCTGAACCTGACCGGCTGCCGCGCCGTATGTCCACTCGGGGTTCATGCCCAGGAACAGAATGCGGTCGGAGTTATCAGCCCAGAGCTGCGGAGATACCCAGTCGCCTATTTCGTTCTGATAGGTCAGACCGTTTCTGTAGAGGTCTGCGCAGTATTCCATCGCGCGGGATACGTTGATATCGCTGATGTTGTTCCTGGCGGTGCCGTCCTCCTGTACCTTTACAAGAGATGTGCCAGTCGTTGCGATGAAGCTCATCGCGCCCTCGCCTGCATAGCCGATGTGGCTGTCGTCAGCGCTGCACCAGTCGATAAGGAGCTGTTTGAATGTATCCCATGTCCACTGATTGTTCATGTAGAGGTCGTAGGGATCGTCAAGCGCGTATTCCTCAAGGGACTTGCGGTTGTAGTTCAGCGCGAAGTTGGTGGTTATGCGGTAGGGATAATAATAGTGCTTGCCCTTGTACGCAAAGCGCTCAGCGGTCTCAGCCATGTCAGACCACAGCGGGGAGGTCATGTCGATCTCGCCGTCGAGCGGCTCGTACATATTCTTGCTCATGCCCGTTGGGAAGGACTGCCACTCGTATCTTACGATATCCGGAGAATCGTCCGAGGATATCATAGTAGCCAGCTTCTCAAAGTAAGCCGTGCCGCTGGTTGTTGATACATACTCAATATCGCCGCCGTAAAGTTCGCTGTTGAATATCTTGTACTGCTCGGAAGCGCTGCCGTCGGTGATTAGGTCATAGTAGCCGAGCCACACGATCGTGCCGCTGTTGCCGTCGGGAGTGTAGGAGTCGGTGCCGACTTCCTTGATTTCCGCGTCGGTGGGAGCATTATCGTCCGGGTCGGTGGTCGTGGTCGCTGCTGTAGTAGTCACAGCGGGGGCGCCCGGTGTGTTCCCTGCGGAATTTCCGCCGGATACCGCCGGCTCCTCATCGCACGCGGTGAGGCTGAGAATCATTCCCGCAGAAAGCAATCCACTGAGTATTCTTTTCGTTAATTTCATGTTTCTCCTCCTGATTTCTTATGATGTCATCATCAAGATAACGTTTACATTATACACCTTTCCGAAGAAAAATGCAAGTAAAAATCAGGTAATTACTTAAATTTCTTTTTACTTTTCAAATCTGAACGATCTAAAATCGAAATCGCTGCCGGGAAGGAACGTAAAACTGATGTTCTGCTTACCTGCAATGCCATCCAGCGGGAACTCACGCTCAACGTAGCCGGATTCGCCTTCCGTTCTGAACTCGCAGAGAATACGCTCTGTTCCGGCGGTAAGGTGGATACTGTTCAGCGGCAGCGGGGATCTTCCGCAGATAACGAGCTTCGACGGCTGCTCGTCCGTGAAGTCAAACTCGCCGAAATCAAGCACGACATTGTTGCCGATCCCTGTCACTTCGTCCTCACACTTGGTGAACTTGTCGCCGTAAATCTGCTCAGCCGAAGCCGAGTTTATCTCCGAAAACTCCCGGCGCACGCGCTCGAATCTGAAGCCGCTCATCTGGTAGCCACAGTCGGTCTCCATGCAGATAGTGTGAACTCCGCGCAGCTTCTTTGCAAGCCGGTATGTCTCCGGAACAAATACCATCCAGTTCGGCTCCTCATGGTAGGTGAATTCACCGATCAACTCGCCATCGCCGGGAATCCCGTCCCACACCCGCAGTCTGACCGGATCGAGCGTGTTCGCCCAGATTGAAACGGTCACTATATCGGAGCCGTCGCGCCCGAAGTCTACATTATCGTACGCCGCCCATGAGGTTCCGCCGAATGCGAATCCAACGCCGCGGTTCACGCCGCTGCAAATATTCTCGCTGGCTCTGGAATACAGACCGCCTGCAACGAAGCCATATGCGTCGATGAACGCGGCTCCAAGCCCTGCTGCCCTGAACGGCAGCACCGACAGAATATGCACTCTGTCCGTTCCGTTTTTACAGAGCGCCCTGAGATAAAACTCCCCGTCGCCCTTCGCCCGGACGGTCACTGTGCTGTCCGCGTTTACTACGCAGTCTGCGATGTTGGTTACTATTCCGGTAATGTTCGTCACGCGGTACTCGATATCACCTGCCATGTCCGCGTTTGCCGGGAAAATCAGCGTTCTTACGGTTATCTCGCGGCGGTCGGGCGTGAACTCCAGCGCGTCCGCCAGCAGTTCGACCTTGCGGACGGGTATCTCGTCGTTTCTTCCACACTCGGTGGGAACAAATTTCAGCACTTCTTTGCAGGAAACGCCGGACTCATTCTCCGATTTCTCGGCTGTGAGCGTTACGGAACACTCCGGCAGCCCCGGGGACTGCACCTTCACCCGGATATCTCCGGCGGTTTCCGTGGCGCCTATCACAGCGAGAAGTCTGCCGGAAAAAAGCCTGCGCGAGGTTCCTTTGTACTGGTCGTAATCGGTGCTGTCGCCGTTGTCCAGTCCGAGGAGCCTTCCCGCGCCAGACACCGTGACGTTCACACGGTTGCTTGCGTTGGCGCAGAATGTTCCGTTTTCGTCGTATGCGGCTATCTCAATGTAGATAAGGTCGCTGCTGTCGGCATGCAGCGCGGTTTTGTCCGGTACTGCTTCCAGCTTCACGGCGTCGCCGAAGGAACGCGCTGTATCCTCCGCGATGATGTTTCCGTTTTCATCGTACGCCACTGCGCGCAGCTCGCCCTTGTGATAGGGAATAATGTAGTCTGATGTCAGCTTCTGACCGTGCTTGTGGTCGATGTCGAACGCTCCCTGAGATTCTCCGTTCAGGAAAAGCTCCACCCTCGGCGCATTGGAACAAACTCTGACATCTACCGGCTGACCCTCGTTGAAATCCCAGTGCGGGAAAATATGAACGAACGGAGCCTTCTTATAGTCCGTCCACTCTGCGCGGAAAACGTACGCGCTGTCTTTCGGGAATCCCGCGGTGTCGTACTGACCGAAATAGGAATTCTTCGTGCTGTACGGGGTAGGCTCACCGATGTAGTCGAATCCAGTCCAGATGAACTGACCCGCGCAGAATTCCGCGTCTCTGTCCTTTATAATGCACTCCTCGGTGTTCTTCGCGCCCCAGCCGGTGCAGCTATTTCCAATCGAGGAGCACTGCTCGTCATCGTCCGCGAGTACGGTCTGCGAGAGCGGGAAGTGATATATGCCGCGGCTCTGAACCACCGAGGCAGTCTCGCTGCCGTAGATCGCCCAGTCGGGGTGAGCCTCGTGGTGCTCGTTGTAGAGCCGCTCGCCGTAATTGTAGCCCGCCAGCTTCAGAATATCGGCGCACTTCTGGCCGTTCTCCCACTGCATGTAATTCGAGCCAAAGGTAACATATCCGTTGCCCTGCGGGTCGTGGAGCTTCACCAGCCGCCTTAGCAGCGACGTTACCTCCTGACCGCGCTCGTCGGCGTGGGTGTCGAATATCTCGTTTCCTATGCTCCAGCCGATAATGGAGGGGTGATTCCGGTCGCGCCTTACCCAGGAAGCCACGTCCTTTTCTACCCACTCGTCAAAGAAACGCGCATAGTCGTAGTCGGTCTTGCTGCGCTCCCACATGTCGAAGCCCTCGGAGAGGATCAGCATTCCGAATTCGTCGGCAAGTTCCATGAATTCCTGCGCGGGCATGTTGTGGGAAGTTCTTATCGCGTTAACTCCCATCTCACGTAGCTTTCTGAACCTGCGCAGAATCGCGGCTCTGTTGGAGACCGCGCCCAGGCAGCCGTTGTCGTGGTGCTCGCAGGAGCCGTGCAGCTTCACATGCCGCCCGTTGAGGAAAAATCCCCGGTCGGTGGTGAACTCCGCCGTGCGGAATCCGAACCGCTGCGAAATGCGCTGAACAACGTCGCCACCGGATATTATCTCGGAAACCAGCGTGTACAGCTTCGGGGACTCGATATCCCAGAGCGCCGGGGAATCAACGCGCAGGTTCTGCGTTGTTACGGAATAGCTGGCTCCGTCCACCCGGACAGCCTCCGGAATGCAGGAGAAATCAGCGGCGCAGGCGTCAGATTCAGCGGAAGCGGCGGCGTTTCCGTCAGGGTCAAGCACGGTCTGACGGAGCCTTATTCCTGCTATCGGAGTCCCCGCAGGGCGCAGTACCTCGGAGGTCACGGTTACTGTCCAATCCTCGCCGTTCTTTTCCGTGGAAATGTACACGCCATCGTTTCCGAAGCGCATTTCGGGAGATTCGCACAGCCACACGCTGCGGTAAATTCCTGCGCCGGAATACCAGCGGGAGTTCGGCGCGCGGTGGTCGACGCGGACAGTTATCGTATTTTCGCCGTTCACGACGAGGTCGGTTATATCAAACTGGAACGCGGAATATCCGTACTTCCACTCGCCGGCAGTCTTTCCGTTGATGTACACGTGAGAATCCATGTACACGCCGTCAAATCTTATGTAAGTGCGCACTCCGGGCTTCTTTTCATAACTGAAGCTCTTCCTATACCAGCCCGTGGAGGTCTCATACAGATTATTAGTGTTGTAAATCAGCCAGTCGTGCGGGAGGTCAACCGCCCTGAAATCAAAGCCGTCGGAATATTCAGAGCCAAAAGGCGCCTTGAAAAATTCCCAGCCGCTGCAAAACAGCCTGCGGTTATTGTAGGTATCGCAAAAATTCATCAGTGTTTCTCCTTGGTGCTTATTTCAATTCGGAACTTCGCGGAGATCTCCGGCAGCGGCAGGCGGTATTTATCGTCCAGCGCCGGGCCGCAGGCATTGGAGCCAACTCCCGCCATTCGGCTGTCTATGCAAACAACGCTGCTTCCGCATTTTTCAAGTTCAAAATTGTGCCGCTTCGCCGCAAGCTCCTCCTGCGTGTACTCCGAGGCGTTGAACGAAAATCCTGGGTCGGAGGCGAACCGCAGAGCGGTCTCGCCGTCGGTCAGCTCGACGTATGCGCAGCCCCAGTGCGAGGAATTCTCCTGCGGTCTGATGTAATCCTCGTGAAGTTCGCTGACGTCCGCTGTGAACTTCCCTACCCAGCTTGCCTGGTGTTTGTCGGCGTAGCTCTCATACGGGCCGTATCCGTAATACTCGACCTGCGAGAATCTTCGGGGCAGGAACGCGCGAATTCCGAATCTCGGCAGCATTTCAACCTTGTTTGAGAACTCCGCAGAACACTCGATATCAAGCGCGCCGCCGGATATCCGGTAAGTCACGTCCATGTAAGCCGCGGGCTGGTGAACTCCCCACGACATCGACTGGCGCAGCTTTATTTCCGCGGAAATCGGGGTGGAATCAACGGTCACACCGTAATTGCGCGGTGTAAGTTCATTCAGGTGCGCGGCGTACCAGTCGTTTTTCATTACGTCGTTATCAACTGGTGCGCGGAAGAAATTGAAGCTCAGCGGTCTATCAAGCAGCTCCTTCCCGCTGTGCTTTATGGAGTCAAACGCAGACAGCCGCTTGTTGAACCGGAACACGGTCTCCCCGGAGGTCACGCTGACGATAAACGCTGTTTCCTCCACTTTGACCGGGGTTTCAGGCGCGGGTTCTGCCAAGGGCTTTCCTACGCACAGTTTTACCTGGTCAAAGCAGACCTCATGCCCCTTTTCACAGTACGGAGTTTCCTCCTTAGCAGTGAACACGAAGCGGATATAGGATTCCTCGTTGGAAGGCTCGGCTGCCTCTGGAACGGATATCTCCGCAGTTCCCATCGGCGGAAGTGAGAAATTCAGCGTTCCCGCGCAGGTCGTCACTCCGGCTCTGGAGATCTCCCAGCGGCAGTCTAGGAGCCGTCCCGCGTCCGCGAATTCAAGCGTGCTGCTGAAAATGAAGCGTCCGGCCTCCCCCGCTGTTACGCGGACTGGACGGTACACCTGCTTTGCTTCCAGAAGCCCTGTGTGCGGCGTGCGGTCGGGATAATTCAGAGCGTCCATACAGAAGTTGCCGTCGTGGTGGCGCTCGCCGAAATCGCCGCCATAGCCGTATTTTATTCTGCCGTCGGGCGTGAGCCCAAGCGGAAACGAATGATCTGCCCACTCCCAGATGAACCCGCCGCAGAATCGCTCGTTGGAATAAAACGTGCTGTGGTAATTCTCAAGGTCGCCGGGGCCGTTGCCCATCGCGTGGCAGTACTCGCAGAGGATATACGGACGGGTCTCCTTTTCGTCGGCAAGGTAATCCTTCATTTCCTGACTGGAGGGGTACATTTTAGATACGAGGTCGAGGATATCGGTCGGCGTATCGTCAAGACGGTAAGTGCTTTCGTAATGCAGGAGCCGGGTGTCGTCCAGCGACTTCACAAGCTGCCCCGCCGCCAGGAAATTCGTACCCCAGCCGCTTTCGTTGCCCAGCGACCAGAGCAGAACGCAGGGGCGGTTGATATCCCGTTTTACCAGGGATTCGGCGCGATCGCATATCGCTGTTTTAAAGCGCTCGTCCGAGGCAAGAAGCGCGATTCCGTCGTATCCCTTGCTCCACTTTAGGTCGTTGTAGACTATAACGCAGCCGTGCGTTTCAACGTCGGCTTCGTCTATCACATACAGCCCCAGCTCGTCGCAGAGCTGATAGAACTGCGGCGCATTCGGGTAGTGCGACGTCCTGACGGCGTTTATATTGTGGCGTTTCATCTGCGTGAGGTCGAGCCGCATTTTGTCCAGCGGCGCGTAGTACCCGGTGTCAGGGTAGCTGTCGTGGCGGTTCACGCCCTTGAATTTTATCGGGGTTCCGTTCAGCTTAACAACGCCGTTCTCAACGCATATCCTGCGGAATCCCACACGCTCGCCGATGGTTTCGCCGCCTGCGTTTATAGTCAGACGGTAGAGGTACGGCGTTTCGGCATTCCAGAGCTTCGGGTCGGATATTTCCACGGAAATAGTTTCGCCGTCTGCCGCCGAAAAGTTCGAAATCAGCCTGCCGGAATCGTCGTGGAGAGTGCATTCTGCGGGGCTTCCGGACGGAGTGAATATCAGCTTTGCAGAGGTGAGATCCTCTGAAAGTTCGGTTTTTACGATGTAGTTTTCAAGCCGCTTTTCCGGTCTTGAGAGCATGTACACATCACGAAATATTCCCGAGAGCCGGAATTTGTCCTGATCCTCAAGGTAGGTTCCGTCGCACCATTTGAGCACTGCCGCTGTAATGCGGTTTTCGCCTTCCCGGAGGTACTGTGTGACATCAAACTCGCAAGTGCTGTGCGACACCTGGGAATAACCCACAAACACTCCGTTGATGTAAAGATACAGACAGCTATCAGCGCCTTCAAACGTCAGTATTCTGCGCATTCCATCGGGATTGTAGCTATAATTCCGGCTGTAAACTCCGACCGGGATATCGTCCGGGACATAAGGCGGGTCGTAGGGTATCGGGTAGGCGATATTCGTATACTGCGGCTTGTCATGCCCATGGAGCTGCCAGTTGGACGGCACCGGCATTTTTTCGCGGCCTGGAAGCACGGTGAAATCGTCCTCCATGTCAACGATACTGTCATAATAGCGAAAGTCCCACTCTCCGTTCAGCAGTTCGAACCGCGAGGAGTTTTCGCGGGCGGAAAACGAGTCCTCGCCGGGTGCGAACGGTATGAAATAGCAGTGCTTCGGAAGCGTTCCGATATGCAGCGCCTGCGGATCCTCATGGTAAATCATGCGGTTCTTGGGCGAATTTTTCTTTGAAATAGCTGAAATATCCATATTGACCTCCAGTGATTTTGTTATTTTTATTGTACAGCATATTGACAACCCTGTCAATAGATGATATTATTATTTTATAACGATATGAATATAGGAGTGGATTTTTTGGTTTATTCCGATTACCCGATATTTCGCGGCGAACAGCAGCTTCCCATTTTTCTGCTGAATATGGGGCTGCACCTCTGTCAGGATCACGTTGTGCGGCCGGAGGGTCACAGCTCGCCGCAGATACTGTTCTGCACCCGCGGAAGCGGAACGCTCGTCATTAGCGGAAACCGGCTGAATGTTCCCGCAGGTTCTGCGATATTCCTGCCGGCGGCGCTCCCGCACGAATACTACGCCAACGAGGACGTCTGGGACATACACTGGGTAATTCCAGGAGGAAGCGCAGCTGAGGAAGTACTCCGGCAGTTCGGGCTTGAGCAGCCCGGGGTTTTCGAGCTGAGCGACACCAGAACCCTGGAACACATCTTCCGCAAAATGCACGACGCGATCCGTGCGGACAGCTTCTTCGGGAATTTCAGGGCTTCCGGTTATTTGTATGATTTTCTTATCGAGTTCTACCGGCTCATCTCGTCGGAAAGCTCGTCCAGAGCGCCATCCCCTGCGCTCATGAGAGCGCTCGACCTGATAAACAGCCGCTTCGCAGAGCCGCTGGGAATGGACGACCTGTGCAGCTCCGCAGGGGTATCGAAGCAGCACCTCTGCCTTCTTTTCCGGAATATCCTGGGTCTGCGGCCGATGGAGTACATCGCGAAGCGCCGCATCCAGGAGGCAAAGTCGCTTCTTACCTCGACTGAGCTTTCCATCGCAGATATTGCAGAGCAGACCGGATTCGGCTCGGAAAGCTACTTCTGCAAGCTGTTCAGGCGCTACGAAGGCATGACGCCTTCCGCGTTCAGAAATGTCAAATGACCGGCCGTATACTCGCATATCAGCCGAAAATCTGATTTGAAAAAAATGCAGCATGGCAGTCTAATAAAGGCTGACAGATTTCTGCCAGCCCATTTATTATGGGAACCTCTAAAAACCGGGACACGAGCAGA
>DQFX01000077.1:0-6379 GCA_003531585.1 Oscillospiraceae bacterium | reverse complement strand
CTGCCGTGAAGGAGGTTTTTAGAAGTTACCTATACTATTTCAACGTTATACTCACGCAGCCAGTACTCGATTTGTAACATATACGCGTAGATCTGAGGAACAGTCATAAGCTGCCCGAACCAGTTCTTTCCGAAGCTTGCTCCATTGGTATCCAACAGCTCGCGAAGCCTGTCGGCGTTCACGATCGAGGTCAGGCGGCAGTCGTCGGAATCCAGCACGCTGCGGAGCTTTCCGGACAGCAGCTCCATGTAATCCGGGTTGTGCGTTTTGGGATACGGACTTTTTTTGCGCCAGAGCACGTCCTCCGGGAGAAGTCCGGTCATTGCATGGCGAAGCAGACCTTTTTCACGCCCGGTGTACGCCTTCATCGCCCACGGAATATTGTAGGCGTACTCAACTATGCGGTAGTCGCAGAACGGCACTCTGACCTCCAGCCCGTGTGCCATCGACATTCGATCCTTTCTATCAAGCAGAGTTGTCATGAAATAGTCCATGTTCAGCATGAACATCTCGCGCATTCTGCGGTCGGTTTCGTTGTCGGAATCAAGATACTCCACCTGCGAAAGGCACTTGTCATAACTGCGGCGGACGTACTCCTCCGCTTCACATGCTGTCATGGGATTTTTCATCAGCGCAGCGCGTTCAGGTACAGCCGTCGACCAGGGGAACCCATCATAAAACAACACTTCTTTCCTGTGATACCATGGATACCCGCAGAAGAGTTCATCAGCGCATTCACCGCTGAGCGCAACCGGGAATTTCTCCTTTATCTTCCCGCAGAACAGATATAACGAGCTGTCCACGTCAGCCATTCCGGGGAGGTCGCGCGCCCGCGTAGAATCATACAGCGCCTCGGCCAGCGCCGGTGTATCCAGCACCACGTTTGTGTGCTCTGAACCAATGAACTCCGCCATTCTGACTACCCAGGGCGCGTCCTCGTCAGGCTGGAAGCTGCTCGCGTGGAAGTTCTTGTGGTTATCCTTGTAGTCTATCGACCAGGTGGACAGCCGCTTTCCCTGTTTCTGGAACTCCCCGGCGGCAATCGCGGAGATTATGCTGCTGTCCAGACCTCCGGACAGAAAGCAGCACAGCGGCACATCGCTGACAAGCTGCCGCTTGACTGCGTCCGTCACAAGCTCCCTGACATGCGCGGAGGTTTCCGTAAAATTCTCACTGTGGCGCTGCGCATGCACTGACCAGTACTTCCGCATTGTGAATCCCTCACGGGTCAGCACTGCGCAGTGCGCCGCCGGTATCTCGCTGATATCACGGAATACTCCGCTCCCGGTGCGCTTGGCGGGACCTATCAGCATTATTTCCGCCGCGCCGTCCTGGTTTATCACGTGCTTTACCGCTGGGTGCTTCAGCAGCGCTTTTATCTCGCTTGCGAATATTATTCCGTCTGCGGTGCGCGAGTAAAACAGCGGCTTAACGCCTATCCTGTCCCGGGCGAGGAACAGAGTTTTATCGCGGCTGTTCCAGACCGCAAACGCGAATATTCCGTTGAACCGCTCAACGCATTTCTCACCCCACGCCGCGTACGCCTTCAAAACAACCTCGGTATCCGAATGCCCGTCGAACTCAACACCGTTGGCCTGAAGCTCCCGGCGAAGCTCCGAAGTGTTGTAAATCTCACCGTTGTATATTAGCGTGTAATTTCCCGTGCTCATGGGCTGCGCGCCGTTCTCCGGGTCAATGACTATAAGCCTCCGATGAACTAGAAACGCGCTTTCATCGATGTAAACCCCCGACGCGTCGGGTCCCCTCGGAGCCAGCACGGCGCTCATTTTCGTCATGACGGCGCTCATTTTGCGCATATCCTGCTCGTAACCTATCTGACCTGCAATTCCGCACATAATTATTCCCCTTTCTGCCTTCTCTTGTATTGTATGCAGCTTACGGCAGATGGTGAATAAAAACGGCGATCCTTTCGAACCGCCGTATATTTTATGCTTTTCTGAGCTTCCTTGCCGACGTGACCTTCACGACGATAAATGCCGCGATAAGCACTGCGCCCACCACAGCAAGCACCGCTCCGCAGAGCATCAGCTTGTCGCCAAGCGCATTTGAAATCACCTTCGTCATAACGCCGTCGTCGAACCGCAGAGTTTTCATTACCGTTTCGCTTACCGCGTTGGTAATCAAGATCCCGGCGCCTGAGACGAAATACGCAGCGCCTCCGCACATCAGACCCGCGGGAACGCGTCTGGTGATAAGCCCTGCGAGCAAAGGGAACAGCGCGGATAACACAAACGCAGCAATCCAGACCGCAGGTGAAAAAACTACGCGCAGCGTATCTCCCATCACTCCGAGAGCCGCCTGCGGAGCAGCCTGCTGAAGCGCCTCCGCGTTTTCTTTCAGCGCGTTTATCACGTCCTGGTCGAAATCCGCCGGAACTTCCATGCCGGTAACGTCCTTATAGACCTGCTTCGCTCCAAGAATTATGCGCTGGAGCTCTGCGGATATGTCCACGTCGGATTTCCCGCTCATGATGAAATCCTCGTAGGATTGCACGATCTTCGCAATCTCTTTGCTGATGTCCGCCTTCCTGATTATCTCGGCAGCCTGGTCGCTGCTCATTGCACCGCCGGAAAACCTGCTGACTATCCCGGCGATATCACCGGTGATCTCTGACGGGTCAATACCGAACTGCTCTTTTATATTGTCCGGAATAAGGCTGCCTATTTCTATGCTTCCAACGTCAATGCCGGCGATCTGCTCGGATACGGCGTGACTGGAAAGCGCTCCGGAAAAAGTACACAGCACCGCCGCCGTCTGACATACAAACATGGTCAGCATTCCGAACACGACCGACAGGACTACGCTAACAGCCAAGCACATTTTGCGCGGCTTCTTCACGGGAGCTATGACCGGCTCCGCCGCCCCGGCGGAATAATCTTCGGGTTCCTCAGGAGGGATATTCTCAGGCTCCGGTGTGGGCGCCGGAGGAGCGGTGCAGGAAACCGCTTCCTGTTCAGTACCGCCTACGCTGCTTCTGCATACCGGGCAGAACTCCGCGTCGTTGGAGAGCTCTGCGCCGCATTTTTTACACTTCATACCAACACATCCTTTCCATAAATTTCTACTGAATTGTATTATATCACAAAAACGTATGAATGTCAATACATGCACTTATGTATACAAATCTCACATTTTTCTGTTAATTAAGCTCAAAATTCATTGACAACGCCGGTCAGTTTTGGTATAATTGAATTATAGTTTCTTTGGAATTTTGTTTCACGATATCCACTTAAAAGGAGTACATATGAAAAAACAGATAATAAGCGCGGCTCTTGCCGCGGTAATTTCAGCGGGGGTATTCGTCAGCCCCGTTCAGCGGTACGTCGGAACATCTACGGTCGCTTTCGCGGCTGAAACCGTTTCAATGCCGAAGGCTTCCAGAAAGTCCGGAACCTATTCAAGCTCCGGAACGCTGACTGTGAGACTCACAGCGGACAGCGGCTCGCAGATTTACTACAGCACCGGGGGAAGCTACAAACTGTATACAAAGACGCTGAAAATCACAAAGAACACAACGCTTAAATTCTACGCGCAGAAAAACGGCGCCAAGAGCAAAACTGTCACCGTAAAATACAAGCTGACGCCGAAGGTCAAGGTCACTAACGCCGGCGGCAATTACGACAGCGCCGTAACCGTGAAGCTGTCCTCCACTGCTTCCGGGGTGAAGTTCTACTACACTCTCGACGGCAGCAAGCCTACCAAATCCTCCGCGCTCTACACCACCAAGGGAATCACTGTCAGCAAGTCCGCAAAACTGCGCGTGCTCGCTGCAAAGACCGGGTGGTCGGGAAAATATCTTGCCGAGGAATATACAATAAGCGGCTCCGAGGAAACCTCTACCCTTTCCGGCGAAAGCATTCTTGAGGACTACAAGAGCAAGTACGCCTACAATACGCTGACCGCAAAGCAGAAAAAGCTGTACGAAGTTATCTACAACGGCGCGGCGGCTCATAAGGACAACCTCAATGTCGCGGGGGAGGGATTCACCGAAAACGACATGGACAAGGCGTACTGGGCGTTCGACTACGACAATCCCCAGTTCTTCTGGCTTGCAAACGGCTACAGATTCACCACAATGGGCGGCGAGATAATCAGTGTAAACATGGTATATTCACGCTCGGCAGCTGAGGCAGCAAAGATTCAGCCCCTGTTTGACGCGGCGGCTCAGAAGGTGATAGACAAGGCGCTCGCGCAGGACAACCTGTTCGACCGGGTGCTTGTTATCCATGACGCCATTACTGAAATGACCACCTACAATGCCAAGGCTCCCAGCTACAAGTCCGAGGCGGACGGTCCCCTTGTTTACGGAGAGGCTCTCTGCGAGGGTTACGCGAAAGCGTTCATGTACCTCTGTCAGTCGGTCGGGATACAGTGCTTCTGCGTTGCGGGCTACGCCGGTGAGGATCACATGTGGAACATGCTCCAGCTTGACGGGGAATGGTATCACATGGACATCACCTGGGACGACTCCGGCACATATGAGTATTTCTGCGTTCCGGATTCACAGATGTTCGCCGACCACACACTGCGCAATACATTCCCAGTACCCAAGGCTACAGCCACCAAGTATTCCTACAGCGAAGTAATGGGCATCACGACCTACACCGACGTAAACAGCGCGTACAATGGTCTGGTCGAGCAGGCGGCGAAGAACTACAAGAACGGCGTCTATGAAACGACCATCTATGTAAAGCAGGGAATTATGAACAGCCTGATGGCAAAGGTGAACCAACAGCAGTTCTTTGCAGACCTCCGAGAAAAGGGCTGCGACAGCAACGGCTGGAGATCAAGCAGCACCAGCAAGTCCCTCACGATAACGCTGACCTGACGTTCAGGCGCAGCGCAGTGCCGCTTCAGCAATAGCACACGCAGACAGTATCGCCAGATAGACCAGGAACCGCAGGGTATACTCCCCGGCGGCGGGGCTTGTCGAGACGATACTGTTTTTGTCAGAGGACACCAGCCGCAGAAGCTGCGACGACATTCCCGAGGAAGTCCCCGCAGCGAATATCACGGCGGCGGCGCACCCGGCACAGCCAGGCGCAAGACGTAATGCGTTCATTCCCTCAATCGTGAACGCTCCGGCGAGGGCAGCTCCGGTTCCAAGCCCGCAAATAAGCGGAGCGGCCCACACCAGCAGCCTTCCAAGCGCGAAAAAACCGCAGACGTACTCTGAAATCAGGAACGCCGCTCCCCAGAAAAGCCGACGCAAAAGCAGACCGAGAAAATCTCCGGAGCCGCACAGCAGGCTCCCGGAAATATCCGCGCCAGGTGCGGAAGCCGCGATGTAAATTCCCAGAATAAGCCCGGCGGCGGTCAGGAACGTGTACAGCATAGGAATTCCGCTGCGGCGGCGATAGGCGCTCCGCGCGGCTCGGGGAAGCTCGGCGGTTTCCGGGATTCTTTCGGAGGGTGTGATATCCCGTTCGGCGGAATCCGCAGAGTCCGATTCATCTGGGTCGTAAGGCATAAAAATTATTTCGGATTCCGGAGCCTCGGTTTTTTCGCAGGATACACCCGGAATATCGCGGGGTTTCGGTTTCTGTTTTCCGGTGGCTCCGGAAATGGCACCAGCGCGGAAATTCGTGTAGTTCATGGAATACGTCAGGTAGTTTTCCCGTGGCTCCGGGGAAGGTTTGTCCGGATTTTTTGGCTGGGTCATCAGAATGGTGTTTTCCATATTTCAGCATCTCCATTGGCAGCATTCTCTTTTTTAGATGTATATGCTGTCCGGACAGGTTTGATAACTCAAAGGCGGTGACAACATGAAGACTTCAGAGGAAGCGGCGCTCGGCAGGGTGCTTGCAATATCGCGCGAGGCGTACTCCGCGGTGAAAAACGGCGAAACAGAGCTGAATCAGGTGGCCCTGCTGGACGCACTTTCCGCAGCGCTGTCCCACGTCAATAACGAAAAAAAGCCCCTTGCAAAGTGCATGAGAGCTTTAAAATCAGAGATAAAACGTGCCGGAAAGCCATTTTACGAGCGCGTGAAACCACAGTTTTCACCGATCGTTCCGATACCGCAGTTTGATTTCACAACGGCTATGAAGCACATTCCTGCAATAATTTACGGCAACGACCAGATATGCCAGAAGCTGGTCAGCGGCGAAATCGACAAGGCGTGCTCAATGGCTGACGCGATGAAGAGTTACCCGGGATTCCTGTACGGAGAATTCGAAGCGCTGACCCCGGCGCAGTTCTACGAGCTGGTATTCGGATACTACCCCAAGATTTACGACGAACCATTCATGGAACAGATGAAAGAACTGTTTAATTAAGTGAGCCTGATAAAACAGGCTCCATGACTTCGCATAGCTGCGCAAAAACGGCGCTGTAAAAGAAAAGGCTGCATCCAGAA
>DQFX01000070.1:92188-92741 GCA_003531585.1 Oscillospiraceae bacterium | reverse complement strand
GGGGAAAACTCTTGTTTTCCCCCTCTTCCCCCCTTAGCGCTTTTTCCTTTTGCCGCACTCCATGCGGAGTCACCGTGCTTCGCACGGAGTAGTGGGGCTCCGCCCCACGCCCCGGTTCCTTTTGTAACAAAAGGAACCGAAAAACAATAGCGCTTCGCGCACTAGAATCTAGGATAGTGCAATAAACACAAGTTTCAGCCAAAATCTCCCATACGCCGTGAAGCGCACGCCGCCCCTCCGTCAATCCCGGATACACGCATGAGAATTAATTCACCGCCGCACTCCGTTTTCCGCAAGAAGCAAGTCCGGAAATTGCAGAAAAGAGAAAATTATTTTGCATAACGGGTATTTCAGTCTTGACATAACGGGAAAATTGTCTTATAATAGAAGTGTTGATTCATCAATGCAGACTGCAAAGCGGTTTGGCAGTCCGCGCGTCATCATATGACAGCAAACATTACAGGAGGCAATTCAATGAGAGTTTATAACTTCAGCGCAGGTCCCGCAGTGCTGCCCGAGGAAGTCCTCAGGGAAGCAGCAGACGAAATGCTTG
>DQFX01000070.1:7084-91917 GCA_003531585.1 Oscillospiraceae bacterium | reverse complement strand
GTTATGGAGATGTCCCACCGTTCAAAGGCATACGACGCTATCATCAAGGAAGCCGAAAAGGATATCCGCGAAATCATGAATATTCCGGATAACTACAAGGTACTGTTCCTGCAGGGCGGCGCTTCACAGCAGTTCGCAGCTGTTCCGATGAACCTCATGAAGAACAAGAAGGCGGCTTACATAATCACAGGTCAGTGGGCTAAGAAGGCTTACCAGGAAGCAAAGATCTACGGCGACGCAGTTGCAGTGGCTTCCTCCGCAGACAAGACCTTCTCCTATATCCCCGACTGCTCCGACCTCGATATCCCCGAGGACGCTGACTATGTTTACATCTGCGAGAACAACACCATCTACGGCACCAAGTTCAAGACCCTCCCCAACACAAAGGGTCACACACTGGTTGCTGACGTGTCCTCCTGCTTCCTGTCAGAGCCGGTTGACGTTACAAAGTACGGCGTTATCTACGGCGGCGTTCAGAAGAACGTAGGTCCCGCAGGTCTTGTTATCGCAATTATCCGCGAGGATCTCATCACCGACGATGTTCTCCCCGGAACTCCCACCATGCTCAAGTGGAAGACTCAGGCTGACAACGACTCCCTTTACAACACCCCGAACTGCTATGCTATCTATATCTGTGGCAAGGTGTTCAAGTGGATCAAGAAGATGGGCGGCCTCGAGGCTATGAAGGCTCACAACGAGAAGAAGGCTAAGATCCTTTATGATTTCCTCGACCAGAGCAAGCTGTTCAAGGGTACCGTCGTTCCGCAGGATCGCTCTCTGATGAACGTTCCGTTCGTCACCGGCAACGAGGAGCTTGACGCCAAGTTCGTCAAGGAGGCTACCGCGGCTGGCTTCGTAAACCTCAAGGGTCACAGAACCGTTGGCGGCATGAGAGCTTCCATCTACAACGCTATGCCTATCGAGGGCGTTGAGAAGCTGGTTGAATTCATGAAGAAGTTCGAGGCTGAGAATGGCTGACAGGTTTCTTGTAATTCATAAGGAATCTACATTGAATACAAGCACACAGGTCATTGTTGATACAGCCACAGGCGTCTGCTATCTCTGGCACAGGGACGGCTACGGCGGAGGGCTTACGCCCCTGCTCGGTAAGGACGGCAAGCCTGTTATCACCGATTTACCAAAGTAAATTATTTTCTCCCCCAGTGAATGGGGGAGAAAACTTAATCACGGTGGGAAACACCGAATGAAAGGAACATCATTAATATGTATAACGTTCTTACATTAAACAAGATCGCTGCCTGCGGCACCGACCTGCTCGACAAGAGCAAGTACACCGTAAGCGACGATGAAAAGAATCCTGACGCTATCCTGGTACGCTCCGCTTCCATGCACGAGATGGAGCTGCCCGGGAACCTCCTCGCTATAGCAAGAGCGGGCGCAGGCGTAAATAATATCCCGATCGACAAGTGCACCGAAAAGGGCGTTGTGGTATTCAACACCCCCGGCGCAAACGCAAACGCCGTTAAGGAGCTTGTCATCGCAGGTCTGCTGCTGTCCTCCAGAAAGATCCCGGCTGCTATGGACTGGATCAAGACCCTCAAGGGCAAGGGCGACGAGGTAGGAAAGCTGGTCGAGAAGGGCAAGAGCCAGTTCGTAGGTCCTGAGATCATGGGCAAGAAGCTCGGCGTTATCGGTCTGGGCGCTATTGGTATCCTGGTAGCCAACGCAGCCGCTGAACTCGGCATGGACGTTTACGGCGCTGACCCGTACCTCTCCGTTGAGAACGCTCTGAAGCTCTCCGGCAAGGTTCACTATGTAAAGAGCAATAAGGAAATATTCGAGAAGTGCGACTATATCACCCTGCACGTTCCCGCACTGCCTGACACAAAGGGAATGATCAACGCAGAGGCTATCGCTTCCATGAAGAAGACTGTCCGCCTGCTGAACTTCGCAAGAGACACCCTGGTTGATGAGAAGGCTATCATCGACGCACTCGCAAACGGCGGCATGGCTTGCTACGTTACCGACTTCGCTACCGATGGACTTATCGGTCTGGACGGAGTTGTTGCAATGCCTCACCTGGGCGCTTCCACTCCCGAGAGCGAGGATAACTGCGCGGTTATGGCAGTCAGGGAGATCGTTGACTACATCGAAAACGGCAACATCAGGAACTCCGTTAACCTGCCGAACGTTGAGATGGCAATTTCCGGCAACGCAAAGATCTGCGTTATCCACAAGAATGCAGAGGGTCTGCTGAACAACATCACCGCTCCGGTTTCCGCTGCCGGTCTGAACATCGAGAACATGGTAAGCAAGTCCAAGAAGGACTACGCGTATACCTGCCTTGACGTAAAGGGCGACGCTTCCGGCATCGAAGCAGCTATCAAGGCTGTTTCCGGCGTTGTTTCCGTAAGAGTTATCAAGTAAAATCGGCTTTGAAATGGGCGTGCAGTATTCTGCACGCCCTTTTTTGTGTTGACAAGTTAATTAAATTGTGATACAATGTTATTGACAGATGTGGAATAATGGAGGTGTGGCATGAATACGGTCAGCTATGCGGTTGAATATGAATACGCTGCGATGGGGCTTATCACTGTCCTAGTGCTGATCTTCTGCGCCCGCCGGAAGTACCCGGGAATGTCAAACCGTATCTACGCCGGAATGCTTATCTGCACGTTCTTTTCGTCGCTTACCCACGTGTTTGCGATGAAGTCGCTGTCGGTGGCGTCGTCACTTCCGCTGTGGCTGAACTACGTCATACATATATCGTACCTGCTCTTCTACGACTTTGAAGCTATCCTCTATATGATGTACGTTATTGCGCTCACAAAGAGGAACAAGATGTCAAAGGCGAGTTTGGTTTTCACGCTTTCGCTTATTGGCGCGGAAACCCTGCTGCTTGTCACAACGCCGCTCACGAAGCTGATAATTTACTTTAACGACAATATGGAGTACTGCCACGGACCGCTGTTCTATGTCTATCCGGTCATAGCGTTGATGCTGATGATGTTCGGCTCGTTCATGTTCGTAAAGTACCGCCGCAAGAGCGAAACTATCCAGGCGGCTTCGATGCTTTTTTTCTTCGTTGTGACCGTCGCGGCTACAGTTGTGCAGCTCCTCCTTCCGCAGCAGGTGATGGGGAACTACGCTATTGCGCTGGTTCTCGTGATGTTCCTTATAATTATACAGAACCCCGACGATTTCACTGATAAGGCCGCCGACTGCTTCAACGACGAAGCATTTTTCAACAGTGTGGAAGTCCGCATTGACGAAAGTAAGCCTTTTACCATCGCAGCGTTTCGGTTCGATGGGCTGAATTATATCAACGGGCTGTTCAGCGTGGGAGAGCGCAGCGCGGCTCCAAGAGCGGTCGCGGCGAAGCTGATGTCCGGATTCGGCACCGGGGAGGTGTACCACCTCGGCGGCTGCGAGTTCGCGATGTTCACTAACGAAAAGCGCAAGATAACCGAAAAATACCTTAGCGACAGGATACTCAGCATATTCTCAAAGCCGGTGAAGATCCACGGAATAGAAGCGAATCTCACTCCGAAGATATGCGTCGTGCGCTATCCGGATTTCGCGCAGTCCGCGGAGGACGTCCGCGACGCGATAGAGTACACCCTGCGAACCACTGAAAAGGCGGAAGGCAGCGTGTTCGTCGCAAGCAAGGAGTCGATCACCGCCAAAAAGCGCGAAATGCACATTCTCAGCACCATCAAGAACTGTATCGTCAACAAGAGCTTCGAGATGTACTACCAGCCCATCTACGAGCCGGCGGAGCATGGGTTTGTGTGTTCCGAGGCGCTTATCAGAATGAAGGATCCGGAGCTTGGCTACGTCAGCCCCGAGGAGTTCATACCCCTGGCGGAATCCAACGGCATGATAATCGAGATAGGCGAGATCGCGTTCCGCAAGGTGTGCGAGTTCATGAAAAGCGGGCAGGCGCAGGCTCTCGGCGTGAAGTACATCGAGGTGAACCTGTCGGTTCTCCAGTGTGTGCAGGAACAGCTTTCCGACCGTCTTATGGAGATAATGGCGGAGTACGGAATACCTCCCGAGGAGATAAATTTCGAGATAACCGAGACGGCAGGCCTCGCAAACTACGACGCGCTGCTGAAGAACATGAACTGCCTGATCTCAAAGGGCGTTACATTCTCCATGGACGACTATGGCACGGGGTTCTCCACTGCAAACTACCTGATAACGCTGCCGATGGATATTGTTAAAATTGACAAGAGTATCCTGTGGCCGGCAATGGAGAACGAAGAAGCGTTCGTGATCCTGAAGCACACCGTTGATATGCTGAAATCGCTGAAAAAGCGCATAGTAGTCGAGGGCGTGGAGACCAGGAAGATGGCGAAGCTGCTCATTGATATGGGCTGCGATTACCTCCAGGGCTATTACTATCAGAAGCCGGTCCCGGCTGACAAGTATCTTGAGTTCCTGAAAGAAAATCAGAATATTTCTGAAAAAATTCAGAAAACTACTTGACAAATTGAGTTTGTGGTGTTATAATATTCGAGTAATAAAGCAGAGCCACCACACTCTCACCCGCCGGCGTTAAGTCTGTCAGGCGCGGTATGTTTAATGAGAATAAGCCGAGAGGCATTTCAGTTAAGCGTGAGCGTGTGTACTCACGCTTATTTTATTTCAAGGCTGAAACGTAATTTAGAAAGGCGGTGCTTTGATATCGGCACGAAAGAACAGCTCATCAACGAGGATATCCGCGAGAAGGAAGTAAGAGTAATCGGCGCTGACGGCGAGCAGCTCGGCATTATGGCTACGGCTGACGCACTCAATAAGGCGATCGAAGCAGATCTCGATCTCGTACTCATCGCTCCTACAGCGACTCCTCCGGTATGCCGCATCATGGATTTCGGCAAATACCGTTTTGAGCAGACCAAGAGGGAGAAGGAAGCCCGGAAGAACCAGAAGCAGGCTGAGGTCAAGGAGATCAAGATGTCCCTGAACATCGACACCAACGACTTCAACATCAAGGTAAAGAACTGCATCAAATTCCTCCAGAACGGTGACAAGGTAAAGGTCACTATCCGCTTCAGACGTGCAAGAGAGATGTCGCACATGAATCTCAGCGAAGAGCTGATGAAGAAATTCCTCGATGCCGTTTCAGAGTACGGCGGTTCTGAGAAGCCGTCAAAGCTTGAGGGCAAGAACTACGCGATAGTTCTCAGCCCCAAGAAGTAAGATAGGCGCAGTCGAGCGGCACACTTTAATGAAAACTCAAGGAGGATAACACAATGCCTAAGATCAAAACTCACAGCGGTGCTAAGAAGCGCTTCAAGCTGACCAAGAACGGTCTGGTAAAGATGGGTCACACCAACAGACGCCACATTCTGACCAAGAAGTCCACCAAGCGCAAGAGAGGCCTGCGTGCTGGCGCATATGCAGACGTTACCAACGTAGCTGCTGTAAAGAGCCTTATTCCGTATAAATAATCGACCGCGGAATGAGTCCGCAGACAAAAATAACAGGAGGTAATGTAACATGGCACGCGTAAAGGGCGCACTCGCAACTCGTAAGAGAAGAAATAGAACATTAAAGCTGGCAAAGGGCTACTGGGGCGGCAAGAGCAGACTTTTCAAGACTGCTAAGGAAGCTGTATGGAAGTCCGGTCAGTATGCTTACATCGGCAGACGTCTCAAGAAGAGAGACTTCAGAAAGCTCTGGATCACCAGAATTTCTGCTGCTGCTAAGTCCAACGGCATGAACTATTCCACTTTCATGAACGGTCTGAAGAAGGCTGGCATCACTCTGAACAGAAAGATGCTCTCCGAGATCGCAATCAATGACGCAGCTGGCTTCACTGCTCTGACAGAGAAGGCTAAGGCAGCGCTTTAAGGTGCAAATATCTCACGTTCTGTTCCGGGGCGTGAGATTTTTCGCTATGTAGGGGGATTTGCACCGTTGATCATTACATCGAGAAAAAACGACGCCGTAAGGCGCTTCCGCGACATTCTCCGGGAGAAAAAGCTGCGCGATTCCGAGGGCGTTTTCGCCGTTGAGGGAGATCATCTCTGCGGAGAGCTTGCAAAATCCGGATTCCGGATAATTTCCGCGCTCGCGACTGAAAACGCGATCTCAAAATATCCGCAGACCGCTCAGGCGCTTCGCAGCGCCGGGGAGTTCGCTGTGATATCTCAGGAAGTAGCGGAATATATTTCGGATACGAAGGCTCCGCAGGGGCTGTTCGCCGTCGCGGAGAAGCCGGAGCGCTCCGGAATTCCGGACGGTGCCGGGCGGCTGGTGCTGCTCGACGGAGTCCAGGATCCCGGGAACGTCGGGACGATACTGCGCACCGCGGAGGCTCTCGGATTTGACGGGGCGGCGCTTTCTCATGACTGCGCCGATGTCTGGTCGCCGAAAACGCTCCGCGCTTCGATGGGAAGCGCACTGAGGCTACCGTGTATTATCGGGGAACTTCCGGGGATAATAACCGGGCTGAAAGAGCGCGGATTCAGGGTCTACGGTTCAATGCTGGACAGCTCTGCCGCAAAGCTCGGGACGCTTGATTTCCCGGAGCATGCCGCAGTTGTGATAGGCAGCGAGGGTGCGGGGATCTCCCGGGAGACCGCGGAGGTCTGCGACCAGGCGGTGTATATCCCGATATCCGGCGCGGAATCGCTGAACGCGGGAGCCGCAGCCGCAATCCTGCTCTGGGAGATTTCCAGGCGCTGAAACGATATTTTTTAAGCTGGACATGACCTGCCCGGCTTATTCGCGTATGTTCTGCTGCGGTGACGCAGCAGGCAGTGCAAAACCATAAGCTGACTTTCGGCTTTGCACTGCCTAATGCCCTGATGGGCGCAAATCAGAAAATTTAGGGGGAAACTCTGTGCCGCATCTAGTAATACTGGAGTCGCCGTCAAAGGCGAAAACCGTTAAGAAGTACCTCGGCGAGGGCTATGACGTAATAGCCTCCACCGGTCATATAATCGACCTGCCGAAGTCCAAGCTCGGCGTTGACGTGGAGCACGATTTTGCTCCGCAGTACGTCAATATGAAGGACAAGGCGGAGGTCATAAAGGAGCTAAAAAAACACGCTAAGGCGAGCGATATCGTCTACCTCGCGACCGACCCGGATAGAGAGGGCGAAGCGATAGCATGGCATCTGTCGCACCTTCTGAATATCGACGAGAAGGCTCCGGTGCGCGTTACATTCAATGAGATCACCAAAACCGGCGTAAAGGCAGGAATGAGCGCCCCGCGCTGTATCGACACAAACATAGTCGACGCACAGCAGGCGCGCCGTATCCTTGACAGAATAGTAGGTTATAAGCTGTCTCCGTTCCTCTGGAAGAAGGTAAGGCGCGGTCTGTCCGCAGGACGCGTGCAGTCCGTTGCGGTGCGTATCATCGTCGACCGCGAGAACGAGATCCGCAGCTTCGTTTCCCAGGAGTACTGGAGCGTTGACGCAAAGCTGCTCGCGGCTTCTTCAAAGAAGGCTTTCCCGGCGAAGCTCAGCGAAGTCGACGGGGAAAAGGTGTCCATCGGCAGCAAGGAGGAGGCTGACAAGCTCCTTGAGCGCCTCAAGGGTGCGGAGTTCATCGTTACCGGGCTGAAGAAGTCACAGCGCAAGAAGCAGCCCGCTCCGCCGTTTACCACCTCAACCCTCCAGCAGGAGGCGAGCCGCCGCTATTCCTTCCAGTCCCGCCGTACAATGAAGGCGGCACAGGAGCTGTACGAAGGTATCGACGTTGCGGGAATGGGCGCCGTCGGTCTGATAACCTATATGAGAACCGATTCGCTGCGTATCTCCGACGAGGCTAAGGCTGCCGCCGCAGACCTCATCAAGGAGCTTTACGGCGCGGAGTATCTCCCTGAGAAGCCACGGGTGTTCAAATCGAAGAACAACGCGCAGGACGCCCACGAGGCGATACGTCCCACCACGGTCAGCCTGACGCCCGACAAGGTAAAGGCTTCGCTGAGCTCCGACCAGTATAAGCTCTACAAGCTCATCTGGGAGCGCTTCATGGCAAGCCAGATGCAGAATGCCGTCCTTGATACCGTTGCTGCGGACATCACAGCCGCAGGCTGCCTTTTCAAGAGCAGCGGCTATTCTGTGAAGTTCGACGGATTCACCAAGCTCTACGAGGAAACTAAGGACGCCGACAACGAGCAGAGCGGAGCGCTCCCGAAGCTGGAAAAGGGCGAGAAGCTCACCGCGAAGGAAGTGCTCGGAAATCAACACTTCACACAGCCGCCGGCACGCTACAACGAAGCCTCCCTCATCAAGGAGCTTGAGGAAAATGGTATCGGCAGACCGTCGACCTATGCGCCGACTATCTCCACGATCATCGACCGCCACTATGTCGAGCGCGAGCAGGGAAATCAGATAAAGCCAACGGCGCTCGGAGAGGTAATTACCGAGCTGCTTAAGGAACACTTCAACGATATAGTAGACGTCAAATTCACGGCTAAGATGGAGACGGAACTTGATAACATCGAACACGGTACAGTGAACTGGGTGGATATCCTGCGGAGATTCTACGGCAATTTCGCGAAAACGCTTGAAAAGGCGGAAGCCGATATGGAGGGCAAGCGCGTGAAGGTTCCCGACGAGCCCACCGACGTTATCTGCGAAGAGTGCGGAAAGCCGATGGTTATCAAGATAGGTCCGTTCGGAAAGTTCCTCGGGTGCAGCGGATTTCCGGAGTGCAAGTTCACCAAGAAGATAGTCACTGAAACCCAGGGTAACTGCCCGAAGTGCGGCAAGAAGATGCTTGCGAAGAAGTCCAAGAAGGGCAAGCCGTTCTACGGCTGCGAGGACTATCAGAACTGCAACTTCATGACGTGGGATCTGCCGATTTCGGAGAAATGTCCGCAGTGCGGGGCTACTCTCTTCAAGAAAACCGGCAGACAGGGTAAGATATATTGCGCGAAGGAGGGCTGCGGCTACGAACGCCCCCTCGACGGCGCAGATTCAAAGGATAAGAGCAATGACAGTTAAGGTTATCGGCGCGGGTCTCGCCGGGTGCGAAGCGGCGGTACAGCTCGCAGGGCGCGGGTTTGACGTTGAGCTACACGAAATGAAGCCGCAGAAATATTCCCCGGCGCACCACTACGAGGGCTTTGCGGAGCTGGTCTGCTCGAATTCGCTCAAGGCGGCGCGCCCTGAGAGCGCGTGCGGTCTGCTTAAGGAGGAAATGCGCCGGTTCGGTTCGGTGATACTCCAGGCTGCGGAAAAGACCGCAGTCCCTGCCGGAGGCGCTCTCGCGGTAAACCGCACGGAGTTTTCCGACGAGGTGACGAGAATAGTCAGGAGCTTTCCGAATATCCGGGTGATAGAAGGAGAAGTTACCGAGCTTCCGGAAAAAAACGCGGTGATATGCACAGGTCCGCTGACCTCCGACGCGCTGGCCGAGAAAATACGCGGCATGTGCGGCGAGGGGCTGAGCTTTTACGACGCGGCGGCACCCATCGTTTCGGCGGACAGCATTGATTTCAGCAAGGCGTTTTTCCAGACGAGGTACGACAAGGGCGAGGCGGATTACGTCAACTGCCCCATGACCCGGGAGGAATACGAGGCGTTCTACGAGGCGCTTGTGACCGCTGAGAGCGCTCCTTTAAAGGAGTTCGACCGCCCGGAGGAGTCCGCGGGAATGAAGGTGTTCGAGGGCTGCATGCCGGTGGAGGTACTCGCGAAGCGCGGCTTTGAGAGCGTCCGCTACGGCTGCATGAAGCCCGTTGGGCTGACCGACCCGCGCACCGGGAAGCGCCCCTACGCGGCGGTGCAGCTCCGCAAGGAGAACAGGGACGGCACGATGTACAACCTGGTCGGATTCCAGACCAACCTGAAATTCGGCGAGCAGAAGCGCGTATTTTCGATGATACCCGGGCTTGAAAACGCGGAGTTCGTGCGCTATGGCGTAATGCACCGCAATACGTTCCTCGACAGCCCTAGGCTGCTGGACGAATGGTTCATGCTGCGCGGTTCTGACAATGTATTTTTTGGAGGTCAGATGACCGGCGTGGAGGGCTACGTTGAAAGCGCGGCTTCCGGAATCATCGCGGGAAGGGCGCTTGCCGACAGGCTCAGCGGAAAGCAGCCGCTGACGCTTCCCAGGACGACAATGCTGGGGGCGCTGTGCAGCTACATCAGCGACCCTACCGTTGAGAATTTTCAGCCGATGGCAAGCAGCATGGGCATACTTCCGTCCCTTGACAGGGTGATAAAAGGCAAGCAGGAGCGCTACGGCGCGCTTGCACAGAGAGCGCTTTCCGACCTGGACAAGGCTCTTTCCGACAGTGAGGATACATAATATGAAAATAGTTATAGACGGATTCGGCGGCGACAACGCACCGGACGAAGTATTAAAGGGCGCGGCTCTCGCGGTTAAGGAGCTTGGAATCGACATCGCGATAACCGGCGATGAGAAGATACTTATGGAGCGCATGAAGGCTCTGGATATCTCCGACAGCCACATCGAGCTGGTGCATGCGGAGGGCGTTATCACTACGGAGGACGCTCCCAAGTCGGTCATCAAGGAGAATTCCGGCACTTCAATGGGCAAGGCGCTGTATTACCTCGCTGAAGGCAATGCCGACGCGTTCATCAGCGCGGGAAGCACTGCGGCTATCGTAGTCGGCGGCACTATGGTCGGCAAGCGCATAAAGGGCGTCAAGAGGACTGCGCTGGTTCCGCTCATGCCCTGCCTCGGCGGCGGAAGATACGCGGTAGTCGACGGCGGCGCAAACCTTGAGTGCCGTCCGGAAATGCTCCAGCAGTTCGCCGTACTGGGAAGCATTTTCATGGAGAAAACCATGGGGATAGAGAAGCCCCGCGTAGGTCTGCTGAACATCGGCACCGAGGAGGAAAAGGGCAGGGAGCTTGAGCACGAGACCGTGAAGCTCCTCAGAAATACGCCCTCCATCAATTTCCTCGGCTACGTCGAGGGCCGCGACGCGCCCATCGGCAAGGTGGACGTCCTTGTCACCGACGGGTTCACCGGAAACGTGTTCCTGAAGGCGTGCGAGGGCATGGGAATACTCATGAAGCAGTCGCTGAAATCAATGTTCTTCGCAAATCTCAAGACGAAGATAGGCGCGCTCTGTGTAAAGAAGCAGCTCGGCGACATCACAAAGCAGCTTGATTACAAGACCATCGGCGGCTCTCCGCTGCTGGGAACAGCAAAGCCGGTATTCAAGGCGCACGGAAGCTCCGACGCGGCGGCGTTCCTGGGAGCGTTCCGCCAGGCGAAGATGTTCGTTGAGAAGAACGCGATAGAGGAAATGACGAGCGCTATTGCGGCTCTCGGAGTTAAGGAAGAGGATTGACATGTCTGAATTCAGTCAGCTTGAAGAAAAGATAGGATACACCTTTAAGGATAAGTCGTACCTGCGCGGCGCGATGACCCATTCCAGCTATTCCGGCGGAAAGAACAACGGCAGCAACGAGCGCCTGGAGTTCCTCGGGGACAGCGTGCTCCAGATAACAGTTTCGCTGTACCTCTACACGAATATGACCACCGTTCCGGAGGGCGGGCTGACAAAGCTGCGCGCCTCCATCGTGTGCGAGAATTCGCTGTACAATTTCGCAAAGCGCATTTCACTGGGCGACTACATTCTGCTCGGAAAGGGCGAGGAGATGACCGGAGGCCGCGAGCGCCGCTCAATTCTCGCGGACGCTTTCGAAGCGCTCATCGCGGCTATATTCCTTGACGGCGGCATGGACGAGGCTCAGAAGTTTATCATGAGATTCGTGCCGTCTATCGAGGCGATAAAGAGCGGAAAGGTAAAGCTCGGCGACTACAAGACGATTTTGCAGGAGATAATCCAGCAGAATCCGGAGGAGCATATCTCCTACGAAGTCACCGAGGAAGAGGGCGAAGCTCACCACAAGACCTTCACCGCGGACGTTATGCTGAACGGTCAGAGCATAGGCACCGGCTCGGGTCAGAGCAAGAAGGAAGCCGAACAGGCTGCCGCCAAGGAAGCTATCGGGCTGATGGGCTATGAAACGGACTAACATCTCGGTTTTCATTCCGCACATCGGCTGCCCGCATCGGTGCAGCTTCTGCGACCAGCGGAGCATTTCCGGAGCGGCTCACGCGCCATCTCCGGAGGAAGTCGCGGCGCTGCTCGAGGAGCAGGCTCCGCACCTCGCAGAGCGGGGAATGCAGGCGGAGATCGCGTTTTTCGGAGGCAGTTTCACAGCCGTCCCGAGGGAGTATATGGTCAGCCTGCTGGAGTGCGCACATGCGGCGGTACAAAAGCACCCGGAGGTCTATTGCGGGATACGCTGTTCCACACGCCCGGACTGCGTTGACGACGAGATAATCGCGATACTGAAAAAATACGGCATGACCGCCGTGGAGCTTGGCGCGCAGTCCATGTCGGACGAGGTGCTGACAGCCAACGAGCGCGGGCATTCTGCCGAGGACGTCCGCAGGGCTTCCCGGCTGATACGGGAAAGCGGGATATCGCTGGGTTTACAGATGATGACCGGGCTTTACCGCGACAGCGAGGACGCCGTGAGGTACACCTGCCGGGAGTTCATCGCGCTCAAGCCGGACGCGGTGCGCATTTACCCGACGGTCATTCTGAAGCACACGCGGCTTGGACGGCTGTTTGAAAGCGGGGAGTATCAGAGCTTCGGATTCGAGCAGACCGTAGACCTGTGCGCGGAGCTTCTGCGGGAGTTCACCGCGGCGGGAGTCCGCGTTATAAGAATGGGGCTTCACGCTTCCGCCGAAGTGGAAAGCGAAATGCTCGGCGGAGTGTACCACCCGGCATTCCGGGAGATAGTGGAGAGCCGGCTGTTTATGAATGACGCGAAGCAAAAGCTTTCCGCACTGAAAAAAGGACATTATATTTTATACACCGACAGCCGGAACATCAGCCGGGCAGTCGGACAGAAACGCGGCAATATCGCGGCTCTGAGGGAGCTGGGGTATGACGTCGATGTGAAACCTCTGGAAGGGGCGTACATCGAGCTGCGATAAACATTGAGGTTTGTGAATGTTTTTTAAGTCACTTGAGATACACGGGTTCAAATCCTTTGCGGACAAGACCGTACTGAATTTCGACGCCCAGACCACCGCAGTCGTTGGAAGCAACGGCAACGGCAAGAGCAACATAAGCGACGCCCTGCGCTGGGTAATGGGAGAGCAGGGTGCAAAGACCCTGCGCGGCGAAAAGATGGAGGACGTAATCTTCCACGGGACCACCGACAGAAAGCCGATGGGATTCGCGAAGGTCGCGCTGTGCATCGACAACACCGACCGCGCCCTTGCAGTGGACGCGGACGAGGTGACGATCTCCCGCAAGCTCTACCGCACCGGCGAGAGCGAATACCTCATAAACGGCGCGAAGTCCAGGCTGAAAGACATTCAGGAAATGCTGCTCGGTACGGGACTCGGGCGCGATGGATATTCCATAATCGGACAGGGCAGGGTCGCTGAGATAGTCAACGCCCGCGGTACCCAGCGCCGCGAGATATTCGAGGAAGCGGCGGGCATTTCGCTGTTCCTCCACAAGAAAGCGGAAGCCGAGAAGGAACTTGAGAGCGCCGAGGAAAACATCACCCGCCAGAAGGATATTATCCGTTCAGACGAGGAGCGCCTCCCGGTGCTTAAAAAGCAGTCGGAGAAGGCGGTTCTAGCCGCGGAGCTTCTCGACCAGAAGAAGGAGCTTGAGATATCCGTAGGAGCGGCTCACTATGAGGAGCGCCGCACCGCAATAAAGAAGCTGGACGACGACCTGCTGCTCAACCGCGCGGAGTGCGAGCACTTCGAAAAGGACGCGGAGAAGCTCCAGAACAGCATTGAAGAGAGCACCGAAAAGAAACAGCGCATACAGGCGGAGCTTGAACGTTTCCGCAGCAGCCGCGAGGCTGTAAACGCGGAGATAGCGGAGAAGCGCTCCACGATACAGGTGCGCGAGAACGACCTCCGCCACAATGACGAGCGCCGCACGGAACTCACTCAGCAGATAGCGAACGCCGAGGAGAGCAGCCGCAGCTTCGACGACGCAATAAAGGAGTTCCGCAGCAAAATAGAGGAAAAGACCGCCGAGGTGGAGCGGTTTGAGAAGCAGCGGACCGACCTCCAGGAAAAGCTCAGCGCAATGGCGGAGCAGAACGCCGAGAGCGACAAGGAGTATTCCGCGCTGGAGCAGGAACTCGCCCAGATATACCGCGAACGCAGCGAGGCTGACGTGCGGTCGGTTCAGGCGGAGCGTTCCGCAGCGGAAGCCGAGGAACAGAAACAGACGTTCCTGAGCGACGTGCAGAATTCCGAAGCGAAGCTGAAGGAGTACTCCGACAGCGCCGCGCAGGTCGGGAAATCGCTCGCGGAGGTAGGCGAGAAGCGCTCCGCGACGGCAAACAAGCTGGCGGGATATCAGCGCCTCAACGACGGCAAGGTTCGCCGCATGAACGAGGCGAAATCCGAGGCTGAGAAGGTACGCAGCGAGCTTGACATGATGCAGAACCGCTATAAAGTACTGGACGACGTTGAGAAGAACATGGAGGGCTACAACCGAAGCGTCAAGGAACTGATGAAGGCTTCCCAGCAGGGGAGAATGAGCGGTATACACGGCACCGTTGCAGATGTAGTTACTATCGACGAGCGGTACGTCCTCGCGATAGAGACCGCACTGGGAGCGGCAATGCAGAACGTCATCGTGGACAGCGAGGAGACAGCAAAGCGCTGTATCCGCTTCCTCAAGGAAACGAATTTCGGACGTGCGACCATGCTTCCGATAACCACCATGAAGGGGCGCTTCCTGAACGAGCCGCGGCTCAGCTCAGAGCAGGGCTTCGAGGGCATAGCAAGCGACCTCGTGGACTGCGACCAGGAGTACCGGAACATAATCAGCTACCTGCTGGGGCTTACCGTTATCGTGGACGATATCGACACGGCGGCGTTCCTCAGTAAGAAATACAATTTCAGATTCCGCGTCGTTACGCTTGACGGTCAGGTCGTCAACGCAGGCGGTTCCTTCACCGGAGGAAGCCGGGCGAGCGGCACGGGTATCATTTCCAGAAAGCAGCAGAAGGATTCGCTGTATACCTCGATAATCGAGATGAAAAAGACCCTCGTTGAAAAGACCGAGGCGTACCAGCAGTACCAGGCGGAGGCAGCGAAATTCGCAGTCGAGATCGACGGCATGCAGGACGAGCTGAGAAGCTGCGATTCTCAGGAGATCAACCTCCGCGCTGAGCTGTCGAAGTTCAATACGCTGGCTCAGCAGCTTACCGAGCAGGGAGCGCACTCAAGGCAGGCTCTGGAGCGCTTCGACCTCCAGATAAAGAACTACACCGCGCAGCTCACCGAACTTCGCAGTGTGGTCGAGGAGTGCGACAAAAAGGCTGAGGGGCTTGAAGAAAAGCTGAAGCAGTCCGGCAGCGAGCGCGACTCCGCGGCTTCGCAGAGCAAGGAGATTTCCGAGGAGATATCCCGGATAAACCTCGAGCAGATGGCTGCGAAGAAGGATATCGACGCGTTCAACGTTGAGATCAGGAACCGTGAGGAGAACCGCCGGGCGCTGTTTCAGAGCAGCGACAGCTTCCGCGGGAAGATGGCGGAGCTCGACCGCAGCGACGAGGAGATCCGCGTTGAAATTGAGAAGCTCCGCATGGAGCTTGAGCAGCACAGCGGGGAGCTTACCGGCAAGGACGAGGATATTTCCCGCAGCATGGCCGAGATAGACAGCCTGGATCTGGCGATAGGTCAGATGAACCGCGACATAAACGAGGCGAACCGCGACAAGGAGCGCTTCGCAAGGGAAGTCGCCAGGCTGGAGGAGCGCCGCAAGAGCGAGGAGCGTGAGAAGGAGCGCATAGTCTCCATGCTGCTCGAAAGCTACGACATGACGGTGTCGATGGCGATAGAGCAGGCGAAGCCGCTTGAGAACCTGCTGGCGGCGGAAAACGACCTCGAGGAGCTGAGAAAGCAGATAACAAAGCTCGGAAACGTCAACATGGAGTCCATTGAGGAGTACCGCACGGTGTCGGAGCGATACAAGTTCCAGACCGCGCAGCTCGACGACATCGAAAAGAGCAAGCGGGAGCTTGAAAGGCTAATCGCCGACCTCACCGAGGACATCAAGACGCGCTTCCTCAACAGCTTTGAGGAGATAAACAAGAGCTTCAAGGAGATATTCGTCAGCATTTTCGGCGACGGGGCGCACGGCGAACTCAAGCTCACCGACCCGGAGGACGTTCTGAATTCCGGCATTGAGATACTCGCGGCACCGCCTGGGAAGGTCATAAAGAACCTGATATCCCTCTCCGGCGGCGAGCAGACGATGGTCGCCATCACGATCTACTTCGCGATACTCAAGCACCGTCCGACGCCTTTCTGTATGCTCGACGAGGTAGACGCGGCGCTCGACGATGTGAACGTAGACAAGTACATAACTTACCTCAACCAGTTCAGCAGCCAGACACAGCTGATGGTAATAACCCACCGCCGCGGAACAATCGAGGGCTGCAAGGTGCTTTACGGCGTTTTCATGCAGGAAAAGGGAGTTTCAAGGCTCCTGCGCCGCGAGCTTGCCGACGAGCTGGACGTAGAGCTTAAATGATTTTGCATAACCAACGCGGCTTTGAGCATACTTACTCAGTATGCCGGAATGGAGGTTACATGGGATTTTTTGACAGATTCAAAAAGAAGAAACATCAGGAAGAAGAACTGAACGAACAGGAGGCTGTGCTCGATGAAAACTCCGGCGAAACCAGTACTGAAAGCGGCGGCGCCGAAATCGGAGCTTCCGGATATACCGAAGCTGAAGCGCCTGTTCAGCCTGACGGTGGAGTTCCCGCAGCCGAGGAGCCGGAGCAATCCGGGAATTACGCTGCGTTCGAGGCTCCCGAAGCCGAAGCGGAAGAGCCGCTGACTCAGCCGGAGAAAATACCCGAGCCTGAGAAACCCGAGGAAATTCCGCAGGCTATGGAGGCTCCCGCCCCCGAAGAAGAAACCGAGCCGGAGGAGGTCCCGCAGGAGGAAGTTCCCGAGCCGGATTTCACCGAGGAGTCCGAAGAAGCTCCGAAGAAGCAGGGATTCTTCGAGAAGCTGAAAAACGGCCTGAAAAAGACGAAGGACGGCTTCATGAGCAAGCTGGAGCTGCTGATGAACAGCTTCACGAAGATAGACGAGGACTTTTTCGACGAGCTGGAGGAAACGCTGATCCTTTCCGATATCGGCGCTGAGACCTCCATGCAGATATGCGACAAACTTCGCCAGGCTGTAAAGCGCACTGGTGCCACCGACCCCGCGGACGTCAAGCAGCTCCTGCGCGATATCATCGCGGAAATGCTCACCGGCGACAACGAGCTGAAGCTTGACACAAAGCCGTCTGTTATCATGGTGATAGGCGTCAACGGCGCAGGCAAGACCACCACGATAGGCAAGCTCGCGGCGAATCTCAAGGCGCAGGGCAAGAAGGTAGTCGTAGCGGCGGCGGATACATTCCGTGCGGCAGCTATTGAACAGCTCAACGTATGGACTGACCGCGCCGGCGTGGATATCGTCAAGCACAGCGAGGGCAGCGACCCCGCCGCAGTCGTGTTCGACGCGCTGACCGCAGCGAAGGCGCGCGGCGCTGACGTAGTGCTCTGCGACACCGCAGGAAGGCTCCACAATAAGAAGAACCTCATGGAGGAGCTGAAAAAGATCGCCAGGGTGATAAACCGCGAAGTTCCGGACGCGTCGGTTGAAACTTTATTGGTTCTTGACGCGACTACTGGACAGAATGCAGTCAATCAGGCCAAACTTTTCAGTGAAAGTGCTGAAATTACAGGAATTGTTCTCACAAAGCTTGACGGAACCGCAAAAGGTGGTATAATAATACCTATAAAGAATGAGCTCGGCATTTCCGTGAAACTTGTCGGCGTGGGCGAGAAGATCGACGATCTCCAGCCGTTCGTTCCGGCGGACTATGTAAAAGCTCTGTTCGAGTAAGAAATTTTCCCATGAATGGGTAAAATAAAGCGCCCATGAGGCGCAGTAAATTGGAAAGGATTTTTTATGAAACATCTTCACAAATCGGGCGAAGAAAAACCTGCCGCCTCGTCGCCTGTCCGACAGAAATTGATAATCGCGTCCAACAATCAGGGCAAGATCAGGGAGTTCAGAAAGCTCCTCGAGCCGTTCGGCTTCGACGTTGTATCAATGCGGGAGGCAGGCTTCACAGACGAGATCGTAGAGGACGGCGATACCTTCGAGGAGAACGCGCACATAAAGGCGCGCGCTGTTTTCGAGGCAACAAAGCTCCCTACCATCGCAGACGACAGCGGACTTGAGATAGACTTCCTCAACGGCGCACCGGGTATCTATTCCGCGCGCTATGCCGGCGAGGGCGCTACCGACAAGGAGCTTTGCGAGAAGGTACTTGAGGAGATGCACGGCGTGTCCAGACCCCTTAGAGAGGCACGCTTCGTTTGCTCGATCTATTTCATCTACGCCGAGGACGACGAGTATTCCGTAAACGGTACCGTTGAGGGGTACATAGGCGATGAGATGGTCGGCGACAAGGGCTTCGGCTATGACCCCATCTTCATGGTTGACGAGGATCACAGCATGGCGGAGCTCGACCAGGACGAGAAAAACAGGATAAGCCACCGCGCCAAGGCGTTCGAGGAGCTTGCCAAGATCTTAAAGGAGAAATTCAGTTAATGCTGACAAGTAAACAGAGAGCACATCTGCGCTCCATAGCGCAGAGCTACAATACAATATTTTTCGTTGGAAAGCTGGGTATCGGCGACGAGCTGGTAAAGCAGCTCGACGACGTTCTGAACTGCCGCGAGCTTATAAAGGTAGGCGTGCAGGAGAACTGCGAGTTCACCGCCCGTGAAGCTGCAGACCAGATCGCGGAGCTTACAAAGTCCGAGGTCGTGCAGGTGATCGGCAGGAAGTTCGTGCTTTACCGCCGCAACAAGGATCCCAAGAAGCGGGTGATAGAGCTTGAGTGACAGCGTGAAAAAGACTGGCATCTTCGGAGGGGCGTTCAACCCGGTGCATAACGGGCATGTCCGCCTTGCCGAGGAAGCCGTGAAGCAGCTCAAGCTGCGCCGTCTGCTTATAATCCCGACGTATGTTTCGCCGCACAAGCACACCAATCTTGCCCCGTATGAGGACAGGGCGGAGATGTGCCGCCGCGCGTTCGGGCACATCCCGGGCGTGGAGGTCAGCGATATCGAGGTAAGGCTCGGCGGGACGAGTTATTCGATAAACACCGTCCGTGCACTGAAGGAGATGTACCCCAACGAGCAGTTCTTTCTGCTCATCGGCGGGGATATGCTGTTCAGCTTCGACAAGTGGTATAAGTACGAGTCGCTGCTCAAGGAGACGAAGGTCTGCGCGGCAGCCCGTGACGGCGACAGCTTCGCGGACATGATGGAGTACGCCAACGAACTGGGGCGCATAAAGGTGCTCCCGACCCAGGCGATAGAGATGTCCTCCACGGAGGTCAGAAATACCATCGCGCAGGACGGGGACTTTTCCAGAATGGTTCCGCATGGCGTTGCGGAGTATATCCGTGAAAAGGGGCTCTACAGGTGATAAATCATGAAAAAGTGGTACGATGAGGAATACGAATTCCAGGTCGAGGTCATCGGGTATCTCCGCGGAGACCACACCGAACATCTCTGCCGAAACGGCGAGGAGATCGGCGATACATACCGCTGTACCTACGGCTGCCCGGTCAACGCCGACGGTTATGGAATTTGCAGCAAGACCATGATGACGCTGTACCCGCTGATGGAGGCAGTCCGCAGCGGCGGCGACCTTGAAAATCTCGGGGGAGACGGGAAGTACAGCAAGACCATCGTGTGTCCGGACGGCTGCGTGATGTTCCGGCTGACCGCAAAGCCTCTGGGCGGCGAGAATTTCTTCAGAGGCGGCTTCTGGAAAGAGCCGTGAATCTAATGTGGAGGTAATTCTGTTTGAGCAGATACAAGGAATTCGACGAATACGAGGAACTCATAAAGGAGCGTCTTTCTAAAAAGCGCTTCACCCACAGCATGAACGTCGCCGAGGCATGCTACGACCTCGCGGAGAGATTCGGTGCGGACAAGAAGCGCTGCTATCTCGCAGGGCTTCTGCATGACATCATGAAGGAGGATCTCCCGGACCGCCAGCGGCAGATGACCGTTGACAGCGGAATGTCCCCGGATCCTGCGGAGATCGACACTCCGGCGCTGTGGCATGCGGTGGCAGGCGCGGCGTACGTCCGTGACAGGCTCGGGATAAACGACGAGGAGATACTTGCCGGGATACGCTTCCACACGATCGGCTGCGCGAAAATGACGAAGCTTGAAAAAATCGTCTACCTCGGGGATATGATCTCTGCGGAGAGAAGCTATAAGGACGTCGACAAGTTCAGGAAGATCTGCCGCGACGACCTTGATAAGGCGATGTCCGTGGCGCTGATATACAATATCGGGGACGTCTGCAAGAAGTGCGGACACCTCCCGAGATACACGTTTGAAGCATACAATTATTATCTGAAATACAACAAGAATAAGGAGAGCTTATGACAGACAGAGAAGAACTGGAAATCGCGGTAAAGGCGCTTGATTCCAAGAAGGCAAAGAACATCACAGCGCTCAAGGTCGACGATCTCACTATCCTTGCAAACTACTTCGTTATCGCGTCCGCGTCCAGCACCACGCAGGTGAAGGCGCTGGCTGACGAGGTTGAGTACCAGCTCGGTGAGAAGGGCGTAAAGCCGAAGGGAATCGAGGGCTACCAGAGCAAGGAATGGATCGTGCTTGACTACTATGATATCATCGTGCACGTATTCCTGGAGGAGACCCGCGACTTCTATCAGCTCGAGCGCCTTTGGGCAGACGGTACGCCGGTCGACATTTCCGGTATCGTTAAGGATTGATAATTGATTACCGCAAAACGTCCAAAAATTGTTCCGGATTTTGTCAGAAATGACGAAAATCAAAATTTCCAATAAAATTTCTGATAACTGCTTGACAAATCGGGGTCTTTGCGATATAATTAATTATATACTTTTTGTATAACTACTATAAAATGTAGATAACCTATGCCTTGTGGCAAAGGGAGGGAAATATAGATGGCAGAAATTCGTCTTGGCAAAAATGAATCTCTTGATACCGCTCTGAAGCGTTTCAAGCGTTCATGCGCAAGGGACGGCGTTCTTGCTGAAGTTCGTAAAAGAGAGCATTACGAAAAGCCTTCGGTAAAACGTAAAAAGAAGTCCGAAGCTGCTCGCAAGCGTAAGTTCTGATTTTACGGAGCTTGATTGCTACTTAAAAATCAACGGTTAGACCGGGCAGTTTCTGTCCGGTTTAATTGTTATCTGGAACCAGAACGGAGGAAGCCGATGCTGTTTAAGCCTACATTCTGGCTGAAAAGCGTACTACAGATAGATGAGAAGTTCCTGACGGAAAACGGCGTGAAAGCGCTCGTCCTCGACATGGACAACACTCTTTCCATGCACGGAAACCCCGCCGCAGAGGCAGGCGTTGACGAGTGGCTCGGCAAAATGCGCGCCTTGGGAGTCAAAATGCGCGTTGTGTCCAACAACACGAACAAGCGCGTGGCTCCGCTGGCGGCGCTGCTGGGGCTGGAGTTCACCGCGAACGGCGCGAAGCCGCTGACCTTCGGCGTTAACCGCGCTGTGAAGGCAATGGGCGCTGCGAAGTCCGAGACCCTGGTAGTGGGAGATCAGATTTTCACCGACGTGATGGCGGGGAACCTCGCAGGGATCCGCACCGTGCTGGTGGAGCCGTTCCACCTTGAGAAAACCTGGACGTTCAGGCTCAAGCGCAGGGTGGAGAGCGTGGTGTTCCACAGGGATTATTCAAAGCTGGAGGAAAAATAATGGAAATTTCATTCGGACCCGGCGGAAACGGTGAGAGCTGGGGCAGACGCAAATTCCCCGAGCAGCTTCCGGAGTACCTTTCCGGGCTTGGGCTGAACGGTTACGAGATAGAGTGCGGCAGGGGAGTCCGCCTTGCGGAAAAGACCCCGGCGCTGCTTCCAGGGCTTGCGAAGGAGCACGGGATATACGTCACGCTGCACGCGCCGTATTTCATTTCGCTTTCCTCAGTGGAGGAGGAGACGCGCCTCAAGAGCGTGGAGTATATTTTCCAGTCGGCGCAGGCGGCGCATTCCGTTGGCGCCAGGAAGATCGTAGTCCACAGCGGAAGCTGCTCAAAAATGACCCGCGAGGAAGCTACGGAACTTGCAAAGGATACGCTGAAAAAGGCGCAGGAGCGTCTGGATTCCGAGGGACTTTCCGAAATCATCATCTGCCCGGAAACGATGGGCAAGGTGAACCAGCTCGGAACTCTTGAGGAGGTCCTGGAGCTGTGCGGAGTCGATGAAAGATTCCTGCCGACGGTGGATTTCGGACATCTCTACGCACGCACCCACGGCGGAATAACCTGCCGCGAAGACTACGCAAAAATGCTGGATCTCATTGCGGACAAGCTCGGAACAGAGCGCCTTAACAGCATGCATATCCATTTCAGCCGCATAGAGTTCACCGCAGGCGGCGAGAAGCGCCACCTGACGTTTGAGGACACACAGTTCGGTCCGGAGTATCAGCCGCTCATGCAGGAGATAAAGCAGCGCGGCATGACCCCTTCGATAATCTGCGAGTCCGCGGGCACACAGGCTGAGGACGCCGCAGAGATGAAGCGCTACTATGAATCGCTGTAAGGAGCTGATATGAGTCTGTACAACAGCCAGGAACTTCACGATGTGATGACCCAGATAGACCAGCAGCTTCTGCGGTATTTCACCGCCTGCGAGAACGAACAGCACCATCTTAACGTGGTCGAGGACGCTATTACCGGCGTGCTTATCCCGAGGGTGGAGGAACTGCTTGCGGAGGACAACATGAACGGCGGCGAGCATTCCATGTCCCGGAAAATAAATCAGGGGCAGATGGGGCTGTTCTATAACGGCAGCGCCTATGTTACGAATTATCAGTTTGCCAGGGGTATTCTGTGCGACGCTTACCGCAAGGCGGGAACAATGCCGTTCAAAGACGCGAAAACCGTTCAGGCAGAGGGCGGCAGGCTTCTCAGCATGATAGAGGACCTGCAGGACGGCGGGCTTAATCTGTCGCAGTTCCTGAAGAAATACTACCGCGAAATGTACCTTGTCGGCAAGGACAAGCTCGTCAATGGGCTGGGACTGGCGCTGCAGCGCGTCGCGGAACGCGGTTTTAAGCCGGACGAACTGGTTGACGTAAACGCATATCAGCGCGGCGTAGCCCTGTGGGTGACCGTCGACAAAAAGATAATGGACAGCACGATGTACATGTTCATCATGTATAATCAGCAGGCGCTCGGACTGGGCAGACCCAGGCTTGAAAACGGCACTCTCTTCATCGGCAGCGAGGTACAGCGGTACGATATCGTGTATGATTTCGTGCTGTGCGACCCGGAGCATTCGCCGGACAGAATGAAGTTCAGTGCGAAGATAGAGCTTGTTCACGATGTGCTTGCGGACGGGAGCCGCCGGGTGCAGGGCTTCACCGTGAATTTCACTCCGGAGGAATCCGCAAAGCTGACTGCATTCCTGAAGCGGGTGTATTTCCCGGCTGACCTGGGCGTGAAGCCGCACCGCGTTCCGGTGACGATAGGCGAGGAGTTCCGCGATAATTACTACTTTGAATATGGCACGCCGGAGCAGAAAAACGCAGTCTCGGACAAGTGGGCTTCCACTGACGCAGCATACAGACACATGCGTGAACTGGCAAGGAAAAATAAAGATAAATAACGGGGGTAAGCATATGAAAAAAATACTGATTATGAACGGTCCCAACCTCAACCTGCTGGGCGAGCGCGAGCCGAACATCTACGGAAACGAAACGCTCAACACCATAAATGACGACCTCGACGAAAAGGCGCGTAAGCTTGGCTACGAGCCGGTATTCTTCCAGAGCAATTCCGAGGGCGGACTCATCGACCGCCTGCACGAATCCCGCCTGGACTGCGCCGGAGTTATCCTCAACGCTGGAGCCTACACGCACTACAGCTACGCTATCCGCGACGCTATCGCGGCGATACGCATTCCGGTAATCGAAGTGCACCTTTCAAATGTCAACAGCCGCGACGAATTCCGCAGGAATTCCGTTATTGCGCCTGTCTGCCGGGGAACTATCGCGGGCTTTGGAAGCTACAGCTACACGCTGGGTCTGTACGCCCTCGACAACATCTTAGGAGGCAGCAATGAGTAACATCGAAGCGCTCCAGGCGAAGCTTCCGGACGAGGCGTGCGGCGCGATCATCACCTCGGACGTCAGCAGGCGCTATTTCTGCGGTTTCAAGTCCTCGGCGGGCGTTATACTCGTGACAAAGGAGCAGAGCTACCTGATAATAGATTCCCGCTATTTCGACAAGGCGAAGCAGCGCGTCACCGACTGCCGCGTGATACTTCTTGAGGACATGCGCACTCAGCTTTCTGAGCTGCTTTTAAAGCACGATATCAGGAGGCTCATGCTTGAGAGCGACTATATGACCCTCAGCGAGTTCGCCGCATATAAGGAGCAGCTCCATTTCGTGGAGCTCGACGCTACTTCATGGCTTTCTGACTTCATCTGGGGCATGCGTATAATCAAGACCGCCGAGGAGGTAAAACTCATCGTTAAGGCTCAGCGCATTGCTGAGAAAGCGTTTGAGCGGCTGGTCGACAACATTCACCGCGACATGACCGAAAAGCAGGTAGCAGCGCTTCTGAACTACTACATGATGGACCTCGGCGCGGACGACCTTTCGTTTGAGACTATCGCGGCTTCCGGCGTGAATTCTGCGTCGCCGCATGCGGTCCCCACTGATAAGAAGCTCCAGGAAGGCGACTTCCTGACGCTGGATTTCGGCGCGGTCGTGGACAGCTACCACAGCGATATGACCCGCACCCTCGCCGTCGGAACAATATCTCCGGAGCAGGAGAAGCTCTACAACGCGGTTTACTACGCGAACCTCGACGGAATCAAGGCGGTAAAGCCCGGAATCAACGGCAAGGTCGTTGACAGCGTGGCGAGAGCTACCCTCGCGGCGTGGGGAGGTTACGACAAGTATTTCGGTCACGGTCTCGGTCACGGAGTGGGTCTCGAGATCCATGAGCAGCCTACGCTCTCGCAGAGGAGCCGTTCAATGCTCAAGCCCGGCATGATAGTCACGGTCGAGCCGGGAGCGTACATCTCCGGGAAATTCGGAGTGCGGATAGAAGATATGGTAGTTGTTACAGAAAATGGCTGCAATAATCTCACAAAATCCACAAAAAACCTTATTCACATATAATTTTTCAATATTTTTCGAAAAAAGGTCTTGAAAAATCAAGCGAAATAGGGTACAATAATAGAGATAGAATTATACGGACGGGCTTTACAGAAATTGGGTCCTCCGGATAACCGGCGCGTATTATTGAACAGCGCCGCATAAACTAATAAAATTTGGAGGTTCCCTACTATGATCACAGCAGGAGATTTCAGAAATGGCATGACATTCGAGGAAGACGGCAATGTAATGCAGATCATCGAGTTCCAGCACGTTAAGCCCGGTAAGGGCGCGGCGTTCGTAAGAACAAAGGTGAGAAACGTTATCACAGGCTCCGTTGTAGAAAAGACCTACAACCCTACCGCCAAGTTCCCCACCGCTTACGTTGAGAGAAAGGATATGGAATACACCTACTCCGACGGCGAGCTCTATCACTTCATGGATTCCGAGACCTACGAGGATATCCCCGTAAACGCTTCCGATGTTGGCGACAACTTCAAGTTCGTTAAGGAGAACATGGTATGTAAGGTTCTGTCCTACAAGGGCAAGGTATTCGGCGTAGAGCCTCCGAACTTCGTTGAGCTCCAGATCACACAGACCGATCCCGGCTTCGCAGGCAACACAGCTACAAACGCTACCAAGCCCGCTACACTCGAGACCGGCGCTGAGATTCGCGTTCCGCTGTTCATCAACGAGGGCGAAGTTATCCGTATCGACACCAGGACAGGTGAGTACATGGAGCGTGTAAAGTAATTTACGCTTCAGTGCCATATAGTTTCTTTGGATAAAAGGACGCGCTCCGTTATTGCGGTCTGCGTCTGAATGACGAAAGGAATGATATTTATGACGATCGGTGAAAAGGTTTCCTATATCAAGGGTCTGGCTGAGGGGCTGAAGGTAGACGAGTCCACCAACGAGGGCAAGGTCATCACAGCTATCCTCGACGTACTCGGCGAAATGGCTGAGAACCTCGCTGAGGTTGACGAAGAGCTGGACGACGTTGCAGACGTAATGACCGACCTTGAGGAGAGCGTATCTGACCTTGAGGACGATGTATACGGCTACGACGAGGACGAAGACGAGATGGAGGACGACGATTTCGACGAGGATCTCGACGAGATGTACGAGACCACTTGTCCTACATGCGGCAACACTATCCGCTTCGACTACGACCAGGCTGCAAAGGGCGAGATCGACTGCCCGAACTGCGGCGCAGCACTCAAGTTCTCCCTCGACGACGAGGACGACGCTGAGTGATCAGTAATTAGCTGAATATCAGGCGGGGGACTTATTAGGTCGTTCGCCTGATTTTGTTTAAGGAGATAACTATGAGCTGGAGAGACAACCTGATAAAGATAGAACCATACGTTGCAGGCGAACAGCCCAACAAGACCGACTTCATAAAGCTCAACGCGAATGAGAATCCCTATCCCCCCGCACCGGGAGTTCTCCGTGCAATAGAGCAGTTCCGCGGCGGCAGCCTGAAAAAGTACCCCGACGCGAACGCGAAGCCGCTTGCAGACGCGCTGGCAAAGCGGTTCGGTCTGCAGCGTGAGAACGTATTCGTTGGCAATGGCTCCGACGACGTTCTGGCACTGTGCTTCCGGGCGTTCTTTAATTCTGACAAGCCGGTGATCTACCCGGATATCACATATTCGTTCTATCCAGTGTGGTGCGAAATGCTCCATATTCCGTTTGAGACTATCCCGGTGGACGACAGCTTCAATATAAACGCGGCGGACTACAAGCGCCCCAACGGCGGCGTAGTTATTGCGAATCCGAATGCGCCCACCAGTATCGGCAGGGGTCTGGATTTCATGCGCGAGATACTCGACGCTAACCCCGACAGCGTGGTTATTTCCGATGAGGCGTATGTTGATTTCGGCGGAACTTCTTCCGTGCCGCTGCTGAAGGAATACGAAAACCTCGTTGTGGTTCAGACCTTCTCAAAGTCGCGCTCCATGGCAGGAATGCGTATCGGCTACGCGCTGGGAAACAAGGAAATAATCTCCGCGCTGTTTGCTGCAAAGGACAGCTACAATTCCTACCCGCTGGACAGCGTTGCCATCGCGGCAGGCGTTGCCTCCGTGGAGGACGAGGAGTATTTTCGGGCAACGGTGCAGAAGGTCGTTGCAACGCGCCGGAGGCTCACTGAGGAGCTCCGCGCAATGGGTTTCGACGTTGCAGACAGCAGCACGAACTTCCTGTTTGCAGAGCACCCGAAATACCGCGCAAAGGATATCCAGGAGTATCTCAAGACCCGGGATATATACGTGCGCTACTTCTCCAAAAAGCGCATAGACAACCGCCTGCGCATAACGATAGGCACAGACGAGGAAATAGACGCGCTTATCTCCGCGCTCAGGGACTACATAAAATAAAACTGGGGGCGGAGATGATTCTTCGCCCTTTTATCCGCTGAAAAAATGTTGAAAATCCGGGAGGTGCTGCAATGAACGACATGAAACTCAGCTATTTCACGAACGACGAGAGCTTCCCGCTGTTCGTGCAGTTCGGCGCGCATGACGTACCGCTTTTCGTACACGGGCATGAGGATTTCTACGAGCTTGTGACCGTACTCGACGGCAGTGCGGAGCACATCGTAGACGGCGAGCGGAGCGTGATAAGCAAGGGCGACGTGTTCGTTATAGGTAATGGGATAAGCCATGGATTTGACAACACTCACGGGCTGAGAGTCTGCAACATAATGTACCGCCCGGAAATGCTGTTTTCCGGCGACATGGATATCCGAAAGATACCGGGATTCCACGCGCTTTTCCTGCTGGAGCCGTATTTCAGCAGCACTCAGCATTTCCAGAGCCGCCTGCGGCTGACGCATGCTGATTTCGCGCTTGTAATGCCGCTGCTGGAGCGCGCCGAGTCGGAATACACCTCAGGTTTACCGGGGCGGAATACGATGGTGCTCGCCTGCGTGCGGCAGCTTGCCGTGATACTCTCCCGGCTGTACGATTGCCCGGCCAAGCCACGGGAGATCTCCGGAATGGCGGACGCGGCGGCGTTCATGGAAACTCACTTTGCCGAAGCGGTGCCGATAAGCGAGGTCATCGAGCGTTCGCATTACTCGCAGCGGCACTTTATCCGGCTGTTCTCGTCGGCGTACGGAATGACCCCGCAGCGCTACCTGCTGGACGTCCGTATACGTCACGCGACGTCAATGCTTCGCGACAGCGGGCTATCGGTTACTGAGATAGCAATGCGGTGCGGCTTCGGCGACCCGAACTATTTCAGCCGTATTTTCAGAAAGTACGTTGGAAGCTCCCCGAGCGAATTTAGAGGAAACAGGTGAAATAAATTCGGAATTTGGAATTCGGAATGCGGAATTATGGTGTCCGGCTTCGCCGGATAATTACAAAACGGCTATGGCCGAAAGAACGCCGAATTTGTTATAATAAAAAAGGGACTGCAATTGTGCAATCCCTTTTTCATTGGTGATTCATTCCGCGAAGCGGAACACATTAATTCCGAATTCCGCATTCCGCATTCCGAATTCCGAATTCCAAATTCACCTTATCGCGTCCTTCATCGACTTAACGTATTCGTAGATGTGGTCGGGAGCGTCGCTGCCGTACTGTGCGACGAGTTTTACTATAGCGCTTCCGACGATAACGCCATCGGAGAGGTCAGCCATCTTCTTAGCCTGCTCAGGTTTGCTGATCCCGAATCCGACCGCCGCAGGAACCTTCGCGTACTTCTTCACTGCTTCCATGATGTGGCCTATATCGGTCTTTATCTCGCTGCGAACTCCGGTAACGCCCATTGACGAAACGATGTAGATGAATCCCTCCGCCTCGCTTGCAATCATCTTGATACGATCCTCGCTGGTGGGCGCGATGAGCGAGATAATGGAAACGCCGTACTTCTGAGCCACGTCAGCGGCTTCGTGCTTCTCCTCGTATGGCATATCCGGGCAGATGAGACCGTCAACGCCTATCTTCTGGCAGCGCTCGAAGAATCTGTCGTAGCCGTACTTGAATACAGGGTTCAGGTAGGTCATAAAGCAGATCGGGATATCGGTATTCTGGCGTACCTTCTCAGCAAGCTCAAAGGCGCGGTCGGTGGTCATGCCGTTCCTGAGCGCGCGGATATTCGCGTCCTGGATCACGGGACCTTCCGCGATGGGGTCGCTGAACGGAATGCCTATTTCAATGAGGTCTGCGCCGCCCTTTACCATTGCCATGATGTTGTTGAAGCTGTCCTCAAATGTCGGATCTCCGGCGGTGAGGAAGCCGATAAATGCTTTTTTATTCTCAAATGCGTTATGTATCTTATTCATGAAGATCTATCCCCCTGTATCTTGCAATAGCTGCAACGTCCTTGTCGCCGCGTCCGGAAAGGCAGCAGATGATGATGTCGTCCCTGCTCATGGCCGGAGCTATCTTCATCAGGTGTGCGACTGCGTGGGCGCTTTCAATGGCGCAGATGATACCCTCGGTGCGGGCGATGTACTCAAATGCATTTACCGCTTCGTCGTCGGTGACGGGAACGTATTCCGCCCTGCCTATCTCGTGAAGGTGAGCGTGCTCCGGACCGATACCGGGGTAGTCAAGACCTGCGGAGATGGAGTAAACCGGCGCGATCTGACCGTATTCGTTCTGGCAGAACAGAGACTTCATGCCGTGGAAGATACCGAGCGTTCCGGTGGCGATGGTAGCCGCAGTCTCGCCGGTGTTGACGCCGCGTCCAGCAGCTTCGCAGCCGATAAGGCGGACGTCCTTGTCGTTGATGAAGTTGTAGAACATTCCCATAGCGTTTGAGCCGCCGCCGACGCACGCCATTACGGCCGTCGGGAGCTTTCCTTCTTTCTCAAGGATCTGTTCGCGGGCTTCCTTGGAAATAACGCTCTGGAAATCGCGTACGATCATCGGGAACGGGTGCGGACCCATTACTGAGCCGAGTACGTACAGCGTGTCGTCAACGCGTGTGGTCCAGTCGCGCATTGCTTCGTTTACCGCGTCCTTGAGGGTCATGGTGCCGGAGGTCACAGGGTTTACCTTTGCTCCGAGGAGCTCCATGCGGTATACGTTCAGAGCCTGGCGGACAGTGTCCTCCTTGCCCATGAATATCTCACACTCCAGCCCGAGCAGAGCCGCCGCAGTCGCCGCCGCAACGCCGTGCTGACCTGCTCCGGTCTCCGCGATTATGCGGGTCTTGCCCATCTTCTTCGCAAGGAGAGCCTGACCGAGTACGTTGTTTATCTTGTGCGAACCGGTGTGGTTCAGATCCTCGCGCTTGAAGTAGATCTTCGCGCCGCCGAGATCCTTTGTCATCTTCTCAGCGTAGTAGAGCAGGGAAGGTCTGCCGGCGTACTCGCGCAGCAGGGTGTTCAGCTCGTCGTTGAACTGCTTGTCGTTCTTGTAGAACTCGTAAGCGTCCTCAAGCTTGTGTATTTCATTCATGAGCGTTTCGGGGATATACTGTCCGCCGAAATCGCCGTAGCGTCCCTTTGCCATATCATTTATCCTTTCAAATTTATAGTTCCCGTATCACTCTGACCGCTTCCAGCATTTTTTCGCGGTTCTTGAGTCTGTCAGTTTCAACTCCGCTGGAAAGATCCACGCAGTACGGACGTACGCTTTCCGCCGCCTGACGCAGGTTCTCCGGGGTAAGTCCCCCGGCGAGGAAAAACGGCTGGCGTATCTCTGCGCCGTCCAGCAGGGAATGATCGAACATCTCGCCGGTGCCCGTGCCGTTGTCAAGCAGGACGTAATCCGCGCCGAGCGCCTGAACCCTTCCGATATCCTCCGGGGTGCGTATCTTCGCCGCCTTGATTATCGGAGCGCTGGTGAGTTCACGCAGTCTTCGGATAAAATCCGCGTCCTCGTCCCCATGGAGCTGAATCACATCTATTATACCACAATTTGCGTACTCGGCGCAAGTGGTTTCCGGAGAATTCACGAAAACCCCTACTGCTTTTATTCCCGTGTCGAGCCGGGAGCGCAGCCGCCGCGCCGTTTCAGCGTCGATGTTCCGGTGGCTTTTGGGGAAGTCGAGAATGAACCCGACGTAGTCCGGCTTGGCTTCGTTGGCGTAGTTGATATCGCAGTCGCGGAACATTCCGCAGAGCTTTATTTTCATATCGCGTGACCTCTCAGCTCGTCCAGAGCAGCTTTCTTGTCGGGGCTGCGCATGAGCGTTTCGCCGATGAGAACGGCGTTAGTTCCGTTGCTGCGGAGCGCCTCGATGTCCGCGGCGGTCTTTATGCCGCTCTCCGAAACGAACAGAATCTCCGGCGGAACCAGCTTCCTTAGCCGCGCCGAGTTGTTGATGTCCACGGTGAAGGTGCGGAGGTCGCGGTTGTTTACGCCGATTATTCCCGCGCCGACTGAAAGAGCGGTGCGCACCTCGTCCTCATCGTGGGCTTCCACCAGAGCGGAAAGCCCGAGGGAATGTGCGATGCCGAGGTACTCCGAAAGCTGCTCCTTCGAGAGGATAGAGCATATCAGCAGCACCGCGGAAGCTCCGAGGGTCTTTGCCTGGTAGATCATGTATTCGTCAACGGTGAAATCCTTGCGGAGGACCGGGATCGTCACTGCGTTTGAAATTTCAGCGAGGTACTCGTCCCTGCCCTTGAACCAGAACGGCTCGGTAAGGCAGGAAATCGCCGAAGCGCCCGCCCTTTCGTAATCCCTCGCGATATCGAGGTAAGGGAAATCCGGCGCTATCAGCCCCTTGGACGGGGAAGCGCGCTTGACCTCGCAGATGAACGATATCTCATCGCCGGAGAGCGCTTTCCTGAACGGAAATCCTGTGTTCGCGTCCAACGCTTCGGCGCGTTTTTTCATTTCAGAGAGCGGGACCGCCGCTTTCTCCTCCGCGACTCGCTGTACTGTGCGTGCTGCAATTTCCTCTAATATCATGCCTTGACCTCGTTGGAAACCTTGATATACTTTTCAAGAGTTTTCATTGCCGCGCCGCTGTCGATGGTATCGGCGGCGAGCTGTATCCCGTCCTCAATGGTGATCCCCTTTAAGATGTGGAGCGCCGCGCCTGCGTTCAGCAGAACCGCGTCCCTTCCGGCGCTCTTTTCGCCGTAGAGAATGCAGCGTGCTGCTTCGGCGTTTTCAGCGGGGGTGCCGCCTGCAAGCTCGGATTTGTCGTGCCGCTTCATGCCGAACTGCTCGGGGGTTATCTCATACTCCTCGAAATTGCCGTCCGAGAACTCCACCACCTTAGTGGGAGCGCTGACGGATATCTCGTCGAGCTTATCGGTTCCGTAGACCGCCATACCGCGCTTTACGCCGAGCTTGGTCAGCGCCTTTGCCATGGGCATGAGCAGCTCCGGCTTGTAAACTCCGAGGAGCTGCACATTTGCGTGAGCCGGGTTTGTGAGCGGCCCGAGGATATTGAACACGGTCGGAATTCCTATTTCCTTGCGGACGGGGCCTACGTACTTCATTGCGCTGTGGTACTTCTGCGCGAACAGGAAGCACATTCCCACCTCGTCGAGGAGCTTCACGCTGCCAGCCGGGTCGGTGGAGATATTCACCCCGAGGGCCTCGAGGCAGTCGGCGGTGCCGCACTTGCTGGAGGCTGCGCGGTTGCCGTGCTTAGCGACCTTAGCGCCAGCCGCTGCGCATACCAGAGCGGAGATAGTGGAAACGTTGATGGAGTTGGAGCCGTCGCCGCCGGTTCCTACAATTTCGAGCACGTCGCCGGGGTAGTTCACACGGTCTGCGCAGTCGCGCATTACATATGCGGAAGCGGATATCTCGTCGGTGGTCTCGCCCTTGATGTGGAGCGCGGTCAGATACGCCGCGGTCTGCGCCGGAGTCGTGCTTCCGGTCATTATCTCGCGGGTTACTTCCGCAGCTTCATCGTAGGTAAGGTCAATGCCCTCGGCAGCCTTCTTTATCATTTCCTTTATCATAATGTTACCTCCAGAAAGTTCTCGGCCATTTTTCTTCCGTCCGTTGTAAGTATTGATTCCGGGTGGAACTGAACTCCGAAAATCGGATAGTCCCTGTGCTCCACCGCCATTATCTCGCCGTCGTCGGTGCGGGCGGTGACTTTAAGGCACTCCGGGAAGCCCTCCTCGGAAGCCGCCAGCGAGTGGTAGCGCGCTACCTCGCACTTTTCAGGAAGCCCGCGGAACAGCCTGCTGGACGTATCCAGCGTTGTAACCGACTTCTTTCCGTGCATGAGCTTCTTTGCGTAGGTTATCTCGGCGCCGAAGGTCTCGCAAATCGCCTGATGACCCAGGCACACGCCGAGTATCGGTATCTTTCCGGCGGCGGTCTTTATTACTTCTTCGCACACGCCTGCGTCGCAGGGTCTGCCGGGGCCGGGGCTTACAATGATGTGAGAGGGCTTCAGAGCCATTATCTCATCGGCGGTCATTTCGTCGTTGCGAATGACCCTGATGTCGGGGTTTATGCCGCCGATGAGCTGGTAGAGGTTGTATGAAAAGCTGTCGTAGTTATCTATCAGAAGTATCATATGTCTTCCTCCTGCGCGATGGTGAGCGCGTTCATGACTGCCTTCGCCTTGTTGATGCACTCGTTGTATTCGTTGACCGGAACGCTGTCTGCTACGATTCCCGCGCCGCTTCTGACGAACACTCTGCCGTTCTTCTTGAACGCAAGGCGTATCGCAATGCAGGTATCTAGGTTTCCGCGGAAGTCGATGTAGCCGACCGCGCCGCCGTAAACTCCTCGCTTGTTGTTTTCAAGTTCATTGATTATTTCGCACGCCCTGAGCTTCGGAGCGCCGGAGAGAGTACCCGCCGGGAGCACCGCGTCCACGGCGTCCAGTGCGGATTTGCTGCCGAGAATCTCGCCGCGCACCGTGGAGCCGATGTGCATTACATGAGAATAGCGCTCGATGCACATGTACTTTTCGACCTCCACGGAGCCGAACTTGCTGACTTTTCCGATGTCGTTTCGTCCGAGGTCGACGAGCATGTTGTGCTCGGAAAGCTCCTTTTCATCGTGGAGCAGCTCGGTCTCGAGGCGCTTGTCCTCCTCGTCCGTAGCGCCCCTCGGGCGGGTCCCGGCGAGGGGGAAGGTGTGGAGCGTTCCGTTTTCGAGCTTCACGAGGGTCTCGGGGGAGGCTCCGGCGATCTCCATATCATCGCTGGAGAAGAAGAACATGTAAGGGGAGGGGTTGGTAGCCCTCAGAACGCGGTACGCGTCCAGCAGGCTTCCATCGAAGTCCGCGTCAAGGCGGTTTGAGAGCACCACCTGGAATATGTCGCCCTCGTAGATGTAGTGCTTCGCCTTCTCGACCATTGCGCAGTACTGTTCCTCGCTGAACAGCCTGCGGAACTCCGAGCGGAGCTTTCCGTGCGGGATATCGGCGGGCTTGCCGTTTCTGATGAGCTGCTCCATTTCGGCGAGGTCTGCTTCTGCCTTTGCGTACTCGTTTTCGAGGTCGCTCGTGGAGATGTTGGTTATCAGGACTATCTTCTGGTGTATGTTGTCGAAGGCGATTACCTTGTCGAACAGCATGAGGTCAACGTCCTTGAACCGCTCCTCGTCCTTCGCGTCGAGGTTCAGGGTGGGTTCGCTGTATTTTATGTAGTCGTAGGAGAAATACCCCACCAGACCTCCGGTGAACGACGGGAAGCCCTCCAGTTTCGGACTGGTGTACTTCTTCATGAGTTCCTTGATGTACGCCGCCGGGTGCGCCTGGTGAGAGGTCTCGGTCTTTCCGGTAACGACGTCCTTAACGGTGAGTTCGCCGTTGGTGCAGGTAAGCTCCAGCTTGGGGTTGTAGCCGAGGAAGGTGTAGCGTCCCCATTTTTCCTGGTTCTCGACGCTTTCAAGTATGTAAACATGGCGGCTGACTCTGCGGAGCTTTTTCAGTACCTCGATCGGGGTCGTGAAGTCGGAGAGTATCTCGCGGCAGACCGGGATAACGCTGTATCCGGTGAGTTCCTTTGCCTTTTCAAGAGTAGGTTTCAGCATGATAATGTTCCTTTCCTGCAAAACAAAAACTCCGCCCTTAAACGCAGAGAACCTCTGCTTCTAAGGACGGAGTATACACTACACCGCGGTACCACCTTAATTTGCGGCCTCGAAGCCGCACACTCGCCGGATACTAACATATCCCTGCAATTAACGCTTGCAACACGTCGCAGAATACTCGGCAGGTTTTGGACACCGCCTTTGACTGCGCCCTCTGTGGTCCATTTGATATGCTCTGCGTTCTGCGGTATTCTCAGCAGCGGCCGCTCTCTGGGAGTGCACAAGCATTTTTATCTCCACGTCTTTGGTTTGTAAGGGCGTATTGAATTGTAAGGCCTTACCGGTTTGGACGCCGGAAGGCTCTTTTGTTGTGATTATGATACCACAAATTTCCCGCCTTGTCAAGGGCTTTTTGAAATTTTTTTCTTGCTTTCCTGCAAAGTTAAATCCGCTTAACATTGAGCATTTTTTAACTAAAATATTTGCTGAACCGCTTGAAAAATTATACGGGATATGCTATACTATAGCTATCCGAAACCGGAAAATCAACACCAGAGAGGTAATGAAATGCCGATAATCTACGACGAAAAGAAGCGGGTGTTCAAGCTTGACACTCCGAATACCACCTACGCCTTCCACGTAACGAATTCCAACCACCTGCTGCACCTTTATTATGGCGCTTCCATTCCCGAGACTGACATCACGCATATGCTGCGTATCCCGAACGACGAGCCGTTCGTACCCTCGACTCACGACGGAATGGGACCGCACTCCTTCGACTGTGCTGCCATCGAGTTCCCGACAAGCGGCGTAGCTGATTTCCGCGAGCCGTGCATGCAGCTTATGGATAAGTACGGCATGAGCGCCTGCGAGTGCTACTACGACAGCTACGCGATCTACAAGGGCAAGAAGAAGCTGGAGGGTCTCCCCGCGACCTACGCCAACACCGACGACGAAGTTACCAGCCTTGAGGTATACTGCAAGGACCCGCACAACGGGCTTGAGATCACGCTCCAGTACAGCGTGTTTGAGAAGCTGGATGTTATCACCCGCTCCGTAAAGGTGAAGAACGGCGGCGCCGACCCCATCGAGCTGCGCAGACTGCTCTCTGCCTGCGTTGAGCTTGATAGCAAGGACTACGACATGATCACCCTCTACGGCACCTGGGCGAGGGAGCGCCACGTACAGCGCAATCCGCTGCACTTCGGCAAGCAGCTCGTAGATAGCTGCCGCGGAGCCACCAGCCACGCTCACAACAACTTCATCGCGATAGTCGACCACAAGGCTACCGAGGACTACGGCGACTGCTACGGCTTTGCGCTGTGCTACTCGGGAAGCTTCGTTGCGGGCTGCGAGGTCAACCAGTACGAAAAGACCCGTGTGTTCTCCGGAATCAACCCGTACGACTTCAGCTGGCACCTTGACCTCGGCGAGGAGTTCCAGGCTCCGGAGGTCATCATGGTATTCTCAGCGAGCGGTATCGGCACGATGAGCCGCACCTTCCACGACGTTATGAGAAACAACCTAACCCGCGGCAAGTGGAAGGATATCCGCCGTCCCATACTCATCAACAACTGGGAAGCGACCTACTTTAATTTTGACACCGACAAGCTGCTCGACATCGCGCGTGAATCCGCGAAGGCAGGCATTGAAATGCTGGTAATGGACGACGGCTGGTTCGGACACAGGAACGACGACAAGTCCTCCCTCGGCGACTGGTTCGTGAACGAGGACAAGATCAAGGGCGGTCTGAAGCACCTTGTTGACGAGGTAAACAAGCTCGGTCTGAAGTTCGGTATCTGGTTCGAGCCGGAGATGATCAGCCCGGACAGCGAGCTGTACAAGGCGCATCCCGACTGGTGCATACATATCCCGGGACGTCCCCGCACCACCTGCCGTTCTCAGCTTGTTATCGACTTCTCCCGCAAGGATGTCCGCGATTACATCTACGGCCAGATGTACAAGATACTCTCCTCCGCGAATATCGAGTACGTAAAGTGGGATATGAACCGTCAGCTCTGCGAGGTCGGCAACGAGGTGCTCCCGCCCGAGAGACAGCGCGAGATCTGGCACCGCTACGTTCTCGGAGTTTACGAGATCCAGGAGCGCCTGCTCACCGATTTCCCCGACCTTCTGCTTGAGAACTGCGCCGGCGGCGGCTCCAGATTCGACGCGGGCATGCTCTATTATTCGCCGCAGATCTGGTGCTCCGACGATACCGACGCCATCGAGCGCCTCAAGATACAGTACGGAACTTCGATGTGCTATCCCTGCTCCTGCTTCGGCGCGCACGTTTCCGACAGCCCGAACCACTGCGTAGGAAGAATCACTCCGTTCGAGACCCGCGGAAGAGTTGCAATGGTAGGAACTTTCGGCTACGAGCTTGACATCACCAAGATATCCGACGACGACAAATGGAATATCCGCAAGCAGATCGAGGAGTTCAACAAGTACAACCCGCTGGTGCGCATCGGCGATCACTACAGGATCGGCAATCCGTTCGACAACGACCGCTTCGACGCGTGGGAGTTCGTTGCAAAGGACAAGAGCGAAGCTCTGCTGGAGTACGTTCAGGTCCTGAAGGAACCGAGCGTATTCCTGCACAGAGTGCGCCTGGCAGGTCTTGAGAAGGGCTGCTATTACCGCCACGAGGAGACAGGAAAGGTATACAGCGCAGAAGTCCTGATGAACAGCGGCTTTGACATTCCGTCCCTGTGGGGAGATTTCCAGAGCTATATAGCGCATTTCATTAAGGAAAACTAAACGTAGAATAGAGCAGAGCGGAGCAATTCCGCTCTGTTTTTTAAAACTAAGAGGGGGGGAACAGCATGCCGGATACCAGCAGAATATACATTCCGAAACGCGTGAGCGGAATGCTCCGCGGGATCTATACAAGCCGCGTGACGGTCGTCAGCGCCCCCGATGGCTGCGGAAAATCCACCCTGGTGCGGGAGTTCACCTCGCGCACCCGCCCGGCTGGAATATCGCTGCGGACTATCACTGGTGCAAGGAATACCGGCGAGTGCTTCGCGCAGATATGCGCCATAGTCACTGGGCAGGAGTTTGCGGAACCGCTTTCTGAGCGCGAGTTCATGGCGGTTTCGCAGGAGTTCGCGGCGGCGCGTCCGAAGAAACCGCTTCTGATAATCGTTGACTGCGACTGCGCGGCTCGCACAGCGCTGGGAAACTACCGCACGGCAAAGCTGCTCCGGGACTGCAGCTGCGCGCGGTTCGTGTTCGTTTCCAGCGCGATGAAGCCTGCTTACCGGGGTCTTGCGCATGAAATGGGATTCACGCTCATCGAGCGCGACAGCCTTAGCATGAACATATCCGAGGTGATGGAGTACGCCGGGCGCTGCGGCATAAGCTTCAATGCAAGGGAGGCGTACAGCGCCTGCCGCGGCTCCTTCCTCGGGACGCGGCTTTGCCTTATGCTGGCGCAGCGCGGCGAGAATTTCCAGAACCTCACTGCGGAGGGGCGGCTGATACGTGCGGTGCTCCAGCCGGGGCCGGTGAGCCTTCACGGCGCGCTGACCGCAGCGGCGGCGTTTCCGGAGCTTCCCGAAGAATTCCTGAGCGACCTGCGGGCGTTCAGCGCCGTCACCGAGTTCTTCGGCGCGGAGCTTTTTACCCGCGCAGGGATAATACGTGAGCTTGAGCGGCTACGGCAGATGATCCCGCTTGTAGACATCGACCGCCGCACAAGCACGGTGAAGATCCACCCGACGATGATTCACGCCGCATACAGAGTGTTTTTCGAGTTCCCGGAGAATGTCCAGCACGACATGCGCGTATGCTTTGCGCGGCATTATAATCGCATCGGAGAAAGCTTCTCGTCATTCCTGGAGTACTTTCTTGCAGGGGAGTATCAGCTTGCCGCAGACGTCCGCACCCGGGTCAGGGTATCATATTTTATGCTGATGAGGTCCTCAAAGCTGCTTCAGCGTTTCGTGACGGAATGTCCGCTATCCTGCAAGGCGGCTATTCCGAGGATACTGCGTATGAACGCGCTGCTCATGCATTCTCCGCTGAGACCCATGCTGCTCGGGAAATTCGACGAAATAATAAGCTGGGTAGAAGATTCGGAGGACCACAGCGCGGCGGAAAAGCGGCGCCTGATAAGCTACGCGTACGCGCTGAAATCCAACGAGGACCTGTATTCCCTTGATAAAATGGGCGCGAACATCAAGCGCGCCTACGACCTTTTCAAGATCCGCCGGGAGTACGAAGCGCCGAAGTTCCCGTGGACGATGTACGCGCCGTCGGTGTTCTGCCTGATACATCGGCGGGGGCATTCCATGCAGACCGAGAACGCGCAGTTCACACGGTATCAGCACATGTACACCGAAATGCTGAACCACGGCAAGTATGCGCAGATGATCTTCACCGGCGAGATGAAGTACTACCAGGGCGACCTTACCGGCGGACTTGAGCTGCTTTCCGCTGCGGCTACTTTCTGCTCAGTCAGGGAGCAGGGAGCAATACGGCTTGCCGCGCTCTATTCTGCGGCGAAATGCTGCCTGTATCTCGGGGATTACGAGGAATTTTACGAAATACTCACGGATATCCACGACACGGAACACGCGCACGCCAACGCCGAGGAGGGCGAGTGCGCCAAGCTGTGCCTGGGGCTTCTCAGAGGGCTTCGCGGCGGCGGTTTCGATGACATGTGGTACGCAATATGCAGCGAGGATACCGACATGCTCTGCAATCGGTATACCGCGCCGTATTTTGCGCTGGTAAAGGCAATGTATTTTCTCCGAAGCGGAAAATACGACCTGCTTTCCGGACACACCGAGCAGTTCTTTAATGCCGCCGACAGCGCCGAAAACGAGGCGGTAAGCATTGCGCTGCGGCTTTGCACGGCGCAGGCTTCGCTTTCGCTGGGAAGCTTCGAGCGTGCTTCAATGGCGCTGACGAGGGCGCTGGATATCGCAATGGAGAACCGGATACCGTCAGCGCTTGGGGAGTTCTGCGCGGCGTTTCCGGAGCTATTCGGGCAGATAGAGCAGATGCTCCCGGAGAAGTATTCCGTTATAATCCACCAGGCGCAGCGGCTCGGAGCGGAGTTCCGCCGAGGCGTGGAGACTGTCCGCACCTACGAGATAACCTACGCCGCAAGCGTTCAGCGTGATAACTTCGCGGAGCACTATCTGGCACCGCTGAAAAGCCTGCTTGATTCTGCGGAGGGTCTGCGGCAGGAGCTGGGGCTGTCGGCAACGGCGTTCAAATATGCGGTGATGGCGGCTTCCGGAGTGGAGAACAAGGATATTTGCAGGCTGTTCAGCGTATCCGAAGACGCTGTGAAAAGCAGCCTGAAACGCACCTTCGCAGCGCTTGGGGTAAAGAACCGGCGCGGTCTTATAGGAAAAATTCCGACTATAAAGTGACCTATGCCGCGCCATATCGCAGAATAAAAAAGGAGCTGTAAAATTACAGCTCCTTTTGCTATTTCGGAAAGAAAATCAGAATTACTTCTTGAACAGGGTCTTGAATCTCTCCATGGCTTCTGCGGTGAGTTCGTGGGTGCTGAACGCGGTCAGTCTGAACCAGCCGTCGCCGTTAGCGCCGAAGCCTGCGCCTGGGGTGCCTACGACCTGGATCTCGTTGAGCAGGTAGTCGAAGAACTCCCAGCTTCCCATGCCGTTCGGGCTCTTGAGCCAGATGTACGGGGAGTTGATGCCGCCGGTGTACTTGATTCCCAGTTCGTCGCAGGTCTTTGCGATAATGCGTGCGTTCTCCTGGTAGTACGCGATGGTAGCCTTGGTCTGCTTCTGACCCTCGGGGGTGAACACTGCCTCAGCCGCGCGCTGAACAGGGTAGGATACGCCGTTGAACTTGCTTCCCTGACGTCTGTTCCACAGGTCGGCGATCTTTACGTCGCTGCCCTTGCTGTCCTTCTGGATAAGCTCGTCGGGAACGATAGTGTAGCCGCAGCGTGTTCCGGTGAAGCCTGCGGTCTTGGAGAGGGAGCAGATCTCGATTGCGCACTTCTTAGCGCCCTCAACGAGGTAAATGCTTCTCGGAAGGTCTGCTTCTGTGATGAACGCTTCGTAAGCCGCGTCGAAGATGATGACTGCGTTGTTTGCGAGCGCGTAGTCCACCCATTCCCTGAGCTGCGCCTTGGTGTAAACGGAGCCTGTGGGGTTGTTCGGGGAGCAGAGGTAGATAAGGTCAGCCTTGACGTCCTTTGGGGGCATTGCAGCGAATCCGTTCTCCTCGGTGGAGTTTGCGTAAACTACGGTGTTGCCGCTCATGATGTTGCTGTCTACGTAAACCGGGTAAGCCGGGTCGGTGACTACAACGGTGTTACCCTCGCCGAAGATGTCGATGATGTTGCCGCAGTCGCTCTTTGCGCCGTCGCTGATGTGGATAACGGCGGGGTCAACGTCAGCGCCGAAGCTCTTGTAATAGTTGGAAACAGCCTCGCGCAGGAAGTCGTAGCCTGCGCCGCTGTCCTCGTAGCCGCGGAAGGTCTCCTTGACGCCCATTTCCTTTGAAGCCTTGACCATAGCGTCCACAACAACGGGAGCCAGCGGCTGCGTAACGTCGCCGATACCCATTCTGATGAGCTTTGCCTCGGGGTGAGCTGCGGTGTACGCCTTTACGCGCTTGCCGATATCAATGAAGAGATAGTTCTTTTTCAGGTTGAAAAAGTTTTCGTTCAGCTTTGCCATATGTTTGGTTCCTTTCTGTTCTGTTAGGGCAACACCGCACAAAGACCATTTATAGGATTTTGCACGTGTCTTGCTTGCATATTTTCCGTCATCTTGCACAATTCGTCCTAGCAAGGCGTCAGCCTTGCGTCGTCCTCATTGTACAATCTGACGAAAAATCTGACTGCGCAATACACGCACAATCTTTGTGCGGTATTGCCTTAGTTTAATTCCGTAACGCAGCGGAATTAGTTCAAACTATATTTTACTATATTTCGGGCTGTTTGTCAACGGCTTTTTGTCCGGGCGGTAAAATTCCCACTTGATTTATCGGGGGAAATAGTGTATAATGTATCATGTACTATTATGTGCATATGAATTTGACAGGAGAACAGATATGGATAACTTTATACAGGCTGACATCTACGCCGCGTCCCAGGCGATAGACGGGATCACCGGAGCGCTGACCGACTACGGCATAACTGGCTTTATAATCAGCGACAGTGCGGATTTTGAGAGCTTCCTGGCGGACAAAAACGCGAACTGGGACTATGTAGACGACGAGCTGATGGGTCTGAGCAAGGTAGAGCCGCACATCACGCTGTACGTCCACGACAACGCGCAGGGCGCCGAGACCCTCGCGGCGATACGCTCCCTCATCGAGAGCTGGAAGCAGAACAATTCCGACGGCTATTACGGCAAACTCCGCATGGAGCTTGCAAACGTAAAGGAAGAGGACTGGGCTAACAACTGGAAGAAATACTACAAGCCGTTCCGCGTAGGAAAGACCCTGGTAGTTAAGCCCTCCTGGGAGGACATCACCCCCGCCGACGGCGACCGTATCCTTGAGATAGACCCGGCGTCCACGTTCGGAACAGGTCAGCACCACACCACAAAGCTCGTGATGGAAGCGCTCGAGGATATCGTGAAGCCCGGTGCAAAGGTCCTCGACCTCGGCTGCGGAAGCGGCATTCTGTCCATCGCTTCGCTGCTTTTCGGCGCTGAGAAGGTCACGATGTGCGACATTTTCGAGAACGCGGTAAAGACCGCTTCCGAGAACGTTGAAAAGAACAATTTCACCCATGAGCACTACACCGCGTACTGCGGCAACATCATCGACGACGCGGAGCTGCGGAGTAAGCTCGGCACCGGCTACGACGTAGTGTGTGCGAACATCGTTGCAGACGTCATAATCGGCATGAGCCCGCTGTTCGCAGGATTCATGAAGCCAGACGCGACCCTCATAGTTTCCGGAATAATCGACGAGCGCCTTGACGAAGTGAACGCAGCCCTGACCGAAAACGGATTTGTTATCGCGGACAGCCGCAGCGAAGAGGGCTGGAACTGCATAATCCTCCACAGATAACAGAACGCAGGCGGGCTGCATATACTGCCGCAGGAGGCGGTGTATATGGAGTTCCTGTATGTTTTTTCGATAATGTTCCTGCTGATTTTCGGGCTTACCGTGCTGGTGAAGCTCATCGCCTGGGCGGTGCTCACCAGATGCTCCGTGAAGCATGACGTATTCGTGCGCAGCGGCGAGGACCTCGACGGATTTGTCGCGTCGGTGAGAAGGGACCCGCACGTCCGGCGGGTGGTAATACTTTCAGCGGGGAACGAATGGGACGAGGACGCAGTGCGGCTTGCCGAAAAGTACGGCAACGTCAGCTTTTACAACACAACGGAGCGGTGATCAGATTTTGGATAGGGAATCGGCAGTAACTCTCACCGGAACGGTAGAGGACGTGGTATTCTATAACGAGGACAACGGCTACATCGTCGTTGACCTCGACTGCGGCGGCGAACTCGTGACCGTCGTGGGCAATCTCGGCGATGTCCGGGAGGGCGAGAGCCTCACCCTGCTCGGGGAGTACATCAACTCGCCGAAATACGGCAGGCAGTTCAAGGCGGAGGTCTGCGAGCGGAGCCTTCCGAACACCGAGAGCGCCGTGCGGAAGTTTTTAGGCTCCGGCGTTATCGCCGGGATAGGTCCGGCGATGGCAAAGCGCATAGTAACCGCGTTCGGAAGCAGGACGCTTGAGATGATCGAAAACGACCCTGGACAGCTTTCCTCGATAAAGGGAATAAGCCCCGAAAGCGCGAAGAAGATAGGCGAGGACTTCCGGAGGATCGCAGGACTTCGCAAGGCGGTCACATATTTTGCGCGGTACGGACTTTCTCCGTCCGTCGTGGCTCTTGCGTGGAAGAAGTACGAGCTGAACACCGTCCAGGCGGTGGAGGATAACCCATGGTGCCTGTGCGGCATGGGGATCGAACTGCCGTTCCGGGAAGCCGACCGGGTGGCGCGGGACATGGATTTCCCGATGGACAGCGAGGAGCGCATATTAGCCGGGATACTCTGGTGCCTGCGCGAGAACGCCAACAACGGGCACACCTGCATAACGGAGAACGACCTCTCCGACCGCGTGACCTATGAGCTTCAGGTAAACGAAAAGCAGTTCTGGAACGGTCTGATGATGGCGGAGGAGCGCGGAGATATAACCCGCTGCGACAAGTACGACGACAAGTATGTATTCTTGACGGAATACTACCGCGCGGAGTGCAGCATAGCCGAGAAGCTCGCCGAGATGATAAAGCGCAGCGACGGCGGCGAGGTGGATTTCTCGCAGGAGATAGCCGGCGTGGAGCTGGAGCAGGGAATAAGGTACGAGGCGCTCCAGCGGGAAGCGATAAACGGCTGCATGAACAATCATGTGTTCATACTTACCGGAGGCCCCGGCACCGGTAAGACCACCACGCTCAACGCAGTGATTTCACTGTGCAGGAAGCGCGGGCTGAAAATGAAGCTGGCGGCTCCGACGGGGCGCGCTGCGAAGCGCATGGCGGATCTCACCGGCGCTCCGGCGCAGACGATCCACCGCCTGCTGGAGGTGGATTTCAGTTCCAAGTCCCACGCGTTCAAGCGCCGTGAGGACAACCCGCTGACCTGCGACGTGCTGATAATCGACGAGATGTCGATGGTTGACACGCTGCTGATGGATTCGCTGCTGAAGGCAATACGCCCGAGGACGCGCCTCATCATGGTCGGTGACAGCAACCAGCTCCCGTCGGTTGGCGCTGGAAATATCCTGCGCGACCTTATTTCCAGCGGAAGGGTTCCGGCGGTGGAATTAAAGGAGATATTCCGCCAGGCGGCGCAGAGTCTTATAGTCACGAATGCGCACCGCATAGTGGACGGCGAAATGCCGATCCTGAACGACCGCCGCAGCGATTTCTTCTTTATGGAGTCTGCCTCCGAGGAGGACACGCTGCGCCTGGTAGTCGACCTGTGCAAGCGCAGGCTCCCGGCAAGCTACGGCTATTCGCCGCTGGAGGATATACAGGTTCTGTGTCCGTCGAGGATAGGCGTGGTTGGCACGCAGAACATCAACAAGGAGCTTCAGCTTGCCCTGAATCCTCCGGCAAAGGGGCGTTCCGAGGTGAAATTCGGAAACACTCTGTTCCGCAACGGCGACAAGATAATGCAGACCCGCAACGACTACGACGTCGAGTGGCGCAAGGGCGCGGAGCTTTCCCACGGTATCTTCAACGGGGATATCGGGCTGATACGCACAGCGGACAAGGTCAACAACCGCCTGGAGATAGATTTCGACGGGCGCAAGGCAACCTACGACGCGGAGATGATGAAGAAGATAGAGCACGCCTATGCGGTGACGATACATAAGAGCCAGGGCAGCGAGTATCCGGCGGTGATAATCCCGCTTCCGAACGGCATGGATAAGCTGACCTACCGCAATCTGCTGTACACGGCGGTCACACGTGCGAAAAGCACTCTGATACTGATAGGGACCGTCCGCAAGGTTCAGAGCATGGTGGAGAACGACCGCAGAATGATGAGGTACTCCTGCCTGAAGCCCATGCTTGAGGATATGTTCGTATGAAGCGGCTCAGAGCCTGGGAGCTGCGCAGGCGCGCGGCGGCGTTCTTTCTTCCGAACCGCTGTCCGTTCTGCGACAGGATCATCGGAGTTACCGAGTTCTGGTGCGCCGGATGTTATGACCGCCTGAAATTCGTTGATTCCCACGGAGATATTCCCGAGGGGCTGGACGGATTCTCGGCGGTGTGCAGTTATACCGGCAGGGCGAGGAGCGCGGTTCTCCGCATGAAGGACGGCTGGTACCGCTACCCGATCGACGCATTCGCGGTGCTTATCGCCGAGAATGCCCGGGAACTGATAGAGACCGCAGACGTGATAACGGCGGTCCCGACGGGCAGAGCGCGCCGTGCCGAGCTTGGGTACGCGCAAAGCCGGATGATAGCGAAGCTGTGCGCTGAAATATGCCGCAAACCCTACCTCGACCTGCTCCAAGTCGTCGGGAACAAATCCGAGCAGAAGCGGCTGAGCGCTGCGGAACGCTGGGAGAACGCCCGCCGCTCATACGCAGTTTCCAACCCGGAGGGCGCAGTCGGCAGGAAAATACTGCTCATCGACGACGTCTGCACCACCGGGGCGACGCTGAGCTGCATAGCTGAAAAGCTCCGGAAAGCGGGAGCAGAGTCGGTCTCAGCCGCGGTGTTTGCAAGAACTCCCAAGCCGAAATGACTTGATTTTTTGAAGCATACGTGATAAAATATTAAGACCGTCAGAAAAATCCCATTTGGACTTTTCCGCAGCGCATCCGCGACGCGCGCACGTCTTGGCGGCTTTGCCGCCAACCCGCACACTTGCGCGGATAGAGGTATTTTTTGACCCGGCAAAGCTGGGTCAAAAAATGGATTTCAAATGCCCACTACGCGGGCAAAGAACACTTTTTCAACAAGCTGAAATTATTATCTTAACGCAGAAAATATAAAGGAACTGAAACATGACGACAAAAGTAACTGCCGCGGAAACAGCGGCACAGAAGGAATATGCTGGAAAGGTGCGTGAACTCAATTCCGCCCGGGAGCTGCCTCCGATAGCCCACGTCCACAGCTTCGGCTGCCAGCAGAACGTCAGCGACGGCGAGAAGATAAAGGGCATGCTCGCGATGATGGGATACGGATTCTCGGATTCCGCCGACGGAGCCGACCTCGTGCTTTTCAATACCTGCGCGGTTCGTGAAAACGCCGAGGACAGGGTGTTCGGAAATCTCGGCGCGCTCAAACACAACAAAAAGCTCAAGCCGGACATGCTCATCGGAGTGTGCGGCTGCATGGTTCAGCAGGAGCACATCACGGAACGTATAAAAAAGAGCTTCCCCTATGTGGACATGGTGTTCGGAACTCACGTTCTGCATACGCTTCCGCAGCTAATTTACGAGGCGCTGACCACCCACAAGCGGCAGATATCAATACCGCAGATGGACGGCGTTATCGCCGAGGGGATACCGCTTCGCCGGGAGAGCAAACTCAAGGCGAGCATTCCGATAATGTACGGCTGCAACAACTTCTGCACCTACTGCATAGTGCCGTACGTACGCGGCAGGGAGCGCTCCCGCGACCCGGAGGAGATAGTCCGCGAGGCGGAGCAGCTCGTTGCAGACGGCTACAAGGAGCTGCTGCTGCTGGGTCAGAACGTAAACAGCTACGGCAGGGGCACCGACGTTGATTTCCCGGAGCTTCTGCGGCGCATAAACGCGATACCCGGGGAGTTCAAGATAAGCTACATGTCCAGCCACCCGAAGGACGCTACTCACGAGCTTATCGACACCATCGCCGAGTGCGAAAAGGTAACGAGGCACTTCCACCTTCCGGTGCAGAGCGGCAGCAGCCGTATACTGAAGCTGATGAACCGCAGCTACACCCGGGAGCACTACCTGGAGCTGATAAACTACGCGAAGGAGCATATCCCGGACGTAGCGCTGACCTCCGACATCATCGTCGGCTTCCCCGGCGAGACCTACGAGGACTTCCAGGAGACGCTCAGCCTTATCCGCGAGGTGAAGTACGATTCGCTGTTCACGTTCATCTACAGCCCGCGCAAGGGAACAAAGGCGGCGGAAATGCCCGACCCGATTTCCCAGGAGGAGAAGGGCAGGTGGTTCCGCGAGCTGCTGGAAGTGCAGGGCGAGATAGGCTGCTCTTCCTATCATGACTACATCGGCAGGACCATGAGAGTGCTGTGCGAGGGTCCGGGCAGGACCCGGGACGGCTGTCTCACCGGAAAGAGCATACAGAATATAATCGTTGACTTCGACGGGGATAAGTCGCTTATCGGCAGCTTCGTTGATGTGAAGATAACCGACGCGCTCAACTGGGCGCTCATCGGAGAACTAGTGTAAAGGAGAACAACTATGGACGCAATACAGGCAGTAAGAGAGCTCGGCAAGGCTATCCAGGAGGACGAGCGCTATATCGAGTACGCAAAGGCAAAGAAGGCGAACGACGAGGATACAGAGCTTCAGAACCTCATCGGCGAGTTCAACCTTATCCGCCAGAACGCCGCTATGGAGTATAACAAGCCGGAGGAGGAGCAGGACAAGGAGAAGCTCCAGAAGCTGAACGCAGACATGCAGGAAGCATACGAGAAGGTCATGACCAACGAGAACATGGCGCTTTTCACCGTTACCAAGCAGGGAATGGACGACCTTATGAACCAGGTGAACACAGTCCTCACGCTGACCCTCCAGGGCGCTGACCCGATGACCTGCCCGACCACACAGTCAAGCGGCTGCACCGGAAGCTGCGCGACCTGCGGCGGCTGCGGCTAAATCACAAGGCAAATTCACAGGGAGGTGCGGAAAATGGCGCAGGAATCGGATAAGCTGTCCCCGATGCTGAAACAGTATCTTGACATCAAGCAGAAGTACAGCGATTATATACTGTTCTTCCGGCTGGGGGATTTCTACGAGATGTTCTTCGAGGACGCAGAGAACGTGTCCCGGGAGCTTGAGCTTGCTCTGACCTCCCGTGCGGGTTCGCCGATGTGCGGCGTTCCCTATCATAGCTGCGAGATATACATAAAGAAGCTCATAGACAAGGGATTCAAGGTGGCTATCTGCGAGCAGCTCACCGACCCGGCGGCTTCAAAGGGTCTGGTTGAGCGCGACGTTATCCGGCTCGTCACCGCCGGAACGGTCATTGAATCCAGCATGCTCAGCGAGGATTCCAACAACTACATCGCCTGCATCTGCCCCGATGAGGAGCGGAAGTCCGCAGCTCTGGTGTTCGCGGATATCTCCACAGGCGAGGTGCATGTTTTCAGCAAGAACGGCAAGGACATCGAGCAGGATATCATCTCCGAGCTGTCAAGATTCAGCCCGGTGGAGATACTTATAAACCAGGCGTTCCTTGACCTTAAAGAGGTTCACGCTTTCGTGCGCGACAGGCTCAAGCGCTGTCTGTGCGAAATGCTCGATGAAAGCAGCTTCGACGGCTCGGATATGTCGGTCATCACCGACCAGTTCGAAAACGGCGCGGAGCTTGGAATATCCGAAATGCCGCTGGTACGTCAGGCGCTGTGCGCGATGTTCCGCTACTTCGGCGAGACCCAGAAGGCGACCGTAAAGCGCTTCGTATCGCTGACCGTTCATGCCGACGGCGAGTTCATGGGTCTGAACCTCACGACCCGCCGAAACCTCGAGCTGACCGAGACCATGCGCACCAAGGAAAAGCGAGGTTCGCTGCTGTGGGTGCTGGATAAGACCGTGACCTCCATGGGCAGGCGCAAACTTAAAACATGGCTGGAGCAGCCGCTGATAAATCCCGCAGAGATACTCAAGCGCCACGACGCGGTGGAGGCTCTGACGAAGGATTCCGCGCTGCTTTACGACATATGCGACGCGCTGAACGGCATCTACGACCTCGAGCGGCTCATGACCCGCATAATGTACAAATCCGCGTCCCCGAAGGATATCTACGCGCTGGGTCAGACCTGCGCGCGGCTCCCGGGATTGAAGCAGTGCATTTCCAGGGTGGACAGCGCGCTTTTCCGGAAGCTCAACAGCGAGATAGACGAGCTGAACGACGTTTCCTCGCTGGTAGAAAACGCGATAGTCGACGACCCGCCCCTGACCCTCAAGGACGGCGGCGTTATCAAGGACGGCTTCAACGAGGAGATAGACCGCCTGCGCAAGATAACCGGCGGCGGCAAGGATATCCTGACCGAAATCGAGGAGCGTGAACGCGCCGCCACCGGGATACGCACGCTTAAAGTCGGTTACAACCGCGTATTCGGCTATTACATAGAGGTTTCCAAGGGGCAGCTCGACCAGGTCCCGGCGCATTACATAAGGAAGCAGACCCTCACCACCGGCGAGCGCTACATCACCGAGGAGCTGAAGAAGGTCGAGTCCGATATACTCGGCGCTAACGACAAGATACTCGCGCTGGAGCAGGCGATATTCGGCGAGGTGCGCGAATTTATCGGAACGCGGCTTGAAGCGGTTCAGGCGGCTGCTGCGGCGGTCGCTGCGGTGGACGTACTGTGCAGCTATGCGCAGGCATCCATCGAGAATGGCTATGTAAAGCCGGAAATGACCCTCGACAGCGTTATAGAGATACGCGGCGGGCGCCACCCGGTCATTGAGAAAATGCTCACCGACCACCCGTTCACGCCGAACGACACCTACCTCGACACGAACTCCAATCGGCTCATGATAATCACCGGACCGAACATGTCGGGTAAATCCACGTTCATGCGGCAGACCGCGATAATCGTGCTGATGGCGCAGATAGGCTGCTTCGTCCCGGCGGAGTACGCGAAGATAGGCGTAGTGGATAAGATATTCACCCGTGTGGGCGCGTCCGACGACCTGACCTCCGGGCAGTCGACGTTCATGGTAGAGATGAACGAAGTCGCGGAGATACTCAAGAACGCCACCAAAAAAAGCCTTGTCATTCTTGACGAGATAGGCAGGGGAACATCGACATTCGACGGAATTTCCATCGCGAAGGCGGTCGCGGAGTACATCAGCGGAAAGGCTATCGGCTGCAAAACGCTGTTCGCGACGCACTATCACGAGCTTATCTCGATGGAGAAGGAATACGACGGCATACGGAATTTCAGCGTTGCGGCGGTCAAGCGCGGCGACGAGCTGAGGTTCCTTCACAAGATATGCGAGGGCGGCACGGACGACAGCTACGGAATCGAGGTCGCAAAGCTGGCTGGACTTCCGCAGAAGGTGATAAACCGCGCCAAGGAAGAGCTTGTGGAGCTTGAAAAACTCGGAAGGACAAAGCTTTCCGAGACCATCGAAAAGACTGCGGATCATCAGTTCAGCTTCACCGCGATAAACGAGCAGAACGCCATCGCGAAGCTGCGCGCCGCAGATATCAACACCATGTCCCCGATGGACGCGCTGATGTTCCTCAAGGACATAAAGGACACGCTGTAATCGCTGTAATAATCCGTGAAGCGCGTCTGTGATCTGTATTTGATCCAGCGATTTTGTATTGCCCGTAACGGGCTTAGAACGGAGCACTAATGCCAAAAATCAACCTGCTCGACAAGAGCGTATACGAGCTTATCGCCGCCGGAGAGGTCATAGAGCGCCCCTCCTCGGTGATAAAGGAGCTTGCGGAAAATTCCATCGACGCGGGGGCTGCCTCGATAACCGTGGAGATCAAGCGCGGCGGAATATCCTACCTTCGCGTGACGGACGACGGCTGCGGGATCTCCCACGAGGATATACCGACCGCGTTCATGCGGCATGCCACAAGTAAGGTCTACACGCAGGACGACCTCGACAGCATAAATACGCTGGGCTTCCGCGGTGAGGCTCTCGCCTCCGTATGCGCGGTCAGCCGCGTGGAGCTGCTGACAAAGCAGCGCGAGGATCAGTTAGGCAGCATTTACCGCATAGAGGCAGGCGAGCCGGTGGAGTACGACCGGGCTGGCTGCGCGGACGGCACTACAATAATAATCCGCGACCTGTTCTACAATACTCCGGCGCGTCTGAAGTTCCTGAAAAAGGACGTGACCGAGGGCAACTACTGCGCTTCGGTCATTGAGAAGCTGGCGCTCAGCCACCCTGGGATATCGTTCAGGTTCATCAGGGACGGCAGGCAGACAATGCTCTCCAGCGGCGACGGCGAGTATTACAGCGCGGTATACGCGGTGTTCGGGAAGCAGTTCGCGGCGGGGCTTATCCCGGTGGAGAACGTCTACCAGAACACGGCGGTGACGGGGTACGTGTCCTCTCCGCTGTTCACCCGGGCGAACCGTTCGATGCAGAATTTCTTCGTGAACGGGCGCAGCGTGAAAAGTCCGCTGTGCTGCGCTGCGCTTGAGGAAGCATTCCGCAACACGATCATGGTGGGGAAGTTCCCGTCCTGCGTGCTTTGCGTTAATACCGACCCGTCGCAGGTGGACGCTAATATCCACCCGACCAAGACCGAGGTGCGGTTCACCAACGAGAAGATAGTTTTCGACGCGGTGTACTTCGCGGTGAAGAACGCGCTGATGGGCTACGACGAGAGCCGCGAGATAAAACTTAACACAACCCCCGCCCGCGCCGAAAATATTCCGCAGCCGGAGCGCGCAAGGTCCTCGGAGCCGCTGCGGACAGCATCCGCGCAGGTCATAGAGGAACCTCCTAAAACCATGCCGATACCCTCCGGACGGGACGCAGTGATCTACCCGCAGGAGAAGCGGGAGCCTCCGAAATTCACGCTCCGCCAGGAAACTCCGCAGCCCGCGCAGTTCACGCAGCCGCTTCCGGCGGCGGAACAGACCTACATGCCGGAGCTTGTCCCGGCAAAGAAGCCGGAGCCGAGGGAAACTCCGCTTTCCGACCTGCCGGGCTTCGCGTTCCTCTCTGAGAAATCGTTCGCGAAGAAGCCGGAATCTGTTCCGCAGGAGCCGACTCCGGAAATTCCGCAGGAGCGGCCGAAGGAGCAGATACGCGTAGTCGGCGAGCTTTTCAAGACCTACATCGTGTGCGAGTCCACCGAGGGAATGATACTTATTGACAAGCATGCGGCGCACGAGCGTGTTAATTTCGAGCGGCTGAAAAAGGGGTTCGACAGCTCCGCGCAGCTTCTCATGCAGCCGGAGGAGGTCTACCTCACGCCGGAGGAGTTCAATGGAATGTCGGAGTACGCCGACAAGCTCGCGCAGGTGGGAATCATAATGGAATTCACCGACGGAAAAGCGCGTGTGACCGGGCTTCCGCAGATGCTGGACAAGGTACCTCCGGCTGAGATAGTCGAGTGTATCGCGAAGATAGTTTCTCAGGGCAACACCAATGCAGAGGGCGAGCTTTTCGACGATATGCTGCACACCGTCGCCTGCAAGGCTTCAATACGCGGCAACGAGGATAACGATATCCTGGAGCTTCAGGTGCTGGCTCAGGAGGTATTCAACAACCCGGATATTCGTTACTGCCCGCACGGCAGACCGGTCATGACGCAGATATCACGCAAGCAGATAGAGAGATATTTCGGCAGAGTTACATAATAAACAGGGAGGCAGTATGAACAAGATAATAGTGGTGAGCGGCCCGACTGCCTCCGGCAAAACGGCTCTTGCGGTCGAGCTTGCGAAGCTGTACGGCGGGGAGGTCATCTCCGCGGACAGCATGCAGATCTACACAGATATGGACGTCGCAAGCGCAAAGGCAACCCCGGAGGAGCAGCAGGGAATACCTCATCACCTGATGAATTTTCTTGACCCCTCGCAGAGCTTTTCAGTCGCGGAGTGGGTCGGCATGGCGGGGAAATGCGCCGACGATATCCTCGCCCGTGGGAAAACTCCGGTAATATGCGGCGGCACCGGGCTTTACATTTCGTCGTTCGTGGATAATCTCCAGTTCGACGATTCGGAGTGCGACTACGCCTATCGCGGCGAGCTTCGCAGATTTGCGGAGGAAAACGGCGCTGCGGCGCTGCTTGAAAAGCTCCGCGAGGTCGACCCGGAGACGGCGGCGGAGCTACACGAGAACAACGTGTCCCGGGTGATACGCGCTCTGGAGGTCTACAAAACGACGGGTCATACCATCGCGCAGGCGAAGCGTGAGTCAAGGAACGCGCCGTCGCCGTATGAGTTCATTCTGCTGACCCTGGATTTTGAGCCGCGGGAGCTGCTCCATGAGCGGATAAACCGCCGTGTTGACATAATGTTGAAAAACGGACTGGAGCAGGAGGCGCGCCGCTGTTTCGAACAGCCCGACCGCCCCACTGCGGCTCAGGCTATAGGCTGCAAGGAGCTGTACCCGTATTTCCGCGGAGAAAAATCGCTTGAGGAGTGCGTTGAGGAACTGAAGCTCCGCACGCGGCAGTATGCGAAGCGGCAGCTTACATGGTTCCGCCGGGACAGCAGGTTCAGCAGGATAATTATTCAACCCGGGGAGGGACTTCCGGATGTGATTTCAGCGGCACGTGAGATCATCGAAAGAGAAAAATGAACCGGAAATATACAGTATATGGTATCGCATAGGGCATTATTCCGGTTTTTTGCGGATTTTAACGAAGTTTTTCTATATTTTTTTGAAAAAAGTTAAAAAAGTTATAGCTTTTTTTGAAAAAGTATGCTATACTAGTCTATATAGGAATATCTATGCGCATTTGCACCTCGTTTGTGGCATATTATGCTCCTATATTTACCAATTGAAGCATGGGGAATGCTTCACCTATTGACTACAGAGAAAGAAAAGGTGGTTAATTATGGCAAAGGACATTAATTTACAGGACGTTTTCCTGAATCAGGCAAGAAAGGACAGGATCCCGGTAACTATCTACATCACTAACGGATTCCAGTTCAAGGGCGTGGTGAAGGGATTCGACAACTATACAGTCATTCTTGACACCGATGGAAAGCAGAACCTTATTTATAAGCATGCTATTTCCACGATAACACCCCTCAAGCCTATTTCTATCCTCGACGCCTACGAGAAGGCTGAAGAAGAGTAATGGATTCCGCATGGACCTCTATCATTGTCTTTGTGCTGTCCGTTTTCGTGCTGATTTTCTTTGTCGGTCAGGCCTTTTTTGCCGGCGGAGAAAAGGTGACCACGGAGACCGCGTTCACCTACAGCATGACGGAGGACATACCGTTCGAGGGCGTGTTCCTGCGCGATGAGACGGTGATCCATAACAGCGGCACAGGCGTTGTTGATTACGAGCATTCGGACGGCTCCAAGGTCGGAAAAAGCTCGGTCATCGCGAGACGTTACCGCAGCGAAGCGGATATAGAACGCCGCAGCGAGATAGAGAAGATAAACGAGCAGATAGCGGTGCTTACCGACGCTCAGCGCCTTGTGGGCACAGACAATAATCAGCTTGAGACTATTTCGAGCCAGATAAACGAGCGGCATTCGCTGATACTTGAAAGCCTGATAGACGGAGATTATTCCTCGGCTCAGGCACAGGAAAACGCGATGCTGGGCGTACTGTCAAAGCGCGAGATATCCCGCGGAGACATTGCAAGCTACGAATCAAAGATAAGCTCCCTGAGGAGCCGCGCGTCACAGCTTGAAGCCATGCTGTCCGGCGATGTGCAGGACATTGAGGCGGGCGGCGCGGGCTACTTCGTAAGCAGCGTTGACGGCTACGAGGACAAGCTGAGCATCGAAGATTCCACCACTATCACAGCGGATCGGATCGAGGAGATACTTGACAAGCCTGATCTCGGTTCAAGCTCCAGCGAGGTAGGGAAGCTCATTGCGGACTACCGCTGGCGTGTAGCCGCCGTGATGGATTCGTCGCAGCTTTTCGGCTGCAACGAGGGAGGCGAGGTCACGCTGAGAGTTTCCAGCGACCCGACTCCGATCTCCGCCGAGGTGGTGTCGATAACCGATTCCGGCCGCGGCGACGGAACCGCTGTGTACGTTTTCGAGTGCGATACGCTGACCGCTTCGGTGGCGTCCGGACGCACCGCGCAGTTCAAGTACATCGTGAACAGCTACGGAGGTCTGAGAATATCAAAGAGCGCTCTGCGCTATACCGACGACGATGTGCGCGGAGTTTTCATCGTGCAGGGCGGCAAGCTTGTGTTCAGAAAGGTCAACGTTGAGTACTGGGGCGAGGATTACATAATCTGCACCCAGGAAGCGGACGACGGCTATCTGAAGCTCTACGATAAAATTGTAACAGAAGGCAAGGATCTGTATGAAGGAAAAGTTGTTGAGTAATACGCAGACTAGCTTTGACGACATCAAAGAAAGCTATGCCAGGATCTGTGAAAACATAGAAAAGGCAAAGACAGCCGCGGGAAGGACGGACGAAGTTCGCCTGATGGCAGTGACCAAGACGGTCGACCCGGAGCGCATAAATTATGCCGTGGGTCTGGGAATAGACCTGCTGGGCGAGAACCGCGTGCAGGAGTTTCTGGACAAGCGGGAGAGCTATTCGCCGGCTGAGGTTCATTTCATTGGCGGTTTGCAGACCAACAAGGTAAAGTACATCATAGACAAGGTTTCAATGATCCATTCCGTGGACAGCGTTCATCTCGCTGAGGAGATCAGCCGCAGGGCAGATCAGCATGGTCTGGACATGGATATACTCGCTGAAATAAACATCGGCGGGGAGGAAACAAAAGGAGGAATAACCCCGGAAAGTGCTGCGGAATTCTGCGCGCAGATAGGAGAACTTCCGCATATCAGGCTGAGAGGTCTGATGACGATACCGCCGCCTGGCTGCGGCGAGGACACTTTTGAGGCTATGCAGCGCCTTTTCGGAGACCTGCGTGCTGATAAGGCGGTCAACAGGAACGGCAGTTTCGATACTCTCTCCATGGGGATGTCAGGAGATTACGAAACGGCGGTAAAGCATGGGTCCACAATTGTCCGGATAGGGTCAGGTCTGTTCGGATACAGAAAATATTTATAATTGGGAGGAAATTATTATGGCATTAAGCGACATCTTATCGAGGTTCAGACAGAGCGACGCCGAGTACGACGAGGAAGGCTACGAGGACGAAGGCTACGACACCTCCAGCTCCGCCGTTACTCAGGCTGAGGCTGAGGCACCTCGTTTTTCAGCACCCAGAACAAGCGACAAGGTGATCAGCCTGAAGGCTTCCAACTCGCTCCAGAACGCTTCCGTAAAGATCGTTCAGCCCACAAAGTACGAGGAGATCATGAAGGAGCCGGTACGCTTCCTCAGAGAGAACAAGAGCGTTATTCTCAACCTTGAGAAGGTAAACAGCGTTGATTCCAGAAAGAGGATCGTTGACTTCATGGCAGGCGTATGCGCTGCTATCGACGGCAGAATCGTAAGAGTTGCCGAGTGCACATATTCCATTACACCCAGCACCGTTGAGATCAGCGGAGATATGCTCGACGGCGAGGAGTTCTGATGAACCCCGGTACGCTCAGCGAGGAAGAACGTTACCTTTCCGCGCACATCGCCGATATGCAGAGACTGGCTGTAAAGTCAGGCGTTCCGCGGTTCTCCATGTTCCTGAACGAACGTGAAGCGGCGGTCGCAAGGTACGCCGTCAGGGGAGAGCTTGCTTTCTTCGGCGGCTACGACGGTGCGGCAAGAACTGTCTGCGGAGTGCTGGAAGGCACGTACGCGCAGGAAATGTCCCAGGAGGACGTGTTCCCGGTGGGGGCGGTGACTTTCACTTTCCGAAAGAGCGACAAACTTACACACAGAGAATTCCTCGGAGCGCTGCTCTCGCTTGAAATAAAGCGGGAGCTGCTCGGGGATATCCTTGTCGCGGAGGGCTATGCGGTGGTTTTCGTTTATGAGACCGCTATTGAACTTGTCTCCCGCGTGGACAGGATAGGCAGAGTCGGTGTTACCGCGGAGGTCGGCATTACCAAGCCGCTCCCGGAGCAGAAAATGGAGCGAAGGGACGTTACCGTTTCGTCGCTGAGGTTGGACTGCATCGTTGCTGCCGCGGCGAATACATCCAGAGAAAAGTCCGCAGCTCTTATAAAATCAGGCATGGTGAGCGCGGATCACACTCCCTGCACCAACGTAAGCGCAGAGGTGAGGGAAAACACCATCTTATCAATCCGGGGAAGCGGCAGGTACCGCCTGACCGGAATCAACGGGGAGACCCGAAAGGGGAAGCTCCGCATTACTATCGAAAAATACGTCTGAAAAGACGAGACATATTACGGCGCATGTCCGCCCCGCATAGACCGGGGATTCAGAGAAGGGAAGTATCAGCATGAATGCAAAGGATATTCTGTCCAGGCGCTTTGAAAAAGCGACCTTCAACGGCTATAAGACTGATGATGTCGATGAGTTCCTGAGGGAGCTTTCAAGCGAGTTCGCGCAGCTCCAGAAGGACAAGAACGAGCTTGAAAGGAAGCTGGAGGTGCTTGCCGACAAGATACGTGAGTACCGCGATGACGAAGACGCGCTGAAGGACGCCCTTCTGCTTGCACAGAAGCAGGGCAACCAGATCGTGAACGAGTCTAAGGCTGCCGCTGAGAAGCTACGTGAGGAGACGAAGGCTGCGGTAGAGAAGCAGCTCAAGGAAGCCCAGGAGAAGGCCGACAAGGTAACGAGCGACGCCGACGAATACGCCAAGCGTATGACGAAAGAGTCGAACGAGCGCGCTGACAAGCTGGTAAAGGACGCCCGCGCAAAGGCGGACGAAATCGACCAGATGATGAAGAAGCAGACCGAGATACAGCAGAATATCCTGCAAAAGACCCGCAAGGAAGCCGACGAGTACAGAAACCGCCTGCTGACCGCATATAAGTCACATATGGATCTTATCGCGAAGCTGCCTGAGATGTGCGAGAACGAGTACATAAGGCAGACCGCCGCGGAGGCTGAGAAGCGCGAAGCCGAAAGGGCGAAGGCGGCAAAGCCCGCTGAGACTCACGAGACTGCCGCGGCTCCTGCAAAGCCCGAGGCTGAAAAGCAGCCCGCCGCAGTGACCGCAGGCGCAGAAGAAGAGCCGTTCCGCTCCATGCCGGAGGACAAGCAGGCTCAGGACGATTCGCCGTTCTTCAGCGTTAATTCCATGAAGAAGACGAGACGCACCGCAGACGTTCCGTTTGAAAATGGAAATTCAAACAAGTAAATCACCGCTTCGGCATGCCGGAGCAGATATAAAACAAAAAGCAAGGAGACACATCAGATGTCAGAGGATTTCAACAACACACTAAATCTTCCCAAGACCGACTTCCCGATGAGGGGCAACCTCCCCCAGAGAGAGCCGGAAATGCTGGATAAGTGGGAGCAGGACCGCCTTTACTACGCCCTTTCCGAGAAGAACAAGGGCAAGCCTTCCTATACCCTCCACGACGGCCCTCCCTATGCAAACGGCAATATCCATATGGGTACCGCGATGAACAAGGTGCTCAAGGATATCATTGTTAAGTATAAGAGCATGACCGGCTTCGACGCCAACTATGTTCCCGGCTGGGACTGCCACGGCCTTCCCATCGAGCTGAAGGCTATCAAGCAGCTCGGCGTTGACAGCGGCAAGATAGATCCCGTAACCCTCCGCAAGAGCTGCCGTGAGTTTGCGCTGTCCTGCCTGGACGGTCAGAAGGCGCAGTTCAAGCGCCTGGGCGTTTGGGGCGACTTCGACGATCCTTACCTCACCATCAAGCCCGAGTTCGAGGCTAAGCAGGTAGAGGTATTCGGCAAGATGATGCAGAAGGGCTACATCTATAAGGGTCTGAAGCCGGTTTACTGGTGCGCAGACTGCAACACCGCCCTCGCAGAGGCTGAAATCGAATACCAGGACGACCCCTGCTATTCCATCTTTGTAAAGTTCCCGATAAGCGATTCCAAGGGCAAGTTTGACGATCTCGGTATCGACCTTTCCAAGGCCTACGTCGTAATCTGGACAACCACAACCTGGACTCTTCCGGGCAACCTCGCTATCTGCCTCGGTCCGAACTACGAGTACACATTCGTAAAGGTCGAGGACGAGGAGAGCAAGTCATACGGTCAGTACCTGCTGATGGCGGCCGAGCTTGTTTCCACCGTTATGGAAGCCGTCGGAATCAAGAAGTACTCCACCATCGGAAACTTCCTCGGTTCTGACCTGGAGCTTATCGAGACAAATCACCCATTCATGGGCAGAAAGTCTCCGGTAATCGTCGGCGACCATGTAACCCTCGACAGTGGTACAGGCTGCGTTCATACCGCTCCCGGCTTCGGTCTGGAGGACTTTGAGGTCTGCAACAAGTACAAGGGAATGTTCAAGATCATCGTTCCCGTTGACGCAAAGGGCGTGCTGACCGAGGAAGCAGGCGACTTTGCAGGTCTCAAGACCGCTGACGCCAACAAGGCGATAGCAAAGCGCCTTGAGGACGACAACACCCTGCTCGCGATGCAGAAGATCGTCCACCCTTATCCGCACTGCTGGCGCTGCCACGAGCCGATAATCTACCGCGCAACAGACCAGTGGTTCTGCAACGTGGATATGTTCAAGCCCGAGACCATCAAGGCCATCGAGGAAGTTAAGTGGATTCCCGAGTGGGGCGAGGAGCGCATCAAGAACATGGTAAACATGCGAAGCGACTGGTGCATTTCCCGTCAGCGCCGCTGGGGCGTTCCGATACCAATCCTCTACTGTGAGGACTGCGGAAAGGTCATCGTAAACGACAAGACCATCAAGGCGATATCCGACATGTTCCGCAAGGAAAGCTCCGATTCCTGGTACTCCAAGGATCCTTCCGAGTTTATCCCTGCTGATGTAAAGTGCGAGTGCGGCTGCGGTAAGTTCCGCAAGGAAATGGACATCTTCGACGTATGGTTCGATTCCGGCTGTACGCATGCGGCAGTACTCCAGGAGCGTCCCGAGCTTTCCTGGCCAGCTGACCTCTACCTCGAGGGCTGCGACCAGTACAGAGGCTGGTTCCAGAGCTCCCTGCTCACCTCTGTTGCGACCACAGGTAAGGCTCCTTACAAGGCGGTCTGCACCCACGGCTGGGTAGTTGACGGCAAGGGCGAGGTAATGCACAAGTCCAAGGGCAACGTGGTACTTCCCGAGGAAGTTATCAGCAAGTACGGCGCTGACGTTCTGCGTCTTTGGGTCGCTTCCCTTGACTTCCACAACGATGTAAGAGTTTCTCCGGAAATGCTCAAGCAGCTCTCCGAAGCATACAGAAAGATCAGAAATACCGCGCGCTTTATCCTGGGCAACCTCGGAAACGGCAGCGGCTTCGACCCTGACACCGAGATGGTAGCGCTCGACAAGCTCAGCGACATCGACAAGTGGGCGCTGACAAGACTTGACGCGGTTATCGAGAAGGTAAAGGCTTCCTATGAGAGCTTTGATTTTTACCTTGCATACCACGCTATCCACAGCTTCTGCGTTGTAGATATGTCCAACTTCTACCTTGATGTTGTCAAGGATACGCTGTACTGCTCCGCTGAGAAGTCCGAGGAGAGAAAGGCAGTCCAGACCACAATGTATATCATTCTGGATTCCCTTGTTAAGCTCATCGCGCCTATCCTGACATTCACCTCCGATGAGATCTGGAAGTACATGCCGCACAAGTCCACAGACGACCTTCGCGGCGTTCCGTTCAACCAGATGCCCGAAAAGACCGGCGTTGTTCTCGGCGCTGAGTTCGAGGCAAAGTGGAACAAGATACACGCAGTACGCGACGACGTTCTGAAGGCGCTTGAGGAGAAGCGTTCTGCGGGCGTTATCGGTAAGCCGATCGACGCTGATGTTACCCTGTACGCTGACGAAGCAAACTACAAGGAGCTGTCCGCATATCCGGAGCTTGCTCAGGCGTTCTCCGTATCCAACGTTACCGTGAAGAACGGCGCTGACGGCGAGTACAAGGGCTCTGCCGATGGCGTTTCCGTTACCGTCGAGAAGGCGGCAAGCGAGATGTGCGAACGCTGCTGGAGCCACGACAAGTCCGTTGGCTCTGACGAGAAGTTCCCGCACCTGTGCGCACGATGCGCAGCAGTTATGAAGCTCGATCTGGGCTGATAAGCTATTCCGGCAGGGGAGGGGGAGCGTTCCCTTCTCCTGCCTTTTTGTGGTAAGTTCAGAGAGGATTTATGAGAGCTTTTTTGAGTAAATACAGGCAGTACGCCGCGTTGGTGCTGGCGGCTTTGCTTGTTGGTATAGACCAGCTCACAAAATGGCTGGTCGTATCGAATATGGAGATGTACAACGTTGTTCCCCTGATAAAGATAGACGGCGTTGAGGTACTGAATCTCTTCTACTGCACCAACAACGGCTCCGCATTCAGCATGATGGAGGGCAAGACAGCGTTCCTTATCGGCATAACCTCCCTGGTGATAGTCGCGCTTATCGTGGGTCTGGTGACCAAGCGTATACAGCGCGGGACGTACGTCACGGCGGTGGCGCTGATAATCGGCGGCGGTACCGGGAACCTTATAGACAGGCTTTTCAACAACGGCAGCGTCGTGGACTTCATCGACGTAAGGATCATCAACTTCCCGATATTCAACTTCGCGGACATATGCGCGGTGGTCGGCGGGATTCTGCTGTGCCTTGCCGTGGTCATCGACGAAATAAGGGAGAACCGCGCGAAAAAAGCGCAGAAGTCCCAGCAGGCGGAATCAGCGCAGACCGAGGAGCCCAAGAGCAATGGAAACGATTGAGCTTTCCGCTCCGGGAGGGGTTCGGCTTGATAAGCTCATCGCCGATGGCACGGAGCTTTCCAGGAGCGCGGCGGTGAAGCTCATCGAGCAGGGTAATGTACTCGTGAACGGCTCGCCGGCTGGCAAAAAGGACATTCCGGCGGCGGGGGCAGCAGTAGAAATCACGCTCCCGGAGCCGCAGAGCACGGATATTCTGCCGGAGAACATACCGCTGGATATCGTCTATGAGGACGACGACCTGCTGGTAGTCAACAAGCCGAAGGGCATGGTAGTCCACCCGGCGGCGGGGCATTACTCCGGCACGCTGGTGAACGCGCTGATGTTCCACTGTGGAGACAGCCTGTCAGGCATCAACGGCGAGATACGCCCGGGGATAGTCCATCGTATCGACAAGGACACAAGCGGTCTGCTGATGGTCGCGAAGAACGACCTGGCGCACATAGGTCTGTCCGAGCAGATAAAGGAGCACAGCTTCACCAGGGAGTACGAAACGGTGGTCTGCGGCGGGATAAAAGAAGATGGAATCGTGAACGCTCCGATAGGGCGGCACAAGACCGAACGCAAGAAGATGTGCGTAACAACCGAAAATTCCCGGGAAGCCGTGACGCATTACTTCGTAATGGAGAGGTTTCCGGGGTACACTCACCTGCGGGTGCGCCTGGAGACCGGGCGAACTCATCAGATACGCGTCCACATGGCGTACATCGGGCACCCGGTAGCCGGGGATCCGGTCTACGGAAACGGGAAGCCCGCATGGCTTGAGGGACAGTGCCTCCACGCGAAGAAGATCGGGTTTGTTCACCCGCGCACCGGGGAATACATGGAGTTCGACAGCGAGCTTCCGGAGTATTTCCAGAAATTTTTAAAGAGCATAGAGGGCTGAGAATGGATTTCAGCAAGGTCATACTAATGACAGATCTTGACGGGACGCTTCTGACTGACGATAAGCGGATACTTCCCCTGGATCTTGAGGCAATAGAGCGCTTCCGGGCTGGCGGCGGACTTTTCACAATGGCTACCGGGCGCGGTTATTCAATGGCGAAGCACATCGCCGACAAGCTCCGGCTGGACTGCCCGGCGGTCGTCTACAACGGCGCGGCGGTGTACGATTTCCGGCAGGAGAAGTTCCTTTGGCAGTGCGAGATAGGGAGCCGCGCGGCGGACATCATAAAGCGCGTCGCAGAGCGCTATCCCGATATCGGCGTAGAAGTTCTGCGCGGCAACGTGGTGCACGTTCCGTTCCTGAACGACACCGAGCAGTGGCACCTTAATCTTGAGAATGTCCAGGCTGACTGGAGCAAACTCGAGAATATCCCACAGGACGGCTGGCTTAAGGTACTGTTCGCCTACCCGCCGGAGAAAATGGACGAGCTTCAGCATTACATCGAGCGTTCGCCGGAGTTCTGCGGAGTTCACTGGGTGCGGTCTGCGCCGATGTTCTTCGAGTGTCTCCCGGAGGGTATCGACAAGGCTGCGGGCTACAGGCAGCTTATTAAGGCGATAGGCGCGGAGGACAGGTTCACCGTCGCGGCGGGGGATTTCATGAACGACCTCGCGATGATACAGTCCGCAGACCTTGGCGCGGCTGTCGCAAGCGCGCAGCCGTCGGTCAGGGAAGCTGCGGATATCGTGCTGTGCGACAATAATTCCGGGGCGATGGCAAGCCTCATAGAGCATATCGAAAAAATGTAAACCTGCGGGAAACCGCTTGTATAATGTTAAACCGGGCGAAAGCCCATAATTCACAGGAGGTCTATATGGACGCACTACTGAAAAAGCAGCTTGAGATCGCTGCAACAAAGGTCAGAATGGGAGTGATCGAGGGCGTACACGCTGCCAAGGCAGGACACCCCGGCGGATCCCTTTCCGTTGCTGACACACTCACTTATCTTTACATGCACCGCATGAACGTTGACCCGAAGAACCCCACCATGCCCGACAGGGACAGACTGGTACTTTCCAAGGGTCACACCGCTCCTGCGCTTTACGCAGTCCTCGCTGAAAGAGGATTCTTCCCAGTTGAGGAGCTCAAGACCCTCCGTAAGATCGGTTCCAGACTCCAGGGTCATCCCTCCATGGGCAAGCTCCCGGGCATTGATATGAGCACCGGCTCCCTCGGTCAGGGTATATCCACCGCATGTGGTATGGCGCTTTCCGGTAAGATCTCCAGCGATACCTATAAGGTATACACTGTGCTCGGAGATGGCGAGATCGAGGAGGGTCAGGTATGGGAGGCTGCAATGTTCGCGGCTCACTATAAGCTTGATAATCTGGTTGCAGTCGTTGATAACAACGGTCTCCAGATCGACGGCAAGATATCCGAGGTTATGTCTCCGTACCCCATCGACGAGAAGTTCAAGGCTTTCGGCTGGCACGTTATCTGCATCGACGGTCACGACTTCGACCAGATCGAGGCTGCGTTCAACGAGGCTGAGACTGTTCTCAACCAGCCTACAGTGATCATTCAGAAGTCCGTTAAGGGCAAGGGCGTTTCCTTCATGGAGAACCAGGTCGGCTGGCACGGCAAGGCTCCGAACGACGAGGAGTACGCTATCGCAATGAAGGAACTGGGCGACCACCTCGCACAGCTTGAAAAGTAATTACAGCTCGAAAGGATATACAGATATGGAAAAGAAAGCAACCCGTGACAGCTACGGTGAAGCGCTTGTAATGCTCGCAGAGAAGCGCCCCGATTTAGTAGTACTCGACGCTGACCTTGCGGCAGCGACCAAGACAGGCATCTTCAAGAAGGCTCACCCTGACAGATTCTTCGACTGCGGTATCGCAGAGGCAAACATGATGGGCGTAGCGGCTGGTATCGCAAGCACCGGCAAGCTCGTATTCGCAAGCTCCTTCGCGATGTTCGCGGCAGGCAGAGCGTTCGAGATCGTACGCAACAGCATCGGCTATCCCCACCTTAACGTTAAGATCGGCGCTACACACGCTGGTATCTCCGTCGGTGAGGACGGCGCTTCCCACCAGTGCAACGAGGATATCGCGCTGATGAGATCCATTCCCGGCATGACCGTCATCAACCCCGCAGACGACGTTGAGGCTAAGGCGGCTGTCCTGGCAATGGCTGACTATGTAGGCCCGACCTACATGAGATTCGGCAGACTTGCCGCTCCGATCTTCAACGACGCAGCAACCTACAAGTTCGAGGTAGGCAAGGGAATCCAGCTCAAGGACGGCAAGGACGTAACAATCATTGCAACCGGTCTGATGGTATCCGAGGCTCTCGAGGCTGCCAAGGCACTCAAGGAGCAGGGCGTTGACGCTCGCGTTATCAATATCCACACCATCAAGCCCATCGACCGCGACATCATCGTCAAGGCAGCAAAGGAGACCGGCAGGATCATCACCGTTGAGGAACACAGCGTTATCGGCGGACTTGGCTCCGCAGTTGCTGACGTTGTTACCGAGGAATGCCCTGTTCCGGTCATCAAGATCGGCGTGAAGGACGTATTCGGTCACTCCGGTCCTGCGGTTGACCTGCTCAAGGAGTTCGGTCTGTGCGCAGAGAACATCGTTGCCGTTACAAAGGCAGCGCTCGGCAAGTAAGACTTACAGCGTATCCGAATTGCGGGCTGGCACTCCGGTCCGCAATTATGTTTTAAGCAGAAATGTAACCTTTAATACGATGTTTCTGTCTTAATATACAAAAGGTGAAACATCTGCTGAAAGAGGGTACATTATGAAAGCTGAATCCTGGAAGAAAATTATCGACGACCTTGACGACGATATTGTTGACTCCGCCGCTGAAAGGCTGAGTAAACCGGAACATTCCACGGTTGATGATATGGAAGCGTTTACTCACGATGGAAAGCCCACAGAATACAAATACCCTTCCGAAAGAAAGAAGCACCGCGGGCTGTATATCGGAATCGGCTCGGCGGCTGCCGCTGCGGCGGTGGCGGGATTCGTGCTGCTGAACAATTCCGGGCTGGTGATGTCTCCGAACCCGGTTCTGACCGCTGAAAGCTCCTCCGCCGAGACATATGCGACTACCCCGTTTGTGGCATATGTGGAGAAGTCCGCTCCTGATACACAAAGTGAGCTGGTTTCGATCCAGACGGACGGTATAGATTTTATCCTGTTCGATGAGTATTTCTACGGCGTGTGGGAAATGACGGACGACGAGTCCGGCGAAGTGGTAGATATACAGCTCGGCTACGGTGACAGCAGCATTTTCGGAAGGGGGAACGGCTACACCTGCCTCGGGACAATTAAGACCAGCGACGGATGTTACATGGTGGCAGTCGGCGGAGGTCAGTACGACCTGTGGTTCGTACCGGAGAACGATCGGAACAGCCTGATCGTCTATTGTGACGCTCAGATAGAGGACGGACAGGTGGTTTATGAGGATTCAATGATAAAGTGTGCGGACACCGTAATTTTTTCCGGCTACGGAACAGAAAAGCTGGAGGAGGACGGCTCTCTGGGCTACTTCGGGCAGGAGAAGCTCGCGCAGAAGATGGGACTTACGACAGAGTATCTGTTCGAGGAACCCGCCATGAGCGAAAGCACATCGGTATATCCCGAGGACGGCTCGACAGCCAAAAACTGGGTACGCACCTATGAACTGCGAGGCACTAACATACGGCTTGTGAGCCAGTCCAGCGACAAGGTGGTTGTCACCGAGCTGATGGAGGATTCCAACTCCGGAGCAGGGGAGTGGTTTGACATCACATGGACATATTCCGGCGGCGAATGGCTGACAACAGGGTATGCGGTTTCAGAATTAATGCCGTTCAGCGACACGTACGAATACTGGGATAAAAACAAGTTCCAGACCTTTGAGGACATGTTCGCCGGGACATGGCTGGAGAATTCCACCGGAGCAGAGCTGACGATGGACTATACCGAGGATCCGTTCGAACCTGGAGACCACATTTTTATATACTACATATATCACGGAATGGCACTGTTCTGCGCGGGCGCCCAGGGAAATACTGCGTACTATATCCCGGACGATGAGCCGGACGTGATGTATCAGTATGCGGCTACCGAAAAGAGCGGCAATGTCGTAAAGCGCAGCGAGTACACTAATGTCTACACCCGCCGTGACGGAGAGTTTACGCCCATTGATGAAGCGGCTGTTTCAAGGCTCGGAGTGATCGGCTTTAAGAAGTACCTCAACACTTATTCCGAACTTGGCGATGTTATGAATGACCTGATTTTGGAAAAATACGACAGCATTTGGAGCCATGCGTTCTATATGCCCGGTGTGAGCAGCTTTGGCGGTTATACGGTGATCCAGACCGGCGACGGCTCATACATCTTTACATACCAGGAATACAACAGGGACACAGGCGCGGACAGGTGGGTAACGTACACCATAACGAACACCATAAAGGGCTGGTTCACGGAACGAGCGGTTGCCGACAGCGGTAATTTTTCAATAGAACTGGAGGTGCCAGATGGAGGACAGTCTGATAGTTGACCTGTATTTTGAGCGTAACGAACAGGCGATAGCGGAAACGCAGAACAAATATGGCAGATTGTGCACCAAGATAGCGGCGGGTATCCTCAAGCGCTACGAGGACGCAGAGGAGGCGGTGAGCAGCAGCTACATAAAACTCTGGAACGCCATTCCTCCGAAGCGCCCGGAGTCGCTGTGCGGCTATCTGTGCAGGATAGTCAGAAATACGGCGCTGAATATCTGCGACAGCATGAAGCGGCGTTCCTGCGAGGAGCTTTACGGTGAACTTGCCGAGGTGATTCCCGACACGGCGGCGGTCGAGGAACGCGCGGACTGCCGGGAAATAACGCGGCACCTCAACGATTATCTGCACTCCTGCAAGCAGAAAAACCGTGATATTTTCACGGCGCGTTATTATTTCAATATGTCGGTCCGGGATATCGCGGAGAGAATGGACATGACCGAAACCGCGGTCAAGACACGTCTCTCCCGTATCCGCGCCGATCTGCGGGCGTACCTTATTGAACAGGGCGTAGACGTTGGCTCCTGAATTCCTCCGGATAAGTTCCGGGGGAATTTTTAGTTACAGGAATTAAACCAGTTGACAAAATCTTCGAAAAGCGTTATAATAAAAATGTATTTTTCAGCCGACAGGAGAAAAGGCTGACATCAATTGGAGGATCAGGTTATGGCTATTCTGGTAACTGGCGGAGCAGGGTTCATCGGCTCCCACACCTGCGTTGAGCTTCTCAATGCTGGCGAAGATATCGTTGTGATGGACAACTTCTACAATTCAAATTCACGCGCCCTTGATGGGATCAGGAAGATCACCGGCAAGGACTTCAAATTCTACGAAGATGACATGCTCGACATTGCCGCAGTTGATCAGATATTCGCTGAAAACGACATCGAGCAGGTGATTCATTTCGCGGGCTACAAGTGCGTTCCCGAGAGCGTACAGAAGCCGCTGATGTACTATTCCAACAACCTGCGCGGTACGTTCAACATTCTTGAAACGATGAAGAAGTACGGCTGCACCAAGTTCGTGTTCAGCTCTTCCGCGACCGTTTACGGAATCCCCGCGACCGTTCCCGTTAAGGAGGATTTTCCGCTGTCCGCTATCAATCCCTACGGAAGCACTAAGCTCATTATTGAGAATCTCTGCCGGGAGATGTACGCCGCCGACAACACCTGGACAATGATACTGCTGCGCTACTTCAATCCTGTTGGTGCGCATGAGAGCGGTCTCATCGGCGAGGATCCCAACGGAATTCCGAACAACCTCATGCCGATCGTGCTCGATAAGGCTACCGGCAAGCGCGACGTACTCGCAGTTGCGGGCAACGACTACCCCACTCCGGACGGCACCTGCGTGCGCGATTATATCCACGTTGTAGACCTCGCAAAGGGTCACGTTGCCGCAGTAAGGAAGGCACGCCAGATCACAGGCGTACCCGCTTACAATCTCGGAACAGGCCACGGATATTCTGTTCTGGATATCCTGAACACATTCCAGCGCGTGAACAATATCGACCTGGGATACACCATCGGCCCGCGCCGTCCCGGCGACGCTGCGACTACATACGCAGACCCCTCACTCGCGGAGAAGGAGCTCGGCTGGAAGGCTGAAAAGACCCTCGACGAGATGTGCCGCGACGCATGGAACTTCCGCAAGCTCCGCGAAGCCGAAAAATAATCGCACTTTTTTTGAGAATTTCGCAAAAACCTCTTTACAAAGCGAAAAAAGTGTGATATAATACTACTGTTATGCGCAGGCATTGCGCACAGCCATACCGGATTCCCGGCGAGCGGATAATGCTCCGACAGGAGATACACCCTAGTCCCTCTGCTGCGATACCGGAATAAATTCAATGAGGTGTTATTATGTTAAGAAAAGAAGAAAAGACTTCCGTAATCGAGGCTAACCGCCTTCACGAGCACGACACAGGTTCTCCTGAGGTTCAGATTGCTATTCTCACTCAGAGAATCAACGAGCTTACCGAACACATCAAGGTTCACCAGAAGGATCACCACTCCCGCCGTGGTCTTCTGAAGATGGTAGGTCACAGAAGAAACCTTCTGAACTACCTCCAGAAGAAGGATATCGAACGCTACCGTGCGATCATCGCTAAGCTGGGTATCCGTAAGTAATCTATGGAGTAAAGGGCAGCGCTGCGCACGAAACAGTGCTGCCTTTTTTACTAAGGCGCAGATCTTAGCATTAAATTGAGTATCCGGGCAGCCGGATATTGACTTTAATTGCTATCACTGTGCCTTCAGTAAATTAAAGTTTATTGAAAGGAATAAATGCAATGTTCGAAAATTACAGAGTTTTCAAGACGATGTTTGCCGGCAGAGAGCTGACCGTTGAGACTGGCAAGGTCTGCGGCCTGGCTAATGGTTCCTGCTGGGTAAGATACGGCGAGACCGTAGTAATGGTCAACGTAGCTGCAAGCGCAAAGCCCCGCGACGGCGTGGACTTCTTCCCGCTTTCCGTTGACTACGAGGAGAAGCTGTATGCAGTAGGCAAGATCCCCGGCGGCTTCCTCAAGAGAGAGGGCAGACCTTCCGAGAAGGCTATCCTGACCTCCCGAGTTGTTGACCGTCCTATGCGTCCGCTGTTCCCGAAGGACATGCGCAACGACGTTGCGATCACAATGACCGTACTCGCAGTTGACCCTGACTGCTCCCCTGAGATCCTCGGCATGATCGGCGCTTCCATCGCTGTTTCTATCTCTGATATTCCGTGGAACGGTCCGATCGGCGGTATCTCCGTAGGCCTGGTTGACGGCGAGATCGTACTTATGCCGAACCTCGAGCAGAGAGGCAAGTCCGACCTCAACCTGACCGTTGCTTCCTCTGAGAAGAAGGTGGTAATGATCGAGGCAGGCGCGAACGAGGTTCCCGACGATGTTATGTTTGACGCTATCATGGCAGGTCACAATGAGATCGTTAAGTCCCTCATTCCGTTCATCAAGGACATTCAGGCGCAGATCGGCAAGCCGAAGTTCGCGTTCGAGTCCCAGGAAGTTGACCATGATATGTTCGACGCTATCTCTGATTTCGCTATCGAGCGTATCAGATACGCGCTGGACACCGACGATAAGAATATCCGCGAGGAGCGCCTGAAGCCCATCGTTGACGATATCCACTCAAAGTTCGATGAAGTTTACCCCGAGAAGATCGCTATGATCGACGAGGCTATATACAAGCTCCAGAAGTTCGTAGTACGCCGCTGGCTGCTCGACGACAACAAGCGCGTTGACGGCAGAAAGATGGACGAGATCCGTCCGCTGGCTGCTGAAGTCGGCATGCTGCCGAGAGTTCACGGCTCCGGTCTGTTCACCAGAGGTCAGACTCAGGTCATGACCATCTGCACACTGGGTCCCGTTTCCGACAGCCAGAAGCTTGAGGGTCTTGACGAGGAAGAGGGCAAGCGCTACATGCACCACTACAACTTCCCGGCTTACTCCGTAGGCGAGACCAAGGCAAGCAGAGGCCCCGGCAGACGTGAGATCGGTCACGGCGCGCTTGCTGAGAGAGCGCTGCTCCCTGTTATCCCGAGCGTTGAGGAGTTTCCTTACGCTATTCGTCTGGTTTCCGAGGTGCTTTCTTCCAACGGTTCTACTTCCCAGGGTTCAGTTTGCGGTTCTACACTGGCTCTGATGGACGCCGGCGTTCCGATAAAGAAGCCGGTTGCGGGTATCTCCTGCGGTCTTATCACCGAGGGCGACAGATGGGATACAATGGTTGATATCCAGGGCGTTGAGGACTTCTTCGGCGACATGGACTTCAAGGTAGCTGGTACACACGACGGTATCACCGCTATCCAGATGGACCTCAAGATCGACGGTCTTACTCCGGAGATCATCAAGGCTGCGTTCGCAAAGACCCACAAGGCTCGCGACTATATCCTTGACGAGGTAATGCTCAAGGCTATCCCCGAGCCGAGAAAGACAGTCGGCAAGTACGCTCCGAAGATGATCCACACCAAGGTACCGGTTGACAAGATCAGCGAGGTTATCGGCAAGGGCGGCAAGGTTATCCAGAAGCTCTGCGCTGACTTCGACGTTAAGATCGATATCGACGACGACGGCAACGTATTCATCTGCGGTCTTGACCTTGACAAGGCTAACGCCTGCGTTCAGGTAATCTCCACCATCGTTAACCCGCCTGAGGTCGGCGCGATCTACAAGGGCAAGGTAGTTCGTATCATGAACTTCGGCGCATTCGTAGAGATCGCTCCCGGCAAGGACGGCATGGTACACATTTCCAAGCTGGACAACCACCGCGTTGAGAAGGTAGAGGACGTTGTATCCGTAGGCGACGAGATAATCGTTAAGGTTATGGAGATCGACAACCAGGGAAGAATCAACCTGTCCAGAAAGGACGCTCTTGCTGATATTGAGGCTAAGAGAAAGGCTCAGGCACAGGGCTGATAATAGCTGAATACGAGAGGGAAGCGACAGATTCCCTCTTTTGGGTTGACTTCAATTCAAATATATGGTATAATAATAGCGCGGGGAATCTTAAGTAAAACGTAATTTGTGGAGGTACTGACTATGAAAAAAATCAGATTGCTGATATTGCCGATTATTACGATCGTTTTGGAGATTTTGCCTTACGGTGCGGTGCTGGTATTTGCACCTTCGCCAACAGACAGGGTGAGGGAGACGTTTTCATATTTCAGCCTGACGCCGTTTGGGTATGCAAATTTTGCACCGTTTATAACTGCAATGCTCACCTGCGTAGTTTTATTGCTTGCGTTGATTTCAATTAAACAAAAGAGGGTTTGCAAGGCTCTGTTTATAGTTTCGCTGGTCGCTGCGGTCATTTCGCTGCTGCCTTTGGCGTTTGGGTTTAGTTACTTCTCGATAGTGGGAGTGTTCATCACATTAATGCTAGCTGCTGAAAGCGTTCTGGCAAAAATAGCCAACAAATAAAAAGATATATTTTCCGCTCCGCCAGGGGCGGAATTTTCTTGCATTCAAGAAAAATTTCTCAAAAGACCTTGAATTCATAAATGGTATGTGATATAATATTAATATGTGGGGGTATGTTTAAAACTCCCGACTACTCTATTTTCAGAAATGAGGATCATTCAAATGTCATCAAGTGTTATTGTCGGCACCCAGTGGGGCGACGAGGGCAAGGGCAAGATCATCGACATCATGGCTGCAAAGGCTGATGTCGTAGTACGTTCCAGCGGCGGAAACAACGCAGGCCACACTGTGGTTCACGGCGACCAGGTTTACAAGCTGCACCTGCTTCCCTCCGGTATCCTGTACCCCGAGACCCTCTGCCTTATAGGCAGTGGTGTTGTTGTTGACCCCGCAGTGCTGCTTGAGGAAATAAAGAACATGAACGAGCGCGGCGTAACCTGCGATAATCTCCGCATCGACGCCCGCGCAGACATCATCATGCCGTGGCACAGACTGCTCGACAAGCTGTCCGAGGAGTTCAAGGCAAAGCAGACCGGCGTGAACATAGGCACCACCGGCAGAGGCATCGGTCCGTGCTACACCGACAAGGACGAGCGTATCGGTATACGCATGTACGACCTGGTTCACCCGGAAGTTCTGAAGAAGAAGATCCAGGAGACCGGCGAACTGAAGAACCTCATCATTACAAAGGTTTACGGCGGCGAAGCATGCGACCTCGACGCTATCTATGAGGAATATAAGGGCTATGGCGAGAAGCTTGCGAAGTACATGGCGGACGCTTCCGTTATCTCGTTCGAGGCTTATCAGGCAGGCAAGAACGTCCTGTTCGAAGGCGCTCAGGCTACCCTGCTCGACATCGACTTCGGTACTTACCCGTTCGTAACTTCCTCCCACCCGATCGCAGGCGGCGCGTGCGTAGGAACCGGCGTCGGCCCGAAGATGATCGACGAGGTCATCGGCGTAGGCAAGAGCTACACCACCCGCGTCGGCAACGGTCCGTTCCCGACCGAGCTGTTCGATGAAACCGGCAACTATATCCGCGAAAAGGGCGGCGAGTACGGAACGACCACCGGCAGACCCAGAAGAACCGGCTGGTTCGACGCAGTTATCATGCGCCATGCAGTACGCGTAAACGGTCTGACCTCCCTTGCGATAAACAAGTTCGACACCCTGGCGGGACTTCCCGTGCTGAAGGTGTGCGTAGCGTACAAGACAACAGACGGACAGACCCTGAAGGATTTCCCCGTGACACTTGAGGAGCTTGCAAAGTGCAGCCCCATTTACGAGGAGATCGAGGGTTACGAGGGCGACCTCTCCGCATGCAAGACCTTTGATGAGCTTCCCGAGAAGGCTCAGGCTTACGTAAAGCGCCTTGAGGAGCTCTGCGGCTGCCCGATAAAGTTCCTGGGAATCGGCCCCGGCAGGGATCAGATCATTTACAGGTAATGAAGATTCTATTCATCGGCGACGTGGTGGGAATGCGAAGCTGCGAGGCGCTGAAAAAAGCGCTGCGCGGCGCGAAGCAGAAGCTCGGGGCTGAGATCGTCATAGTTAACGGCGAGAACTCAGCGGAAGGCAACGGCATTAATCCTGCCTCCGCCGACGCGATATTCGAAGCCGGCGCGGACGTCATAACCACCGGAAACCACTGCTTTCGCCAGAAAACTATGGAAGCCGAGTGGGAGCGTTCCAGCACGATAATACGTCCTGCGAACTACGGCGACGACGTGATAGGAAAGGGCGTGTGCGTGCTCGACCGAGGGGCGTATTCCATCGCGGTCATCAACCTGATGGGAACAACTTTCATGCAGCCGCTGGAAAATCCGTTCCATTGTGTGGACAGGATCCTTGAAAGCTGTGACGCGCGCATAAAAATCGTGGATTTCCATGCGGAGGCAACCTCCGAAAAGCGCGCGATGGGCTATTACCTCGCGGGCAGGGTGTCCGCCGTGCTGGGAACTCACACGCATGTCCAGACCGCAGACGAACAGATCATTGAAGGCACTGGCTACATCACCGACGCAGGAATGACCGGTCCGAAGGATTCCATACTCGGAGTGGAGAAGGATATCATAATCGACCGCTTCCTGACCTACTACCCGAAGCGCCACAGATTCGCCGAGGGCGAAACAGAAATGAACGGAGTACTGCTGGATATAGATACAAAGACCGGCAGATGCACGTTTATAGAGAGATACAGACAGCTTATAGTGTGAGCGGAAAACTTGCAGAACGAAAGGCACCCCTGGGGTGAAAGGTGACTATATGGAGATCGTAAAGGTATCGGCACATTCCGTACCGAAATCAGTTGCGGGAGCTATCGCAGCGGTTATCCGCGAGGACGGCGAAGTCGAGGTGCAGGCGGTTGGCGCAGGCGCAGCGAATCAGGCTGTGAAGTCCATCGCGATCGCGCGGAGCTACATGGCTCTGGTCGGAGTTGACCTGATCTGTATTCCGGCGTTCACTACCGTCGAGATAGACGGCGATGAGCGTACAGCTATGAAATTTATTGTTGAGCCGAGATGATAAGGTCCCGGCGAATATGTCAGCACTGGATCATCACGCATTCAACGGCGAATGGCGCACCAGTTGGTGTGCTTTTCCCGCGCGCGGTTTTTCAGTGCTTTTTTGCAAATACTACATGGAAATTTGAGGCAATCTTCGCACAACTTGTGTGTTATGTTGCCTAAAGCCTGCGGAGGTTCCGGTGAGAGTTAAAATTTATAACATTGCGGACGATGAAAAGCTGAAGTTCGCGGTGATAATCGCGCGCAGCGGGGGAAGATGGGTATTCTGCCGTCACAAGGAGCGCAGCACGCTCGAGATTCCGGGAGGACACCGCGAACCCGGCGAGACTGTCGCGCAGACCGCCGAGCGTGAACTCCGCGAGGAGACCGGCGCTGAGAAATTCACCTTAAAACGCGTCTGCGTGTATTCCGTGACCGGAAGAAACCGTGTGAATTCCAAAGGGGCAGAGACCTTCGGAGTGCTTTACTTCGCCGAAATAACCAGCTTCGGGGAGCTGAAAAGCGAGATAGCCGAGATAGTGCTGCTTGAAGAACTTCCCGAGCGCTGGACATACCCGGAGATACAGCCCGCGCTCATAGCGGAGGCGAAAAGGAGAGGAGCGATCACATGAAAAAGCTGCTGTTTATAGCCACAGGGGGAACTATTGCAAGCGGCGACAGCGGCTCCGGACTTTCGCCGGAAGCGTCTGCGGAGGAGCTGCTTTCCGGTGTGAACCTTCCGGACGCGGAGATACATGCGATACAGCCATTCGCGCTGGACAGCACCGATTTAACTCCGCAGCACTGGATGGAGGTTGCAGCGCTTATCCGCGACCGATGGCAGGACTTCGACGGATTTGTGATTACGCACGGCACGGACACGATGGCGTACGGGGCTGCGGCGCTTTCCTGCCTTATACAGAGCGCCTGCAAGCCGGTAATACTGACAGGTTCGCAGCTCCCGATGAGCGCCCCGGACACCGACGCGCGGCGTAATCTCTCTGACGCGCTGCTGTGCGCGGAGCGCGGCAGGGCAGGAGTGTGGGTGTGCTTCTGCGGCAGGGTCATAGCCGGGAATGCCGCCCGGAAGGTGCACACCAGGGATTTTGACGCGTTCCGCGGGTTCACCGAAGACGACGAGCACCGCGTTGAGGAGTTCCTCACCGACGAAGCGGGTGAAGGCGGCGGAACTGTTTTCTACAACCGCCTTGACCCGAGCGCGGCGGTGCTGAAGCTCACGCCGGGTATTTCCGCGGAAATGGTGCACGATATGGGAATACACCTGCGTGCGCTCATAGTGGAGGGCTTCGGAATGGGCGGGATCCCGGACTACGGGAACGGAGAGCTTTCCGAGGTTTTCCGGAACCTTTCGTCATGCGGGGTTCGCGTGATAATGACCACACAGGTGTTCCAGGGCGGCTGCGACCTGTTGGTGTACAAGGTCGGCAGGGCGGCTCAGGAAGCGGGGCTTATCGCCGCAGAGGGCATGACGACGGAATACGCGGTAATGCGCGCGATGTGGGCGCTTGCGTATTCCTATGACGCAGACAATTTCAGGGGACTTTTCCTTGACCAGAGGAACTGAAACGACGCAGACAGGAGGATAACATGAAAAACGAACTGAAAAAGCTCAACTACAAGAACTTCATCATGCTGACCATCGCGGGATTCATCAACTCGTTCGGTATTACGGTGTTCCTTATGCCGGTGAATCTGTACGACAGCGGCATTTCCGGAACGTCTATGCTGCTGGGGTATCTCACGCCGGATTACCTTTCGCTCTCGATATTCCTGCTGGTTCTGAACCTCCCGCTGTTCCTGTACGGATTGAAGCGGCAGGGTCTTGCGTTCACCATCTACGCCTGCTACGCGGTGGCGTGTTACTCGTTTTTCTCATGGCTCATCACCGACGTGCTTCCGATAGACGTGTCCCTCGCCTCGCCGCTTGCCGAGAACGATCTCGTGCTGTGCTCGCTGTTCGGAGGCGTTATCTCCGGCGTGGGAAGCGGCCTTGCAGTACGTTTCGGCGGCGCTATGGACGGTATCGAGGTTCTGGCGGTAATTTTTTCGAAAAAACTCAGCATGACTGTCGGCACGTTCGTTATGATATACAACGTGATACTCTACATAGCCTGCGGATTCATATTTGAGAGCTGGGTGCTCCCGCTGTATTCAATCATCGCGTACTATGCGGCGCTGAAAACGCTCGACTTCATCGTTGAAGGCATCAGCCGTTCCAAGGCGGCGTTTATCGTCACGCTGAAACCCTCTGAGGTAGGAAAGGCGCTCAGCGATAATTTCGGCTGCGGGATCACCGAAATACCCGCCAGAGGCGGCTACTCCGGCACGGACAGAACTGTGCTGTACTTTGTTGTAAACCGCTTCCAGATAGGAAAAATGCGTTCCATAGTACATGACGTCGACCCGACTGCGTACATCACCATCAATGACGTAGCGGATATTTTCAGCGCAAACCACGACGCGGATAAAACAAAAGAGACCGCAGCCGCCGAAAAGTGACCTCGTATTGTAGAAAATAACAAAATCCGCCGCGCCGCGGCATGAGATTTTTCTTGCGGAACTGTTGACAAAACCGCTTGAATGTGCTATCATAGTAAAGTACCGCGCAGGCGGTGCAGATAAATACAGATATTTACATATGGGAAGGAACACAACTATGAAAATCAAGAGAATAGCAGCCCTGCTTCTGGCAGGAATCATGAGCGTCGGACTCTGCTCCTGCGCTTCCAGCAACACTTCCTCCGCATCCGAGAGCAGCTCTGCCGCAGAAAGCAATGCGGACAGCTCCGCGGCTGACAGCACCGACAGCACAGCTTCCGAGGGCGGCGACTGGCAGTACATAGCCGACAAGGGCAATTTCGTTGCAGGCATCACACTGTTCGAACCTATGAACTACTACGATGAGAACGGCGAGCTGACCGGCTTTGAGACCGAGTTCACAAAGGCAGTATGCGAGAAGCTCGGCGTTGAGGCAAAGTTCCAGGAGATCGAGTGGGATAAGAAGGAGATCGAGCTTAACGCAAAGACAATCGACGCTATCTGGAACGGTCTGACCGTTACCGAGGAGCGCAAGGAGAACATGGGCTTTTCCAAGTCCTACGTAAGAAACAAGCAGGTCGTAGTTATCAAGGCAGACAACAAGGATAAGTACACCGACGAGGCTTCCATGGCTGGCGCTTCCTGTGCGGCTGAGAGCGGCTCCGCAGGCCAGACCGCTATCGAGACAAGCTCCGTTCTTTCTCAGAACGAGTTCGTAGGCGCTTCCGCACAGAAGGACGTTCTGCTTGAAGTCAAGGCAGGCACTGTTGAGCTGGGCGTTCTGGACTATGTAATGGCTAAGGCTTCCATTGGCGAAGGCACAGACTACAGCGACCTGATGATCGTTGAGGGCGTTGAGCTTGCACCTGAGGAGTACGCGATCGGCATGAGAAAGGGCGACACCGAGACCATCGAGAAGGTCAACGGCGCTATTGATGAGCTGGTTGCAGACGGCACACTGAAGGCTCTTGCTGAGAAGTACGGTCTGGCTGACGTTTACGCATTCGATAACTGATAAACCAAACCGGTAATGCGGGGTGGGACTTTAAGCCCCACCTTGCTTTTTATTTAGAGAACGAGGTCATAAAATGTCATTTCTTGAAGTAACCGCGCAGCTTGCGAACGGATTTCTCACTACGCTGCTCATTTTCGGCGTGACGCTTGTGGGAGCTATCCCGCTCGGACTGCTGATAACGCTCGGCTCAATGTCGAAGATACCCCCGGTAAAGTGGATATTCAAGATTTTCGTCTGGATAATCCGCGGAACGCCGCTTATGCTTCAGATAATCCTGGTGTTCTACGGGCCGGGTCTGATGGGGCTGGGTGTGAAGTTCGACAGACTTTTGGCGGTTATCCTCGCGTTCATTATCAACTACGCCTGCTATTTTTCGGAGATCTACCGCGGCGGTATCGAGAGCATTCCGAAGGGGCAGTACGAGGCGGGTCAGGTGCTGGGCATGACCAAGGCGCAGATTTTTTTCAAGGTAGTGCTGTTCCAGGTCATCAAGAGAATAGTTCCGCCGATGGGCAACGAGATAATCACGCTTGTCAAGGATACGTCCCTGGCGCGCGTTATCGCGGTCGTGGAGCTTGTAAAGGCTGCGGAGACCATCGTTTCCCTGAAGTCGCTCATCTGGCCGCTGTTCTACGTCGGGGCGTTCTACCTGCTGTTTACCGGCATCGTTACGCTCCTGCTGAACTACGCAGAGAAGAAGCTGAACTACTACCAGGGCTGAGCGGAGGTGCAAAATGGCATTATTAGAGGTCAACGGAATATTCAAACGCTTCGGAAAGACCGAGGTGCTCAAGGGCATAGATTTTTCAATGGAAAAGGGCGAGGTGCTGGCGATAATCGGCTCCTCGGGAAGCGGCAAGACTACACTGCTGCGCTGCCTGAACTTCCTTGAGACGCCGGATTCGGGGCGGATAGTTCTTAACGGCGATGAGATCTACAATGCGGAGGCGAAGTACACCGACCGGGAGATACGCGAGAAGCGCCTGAATTTCGGACTGGTGTTTCAGTCGTTCAACCTGTTTCCGCAGTATACTGTGCTCAGGAACGTCTGCCTGGCTCCGGAGATGATGAGGATAAACCAGAGCGCGGAAAAGCTCTCCCGCGCGGACAAGGCGCGCATAAAGAGCGAAATAGAGGATAACGCCAGGACGATACTTGCCTCCGTAGGGCTTTCCGAGAAGCTGATGAACTATCCCTGCGAGCTTTCCGGCGGTCAGCAGCAGCGAGTTGCGATCGCAAGGGCTCTTGCAATGGAGCCGGTCATACTGTGCTTCGACGAGCCTACGTCAGCCCTCGACCCGGAGCTCACCGGCGAGGTGCTGCGGGTTATCAGGGAACTCAAGGAAACGGGGCGCACGATGATCCTGGTGACACACGAGATGGGCTTCGCGAGGAGCGCGGCTGACAAGGTTATCTTCATGGCGGACGGAGTTATTGAGGAGTACGGCACGCCGGAGGAGGTTTTCGGAAGTCCCAGGAGCGAAAAGACTATATCCTTCCTGGAGAAGTCGCTGGAAAATATCACCTGATTGATCATCTTGCAATTTTGCTATTTATAACTTGCAAATCCGCAAACGCAAATAGCAAAATAAAGCGATGAAAAATCGCTAATTGAAATATAAAATCAACTATATTTCAGCCAAGTTTGCCAGGATTGTGCAATGTGCACTATAAATCGATGTAAAATCATAAAAGTATTTGTGTATATATGTGATTGACAAATCGGCGTATTTCGGCTAAAATATAAGTGTAATCAAGAAACAAAGGCGTTTCAGAGTACGGGGCAAGTGCCCCTGTCTGAAGCGCCGTTTTTGTTTCCGCGAACTAAACATAACTCTAAGGAGGAAAAGGGACATGGCAGAACATTTTAACGTGGTTGAACAGTTCGGTATCGACGTTTTCAATGAGGAAACGATGAAGCAGAGGCTTCCGAAGAACGTATTCAAGGCTCTGAAAAAGACCATCGCCGAGGGCAAGGAGCTAGACAGCAGCATTGCCGACGTAGTTGCAAGCGCAATGAAGGACTGGGCGATCGAGAAGGGCGCAACACATTACACACACTGGTTCCAGCCGATGACCGGTATCACCGCTGAGAAGCACGACAGCTTCATCTCCCCGATGGGCGACGGCACTGTTATCATGGAGTTCTCCGGCAAGGAGCTTATCAAGGGCGAGCCTGACGCGTCCAGCTTCCCGTCCGGCGGTATCAGAGCAACGTTCGAGGCAAGAGGCTATACCGCATGGGATCCTACCTCCTATGCATTCGTAAAGGGCGGTTCGCTTTATATCCCGACCGCATTCTATTCCTACTCCGGTGAAGCGCTGGATAAGAAAACTCCTCTGCTTCGCTCCATGGACGTTGTTTCCGACGCAGCTCTGAGAATACTCAGACTTTTCGGCAATACCACCACAAAGAGAGTAGTTGCAACCGTAGGCGCTGAGCAGGAGTACTTCCTGGTAAACAAGGCTACCTACGATAAGAGAAAGGACCTGATCTTCACCGGCAGAACGCTGTTTGGCGCTCCGGCTCCCAAGGGACAGGAACTTGACGACCACTACTTCGGATCCATCAAGGACCGCGTAGCTAACTACATGAAGGATCTCGACGAGCATATGTGGAAGCTCGGCATCACCTCCAAGACAAAGCACAACGAGGTGGCTCCGGCACAGCACGAGAACGCTCCTATATTCGCGCCTGCAAACCTCGCTACCGATCAGAACCAGCTCACAATGGAGCTTATGAAGAAGATCGCCCTTGAGCACGATCTGGTTTGCCTGCTCCATGAGAAGCCGTTCGCAGGAATCAACGGTTCTGGTAAGCACGATAACTGGTCTCTGTCCACTGACGATGGTCAGAATCTGCTGGATCCTGGTAAGTCTCCGATGGAGAACGCGCAGTTCCTGACATTCCTGGTTGCTATCATCAAGGCAGTTGACGAGTATTCCGACCTGCTGAGACTTTCCGTGGCTTCTGCAGGTAACGACCACAGACTGGGCGCTAACGAGGCACCTCCTGCAATCATCTCTATCTTCCTCGGCGAGGAGCTTGAGAACGTTATCGAGGCTCTTGAAGAGGGCAGGGAGTACACATCTGGACACTCCATGTTCAACGTGGGCGTATCTTCTCTTCCGAACTTCCCGAAGGATACCACCGATAGAAACAGAACATCTCCGTTCGCATTCACCGGCAACAAGTTCGAGTTCAGAAGCGCAGGTTCCAGCCTGAACATTGCTGGTCCGAATACCGTACTGAACACTATCGTTGCTAACTCCCTGACTGAATTCGCAGACGAACTCGAGAAGGCAGACGATTTCAATGCAGCTCTGCATGATCTGCTTGTAAAGAACATCAAGGCTCATAAGAGAATAATCTTCAACGGCAACGGCTACGGCGCTGAGTGGCTCGTAGAGGCTGAGAAGCGCGGTCTGCCGAACCTCAAGACTACTGTGGACGCTATTCCGGCTCTGACTGCTGAGAAGAACGTTAAGGTATTCACAAAGTTCGGCGTATACAGCGAGGTCGAACTGCACGCGCGTCAGGAGATCAATTATGAGAACTACTCCAAGATCATCAACATTGAGGCGCTGACCACCAGCGACATGGCAAAGACCGAGATCCTTCCCGCTGTAATGAAGTTTGCCAAGGACGTATGCGACATGGCTGCAAGCAAGAAGGCGGTAGGCGTAGAGCCGACAGTCGAGGTTGCAATGGCAAACAAGGTCAATACACTGACCATCTCACTGAACGAGAAGATCGACGCGCTGAATGCAGCTATTGTGAAGGCGCAGGGAGTATCGGACTACGCAGAGCAGGCTAAGGTATACTGCGAAGAGGTATTCGTTGCAATGCAGAGTCTCCGTGCAGTAGCCGACGAGCTTGAGACGATCGTAGGCGAGGATTACTGGCCGTTCCCGACATACGATGAACTTCTGTTCAACGTATGATCCGCAGAAAAACTAGAGTATGCGGCAATGACACATGACTTAAAGCGTAAATTCTCGCTTTAAGATATCCCGCTCCCTTTCCCTTTTTGGGGCTGTCGATTGGCAGCCCCTTTTTTCTTGCGGTAGTTTTGATCTGCTATTTCATGCGCTGTGATGAATCTATTTGCATGTTTTAAACTTTTTTCGATTTTTTTAAATTTTTTCCGAAAAAGCTATTGACTTTTTCAAATAAACGTGGTATAATAATCTAGTCGTTAAGAGTGATTCAAAAACGACAGAGAATATGGCGGTATAGCTCAGTTGGCTAGAGCACTTGGTTCATACCCAGGGTGTCATTGGTTCGAATCCGATTACCGCTACCATTAAAAAACCGCATACGTTTGCTGTGCGGTTTTTTATTTAGGCCCGTTGGTCAAGCGGTTAAGACGTCGCCCTTTCACGGCGGAATCATGGGTTCAATTCCCGTACGGGTCACCAGACTTAAATCCCCCGAATGGCTTTACTAAGCCGTTCGGGGGATTCTCTATTTCCGGAAAAGTTCATTTGATCATTGTTTGATCATTATTTTAAGATGCTTCGTTTTTATCGGCTGCCGATTTGCTCTGCAGGTCGGTATCAGAGTTGCTTTCCGGGCAACCATTAGCCCCGATTTTCAGCACATTGGTAATTGGGTTCAAGTCCATTTTCCCTCAAAAAATATCTACGGAAGTGCATTTCTGATTTTGGGCATAATGTCTATTTTGCCTAACATAGTTGGATCCCTCCGCCCAGTTCAAAAGTTCGGTTCGAGTGGTGCGTTGTTGGAGGGAGGTTGTGCTTGGTGGTTCGGTAGGATAGGTCGGGATTATAGGTTATAAGTTCAGGTGCCGCAGTGAAAGCTGCAGCGTTTTATATCACATTCATTCTGTAAAGTTTACGCGATAATTTCGGACAGCACAACAAATGACCGGAACAACTTTGTGGATGTGAGAAGGTACGAAATGCCGTTTGAATGCTTATTCGCAAACAAGAAGCTTAACACGGTGTTCTTCCACGACCAACTGTTCGCGAATATACACCGGCAACGCGGTATGTTGAGCACGCTAATCGTGGTGTCAGCAGCAGTGTAATTTGACACGGAAACAGAAGTGAAATGCAGTACAAAAGAAGTTATTCGTACCACTGACGGCAAGTTGTTCTGACAACTTGCTCTGTTCTTGAAATATTCCACCTTGCTTTTCGATAGGAACAACCAACCACATTCGCTGCCATTGCAAAACCGCCTGTCCCCCGCACGAAACAGCAGGTGTTTTTTATGGAAAAATCTGTCGGACAATCACGGCTTTTCACTTGATTCAACTGTCAGCCCTTCGCTCCTTTTCTTATCCGAGTCGGCGTCAATCCATAATATTCCCGTATCTTCCTGCTCATATCATTTGAACAGCAGAAACCGACAGCCACGGAAATGTCCGTGAATTTCATTGCGGTGTGCCGAATAAGCTCATACGCCCTTGTGCAGCGGATATGGGACAGATATTCCCTCGGCGGCATTCCTGTTTCGGCGCTGAACACATGAGTTAGATATCCGACGCTCACGAAGTTTTCAGCGGCTATATCAGCGATTTTTATGTCCTCCGCGTAGCTTCGCTCAATAAAAAGACGCACCATTTCCGCGAGCTGTTTTTGTGCGCTGTCAGGTCGCTCTTCTTTATGCGGCTTTATCTGCTCATACACCACGGAAATGATCTCAAGTGCAGCGCCAAGCTCTGTGTAGATATTCGCACCATTGGTGAAAATATCGGTCATCTTATCAAACCCACTGCGCAACTCCGGATCATTACGCACTATGATGATACCCTCCTTGCTTGTGTCGGTGAGCATTGCAAAAAGGTCAGGGCGCACAAGCTGATTTCTCAGCTCCCACGGATTTATCATGACGATGTATCGGTGGTATTCCGCACTTGTCGTCACACGAACCCTGTGATGCTGGCTACTCTTTATCAGCACAAGGTCGTTTGCGTATATATGATAGGTTTCCTTTGCAGTAATGTCAAGCTCTCCCTCTGTAATGTACATCAGCTCACAGCAGAAATGCTCATGGCTTACCCCGGGCATCGGATCTTCGTAATAGCCTGCGTGTTCTATAATTGCCACAATATCACCTCGTAAACAGTATATCACAAAACTGCGATCAATTCAATGACTTACAGCAGATTTTCTATAAAAACCGACAGATTGTTTATTGAACGATATGCCGGATTCAGATATAATAATGATAGGTCACCTCTAAAAACCTTG
>DQFX01000070.1:0-6759 GCA_003531585.1 Oscillospiraceae bacterium | reverse complement strand
AAACCGGTTTTTAGAGGTTCCCGATAATAAGTGCGAAAGGAGATATCCCTCATGAATATCAAAAAAATCATAGCGGCCGTATTATGCCTTTCCGTTCTGGTCAGCAAGACTGCGAGCGGTCATGACATCATCGGGCAGAACCAAACGGAGGTCACACTTATGGCGTCAGCTTCAGAAGCAAAAGAGGTCATCAAAATCCTACCTGCGACGGTCAATTCCGAATACAAGCAGGTACTCGTTGACGGCAGCACAACAAACATGGACGAAGGTACGGTGTACAGGGGGCTTGGCGTTATCACCGGCAACAATTCATCGCGCCTGCTCATGGATTACAAAGCCAAAAACCCAAAGGCTTACTGGGAGATAATGAACCTGCTGTTCAAGCCGGATTACGGCGCAGGGCTTACCCATGTCAAAATAGAATTCGGAACGGACGTAAATTCTTCCTCGGGAACAGAACCCTCCATCATGCGTTCGGAAGACGAGGAAGCTGACGTGACAAGGGGCGCAGGCTTTATGTTTGCGGCGGACGCACTTTCGATTAACCCTGACATTTCGGTGGATTTGCTCCGCTGGGGCGAGCCCAAGTGGGTCACAGACGCGTTCTCCGTTTCTCAGGAAAACGGCTTTAAGGCGCGCTACAAGTGGTACAAAGCAGCTTTAGACAAGGCTTATGACACCTACGGCATAAAGTTTACCCACATCAGCGCTGACTCTAACGAAGCCGCAAAGGTCGATACCGAATGGATAATTTATTTCGCTGACATGCTCGAAAACGAAACTGATGAGCGCTACGATTACGGCGCGATAAAGATAGTTGCTTCTGACGAGATAGGCTCATGGAATATCGCAAAGGAAATGACAAAAAACGAGAAGCTCCGTGATGCGGTAGATATTCTCGGGGAGCATTACAACACATGGGCAAACGACGCTGTAAAGGCGCTCAACAAGGACTATGGCAAGGAGGTCTGGTATACCGAGGGCGTAGCCTCCACAAATATCGCAAAGCTTGCTGTGAACAGCAACGGCAGCGGTCTTAACGGCACAAACGGCGCGCTTGACGTATGCAACAGAATAATCAACGCCTACTACAACGGCAGAATGACAATGTACGAATATCAGCCAGCGGTGGCAGCGTATTATTCTGGCGCGAAGTATTTCCCAAAGTCCCTGCTGAACGCGCAGACTCCGTGGAGCGGCTATTACGAAGCTGACTGCGGAATCTGGACTTCGGCGCATTTCACGATGTTCATGAAGAACGGCTGGCGTTACATAGACAGCGCGTGCTTCGGTGACGGCAAGGAATCCCACGCCATTTCCGAGACCACGAATAACTACATGACAGTTACTGACAAAGCCACCGGCGATTACTCTATCGTTATATGCAACGACAGCAGCGAGCAGCGTAATTACACGTTCACCCTTGATAATATGACAAAGGCAGACGCGCCCGTTTATGTCTGGGAAACCAGAGGTCCGGATAAGGGTCAGGCTTACGACGCAAACTATTTCAAGAAGATTGCCGCATATCAGCCGGTAAAGACAAAAGGTGGGTACGCTTATTCCATTGAAGTAAAGCCCTATTCCATAGTAACCGTCACTACGCTTGACAAAACGGCTGATTCGTCTGTATATAACTGCTCCTACAAGGACACTCCGCTCAAGCTTAGCTACACCGATAAGTTTGAGTACTCAGACGAGTTCCTTGCATCAAGAGGAAATGCGCCGCTTTACACCACCGATTACGGCGGAGCATTCGAGGTCGCAGAGGTCGATGGGAACAAGGTGCTCATGCAGATGATTAATGCGGACAACAAGCCTACCGACTGGCGGTACAGAAGTACCCCGAACCCTATAACATCGCTGGGCGATGACCGCTGGAGCAACTATTCGGCGAAGATAGATTTCAAGTTTGCAGGCAAAGCGTCTGACAACTATGTCGCGTTCGGCGTGCGCTATCTCACGGCAGAGCTTGATTCCTGGTCTGCGGAAAACGGTTACAGTTTAAAAGTTTACCCCAACGGACGCTGGGAGCTTAGAAAAAATACCGTCACCCTCTCCAGCGGTACTGTAAAGAAGTTCAACTCCTCCGCATGGCACAATGTGAAGATCACTGCGGCAGGTACTAAAATAATTGCATATCTGGACGGCAAAAAGCTTGTTTCCTATAAGGACGAAACAGCTTTTGCAAACTCCGGTCGTATCTCAATAGGCAGCGGTCTGTACAACAATATTTTCGACAACCTAAAGGTATCCCCGGTCAAGGGCTATCAATCCACCATCACCCGAGTGGATGACCATGACGCTTCCATCACCTACAAGGGCGACTGGTACAGAACTGTTCCCGACCAGTACGTTCATTTCAACAGAACAATCTCCCGTGCGACAGTAGCAAAGGGCGAAAAGGCAAAGACAATGCAGTTCAGCTTTACTGGCAGCAGGTTCTCGCTTATAGGTCAATCCGACGCATATAAAATCAAGGTTTATGTTGACGGAAAGCTGCTCAAGACCTGCTCCTCCACGGGGTCAAAGGCAAGGCAGTGCAGCGCTTGGTTCAATGTTCCGGGGGGCAAGCATACCGTGAAGATCGCAGTGGTAAGCGGAACATTCACCCTTGACGCAATAGAATACTGACCGGAGGCGCAGTAATGCTTGAAATAAGGGATAACTTCTATCTAAACGGAGAGCCGTTTAAAATCATCTCGGGCGCGTTCCATTATTTCCGAACAGTCCCGGAATACTGGCAGGACAGGATTGAAAAGCTGGTGAATATGGGCTGTAATACCGTTGAAACTTATATCCCGTGGAATTTCCACGAGCCGGAAAAGGGTAATTTCCGCTTTGACGGAATGCATGACATTGAGCGCTTCATTCATCTTGCGGAAAAGCTGGGGCTGTACATAATTATCCGCCCGTCGCCGTATATCTGCTCCGAGTGGGAATTCGGCGGATTGCCCGCATGGCTGCTTAGGGACAGGAATATGCGCCTGCGATGCAGCTATGAGCCGTATCTCAATGCGGTAAAAGAGTATTACAGCGTGCTTATTCCAAAGCTTGTCCCACATCAGTGCGACAGAGGCGGTGGGGTGATACTCGTGCAGCTAGAAAACGAATACGGCTACTACGGGAACGACACCGCATATCTTGAATTTCTTCGGGATACGCTGCGTGAACTGGGCGTGACCGTCCCCTTTGTGACTTCGGACGGGCCGTGGAGCGAGCCGAAATTCAAATCGGGTATGTTGAACGGAGCATTGCCCACGGGTAATTTCGGTTCGGGAGCAGAATGGCAGTTCGGACAGATGAGAAAATACATCGGCGAAAATAAGCCGCTCATGTGCATGGAGTTCTGGAACGGCTGGTTTGACGCATGGGGCGAGGAGCAACACACCACCTCTCCCGAGAAGGCGGCGTCAGAGCTTGACGAGCTGCTAAAACGCGGCAGCGTGAATTTCTATATGTTCGAGGGCGGAACGAATTTCGGCTTTATGAGCGGCAGAAACGGCGGCAGCAAAACCGGAGACGTTACTTCGTACGATTATGACGCGCCTCTTACAGAGGACGGGCAGATTACCGAAAAATACCGTCTTTTTAAAGAGGTTATCGCAAAATATACCGATATACATGAAATCCCGCTCACAACTGAAATCAGGCGTAGGGCTTACGGCAGAATTTCCTGCACGGGAAAGACGGACTTGTTTTCCGTGCTTGACAAAATAAGCGTCCCGGTGAAATCCTCGTATCCCCTGACAATGGAGGATATCGGACAGGATTACGGCTATATCCTTTACCGAATGAAAATCAGGGACATTGAAACTGTCAGCGAGATACGGCTGGAGGGCGCCGCGGACAGAGTTCAGTGCTATCACAACGGCGAATTTGTTTATACGGCGTTTGCTGAGAATATGTGGGAGAAATTCGAGCCGCAGCAAAAGCGCACCAGCGGTATTATCGACCTGCTGTGCGAAAATACCGGACGCGAGAATTTCGGCACAGGTCTTGAAAACCAGCGCAAGGGAATTTCCGGCGGCGTGAAAATCAACGACCACAGGCACTTCGGTTTTGAGATTTACCCGCTGCCGCTGGACGAAAGGCAGATAGCGGCGTTAGATTTCGGCATCGGATATATCGAGAATACCCCTGCATTTTACAGGTTTGAACTTGACATAGACGAACCCTGCGACACGTTCCTTGACACTGACGGTTTCGGCAAGGGCTGCGCGTTTGTGAACGGCTTTAACATCGGGCGTTTCTGGGAGATAGGTCCGCAGAAAAGATTGTACATTCCCGCTCCGTTGCTGCAAATCGGGAAAAACACTATCGTCATTTTTGAAACCGAAGGCAAGGCAGCGGACAGTATTTTCCTTGCCGGAGAACACAGGCTGTTCTGAGATGCTCATTCTGTTCGCCATACAGACTTTCCAACTCACGAAATTGTGCCGTTCTAAATAAAGCAAAAAGGCTGCCGCTTTGGTCTTGACCGAGGTTATCCAAAACCTTGTTCAAGCTAAAGCGGCAGTTTGAATTTTTGCTAATGTACCAAATCTCCTATTCCATTAGGCATACTAAGTTTTTTTCGCTGGACAGCAGCAGATTGATCTCTCCAAAAAGGAATCATCACTTCCTAATAACAACCGTCTTTTAAGTTATCTCTGACTTATAGGAATTGACTGAATTCAATCTTCTCGCAGTTAGGTCCTTCAATTGCGAAAAAACGTACACCATGTTCCCAGAACGGCAGGAAATGTATCGTATCCGATGTGGTGTTAAGACCTTCTTTGTTTATGTAGGAAAAAGCGTCTTCTATTGACACGCAATTTATCGCAATGTGGTCTATTGCCCCTGTTTTCATTTCAGCCGCCTTGTTTTCATAGGTTTCGATAGTCAAATTGTGCAATCTTAAAAATGCAACCTTTTCATTTGCCTGCTCATTTACGGTTCTAAGTACAGGGATAAAACCCAACTTCTGATAAAACGCAATCGTTGCCTCTATGTCGTTCGTAGGGATACCGATGTGTTGAATTCCTGTGAAATTATCGTCCATAGACATATTATTTCTGCCTCTCTTCCTTCTGTTTTTTGAGAACCTGTTCCAGCGTAGGCATTGCGGGTATGGCACCATAGTTCTCAACGCAAACGCTTGCTGAAGCGTTTCCAAAATCGGCAAATTCGGACACTTCCTCCGGCGTAAGTTCGCATAGTTTTTTTCCGCTCTCCGCCAGTTTGTAAAGAAATCCTCCCCAAAATGCGTCGCCTGCTCCTGTTGCATCAACAGCACTGTTAGTGAAGCCCTTTACAAGAATACCGCCTTTTTCTGTCCTAACGAATGCACCCTTCTTTCCAAGAGTCACTGCCACTATTTTCACACCCTGTCCGATTAAGATATCAGCTGCTTCGGTATAGTCTGCTTTGCCTGTTAGCAGTTCTGTTTCTTCCTCGGAAATCTTCATTAAGTCAGCATACTGTATCATGCTTCTCATAGTGTTAATGGCTTCGTTTTTATCTTTCCAGAGAGAAGCCCGGAAATTTGGGTCATAGGATACTATCACTCCGTTCTGTCTTGCAGTATTTACTGCGTAAACCGTTGCAGACCTGCAAGGCTCATCTGTAAGGGATATTGAACCAATATGCAGAATTTTGCTCTGTGTGATTATATCCTCAGGGATTTCCTCGACTGCCAGCATCTTATCTGCTCCGTGATTTCTTGCAAAGGAGAATTCACGCTCACCATTGGTCTTTACATCAACAAAGGCAAGAGTCGTGAAATAATCCTTGCTGAGCGAAAAACCTGTGCAGTCTATATTGCAGGACATCAATGTGTCTTTCAGGAAATGTCCGTGCATATCATCTCCTGCCTTGCCCAGAAAAGCAGCTTTTCCGCCTAACTTAGCGACAGCCGCCGCTACATTTGCGGGGGCGCCTCCGGGATTCTGAGCAAAAATTCGCTGTCCCTGCGTGTTAAAGCCCTGCATGGTAAAATCTATAAGTATCTCGCCTAAAGCAGCTATATCAAACATTTTCAGCCTTCCTTTCCTTGATTTCATCCACAATTTTGTTGTAGGATTTTTTATTAAGCCGATAGAAGAACAGAACCACCGCCGTAATTATCCAAAGCACTCCCGGAATAGTTGAAAAGCTATGTTTCATTATAGACAGAACAGCTTCATTCTGCTCTATATTTGCTTCAAAACCGGCACAGCTTAGTGCTGCGGCAAGGACTGATGTGCCAATTGCCATTCCAATCTTATTTCCGAGTGAAATGAATGCGTACTGGAATCCGTCATTCCTTATGCCTGTTTTCCATTCTCCGTATTCAACGCAATCAGGAATTATCGCATAGATGGCTGTATTAAATCCCGCAAAAAAGAACTGCGTCAGTCCCGAGAAAATGTAGAAAGCAACGGCAGACTCCACAGGGCTGAACAGATAAAGAGAGAGCATAGAAACACCGGTGCAGAATGCGAGAATAGATGCGGTTCTGCCTTTATTTTCCGTTAGCTTAAACAGTATCTGGAACAGACCTGCTCCTATGATGGATGGTATAATGATTACCAACGAATAGGTTGTAAACAAGGTCTCGCTGCCCTCAACATACTTAAGGCAACACCGCACAATTAACGCCCCATTGCCATAAAAAGAGTGACATATTGTGAAATTCGTGTGAGTTACCCATCAGGCTCGCCAGAGCGCACTGAATCAAGCTGCCAGATGAGGTCTGTCAGCCAGAATCAGATTCGCCAGGGCGAACATTATATTCAA
>DQFX01000006.1:23801-30893 GCA_003531585.1 Oscillospiraceae bacterium | reverse complement strand
TCCTCCGAAACAGTCCGGTGGACTGTTTCGGAAGCACACTACACAGCTAAATTATAGTTTTCCCTCACAAGCAGCGTTTCGCCTCTAAACAACAATTCATCTATCCTTCCCCAGTAAAACAAATACCCCGTCCAAAACGGGGCATTTGTTGATTTGGTTGGGATAGTGCGACTCGAACGCACGAATGAGGGAGTCAAAGACCCTTGCCTTACCACTTGGCTATATCCCAGCATTGTACTGGAGATTAACGAAAAAGGCACAGGTTAAACCTATGCCTTTTCTTATCTGGGGTGGGTAGTGGGAGTCGAACCCACGATCTTCGGGACCACAATCCGACGCTTTAACCAACTAAGCCATACCCACCATGTATGGCACGCCATGAAGGATTCGAACCTTCGACCTACCGCTTAGAAGGCGGTTGCTCTATCCAGCTGAGCTAATGGCGCGTATCCTATACAGCAGCCTATAAAGGCTTGGAGCGGGTGATGGGAATCGAACCCACGCGACCAGCTTGGAAGGCTGGGATTCTACCATTGAACTACACCCGCAGATGCTTTGCTTAACATTAACGCTTAATTATTATAACACTTTCATTCTGATTTGTCAAGGGTTTTTTGCGATTATTTTCAATTTTCTTCAGAACATCTGGACTGTAGAATTTTCGAACCGTTTTTTAGTTGTTTTTCGGTTGAAAATTACACCGCGTAAATCTTGACTAACAGATATACCGCGTGATATACTTTTCATAATGCAATTTAATCGAAGCGTATTTCCGGCTGGAGGTGTCTTTATGTCGGCAGAAAACGAAAAAAATCACAAACGCGCATACTATGGCAGGCTGGCGGGCTGGGTCGGAATAGTCTGCAATATGCTCCTGAGCGCAGGGAAGTTCATCGCAGGCACCTTCTCGGGGAGCGTTTCTATCACCGCGGACGCGCTCAACAACTTCTCGGACGCTTCTTCCAGCCTCATCAGCCTTATCGGATTCCAGCTCTCCGAAAAGCGCGCCGACGCCGAGCACCCCTACGGACACGCGCGGTATGAGTACATATCCGGGTTCGTTGTCGCGATACTCGTTATAGTTATCGGAATTGAGCTGCTCAAAAGCGGAATCGAGAGGATCATAACCCCGCAGGACGTGGAATTCACCATAGTTTCGGCAATTGTAATGCTGACCTCCATCGCGGTGAAATTCGGCATGATGATCTTCGACCGCAGCGTCGGGAAGCACATCGACTCGCAGACGCTCATCGCCGCCGCCGCGGACAGCCGCAACGACTGCATAGTGACCGGCGCGGTCCTCGCCGCTAGTCTTATCTCGCATTACACCGGAGTTCAGCTAGACGGCATAATGGCGGTGGCAGTCGCGGGATTCATACTGTACAGCGGAGCGGGTCTCGTAAAGGACACGATGGATCCGCTGCTTGGAAACGCCCCATCGCCGGAGCTTGTTGAGAAGATCCGCCGGAAAATCCTCTCCTACCCCGGAGTTCTGGGAACTCACGACCTCATCGTGCACGATTACGGCCACGGCAGGAAATTCGCGACCGTGCATGTCGAGATGGCGGCGGAGGAAAACGTCATAGAAAGCCATGCCGTGATAGACCAGATCGAGCGTGATTTTCTCAGCAGCGAAGGCATCAACATGCTGATTCATTTCGACCCGGTTCTGACCGACGATTCCGCAGTCAGCGAGATACGCCGTGAACTTGAGCAGACCGTGCAGCTTATCGACGAAAGGCTGTCCGTTCACGACCTGCGGCTTGTCAGCTGCGGCGACATAACAAACGCGGAGTTCGACGTTGCAGTGCCGACTGATTTCAAGATGGACGAATCCGAACTGCGCGCCGAGATAGAGCGTTTCATGTCGCAGAAGAGAGCGGACATACGCTGCGTTATAACCGTTGACCGCAGCTTTGCCGCGATACCTCCGGATGAACTCCCCCGCGAAGATTGACGGCGGGGCGTTTATGTGCTATAATAAACAAGGAAGCCGTATGCAGGCGGCTAAAGTACATAAATGCGGAGGCGGAGCATGGATTACTTTTTCCACGCGGATACAACCAAATACCGCAGGCGGCTCAGGGGTACGGCTATTATCGTACTGGTGCCGCTTTTCGGCGTTTGCGTGTTCTGTGCGGTGAATATCCTGCTGAACCTCGGCGCTGGAAATTCCTCCGGGATTCTAAAGCTCATGGCGCTGGTGATTGTATTATGCGTGCTGGCTGGAACGTCAACGATGTTCGCTGCGGCTCTGCTGGCTAAGAAGTACACCGCACGGCACAGCAGGTTCACATATCTTGACATTCTGCCGGACGGCTTCGTGTTCAGCCTTTACGCCGGGGAATTCCGGAACTGGGACGACCAGGTGATACTCCGGCGGCTGTATTTCGTGCCGTTTTCCGGTATCGAGGAGATATCCCGCGACCAGAAAGCTTCTCCCTGTTCGCTGACGGTGAAGGGAAAGGTGCGCTGCTACTTTGAGGAAAGCAGCCGCCTGGGCTACCATGTCGGCGAGGACGGTCACACGCAGTTCGACAGCCCCGAGCTTAACGAACGCGGTTTCGAGACCGCGGACAAGCTGGAAATAAACGACTGGTTCGGTTCTGCTAAGAAAATACAGACCTCGCTTGAGCATTATCTCGCGGAATTCCGCGCAATACCAGAGAAAAAGCCGTTCAACATCGCAGAACACATCACGCGCAGGAAGAAAAAACGCCCGACAACTTCCAACCCGCTTCTGGAGGCTCCGAGCTACGACAGAAACTGGAAATGAAAAGACCGGAAAAATAATGCCGCAGAATGGTTATTTTAGTAGAAATACCACTTGAAAAAAGTTACGCATAGTGATATAATAAACTGTAGATATGTTTTCGGATAAGTAAGGCTGAAGTAATTCTGGATTCCCGAAATTCCGAATTCCGAATTCAGAATTCCTAATTTCAAAGAAGGGAAGGTCAAACAAAAAATGGCTGCAAAATACATTTTCGTCACCGGCGGCGTAGTTTCCGGTCTTGGCAAGGGCATTACGGCTGCTTCGCTCGGTCGGCTGCTCAAAATGAGAGGTTACAAGGTAACTATCCAGAAGTTCGACCCGTATATAAATGTTGACCCCGGCACTATGAGCCCCTATCAGCACGGCGAGGTTTTCGTAACCGACGACGGTGCCGAGACTGACCTCGACCTCGGTCACTACGAGCGTTTCATCGACGAGAATCTTTCAATAAACAGCAATGTCACCACCGGTAAGATCTACTGGACAGTTCTTAACAAGGAGCGCCGCGGCGACTACCTCGGCGGAACCGTTCAGGTCATCCCGCACGTGACCAACGAAATAAAGGACCGCATCTACCGCGTTGCCAACAGCGGCGCAGAGGCTGCCGACGTAGTTATCACCGAGATCGGCGGTACAGTCGGCGATATCGAGTCCACACCGTTCCTCGAGGCTATACGCCAGGTGAGCAACGACGTCGGCAGAGAGAACGTAATGTACATTCACGTTACTCTGCTTCCGTTCATCTCCGGCAGCAACGAGCTTAAAACAAAGCCGACCCAGCACAGCGTAAAGGAGCTGCTCTCCATCGGCATCCAGCCGAACGTGCTGGTTCTCCGCAGCGACTGCGAGATCCCGAAGGATATGATGGAGAAGGTTGCAAGCTTCTGCAACGTCCGCAAGGAGGACGTTATCCCGAACCTCACCGCTTCTTCGCTGTATGCTGTTCCGCTCATGCTTGAGGAAGCAGGTCTGGCGCACTCCGCGTGCCACCACCTTGGTCTTGAGGACAGAGAGCCTGACCTCACCGAGTGGAAGAACATGGTTCACATGCAGGAGAACGCAACCAAGCCGCTGACCATCGGTCTCGTAGGCAAGTACGTTGCGCTTCCTGACGCATACATCTCCGTTATGGAGTCCATCAGACATGCAGGCGCGGCAAACGGCGCTGACGTGCATATCGAGCTTATCAATTCCGAGGAAGTAACCCCCGAGACCTCCGAGAAGCTTCTCGGCAAGGTCGACGGCATCGTAGTTCCCGGCGGCTTCGGCGACAGAGGCATCGAGGGCAAGATCGAGGCTGTGCGCTATGCAAGAGAGCACAAGAAGCCGTACCTTGGACTGTGTCTCGGCATGCAGATGGCGGTTATCGAGTTCGCACGAAATGTCGGCGGTCTGGAGGGCGCAAGCTCCTCTGAGTTCGGTCAGCACAAGTACGACGTTATCGACATCATGCCCGACCAGAAGGGCGTTGACATGGGCGGTACAATGCGCCTGGGTCTGTATCCCTGCAAGCTTGACGAAGATTCCATCTCCCGCGAGCTTTACGGCGAGGGTCTTATCTATGAGCGTCACCGTCATCGTTACGAGTTCAACAACACATACCGTGAGCAGCTCGCTGCAAAGGGTCTGAAGTTCGCTGGTCTCTCTCCCGACGGTAAGCTTGTCGAAATCGTTGAGCTTCCGAAGGACGTTCACCCCTGGTTCGTTGCAGTTCAGTTCCACCCTGAGTTCAAGAGCAGACCGAACAGACCTCACCCGCTGTTCAACGGATTCATCAAGGCTTCTCTAGACCTCAAGAAGTAAACATATTCATTGATAATTTAGCCGCCTGTAGACCGAGCGTTTTCAGGCGGCGTTGTTATATGTAAATTCGGCGTAAACAGCAGATAAAGCAACTGTGAAAGGATTTAATATGAGCGGTAAATTCTATGACAACCGTGAGCTTTCGTGGCTCAAGTTCAATGCGAGGGTGCTTGAAGAGGCATTCGACGAGGAAACTCCGCTGTTCGAACGGCTGAGATTCGTGCAGATATTCTGCTCCAACCTCGACGAATTCTTTATGATAAGAGTAGGCAGCCTGCACGATAAAATGCTCTTTGACAGCAAGGACACTGAAAACAAGACCAACATGACCGCAAAGGAGCAGCTCGTGGAGATCGCGAAGCGCGTAAAGCAGCTACTGCCAGTCAAGGACGACGCGTATTCCGCGATAATGGACGGTCTGAAAAATTACGGCGTTGAGCACCTCGCTGTTAAGGACCTCTCCCCGGAAGAGGACGCGTACTTCCGCGCGTTTTTCACCCGCGAGATACAGTCGCTGCTGTTCACCGGAGTTGTAGACAAAAAGCACCCGGTGCCGTTCCTCAAGAGCGGCGAGATATACGTCGGCGTAGCGATACGCAAAAAGGACGACGCCGCGCGCAAGGTAACGTTCGGGATACTTCCCGCGTCGGAGAATTTTCCGAAGCTGGTGTGGCTCCCGGGAACGGGAAAGTTCCTGCTTATTGAGGAGCTTATCAGCCATTACGCTGAGCAGGTGTTCAAGAATTTCGAGATAATCTCCCGCTGCATTTTCAGAGTGACCCGAAATGCAGATATCGCCATCGACGAGGGTCTGTACGACCACGATGTTGATTTCCGCGATATAATGTCCGACCTTGTAAAGAAGCGCAAGAAGCTCCAGCCGGTTCGCCTGGAATTTCTCGGAAAGCCGGACGACAGCATAGCCGCGCTCATAGCAAAGACCCTCAAGGTGCGCGACAGCTTCATTTTCTGGCAGACCGCCCCGCTTACGATGGATTTCCTCTCCTCCGTTGAAAGGAAGCTGGAGAAAAACAGCGAGCTTTTCTTTGCTCCGCTGACTCCGCAGAAATCCCCTGCCATCGACACCAAGCGCCCGATGATAGAGCAGATAAAGCAGCACGACATCATGCTAAACTACCCCTATGAGAACATCAACCAGTTCATACGCCTGCTTGAGGAAGCAGCCGAGAATCCGGACGTAGTTTCCATCAAGATAACGCTTTACCGCGTGGCGAGGGACAGTAAGATAATCAGCGCCCTGACCCGCGCCGCTGAAAACGGCAAGGACGTCCTTGCGCTGGTGGAGCTCCGCGCGCGTTTCGATGAAGAAAACAACATCGGCTGGTCGAAGTGCCTCGAGGACGCGGGAGTTACCGTCATTTACGGTCTGGACGAGCTGAAGGTGCACTCCAAGCTGCTGCTCATCACGCTGCGCGACGGCAACGACGTAAGCTACATCACGCAGGTCGGCACGGGCAACTATAACGAGCGTACCTCCAAGCTGTACACCGACCTCACGCTGATGACCGCCGACCGTGATTTCGGCTCTGACGCCTCCGTGGTGTTCAATGCGCTCGCAGTCGGGAATACAGTTGAGAGCACCAACAAGCTGCTGGTTGCACCGAAGGGGCTCAAGAGCCGCATTGTCGAGCTTATCGACAACGAAATAACTTACAAGGACAAGGGCTACATCGGAATCAAGATGAACTCCCTGACCGATAAGGATATCATCGAAAAGCTCGCCGAGGCAAGCCGCGCCGGGGTCAAAATCGAGCTGGTAGTCCGGGGTATCTGCTGCCTTATCGCAGGCGTCGAGGGAGACACTGAGAATATACGTGTAATTTCCATCGTGGGAAGATTCCTGGAGCACAGTCGTATCTACATTTTCGGCACCGGAGACCGCCGCAGGGTGTACATCTCCAGCGCCGACTTCATGACAAGAAACACCGAGCGCCGCGTTGAGGTTGCGGCTCCGCTGCTGGATAAGAGCATAGCAGACCGCGCAGTCGAAATATTCGAGACGATGCTCCGTGATAACGTGAAGGCGCGCGAACAGGACAGCGACGGTAACTACTACCATGTCCAGCCGAAGGAGGGCGAGCCGCGGCTCAATTCGCAGATATATTTCTACGAGCAGGCTTACAAAGCGGCGGAGCAGGCGCAGCATGAAGAGGCGGAGCGCGAGCAGAACCTCAGTGAGCGGAAAGCTCCGAAGGCAGAGGAGCTGGCTCAGGCAGCGGCTGCACTCGGGGCGCCCTATACGGTTCCCACGGCGCCGAACGGCTATAGCCAGTCTGCAAAGCCGATACATCAGGTGAAGATTCGCAGGATACGCAAATAAGATTAACAGGGGAGTTTGCAGCTCCCCGGTTAATTTTATATAAAGGAACCTCTAAAAACGATTTGAAGAAGCAGTCGGTGTGTTATACACATTTTCACTCAAACAAGGTTTTTAGAGGTGACCATTATAAACTATAATTTAGCGGCGAGTGTTCCGCTTACTGCAATCCCTA
>DQFX01000006.1:0-23473 GCA_003531585.1 Oscillospiraceae bacterium | reverse complement strand
CAAGCAACATATAAAATCTAGTCATGACTATCCTCCGAAACAGTCCGGCGGACTGTTTCGGAAGCACACTACGCCGCTAAATTCTAGTTTATCATTCCAGCAATCTTTTCACAAACTTTTCTTTTGACAAATAAGCACTTATGTGATACAATATCATTGTATTGCTATACAAAATCGAAAAGTAAAGGAAGCGCACATAGATGAAACCAATAAACATCGCTATAACCGCCGCCTGCTTCAGCGGAAACAAGGGAGCCGCAGCCATGCTTCAGAGCTCCATAAAGCAGCTCAGGGAGCGCTACGGCGAGAAACTCAATATATTCCTGATGTCCACATACCCCGGTGCAGACCGTAAGCTCATCGCTGAAATGCCCGAGAAATACGATTTTATAAAAGTAGTCAACGCAAAGCCGGAGCGCCTTCTGTTCCTGGCTTTCCCGCTTTCCATACTTTACAGCTTCCTGCGGTTCATTCCGCCGTTCCGGAAGCTCCTGCAAATGGATAAGATAATCAAGGCGTATTCCCAGTGCGACATAGTTATCGACGAGGCGGGAATCTCATTCGTGGACAGCCGCGGCTTCATCATGAATACTTACGCGTTCGTATGCGCAGCGGTTCCCATGCTTTGCGGAGTTCCCGTCGTTAAGTACTCCCAGGCGCTTGGTACGTTCAAGAACGGCTGGAATAAGTTCCTTGCAAAGTGGATACTTCCGAAGATAAAGCTCATCTGCGCACGCGGAAAAATCACCCAGGACAACCTAGCCGGAATAGGCGTCACCGAAAACGTGAAGCTCTGCGCCGATGGAGCATTCTCCATGCCCGACAGCGAATTTTATGCCGAAAAAGTGCAGAAGCTCTGCGAAGACAGCCCGTTCTTCCACAAGAGAGTTGTCGCGCTGTCGATAAGCAGCGTAGTCCAGGGAAAATGCGAAAAAATGGGCAGGGACTACCGCGGTTGTATGATCCAGTTCATCAACTGGCTCAATGAGCAGGACTATAACGTGCTTCTGATAGCCAACGCTGCCCGCGAAGGCAGCGAGAAGCCCCGCAACAACGACCTCATCATCTGCACCGAGGTCTATAATGCAGTCCGGGACAAGACAAAGGTAATGTGGGAGCCGCGCGAAATGGCTCCCGAGGAGATACGCGAGCTACTGGCACGCTGCGAAGTACTGGTAGCTTCCCGATTCCATGCAATGATAGGCGCTCTGGAAAAATGCACTCCGGTGCTGCTCGTCGGCTGGAGCCACAAGTATAAGGAAGTCCTCGATATGTTCGGGCTTGGCGAGTACGCGGTGGATTTTTCCGCGCTGGAGCTTGACTCCCTGAAAACAAAGTTCATGGGGTTCATTTCCGAGAGCCAGAATATACGCGAGAAAATAAAGGAGAACCTCCCTGCCGTGCTGGAGAGCAGCCGTGACAATATCCGCTTCATCAGCGAGGAGATAGACAAGGTCTACGCTAAGCCGAAAAAGGTCAAGCTGCTTGATTTTAACCGTCCGGAGTTCTACATGGGCGAACATATATGCGCGCGAATGGGCTATGCCGCTGACGGGAATATCCGCGCTAATGCGGCTTCCGGCGGTATGGTGACGGCTCTGCTGTGCCATATGCTCGAAACGGGAGAGATAGACGGCGCGTGGGTCACAAGAAGCGAGATAAAGGACGGAAAGCTGGGATACAAGACGTTCATCGCGACAACCAGGGAGGAACTTATGGAAAGCTCCTCGTCGGTATACATGTACATGCCGCTGATGAAGCACGTTGATATGCTCCGTGAGTTCAACGGAAAGCTTGCCGTAGTACTCGTCCCTTGCCAGATGAGAGCGTTCACCGCAATGCTTGAAAAGGAGCCAGCGCTGAAAGAAAAGGTCGTGCTGAAGCTCGGACTTTATTGCAGCGGAAGTCACAGCGAGAATGCAACGTTAGTTCCGCTGAGGAAGAAGAAAATCTCCCTTGAGGGCGCAAAGAGGCTGTACTACCGCCGTGGTCACTGGCGCGGACTTTCCACCGTGCAGTACGAGGACGGCAGCGAAAAGACCCTCAGCTACCCCAAGACGATATGCGCATACAAAAACGCGTACTTCTTCAGCCGGGAGAGCTGCATGGTCTGCCAGGATCATTACTGCAACTCTGCGGATATCAGCTTCGGCGATATCTGGCTCAAGGAAATGAAGAAGAATCCGATAAAGCACACAAGCTGCGTTATCCGAAGCGAGCGCGCAATGGAGGCGTTCCAGTCCGCTGTGGACGACGGCGCGATAGTTGCTTCGCGTATCGACGACAGCAAAATGCTTCGCAGCCAGAAGCGTGCTCTGGTATTCAAGTTCAACGCGGCAAAGGCGAAGCAGGAAATGTTCGAAAAGATGGGAAGGAAGCTTAATGTTGATGTCTCCGGCAAGTGCAAGTGGAATCACCGCCTTGCATTCAAGCTTGGCTGGAGAAACATGAAATTCAGCCGTGAAAAGCTCGCTAAGCTTGAGAAAATGCCGACCTGGTTCATATACTATTACATGTGCTTCATTCGCGTGCTGCTGAGCTTCTGACCGGGGGAAAACAATGAAAAAGCCTGATAAGAAAAAGATACTGAAAGCGCTGAAAATCCTGTTCGGCGTGCTTGTCGTGGTATTCCTGGCGTGGTACTTCTGGAAGAACTGGGATGAATTCTCCGACAAGATAATGAACGTTGATATGGGGATATTCATATTCTCCATGCTGTTCTATTTCTTGTATAAAATAACCCTGGCGTCGCTGTGGCACTACATCACAAAGCTTAACGGCTGTGCGATAAAGTACGAGAAAGCCGTCACAAGCTACCTCTACTCTATACTCGGAAAGTACATTCCGGGGAAGGTGTTCATGCTTGCCGCCCGCCTGACCTATTATAAGGAGGAGGACGCGCCGCTGTCGAAGGTAACGGTGTGCTTCTTTATTGAGAATGTCTGCACGCTGCTTGGCGCGGCAATGCTGTTTATCGTGTCGCTGCTGTTCTTCCCGAACGAGCTTCTGGAAAACTACAAGTGGGTAACTATCGCGCTGATAGTCGTGTTTTTCGTGTGCATTCACCCGAAAATAATCAATTTCTTCCTGCGGATACTTGGGAAGCTCTTTAAGAAGGATCTTGAGATACCGATGAAGTACTCGCAGATGTTAAAGGTCGTGCTGCTGTTCATCGGAAACTGGCTGATCGTCGGCGTTGGATTCTTCATTCTTACGAAGTCGATCTATCCCGCCGTGGAGTACTCCGAACTGCTGTTCTGTGCCGGTATCTGGGGAGTTTCCGCGATAATGGGCATTCTCGCGATATTCGCCCCGTCCGGGCTTGGAGTCCGCGAGGGAATCATCGTAGCCGGATTGTGCCTTATAATGCCGCAGAGCGACGCAATGGTCGTATCCGTGGTGTCCAGACTGTGGCAGACTATTCCGGAGCTTGTTTTGGTGGCGCTGGCGTTCATCTGGTCAAGAATACGGAATATGTCGAAGATAAAGCTTAAAAAGCGCGCGGAGGGAGCTACCGAGCCTGAACAGACAACAGAAAATAAGAATGAATGAATGTAAGGGGCTTCAAAAGAGGCCCCTTGCTTATAATTTAGCGGCCGCATGTTAAATACCGCGTCGGCAATTTTCACCAGCATATTTTTAGCCGTGCACTCTTCCGACAAACAGAAACTCCCTCCGTTTCCGAAGGGAGTTTTTGCTTCATATGCGCAAGGTCACTTGATCTCAGCGGGCTTGTCGCCCTTTTTCTTCTTAGCGGGAGCTTCCTCAGCGGGAGCCTCGTGAACGGTGTTGTTCTTAGCGATAGCAGATTTCAGCACGCGGATCTTGGTACGGTCGCTGCCGGTCTCGATAAGCACGGTGTCCTCCTTAACGGAAAGAACTCTGCCGATGATGCCGCCGTTGGTGATAACCTCATCAGCAACCTGAATGCTGTTGAGCATGTTCTGCATTTCCTTGTTGCGCTTCTTCTCCGGGCGGATTATGAAGAAATAGAAGAATACGATGATAAGCGCCAGCGGAATGAGCATTGTGAGCATGCTTGCCACGTTTGCACCGCCGGTTGCGTCTGCAGAAGAAGCTGCGGTAGAAATAACTGCGAGTGTTGTCATTAGTTGTCCTCCACGTCCTGCCTTGCGGCATGATTTTTATAGTACCTTTTAATTATAACCTAAACTGCTCCTAAAATCAAGTAGGGCGGTAAAATTTTCACCGATTATTCAGAAAACATGGTGATACCGGAGTCCGCAAACGCCTTGCGCACCTGCTCGAGAGAAGCGGCGGAGAATCCGGAGGTCTGAATGCGGACCGCCCATTCCTGTCCGGAGTACATCGCGGAGAGCTTCCCGATGAACGCCCTTGTTTCGGCGTAGCCTGTCTTGTCGGCGGGGGAGTAGTCCACCAGCAGCGCTGCGGTTTTCAGCTTTGTTTTATCTCCTGCGGCTTCCGCAGTGGTGAGCGCGATCGCGTTGTTATCCGCGAACAGATCTTCGTCGTTCATTTCAATTGTGACTCTGGTATCCCCCGCAGCCTTCTGGCATGCGGAAATGACGTTCCACAGCGCTTCAAGACGCGCGGTTTCGTCGGAAATGCTGAGCTGCCGCAGGAAGTTCGTATAATCCTGCGGGTTGAACGCCGGGTACCTCATGTTTGCGAGTATCACGTCTGTGAAGCCCGCGGACGCGATCTCCTTTGTGATATCCGCAAGGTACGCCGCGGTCTCCTTCTCGAACGGGTCGAGCCAGGACTTGCCGCCCTGGTCGACGTAGTAGTCGTGCCAGATCCCGCCGTCGGCTATCATGTAGCAGATGCTTCCGCCGGAGTAGGTCTGGGAGGTGCGGTCGAGCAGCGTATTTATACGCGCGTGCGGAGTCATTCCAGCCCTGGTGATGATGTCCGCGATCTGCTTTGCGGTGAGGGTTCCGGTTATCTGGCTCTCGGGGATATCCTTGAGAGCGGTCTTGTAAAGGAAGCTTCCGGCTTCGTCCTTGAGCGTTACCGTGATGTCGGTGCAGCCGCTGTTCTTTGCGGCTGCGAGGGCGCTGTTGAGGCTCTCGGAGCTGAGCGCGGCGGTCTCCGGCAGAATGAACGCGCTGACTGTCTTTTCGATTTCCGGCTCGGCGGTAGGTTCGGAGGATTCAGCGGTCTTTTCCGCAGTTCCTTCCGCAGAGGGAGCCGCAGGCTCGGCGGATACCGGTGGAGTCCAGGCGGATTCCGGGGGCGGCTCGTTTCCGCGGTTAGAGAAGTACTCCACAAGTGGCTTGCCCAGGCCGTAGCCCAGTACGCACAGACCTGCCACCAGAATTACCATCAGAAGTCCGGTGAGGAACTTCCTGCCCTTGCTTTTCTTGCGCTGGTACAGGCTGTATTTGCGGTGCTTTATCTTGATGTTCTTTTTCTTCATGATATCTCCTAGAATGTGGTGTGTTGTTATCAGAAGTCAACGGTGTAGCCCGCCAGCGCGTAGAACGCCAGCGATATCACGCCGATGTATACAAGCATGATGGGGTAGCCGCGGAATATACGCGGGATCTTGTCGCTGTCCAGCTTTTCGTGCGCGATATTCAGCAGGAAGCACGCCAGGAAGAACCCTATGCCGGTGCCGAAACCGTATCCGATGTACGACCAGATGTCGCTGCCGTAGTTGGAGTTGAGGAAAAGCGCGCCGATAACGGCGCAGTTGAATATCGCAAGGTGGACGTACTTGCGTATTTTCCTGAATATTTTTGGGAAAAACCGCCACAGCCCCAGAAGCCCCAGAATATACAGCACGCTGATAACGGCTGAGTAGATAAGCGGCATGAACAGCCAGCCGAACTCCGTCGGGAGCATAGCCTGGTCAACAAAGAAGGAAACAATGCTCGCCAGGGTAGTCATAGCAGTGATGCCGAGAGTGAAGCCGATAACGGTGCTGTTCTTGCGGGAGGCGTAAATACCGACGTTGCTGCCGAATGCGCGGTCGAATATCGCGTTCTGGACGAACACGGAGACCATCGCGGCGGAAACGATCTTTGCGATAACTTCCATCATTCAGCCCCCTTTCGGATAACGCCGGAGCTTTCGCTGCGCTTCCTGCGGCGGGTAGTCACTCCGCGGCAGACCGCCGCGAGGATCCCCACAAGTATGAACCCGAAGAACGTGGTCTTGGCGGCGGGCATGGGGGCGTCGCATACTCTCAGTCCGAACAGCGAGCCGAACGCGAGGAACTCCCTGATGATACCCACGGCGAACGCCGCTATAGCGTAGCCGAGAATGTACATCAGCGCGTCCAGCGCCATTTCTTTCATCGGCATGAGGTAGAACCGGCTCTCGGTCTTTGCGAGTATCAGGGAATTGACTACAAGTATCTCAATGTAGATGGACACCGCCGAGGCCGTTTCAGGGAACAGCGCGTTCATCAGCAGCGCGGTTGGAATATACATCACAGCGGCAACTCCGACGTAGCAGATTATCCGCACGGTGTAGACTATCTCCCGGGGAATGAACCGACAGATGATTATTGACGAGTACGAGATAAGAAGGAAGCTCAGGGTGAGCACCAGAGCGCGTTCGAACGTTGTCGCCGCTATTATTATCGGGGCGGTGACGAGTCCGCTCATCAGAACGATATTCTGGCGGAAAAGCCCGTCAAGTCTGAACTTCCCGGAGGTTTTGTTATTCATCGCTGTCCTCCTTCTCCGGGTTTATAGATGGCTCTGAACGCTCCGGCTGCTCGAGCTGCTCATGGTGCGGCTGAGCCTCCCCGGGTCTGCTTATTAACGCAGGACGGCGCTTGTGGCGCTTCACCTTGCCGTCTATCGGCGGGGTGTTGTAGCGGTATTTTTCGGGGAGCTGTATCTCCTGCGTGTCAGTGAGCTTTATGCCGCCCTGCTGCGCGCGGTTCTTGCTTCCCTCGAAGGAGCTGATGTAGTTGCGCTTCCAGTAGAGGATATTTTCAACGATGGTATCAAACGAGCTGCTCATGGCGTTGACGATAAGCAGCGCGAAAACGAAGCAGCCCTCCACCTGACCGAAATACCGGAACATCATCACGGTGTAGCCCAGCACGACTCCGTAGATGACTCGTGCGGCGCGGCGCTTCGGCAGTATATAAGGCTCGGCGGACATAAAAACGATTCCGAACAGCAGGAAGCCGCTGGAAAGCTCATAGAACACCGACATAAGCGGAGAATCCCCGACCCTGGGGTACAGCGCGGAGATAGCCGCCACAGAGGTCAGGCAGGATATCAGCGCGGTGAAGCTGGTGGAGTGCTTTATCAGCATGCACACGCCTATGACCAGAATAACGAGGATATTAACAGCGCCGATAGCGCCGGGGACGTTCCCCATGAGGATATCCATAACGGACTGGGTAGGCGTTGTGCCGAGGTTCATGTGGTATTCGACAGAGCGGGTGAAAGTCCCTTCGTACTCCGAGAACATCGGGAGAATTTCGCCGACCTTCGGATAATACAGCATGTCGCCGGGGTAGCAGATTATCAGGAACGCCACGGCTATCGCTGGAGGAGAGAACACGAGGTTCTCGTTTCCGCCGAAAATGTGTTTCCCAAGAGCTATGCAGATAACCGCGGAAAGTCCTGCAAGGACATGCGGGATACCAGCAGGCATGAGCATTCCGCAGCACAGCCCCCAGAACATCACGGCGGGGTCTTTAATGTCGTATTTTATGCGGCGCAGCTTGCAGCAGACCCAGTCTGTGAACATGCAGCAGATAACGCACACCGCGCACACTGCCAGCGGTCTGAAGCCGCCGCGGAACACCGCCGGTATCAGCAGAGCCGCCATGAATACAAGGCGCTCCAGATACAGCTTACGCGGGTCGCGCTTGGTTATGGGAGTTATCATGCCTGTCCTTTCTGCGGAGCCTTCAGCAGGGAGTTAGCCTGCGCCATGTCCTCCGCCTTGAAAAGGCCGGTCCCGGCAACCAGGACGTTCGCGCCGGCTTCCTTTACCAGCGGAGCGGTCTTGCCGTTTATTCCGCCGTCGACTTCAATGTCGAGGGAGTCACCGGCGAAGCTGCGCAGAGCGCGTATCTTATCAAGCGTTTCCGGAATGAACGCCTGCCCGCCGTAGCCCGGCTCGACGGTCATCACGAGCACCATGTCGCACAGCTCCACAAGCGGGAACGCTTCCTCAATGTGAGTTCCGGGCTTCACTGCAAGCGCGGATTTCACGCCGAAGGAACGTATCAGCTCCAGGGTCATTCGTGCGTCGCTGCGGCTCTCGAGGTGGAAGCTGATGAGGTCGGCTCCGGCTTCCGCGAAGAACTTGATCTGGCTCGCCGGGTCGTTCACCATCAGATGCACGTCAAGGAACATATCCGTCGCCCTGCGGACGCATTTCAGCACCGGGCTGCCGTAGGTTATCTGGTCGACGAACGCTCCGTCCATTACGTCGAAGTGTATCCAGTCGACATTCGCCGCTTTGCAGCGCGAGAGTTCCCCGGATATATCCGCGAGGTCGCAGGCAAGCAGCGAAGCTGAGGTCTTTATCATATTATCATTTCCTTATCTGTGAATTTCATACATTTTTCAGAGGACATAAAATACCCATACACATATATTCTATAATAAATATCTTTTTTCGTCAATAAGCTGTGAAAGTTTTTTTTGAGATTTTCAGGGAAAGCGTGAAAATTTCCGAAATCGCGGCGAATTCAGGCTTGATATTTGTATACTTTTCTCCTGGTTTGCGCTTGAAAAAAAAGCGGTTTAGTGATATAATATTTATAATATATCTTCGGGAGGACATCTCCCCGAAACGGAACTAAAAGCCATGAAGCATATGCATTCAGCGGCTTTTTTCCTTATTGAGGGAAATGTTCCAGAAAATGAAAAAGACGCAGGAATACCTGTGCAAATCAGAAACGGATCGAGAAAGTGAGGATTTAATCGTATGCTGAACTGCAACTACAACGAGAAATTTGTCAAGGAAGGTCTTACGTTCGATGACGTGCTGCTCATACCCGCAAAGAGCGACGTTACCCCGAACATGATCGACCTCAAGACGCAGCTCACCAAGAACATCACGCTCAACACCCCGATCATGACTTCCGCGATGGATACCGTAACAGAGAGCCGCATGGCTATCGCGATTGCCAGAGAAGGCGGTATCGGTATTATCCACAAGAACATGACCATCGAGCAGCAGGTCGACGAGGTGGACAAGGTAAAGCGTTCTGAAAACGGCGTTATCGTTAACCCGTTCTTCCTCTCCCCGCAGGACAGCGTATTTGACGCGGACGCTCTGATGGGCAAGTACAAGATCTCCGGTGTTCCGGTCGTTGAGAACGGCAAGCTGGTCGGTATCCTCACTAACCGCGACCTCCGCTTCATCACCGATTACAACCAGAAGATCGGCGAGGTAATGACAAAGGATCACCTCGTTACCGCGCCGGTCGGCACTAATCTCCAGCAGGCTCAGGAGATCCTCAGAAAGCACAAGATCGAGAAGCTTCCGCTGGTTGATGAGAACGGTTTCCTCAAGGGACTTATCACGATCAAGGATATCGAGAAAAGCGTACAGTACCCGAACACCGCGCGCGACGCAGGCGGCAGACTCCTCTGCGGCGCTGCGATCGGAATTACTCCCGACGTGCTTGACAGAGCCGGCGCTCTGCTGAAGGCTCAGGCGGACGTACTGGTGCTCGACTCCGCGCACGGCCACAGCAAGAACATCATGACCACCCTCGACAAGATCAAGACCGCGTTCCCGAACGCTGTTATCATCGCGGGCAACGTTGCGACCGGCGCTGCCGCTGAGGATCTCATCAAGGCTGGCGCTGACGCTGTAAAGGTAGGTATCGGCCCCGGCTCCATCTGCACCACCAGAATAGTTGCAGGTATCGGCGTTCCGCAGATCACCGCGGTTTACGACTGCGCATGCGCTGCCGCTAAGTACGGCGTTCCGGTCATCGCAGACGGCGGTATCAAGTTCTCCGGCGATATCGTCAAGGCTCTTGCGGCTGGCGCTAACTGCGTAATGCTCGGCTCCCTGCTGGCAGGCTGCGAGGAGGCTCCCGGCGACGTCGAGATCTACCAGGGCAGAAGCTTCAAGGTATACAGAGGCATGGGAAGCCTTGCTGCAATGAAGAAGGGCTCCGCTGACCGCTACTTCCAGGATAAGAGCAAGAAGCTCGTTCCCGAGGGCGTTGAGGGCCGTGTACCTTACAAGGGATCCGTTGCCGACACCATCTTCCAGCTCGTTGGCGGTATCCGCTCCGGTATGGGCTACTGCGGCTGCCCGACTATCCCCGACCTCCAGGAGCGTGCAGAGTTCGTACGCATCACCGGCGCAGGTCTCAGGGAGTCCCACCCGCACGATATTCAGATCACAAAGGAAGCTCCGAACTATTCTACCGGATTCTGATATTACTGAATCGAATACAATTATCCCCGCAGTCACACGGCTGCGGGGATTTTTATATAAAATGTTAAAATTCCGTGTACTGCTCTTGATTTTCAGATGAAAAACGTATATAATATACAATGGATAACAATATAAAGTGCTTACTGTGGCACAAAAGGAGCAGAAGAATGAAGGACGGATTTGTAAAGACCGCCGCGGGAACGCCTGACATCAAGGTTGCAGACTGCGGCTATAACTGCGCCCGCATAAAGGCGCTGATAGATAAGGCTCACGAGCAGGGAGTGAGAGTGCTAGTTCTGCCGGAGCTGTGCATTACCGGCTACACCTGTCAGGATCTGTTTTTTCAGCAGACCCTGCTTGACGGCGCCCTGAACGCGCTGAAGGATATCACGGAGCACTCCGCCGGACTTGACATGCTCATTGCGGTGGGCTGTCCGCTGAGGTTCCGCGGGGAGCTTTACAACTGCGCCGTCGTAATGAAGGACGGGAAGATACTCGGCGTTGTGCCGAAGAAGTTCCTCCCGAACTACAACGAATTCTACGAGAAGCGGCATTTCACCGCCGCCCCGGAGGGCGAGTACGATATCGAGCTTTTCGGGGAGAGCGTTCCGTTCGGGCTTGGATTGCTGTTCGAGTGCCGCGGGACGCCCGAGCTGGTGTTCGCTGCGGAGATCTGCGAGGATCTCTGGGCTGCGGAGCCTCCGAGCATTTCACTCGCGCTCGGTGGCGCGACCCTCATCGCGAATCTCTCCGCCAGCAACGAGACCATCGGCAAGGATTCCTACCGCCGTGAGCTTGTCAACAGCCAGTCCGCGCGGCTGCTGTGCGGGTACGTATATGCCAGCGCAGGCTCCGGCGAAAGCACGCAGGATCTTGTATTCGGCGGGCACGATATAATCGCTGAAAACGGAATAGTCCTCGCGGAGAGCAAACTGTACTCAACCGGGCTGACCGTTACTGAAATAGACGTCCAGAAGCTTGCTTCCGAGCGCCGCCGCAACACTAGCTTCGTGGGAGGTCTGCGCCCGGGAATGCGCCGTATTCCGTTCGATATGGAAATAAAGCCCGCAGAGCTTACCAGAATAGTGCGCCGCACTCCGTTCGTTCCGAATACCTCGGCGGAGACCGACAAGCGCTGCGAGGATATCCTCACAATGCAGGCACATGGGCTTGAAAAGCGCGTCCGCCACACCAACGCGAAAACGCTGGTGATCGGAATTTCCGGCGGGCTGGATTCCACGCTTGCGCTGCTGGTGTGCGTGGAGGCTATGAAGCTGCTCGGCAGACCCGCGTCGGATATACTGGCGGTCACAATGCCCTGCTTCGGTACGACAAAGCGCACCCGCAGCAACGCGGAGCGGCTCTGCGAGCTGCTCGGGACAAGGCTGCGCGTGATAGATATTGCCGATTCGGTAAAGCAGCATTTCAAGGATATCGGCCACGATGAGAGCAACCACAATGTGGTGTACGAAAACGGCCAGGCACGGGAGCGCACCAAGATACTTATGGATCTCGCAAATGCTGAAAACGGCATGGTAATAGGCACAGGAGACCTTTCGGAGCTTGCGCTCGGCTGGGCTACCTACAACGGCGACCACATGTCTATGTACGGCGTGAACGCTTCCGTTCCGAAAACGCTTGTTCGTTACATCGTGAAGTACTACGCGGGAACCGTCGGCGGCGCAGACCTCCGCGAGGTCCTGATGAGCATTTACGATACTCCGGTAAGCCCGGAGCTTCTCCCGGCGGACGAAAACGGCGACATCGCCCAGATAACCGAGGATCTGGTAGGTCCGTACGAGCTGCACGATTTCTTCCTGTACAACGGGATACGCTGGTGCTTCCCGCCCAGCAAGGTTTTCCGCCTGGCGGAGTACGCGTTTGATGGAAGCTACGACCGGGAAACTATTCTCAAGTGGCTCAGGACGTTCTACTGCAGGTTCTTCTCGCAGCAGTTCAAGCGGAGCTGCCTGCCGGACGGCGTGAAGGTGGGTTCTGTCACACTCTCGCCCCGTGGCGACTGGAGAATGCCCAGCGACGCTTCCGCGGCGCTGTGGCTGGAGGAAGTCAACAGGCTCTGAGCCTTATAATTTCTGGAGGTAATTATGCTGGACGGGATAAAAAAGCGGCTCATACATTTTGAATCCGACGGAAAGAGCGTGGTCTCCGACTTTGTTTCTGCAAGGCAGAGGAGGGTCGGCGCGCTCCGAAGGACTGTGCATGTGTGCTTTTATATTCAGTGTGCGGCGGCGTTAGTGTGCGCTGTGTGCGGCTTCGCCATGGGCGGAGTTTTCACCGGGCTGGCGCTTGCGATAGGCGCGGCGGCTTCCGTTGCGGCAGCTCTGATGGCGGTCGCCGGGGAGCCGGTCATACGTCTGGTGAGCTGCGTGCTGAACCTGGTCTATGCGCTGATCTGCTTTATCGTAAGCGGAAACGGCGCTGTGTTCGCGGTATGCGGATTTGTTATGCTGGCGGCTTCGGCAGCGGCGGCGGTCAGCCTTGCCGCGGGTCATCTGCGCGACTGGCTGGCTGCGTATCCGGCGGCTAAGATAAGCGCCGGGGACTACACGTTCACCGGAGAGCCGGAAGCGGCTATCATGCCCGAGGCAGAGCCGGAGCCGGTCGAGCCTGCGAAGCCGCCGGAGCCTTCCGAGCTTATGCTGATCGCGGAGAAGGTGTCCGGCATAATGAATTCGCGGAGCAGCCGTTCCGCACAGGAGAATACGACGGAGGTGCATTCGGGTGAAAGCGCTCAGGGTTAGAAAAGTCGCGCTTTGCGCGCTGTTTATATGCATTGCGGCGGTGCTTTCCGCGGTTGAATCGTTCCTGCCGCCTATATGCGCTATCCCCGGCGTGAGGGTCGGGCTTGGAAACATCGTAACGATGTTCATGCTCTACATAGGCGGGAAGTGGCGCTCCTTAGATGTGATGCTCGTTGTGATACTGCGCTGCTTTGTGGCGGCGTTCATCACCGGGCAGGTCATGAACCTGTTCTACGGAGTGATGGGCGGTATCTGCGCGCTTGGGGTCATGCTTCTGATGAGAAAGCTCCTCCCCGGCGAGAACCGAGAGAACTGGCTGCCGCTGGTCGGGATCATGGGAGCGCTGGCGCATATCGCCGGGCAGATGCTCACCGCGGTGATAATCTACGGGAACATTCTGGTGCTTGCCTACACGCCGATACTTACAGCCTCGGCGGTGATCGGCGGAGCATTTACCGGCACCTGCACGCTGTTCATGCTGAAAAAGCTGGATCACCGCGTGCTTGACGATATCCGCATGACGGATATCCCGACTATGCCGAAATTCAAAGGAGAATAAAGCATGAAGCTGCTTGTAATAGACGGAAACAGCATAATGAACCGCGCGTTCTACGGGATACGCGTGCTCACGAATAAAAAGGGAATGCCGACCAACGCGCTGACCGGATTCCTTAACATATTCCTCAAGCTGATGAAGGAGGAGGCTCCCGACCGCATCGCAGTGGCGTTCGACCTGCATGCGCCGACATTCCGGCACAAGATGTATGCGGACTACAAGGGCACCCGCCACGCAATGCCAGACGAGCTGCGTGCGCAGATGCCGATAATCAAGCAGATACTCACCGCGCTTGGAGTCGCCATCGTGGAGAAGGAGGGCTACGAAGCGGACGACATCATCGGAACGCTCTCCCACGCCGCTGAATCGCAGGGCGGAGAGTGCACCATCTCCACGGGAGACCGCGACAGCTTCCAGCTTATCACCGACAAGGTGACGGTAAGGCTCGCCTCCAACAAGGAGGACATCATCTACACCCCGGCGAAGATAGCCGAGGTCTACGGCGTTACGCCCCGGGAAATGCTGGAGGTCAAGACCCTTATGGGCGACAGCTCCGATAATATCCCGGGAGTTCCCGGAGTAGGCGAAAAGACCGCGCTGGGGCTTATCCAGAAGTACCACACGGTGGACTACATCTACCAGAACCTCGACGCGATAGAGGTCACGAAGGGAGTACGCGCCAAGCTTGAAAACGGCAGGGAGAGCGCGGAGCTGAGCCGCAAGCTCGCCGAGATAACTCTTGAAGCCCCGGTGGAGCTTGACATGTCCGCATACGAGAAAAAGGACGGAGACCCCGCCGAAGCCGCAGGTATCCTCACCGAAATGGAAATGTTCGGCGTTATGAAGAAGCTGGGTCTGGACAAGACCGCCCCGGCGAAGGTAGCGTTAGCCTCGATAGCCTCGATAGCCTCCGAGGGAACCGCGCCCGCACCGGATAATGCCGGAACTCCCGCAGTTGAAGCCGCGGAAAAGGCCGATATCCCGGAATTCGACCCGGCGGCGTATGACGTGGCGTTTTCCGGCGGGGAAGTGCGCGTGTTCCTCGCGGGGAAGCCGCAGGAGGGCGCGGCGGCTATCCTGGCTTCCGAAACCCCCAAGCGCACCGACGACGCGAAGGCGCTGTATTCCTACTGCATGAAAAACGGCATGGAGCTTAAAAACGTGGTGTTCGACGCGGCGCTTGCCGGGTATCTTCTGAACGTAAATTCCAGCGACTACACCGTTGAGCGCCTCTGCGCGGAATACGGCGTGACATACAGCGCGGAGCGGCTCGGGGAGTCGCTGTTTCTGCTGAACCGCGCTCTGTGGGAGAAAATACACCAGCAGGAGATGTACGGCGTTCTGGCTGACATTGAGATACCCCTTGCCGAGGTTCTTAGCTCCATGGAGATAGAGGGCGTGAAGCTGGACACCGAGGCGCTGCGGGAGTTCGGAGACGCGCTACAGCCGAAGATAAAGGAGATCGAGCAGGATATCTACAAGGAAGCAGGGCACGAGTTCAACATCGGTTCTCCGAAGCAGCTCAGCGTTGTGCTTTTCGAGGAGCTGGGACTTCCCGCCGGGAAGAAGCGCAAGACGGGTTACTCCACCGACGCGGATACGCTGGAGGGGCTGCGCGGCAGGCACCCGATAATTCCGCTGATATTCGACTACAGAACGCTCACGAAGCTCTACAACACCTACGTCAAGGGGCTTGAAGCGGCGGTTTCTCCGGATGGCAGAATGCACACCACATTTAAGCAGACCGAAACCCGCACCGGGCGTATTTCCTCTGCGGAGCCGAACATACAGAACATTCCGGTTCGCACCGAGATAGGCAGGAACTTCCGCAGATTCTTTGTCGCGGGGGAGGGCAGAATGCTTGCCGACGCGGACTACAGCCAGATAGAGCTGCGCGTACTGGCGCACCTTTCCGGCGACAAGGCGATGATAAAGACCTTCTGCGAGGGCGGAGATATCCACACCGAGACCGCCGCAAGCGTCCTGAACGTCCCGCCGGAGCTGATCACTCCGGAACAGCGCCGCAGCGCGAAGGCGGTAAATTTCGGCATTGTATACGGCATAGGCGCGTTTTCGCTTGCAAAGGATATCAACGTGTCAGTCCCCGAGGCGAAGCGGTATATCGACGACTACCTGACCCATTATTCCGGCGTGAAAGCGTATATGGACAAGGTGACTGCAAGCGCCGAAAAGGACGGCTGGGCGGTCACGATGTTCGGCAGGAAGCGTTTTATTCCGGAGATACTCTCGACCAACAAGACCGTGAAGGCTCTGGGAAAGCGTATCGCGATGAACACACCGATACAGGGCACGGCTGCGGATATCATCAAGATAGCTATGATACGCGTATACCGCAGGCTGAAAGAGGAGCTCCCCGAGGCAAAGCTGATACTCCAGGTGCATGATGAGCTGATCGTTGAGGCTCCGGAGGCGCAGGCGGACAAGGCGGCGCAGATACTCACCGAGGAAATGCAGGGCGCAGTAAAGCTTGCCGTGCCTCTCACCGCCGACGCAAAGGAGGGCAGAAGCTGGTATGAAGCCCACTGACGAGCGGTTCGTGCAGATAAACGCGATAGAGCAGGAGTGCTTCCACGGAAGCTGGACGGCGGATACGCTGCTGTCGGAACTAAACAGCCCGCTGAATATCCTCGTTACCGAGGAGCGCGGCGGAGCTGTCGCGGGGTTCGCGCTGGGAAGGGTCGCGGCAGATGAAGCGGAGCTGTTCCAGATAGCGACTCTGCCGGAGTTCCGCAGGCAGGGCATAGCGGAGCGGCTCCTGTCGGAACTCCACACGAAAGCGCAGGAGCGCGGCGCGGTATGCTGCTTCCTCGAGGTTCGCAGCAGGAACGCCGGGGCGATAGCGCTATACGAAAAGAGCGGCTACGAAAAGATAGCGCTCCGCCGGAACTACTACCCGGACGACGACGCGGTGATATACCGCAGACCCCTATAAAACAAGAATTGCTGCCGGAAAGCCGGCAGCAATTTTGTGTATTGTAAGGTCATTATTTTGAGTTTTTGTTCCAGATTAGCATTAGCCCCTTTAAGAGAAGGTCGTCATCGTAAGTGATTTCGTGGCGGCAGAGAGGTATTACTACCTGCGAGAGTCCGCCCGTTGCGATGACCGTCGCCTTTTCGCCGAGCTCCTCCTCAATGCGTTCGATTATTCCGTCTATCGCGCATGCGTTGGAGTACATTATGCCGCTGGTTATGCAGTCGACGGTGTTGCTGCATATTACGCGCTTCGGCTTTTCATAGGCGATTTTCGGGAGCTGCGCCGTTCTGGAGTTTAGGGCGTCCGCTGATACGGCTACGCCGGTGGTGATAAGTCCGCCGATGTAGGTGCGGTCCTTGTCGATGACCGAGAACGTGGTCGCGGTGCCCATGTCAATTATTATCTGCGGCAGCGGGTAGTCGTGGATACCTGCAACGGCGTCAACGACCAGGTCGCTGCCGAGCTGCGCGGGGTTGTCGATCTGGATTTTCAGCCCGGTCTTTATTCCGGGGCCTACTATCATGATTTTCCCGTCGATGAGCTTTTCAGCCGCCGCCTTTACGGTGTTCGTGACAGACGGTACGACGGAAGATATCACAGCGCCGCTGATTTGTGTGCGGTCGATCCCGTTTATATCAAGCGCCGCTTTTATCTTTACGGCGTATTCAAGCGAGGTTTCGCGCTGAACTGTCGCAAGGCGTTCACGGAACAATATCCTGTCGCTGTCCGCGCAGCCGAGGACTATATTTGTATTGCCGATGTCTATTGCAAGTATCATTGCTGCTCCTTTGGAATTATATCCGTGACTTGTTTGCGGCCAGTTTGTTCTTTACTATGTCGACTATTCTTACTATCACGGAGCTTAACAGCAGGTTAGCGCCAAGCTCTACCAGGAAGTTCACGCCGACGAAAACCGTCACCATGTAGACTCCTGCGTTCTCAATGCCTGCGCCTGCCGCCCATTCGTTTATTGTTCCCATGAAGAACGCGAGGCAGCCCAGCAGGAATATTCCGGTATTAACGATCGGAGCTGCCGCAGCCGCGCATATTGTCGCAGCCCAGCGGTTCTTCTTCTCAAGAGCGCTGTAGATAAGTCCCGGAACAAGACCAGCCGCCGCGCCCTTGACCAGGACTGTGATAATCGTCCCGGGTACGTTGATCACCAAAAATGCGTTCGCACCGCCGGTGAAAAGCACCATCGCGCCGAACACCAGACCGAGCCAGCCGCCTGTCGCCCAGCCGTATAGTGCCGCGCCGACTACTATCGGGATAAGAGCAAACGTGATGTTGAACGGTCCTACGGAAATTCCCATCGTCAGAAGATATACGACGATTACTACTGCGGTCAGAACGCCGGTTCCGACCATCTTGTGGATCTTTTCGCTGTTCATATTGAATTTTCCTCCTTGTTATCATTCCCCGATTTCCGGGGATACAATACAATACGATAGTATTATAGCATATTCCGCAGAAAAAATCTATTGTGACTGCGACAAAAATTCCCCACGGAACCCGCCGCTGGAAAAGCATATAGCACAAAAACGGAACGCTATACGATCATTATTTCAATTTACGCTGAACTGTAAAAAAGCAAAGCAGATCAAACTGAAGTGCTTTGCTTTTTAAAATATATCCGCGAAGCGGATTCCATAATTCCGAATTCAGCATTCCGAATTCTTAATTTAATTTATCCGCAGAGTTAAAGCCCAGATAAAGCCCCGACGTCCCCGTCAGGTTTCGTTTATCTTTGACCCGCTCTTAAAGCACAGAGCCGCGAGCAGCCCGAAGAATACCGCCGCCGCGATACCAGCCGCCGCAGCGGTGAAGCCTCCCATGAAAGCTCCGAGGAGGCCGTGCTGGTCGACGGCTTCGCGGACTCCCTTTGCAAGGAGGTTTCCGAAGCCTGTAAGAGGAACTGTCGCGCCGCCGCCGGCGAATTCAATGAGCGGGTCGTAAACCCCTACCGCGCCGAGGACGACCCCGGCGACCACATAGCTTACCAGGATCCTGGCGGGGGTGAGCTTCGTCAGGTCTATCAGGAGCTGACCGACCGCGCAGAATGCCCCTCCGATGAGAAACGCCCAGACGTATTCAAGAAACATATCCATTTTATCTCGTTAACCTCCTGCTTCCGATGATATCTCCACGCAGTGCGCGATCCCGGGAATGCTCCCGCCCTGCTGAACGACCGTAGGTGACATCAGCGCGCCGGTCGCGCAGTAGAGAACGCGTTTCAGCTCGCCGGCCTGTATCCGCTTGAAGAAGTGCCCGCACATCATCGAAGCGGAGCACCCGCACCCGGAGCCGCCTGCGTGTACGTCCTGGGCGGCGCGGTCGTAGATCATCAGCCCGCAGTCCTTGTGGTGCTCCCTGAGAGAAACGCCGTCGCGCTGGAACAGGTCGTAGAGCAGGTCGCTGCCAACCTGACCCAGGTCGCCGGTGATTATCACGTCGTAGTCCTGCGGGTGAGTTCCGCGGTGCTTCATGTGGCGGGTCAGCGTGTCGTAGGCTGCGCCTGCCATCGCGGCTCCCATGTTGTTGAGGTCGGTGATTCCCATATCCTCGATCTTGCCGACTGTCGCAGCCCGTATAAACGGAGGCTTCCCGCTGAACCCGACCAGTGCGGCTCCGGCGGCGGTGGCAGTCCACTGGGCGGTGGGGGTGCGTACTCCGCCGTAGTTCAGCGGGAACCGGAACTGTCGCTCCGCCGTGCTGAAATGCGAGGAGGTGCTTGCTATAGCGGTGTCGATATATCCGGCATTCACCAGAGCCGCCGAGAGCAGAAGCCCTTCCGCGAATGTGGAGCAGGCTCCGTATATCCCGAGGTAGGGGATAAAGTAGTCCTTCAGACCGTAGGAGCTTCCCACGCACTGGTTGAGCAGGTCGCCGGCTATCATGAGGTCTATCCTGTCAGGCTCCAGCCCGGATTTGCGCAGGACGTGCCCGACCGCGCGCTGCTGGAACAGGGATTCCGCCTGCTCCCAGGTATCCGAGCCTGCCTTGTTGTCCTCGACCACCTCGTCGAATTCGCCGCCGTAGGGACCTTCGTTCTCCGCCTTGCCAACTACCGCCGCGTAGGCTATCACGGACGGTTTGCGGAAGCACATTGTTTTTCCTTCACAGTATTTCATGCTGACACCTCACTTTGTAAACAGCCCGACGATGTAGTAAATAATGCCGTACACCACCGAAGCGCTTATGCCGTAAACGATGACCGGTCCTGCGATAACGAACATCTTAGCGCCCAGGCCCAGCACGAAGCCCTCGCTTTTGAAGTCCAGCGCCGGTGAGGCGACTGCGTTCGCGAAGCCGGTTATCGGCACCAGTGTACCCGCGCCGGCGTGCTGCGCGATCCGGTCGTACCATTCCAGCCCGGTGAAGAGTATGCTCAGAAACACCAGCGTGATGGAGGTCAGCGCGCCTGCTTCGTCCTTGTTAAGTCCTGCCATGCCGTAGAGGTTCAGCAGAGCCTCGCCGAGCGTGCAGATCAGTCCGCCGATAAGAAACGCCATCGGAATTGTCCTGCACAGCTTTGAATTGTGGGAGCGGCGCTTGGTAAGTTCGCCGTATTCTTCGTTCGATATATTCATCAAGAATCTCTCCTTTGCTTTTTTTGACTATTTTCCGCAAAAAATTCTGTGAAATACGCCGAACCCATAAATTGCAGAATATTGTAAAAAGTATTGACAAACATACCTTTTTATTGTAAAATAAATATATCGGCTCGGTAGTTTCCGGGCTTTACATGAATGTGGGGTAATTATTATGGCACTTGTTAATGTGATGGAAGATATAGTCAGGGATAAACTGACTGAAATGCTCAAGACCGAAAACTGCTGTAAATGCGACCGCTGCATAGAGGATATGACCGCTCTTGCACTCAACAAGCTTCCGGCAAGATATGTCAGCACTCACAATGGAGAGCTTTTTTCCAAGCTGAATTCTCTGGCGCGCCAGAGCAGCGTAGACCTCAACATTGCCACTGCTGAAGCGATAGCATGCGTGTCTAAGAGGCCGTCTCACGATAAAACATGAGCGATCCGCAATAAACCAAAACCGGGACTGTGACAGCACAGCCCCGGTTTTTTTATTTGTTACAGTATCACATAAGGGAGCGTTACTGCTTCCTTGCGATGGAGTACTCGTCGTCGGACGAGTAATATGGACAGTTGTAGTTAGTTCCGCACATGAATCGGTACATCTCGTCCTCGTCGAGGTTTACCAGACATGTCCAGCAGTCGCATTCCTCGTCATAGACGTAATTTACGCAGTCGTCGCAGTTTGTCATTCCTTGTTCTCCTTTTCCTTGTCCGCGTTTATCGCGCGGAATGCCTGTTCCAGCGTCCGCACGCCGATTATCTGAATTCCGTAGTTTTCGCTGCGGCTGAGCGACGAGAAGCTCTGTTTCGGGATTATGCACCGCTCAAATCCGAGCCGCGCGCCTTCCTTGACGCGCTCCCTGACGTGGGAAGCCGCACGTACCTCTCCGCCGAGCCCGACCTCGCCGAACACCATCAGCTTTTCTGGTATCACCTTGTCGCATAGCCCGGAGTACAGCGCCAGCGCCACCGCCAGGTCGGCCGCAGGCTCGTCCAGCCGGAGGCCGCCGACTATGTTGACGTATACGTCGACACCGCCGAAAAAGAATCCGGTGCGCTTTTCGAGCACCGCGAGTATCATGTAGAGCCGGTTGTAGTCGAAGCCGGTGGCGACCCTTCTCGGCGCTGACAGCGTGGATTTCGTAACCAGCGCCTGGACCTCGGCGAGGATAGGGCGGGTGCCTTCGATGGTGCAGACTACCGCGCTGCCGGAGACCGTAGTGATACGCCCGGAGAGCATCATCTCCGAGGGGTTCGTGACCTCGTGGAGGCCGTCGTCGTCCATGTTGAACACGCCTATTTCGTTGGTGGAGCCGAAGCGGTTCTTTATCGCCCTGAGAATGCGGTAGGAAAGCTGCTTCTCGCCCTCGAAGTACAGCACCGTGTCCACGATGTGCTCCATTATTTTCGGCCCGGCTATGCCGCCGTCCTTGTTGACGTGGCTGACTATGAAAATCGGGATCTCCTCGGATTTTGCGAGGTGCATGAATGCGTTTGTGCATTCCCTGACCTGCACGACGCTTCCCGCCGAGGAGGTTATCCCGCTGGAGGTTATGGTCTGTATCGAGTCGATTATCACGATATCCGGCTTGTTTTTCCTGACCGCCTGGATTATGCTCTCGCAGTTGTTGCCGGAGGCGAGCAGCAGCCCTCCGCCGGTGACTCCCAGCCGGTCGGCGCGGAGCTTTATCTGACGTTCGGATTCCTCGCCGGAAACGTAGAGTATAGTGTGCTCGCTGCCCATGAAGCCGCATATCTGGAGCAGCAGCGTGGATTTTCCGATGCCCGGGTCGCCGCCGATGAGCACCAGCGAGCCTTTCACAAGCCCTCCGCCGAGCACCCTGTCAAGCTCGGAGCTTCCCGTGCCGTAGCGTATCTCGTCGTTGCAGTCCACGTCGCCGATGGGGCTGAATTTAAGCTCCGCCGCCGGAGCAGAGTACTTCCCGCCGATGACCGGCGCCGGCTCTGCTTCTTCGATGGTGTTCCAGCTTCCGCAGGCGGTGCATCTGCCGTTCCACTTTGAGTATTCCTGCCCGCATTCGCTGCACACGAACACGGTTTTCGGTTTTGCCATATTTTCTCCTTTTCTATGGAAGCGCTGAATCAAACAAAGGCGTGCTCACGCGTCTGATTTTGTTACGCTGCGCTTTATTCAGCGTATCCCTAGTAATATTTCCCGGGACTTGCTCATATCTTATGAACAAATAGACAATTTGTCCGGGGGTAATCGAAATGAAATTCAACAAACAAACTCTGAGATTCGCTGCGTGCATGGCGGGGATCTTCGCTTTCCTGGCGGTCTGCGCAAGGGTGACCGACAGCGCCGTCCCGACCTCCGCGGAGGCTTCGGAGCGTCCGGTCATAGTGCTAGACGCGGGCCACGGCGGACTTGACAGCGGCGCGGTGGGGAAGAGCGGCGTCCTTGAAAAGGACGTGAACCTTTCCGTGGTGAAGCACCTCCAGCAGCTCCTGGAACTTTCCGGGTTCCGCACTGTGCTGACCCGCGATGAGGATATCTCCATTTACGACCCCGGAGTCGAGGGCATACGCAACCAGAAGCTCTCCGACATGGATAACCGGCTTGAGATAATACAGAGCTATCCCGACAGCATATTCCTGTGTATCCACCAGAACAACTACACCGACCCGAAGTACTTCGGCGGGCAGATGTTCTACAATAACAACAATCCCGACAACCGGACGCTGGCGCAGATAATGCAGGCGCGTTTCGCGCAGCTCCAGCCGGGAAACGACCGTGAAATAAAGCTTTCCGGCGACGAACTGTTCCTGCTCAAATCCAACAAGAACCCGTCGCTGATGATCGAGTGCGGCTTCCTTTCGAATCCCGAGGAGGAAGCGAAGCTCGCCACCGAGGAATATCAGCAGCAGCTTGCGTTCACGATATACAGCGGCGTGCTGGAGTACGTCGACGCGGTGTCGGAGCAGCCCGAAAGCGCCTGGACGGACGAGGAGGCCGCCGTCATTTCAGAAGGTCACCTCTAAAAACCTTGTTTGAGTGAAAATGTGTATAGCACACCGCCTGCTTCTTCAAACCTCCTCGTAAGGCATACAGCCTTACTTCGTCGGCTTTCATCGCATTCGGCGCACTCTACCCATTTTCCTTTTTCAAACCGGTTTTTAGAGGTTCCCTGTGAATATAATAATATCACGGCAGAATGATTATGTCAAGATGATT
>DQFX01000072.1:11926-16388 GCA_003531585.1 Oscillospiraceae bacterium | reverse complement strand
CCGGTTTTTAGAGGTTCCCTGATATTATAATGCATGCCGCAATAAAAATCAAGTGTTTTTGTTGACTTTACAGTTTTTTTTTGATATAATATGAAGTACACATATTCAGCTTATCCATGCAAAAACGGAGAATAAACATGACAAATTACAGATACATCGCGCCCTGCCATTTCGGCATTGAAAAGACCCTTTCCTTCGAGGTGAAGAAGATAGGCGGCGAGGACATCGCCGTATCGGACGGAAAGGTCGCGTTCAGCGGATCGCCGGAGCTCTGCGCCAAGGCTAACATCTGCCTTTCCACAGCGGAGAGAGTGTGCATAGTTCTGGGACAGTTCCGCGCCAAGACGTTCGACGAGCTGTTCGAGGGGATACGCGCGCTCCCGCTGTCGGAGTACATCGGAAGATACGACGCATTTCCGAACACGGGTCACTCGCTGAATTCGGTGCTGAAGAGCATTCCCGCCTGCCAGAAGATCGTGAAGAAGGCGATGGCGGTGAACCTCTGCAAGGCCTACGGATTGCAGACCATGCCTGAAAGCGGCGCGACAGCTCAGATACGCTTCTCCATCATGAAGGATGAAGTGACCCTGATGCTGGATACCAGCGGCGTAGGGCTTCACAAGCGCGGCTACCGCCGGGAATCCAACGCGGCTCCAATCAAGGAAACGCTGGCGGCGGGGATCATCGACCTCGCGCGTATCCGCGAGAACGACACGGTGTGCGATCCGTTCTGCGGCTCGGGGACGCTGCTGATAGAAGCCGGACTGAAAGCGCTGAACATCGCGCCGGGACTCAACCGCAGCTTTGCGGCGGAGCGCCTCGGATTCGTATCCGATAAGGCGTGGAGGGCGGCTCGCTCTGAGGCGGCGGACGCGATAAAGCGCGGCGCGAAGTTCCGGGCGTTCGGCTACGATATCGACGGCGAGTGCATATCGCTCACGCTGTCCAACGCGAAGAAAGCCGCGCCGCAGCTCAACATCACCGCCGAGCGCCGCGATATCCGGGACTACGCCCCGCCCGCAGACGAACTCAAAATAATCACCAACCCGCCCTACGGCGAGCGTATGCTCGAGGTGGAGCAGGCGAGGGAGATATACCGTGCGATGGGGGAAAGGCTGCTTCCGCTGAACGGTTCGCAGCTTTATATCATCACGCCCGACGAGGAATTCGAGACCATCTTCGGGCAGAAGGCGGACAAGAACCGCAAGCTCTATAACGGCATGATGCTCTGCCGGCTGTATTCCTACTTCAAATGAGCGCGAAAACGCCCGCTGCCGCTGTCCGGAAAACCGTTCAGCGGCAGCGATGATATATTTTTTCAAAATGACTACAAAAACACGCGTCAGATATGACGGAGCCTCTCCGGTTCCGATAATATGCTATCTTGTATCAGTGTGCGCTGCGCTGATGTACACGCTGTGCCGCAGCCAGTTCCTGCCCTGCGTGCTGATAATGGCAGCGCTTACGGCGGGAATATTCATGCTGTTCTACTGCCTGAGGAAAAAGCCGATGTGGGTCACGGCGTGCGTCCTGCTGCTGATCGTGGGGTCGTGGGTGAGCGGCACCATCGCGGGGCGGCACGAGAATGCAGACGGCGGATTCATGAATTTCCTGTTTACTGCTTCGGCGAATTTTGACATAGTATTCGCGGCTGCTTCGATATTCATGTTTTCGTCAATAATCGGCTTTATCGGGTTCTATTTCTCGGTGGACAGCCCTCGGCCGTGCTTCCTGCTGCTTCTCAGCTTTATCCCGCTGATACTTTCGTCCAGAACTATGCGGGAGCTTCCGGTGTATTTCATGCTGATAATGACCGGGTGCTTCATCTTCGCTTCGGCGAATCTTTCCGTGCCATGCTTCCCGGGAGTCAAGAACTTTGAGGGAAAGCACACGCGCCTGCGCCGCGCCATGCTGTCCTGCGCTGCGTCCCTGCTGATGACCCTGGCCGCGGCGGTTCTCCCGAAAAGCACGGAAACTCCGCTGGAGGACTACCTCAATAAAATGGTTCCGCAGACCGGCGGCTACAACATCAACTCGGGGCTTTCGCAGAACTTCGCGATACGTTCCTCAGTGAACACGGGAAATAATCAGCAGCCCGACAAAATACTGTTTTCAGTGGTGACGGAAAAGCCGCAGCTTCTCAAGCGCTGGGTGTTCGACCAGTATGACGAGGACGGCTGGACGGCGCTCGACGATTTTAACAACGGAGAAGCCGGCTGGGAGAACAACGCGGATTTGTGCAATGCCCAGCGCCTGCTTGAGGATATGGTTTACTATCCGGATATGGTAGACGAGAATTACAGCTATCTTACGGATGGTTTGCCGGATTCCGACCTCGAAAACTATAAAATGATAATCTACCTGCGCGGAGAGGTTCAGACCTACGTGATACTCCACCCGGAGACGACCTATATGATGTCGATACCGGACGAATGCGGCAGGAGCTACATGACGCCCCGCGGCGACTGCTTCTCTGAAAAACCCATGCCGGACGGTACGTCGTATGTCCTGCGCTGCACGAACCCGGCTCCTAATGCGGAATTCCTGCGGAGAATGGATAAGAACACGTTCCTCGGGCTGCTCGACAGTTCTTTAACTACGTACAGGTCTTCCGCGCTCAGGGCGCAGTATATGGACGCGCAGACGTACCGGAAAACGGTAGGGGATACCGGTATAACTCCGGAGATACAGGCGCTTGCGGACGAGATAACCGCCGGACTTACCAACGACTTCGACAAGGCGGAGGCGCTTGAAAAGTGGTTCGGCGACGACGGCTTCGTATACGATCTTTCCTACGCTCCGGCGGAGCATACCCCGAACTATTTCCTGCTTGAAAGCAAGCGCGGAATATGCAGCGACTACGCCTCCGCGCTGACGCTGCTTGCAAGGGCGGCGGGGCTTCCCGCGCGGTACTGCGAGGGCTTCGCGATGCCGCAGAGCGCCTACAACGAGATCACCGGAGCGTACGATATTACCGGTTCGCAGGCTCATGCCTGGACGGAGGTCTACATACCCGGCGGAGGCTGGATTGCCCTCGATGGAACGCGCTGCGCCGCGCTTGCAGAGGACGGCGGCAAAATGCCGGACTGGGTGTTCGCGGCCGCAATAGCTGCGGCGGTTATACTGGCGGTGTTCCTGCTGAGGAAGCCGCTTGACTGGGCGGGATTCAACCTTTTCTATCCGTTGAGGAGCACTGAAAGCAAGGTACGCGGAGTGTACGTCTATACGCGCAGGCTTGCTGCGGGGCTGTCCGGTGCCGATGAAGAATGCATGTCGGCCGGAGAGGTTCGGCGGCTGCTTACCGACCGCCTCGGAATGCCGCAGGAATCCGGCGCTATATGCAGTGCCGCCGATGCGCTGATGTACTCCGGCGGGAACATTTCAGAAGTTGATCCGAAGTCTTTGCTGAAGTATCTGAAGGCGCTTCGCAGGCGCAGAAGGAGGCTCGGAAAGTGAACGTGAACAAACGGCTTCGGCTGAACATTTTCGGGTATGTCCAGGCGCTTTTGTTTTCAGCGATGCTGCTTATCTTTATCAACGGTGAAGCGGGCTGGGGAATGATCTACATTATCGCGGCGGGTATCGCGGCGTCCACGGTGGTTTTCGCGGCGTCGCACAAGCATTTTACGGTGGAGTGCAGCAGCTTTTCCGGACTGTACCGCAAGGGTGATACAGTGAAAGCTGAACTGGTGTTCCGTGCGAAGGGATTCTGCATTCTGCCGCACATCACGGTAAACGGAGACTTCATGGGGAAGCCCTTTACAGTGCGCTGCGACCTTATCGGAAGAACATGCCGTGTGGAGATCTCCATGGCTGCGGAGTACTGCGGCCTTAACAGGCTCAGTATAGAAGATGTGATACTCCGCGACAGCCTGGGGCTTATAACCTACCGGTCGGACATTATTCCGGAGAGCGGCGCGGCGGCTGTGCTTCCGGATATCGTGGAGTATACGGGGCCGGAGGTGCTGCCGAGCGCGCTTCCGTCCGACAATGACGAGGAAGCAGAGGAAGGCTCGGTTTCAGGAGGTTTCCCGGGGTACGAGCACCGCGGCTACGAACCCGGAGACCCGCTCAACCGCATAAATTACAAGCTCTCAGCCAAGAAGCGCACGCTGATGGTGCGCCGCGATGAGAACACCTCTGCGCAGAGCACGGATATCGTTATAGCTCCAGGCTCTGACGATACCTGCATGGAGCAGGCGCTTGCACTTGCGGGGAGGCTGGTCGGGCTGGGCGGAGCGGCACGGGTCATCTGCGGCGCGGACAGCTTCGGCGTGGCTTCCCCGGCTTCACTGGACCGCCTGCGGGAGTGGCTGGCTTTCCGGGATCTTTCATCGGATAAGCTTGCCGAACCGCTCAGGTCGTCCAGCGTGTCGCATTCAGTCGTGACTATATCGCAGGACGGAATATCGGTTCAGCAGATTTCTGCATGATAAGTGTAAGGTCACCTCTAAAAACCTTG
>DQFX01000072.1:8738-11657 GCA_003531585.1 Oscillospiraceae bacterium | reverse complement strand
GGCTTTCATCGCATTCGGCGCACTTTACACATTTTCCCTTTTCAAACCGGTTTTTAGAGGTTCCCGTAAAATAATTGAGCGGCTGTTGATAACAGCCGCTTTTGCGTTTAAGATTATTTAAGTCAGCTTAAGTCAGCGAGTATTTCCCGTTTGGTTCTAGCTGAATATGTCCGAGTATCTCAAGCTCCGTGAGCGCTTCCACGGTCTGGGCGTAGGGAAGCCCGGTCTTGTCTACAAGTTCATCGACTAAAAGCGGAGATTCCTCGATCAGCTTCAACAGCTTTGACTGTACCTCGTTGAGTTCAGCGTAGATATCCGGTGGAACCTGCCGTTTCGCAGGCTCTTTCTGGGCGGGTTCCTGCGCTGTTTCCGGAGCTGTCTGCGCGGGAGCTTCCGGAGGTCTCTCGCTTGGCGCCGCGCGTTCCGGCTTAGGACGTGGAGTTCTTTCGGCGGACTGCTGCGTGCCGGGTTCGCCGTGTATTTTGCTCAGGAAGTGATACATGTACTCGTTGACGATATCGAGGTAGTCGAACACCGGGATAGCGCCGTCGCGCAGGAACTGCACAACTCCTGCGCAGCTTTCCCGGGTGATATCCCCCGGAGGTACGCAGAACAGGTCGCGTCCCTGCTCAATGGCGTGATTTGCAGTGATAAGGCAGCCGCTGCGCGTGGAGGCTTCCACAACGAGGGTGCCGAGTCCAAGCCCGGATATCATGCGGTTGCGCTGGTGAAAGTACCTCCCTTCAACGCCGGCATGCGGGAGAAGTTCGGAGATGACCGCGCCGCCCCCGTCAACGATACGGCGTTTCAGTTCCTCGTTCTCGGCGGGGTAGTTCACGAGCTGACCGCAGGCGAGAACTCCGATGGTGGGAGTTCCGTGTTCCACGGCGCAGGAGTGCGCTACGGCGTCGATCCCCACCGCCAGACCGCTCACCAGCACTGTTCCGAGCCGCGCGAGATCGCTGCACAGCATTCGGGCGGCTCTGCGGGCGTAGTCCGATGGGTGCCGGGGACCTACCACGGCGAGGGAAACCTCGTTTTCAAGGCACATGAGCGAACCGCGTACAAAAAGCACGATAGGCGGCGAGTAGATGTTTTTCAGCAGGGTAGGGTATTCCGGGTCGTCAAGAGTGATGATCCGAATGTCGTTCTGTGCGCACTCCTGCATGATCTGGCTGACTTCGCGGCTGCGGATATTGCGTGCGCGCTGCTTCTCGGCCTCGGAAAGCCCGGGGCAGTTGCCGTCGCGGATCGCGCAGGCGAGTTCCTCGGCGGAATCGAAGTGCTCCAGAAGCTCAGTGGTTTTGCGGTTATATGGGCACATAACAAGCAGAAGCCACAGCCAGACTTCTATTGTTGAAGGTTTCATGATATCACTCCAGTTGGTTTAAATTTCGTTATTTTGCGCGGGGATCTTTTTGGTTTTTCTGCATTCCGACAGGGCGTTCGCCCAAAAGCCAGATGCCGAACAATGCAAGAAAAACGGCAGGATACACTATAAGCGATAAAGAGATAACGGAAAGCATTCCGGAATTGAAGTACCATGCGCCGCTGATTGCCGCGTCAATAAGCTTTAAGATGATTCCGGCAGCCAGGGAGGGTACGCCGGTACATAACCAGAATTTCAATGTTCCCGGTTCGCCAAGTCGGCTGCGCGTTTTAAAAAGCCTGAAAGCGTATGCAGCCCCGGTGATATGCCCGGTAAGTAACAGCAAAGCAAAAAACCACCCGATAACGGAAGAAAGCCCGATAAGGGCAGAGCACCCGAAAGCGCCAAGGCAGCATGTCAGTATGCCGATGAGAATAAGCAAGGTAACTGCGGAAGCTTTTTTCATAACTGGCTCCTTTCCGCCGCCATATAGTTACATTTTATTTCTGCGTGAGCGCAAATATCTCACCAACATTACCATTCCAAGCACCGCCGTGAACGCTGCGGCGTAGAATACAAGGTACGCAGCGATGGCTCCGAATCCGAAATCGTCCTGTGCAGCCAGTGCTGATGCGGTCAGCAAAACTCCCATTATAATGCCCGGAGCGCCCGCGCATAGAAGAAACTGCAGTTTTCTGAGCCAGCCGTTATTTTCGAAGCGTTTCTGCACAAGCGAAGCCGCCCAGACATGCCCCGCGAAAAGGGCTAAGGCAAGCGGAACTCCAACGACCGCCAACAGCGACATTGCTGTAATTGTGTACATCACGAACATGAGTGCAGAGCTTGCTAGGATAAGCAGGATCGTTGCGGAAACTTTTTTCATAACTGCCGCCTTTCCGACGCTCTTTTATTACATTATATCACAAATTCGGTCAGATTCAAGTTTTTTCGGGCAATTTCCGATTTTTGATGTGAGAAACAACATGAATTATCAGCAGAACTATCCCCAGAACCACGAAGAACGCGCCGGAATAAATCAGAATGGCAAGCGTCAGAACAAATTCGCCGAGCCCGGCAAAAAATCCGGAGAAATAGTTCAGCTTATCAAGTATGAGAACGACTGCGAATGAACTCATGCCGATCAACGCTGACGGAAGCCCGGCACAAAGCCAGAAAATCGCCTTGCCTATCTGCCAGCGCCGCTGATACAGCCTTTGCAGAAACACAGCGCCAGTCACATGACCGCCGATCACAAGCGACAGGACACAGGAAATGCTCCAGATATCAAATAGCAGAATCGACATGCAAATACAGCCGACCATGCCGATAAAGTCAGCCAGTACACCGCCGAGAATAAGCAGGACGATCGGAACCTTTTTCATAACACACCTCTATTCATTTACAGTACATTTGTAGCCCAGAACTGATGAAAACAATGCAGTATACACAAGCCCGACGATGGCAATTACGAGGACTTTCCGCGGAACGGCTCCGTTTCCGGCAAGCGCCGCCGCGGCAAAGAGAGCCGCGAGCCACATTGTCATGGCGGG
>DQFX01000072.1:0-8514 GCA_003531585.1 Oscillospiraceae bacterium | reverse complement strand
GAGCCACATTGTCATGGCGGGAGCCGCCGTGCACAGACAGAACAAACGTCTGGAAAGCCACCCACGCCCGCTGTATATAGTGCTGAGGGAGTATGCCGCCCTGATCTCGAATTTCAGCATTATAATGCATACGGCTAATTTTATCGGGATCAGCAATACGATCAGCCAGCCGATATTCTGGAAAGTTCTGCCCATAAGGAAGTCCGACATGAAAACGATGGCTCCAACCGATATGGCAAGCAGGATAAAGCTGCCGAATGTCAGCAGTACAATTGCCTTGTTTCTGCTTATGATACACCTCCCTGATGTCACGAAAAATGTGTAAAAAAACCGCCGACAGGTTTCCTATAAGGGTCTTGCCGGCGGTATTGCATTAGTGATTCCAGTGATTTACAGCTTGAAAACTGCGCTTGTGAAGCCCGGGAGAGTCAGCCCGCCAAGCTCCATTGTTTCTCCGGTGAGGAGATCCTCCTTTGCACCGGAGGTATTGAGGTTGAATGTAAACGGATTCGAATCCGCGTTGATAACGGTCAGAAGAGTCTCGCCCTCGGCGCTGCGCGAAAATGCGTACTGCCTGTTGGTGAGCTGAACCTGCTTGTAGTCGCCCTGAGAAGCCGCCGGATGCTCCTTCTGGATCTCGGCGAGCGCCTTTATGTGGGCGGTCAGATCGCGGATACCCTCGGACTTCATCTTTTCGAGGTCGAACTCCGGACGGAGCTGGTCGTCGCCGCCCTGATTCTTGTCGCCGAGTACGCCGAACTCGCTTCCGTAGTAAACCGCGGGGATTCCCGGCATCATGAACATCAGCGTGTAGATATCCGGCAGGTGTTCCTTTGTTTTCAGCATGGAGGCTATGCGGTTGACGTCGTGGTTGTCAACGAAGGTGTAGAGGTGCTTTCCTCTGTAAAGGCACCAGTTTTCGCTTCCAAACTGGCGGTTTATCGAATGCGCGATCTCAAACATGTTCATGTCGTTGAAGCTGGAGAACAGTCCCTTGTAGCACTCGTAGTTGGTAACGCTGTCGAGCATTTCGGGGTTCATCCACTTGTTGTAGTCGCCGTGGAGGGTCTCGCCGAGCAGGAAGAAATCCTCGGCGAGCCACTTGCAGTGACCGTGCAGCTCCTTGAGGAAGTTGAGGTCGAGGCAGTACGCTACGTCAAGGCGCAGGCCGTCGATTCCGAACTCATTCTTCCAGCCGGTTATACAGTCCTTGAGGTACTGCTTCACCTCGGGGTTGTAGAGGTTTAGCTTTACCAGCTCGTAATGACCCTCCCAGCCCTCGTACCAGAAGCCGTCGTTGTAGCCGTCGTTGCCTTCGCGGACATGGAACCAGTCTTTCTTAGCGCTGCCGAGCTTGTTCTCGCGGACGTCCCTGAAAGCCCAGAAGTCGCGTCCGACATGGTTGAACACGCCGTCCAGAACGACCCTGATACCGTTTTCGTGAAGCGCGTCGCAGACCTTCTTGAAATCCTCGTTTGTGCCGAGGCGGCGGTCTATCTTGGTGTAATCAGCGGTGTCGTAGCCGTGCGCGGAGGATTCAAATACCGGCCCGAAGTATACGGCGTTGCAGCCAAGCTCCTTTATATGCGGGATATCGTCGATGACCCGGAGTATCTTGTGGGTCGGTTCAGACGTGAAATCGTTCTGCCTGGGGCAGCCGAAGTATCCGATTGGGTAGATGTGATAGAATACAGCGTTTTCAAACCAGTTCATAAAGCAGTTCTCCTTAGGTTTTAAATAAGAGATGCGTGCAATTCACAAGATGTTTTACATATAAATCATGTCGTAAACAACTGAGAAATTAGCTAAAATCTCTAAAAGTGTGCAAATACAGTATATCACATTTGTAACCCTATGTCAAGTTTCTTGTGCAAATTCTACAATTTATTTTATATTTTATTGCCTTTCTATGAAAAACTTTTACAAAGCCCTTGCAATTAACGAAACAATTTGGTATAATATCTTTGATTCAATTTGTTTATTGCCTTTTTTTGGTGTTTACGCGGTAATATTTTGACAATAATGTTAGTAAATCCACCGCATCATATATCGGAGGTGCTTCATGATAAGGAAGTGTTTGAAGAAAGCCGCAGCGTTGGCGGCAGCGCTGATGATGGCGCTGATGTTCATTCCCGCCGGGGCTTACGCCGTTTACGCTGCCGACGCCGGAAACACGGTAGTTGTCGGCGTTAACGCTGATTACGGCATTTCCGCCGTGGGAGGGAACTACACGGGCTACGCCTTCGATTTCCTGAGAGAAATACAGAAGCGCTCCGACCTGACCTTCACCTTCGTGGAGGGTACCGCACCCGAGTTGGCTTCAAAGATAGCAAAGGGAGAGGTCGACGTTATCCCCTGCGTAAGCTCACAGGAGCTAAACGCATGGCAGGGTATGACCTCTGCGGCAGGCCCCGCCGAACCCATCCGCCTATCCCTCACGAACCTTCCGCTCATGACAAAGTACACCGCGATATATATTCCGGCTGACAGCGACATATCGTTCCAGGATTACGAAGCGCTGAAAAGCAGCCGCATAGGTTATTTAAAGGAAGACTACAGCAAGTATTTCATAAACGGAGCGTTCATCGGCGCTGACATCCGCAAGGCGGAGTTCGTCGGATACGATTCCGAGTCGCAGATGAAAAACGACTTCGAATCCGGCAAGATAGACGCTGTTGCTAAGGACTGCTACCGTATCTGGGGAGATGAGCTGGTAGCATGCCAGGTAGCCACCGAGGACTGCTACTTTATGACCTCCTCCGCGAACGAGACGCTGATAAGCACGCTGGACACAGCCGTTGCAAGCGTTATCATGAGCGACCCGGAATTCACTTTCGACATTTACGAGAAGTATGTCACAAAGTACGGCGCACAGCGCTATGCTTTCACCGAAGCCGAAAAGCACTTCATTGAAAAGAACCCGGTGATAACTGTTGCCTATAACCGCCAGGCGGCTGTTATAGACCGACTGGAAAGCGGCACTGACTCCCTGAGCGGCCCCACGGACAAATTCCTGAAAATGTTCTCCAAAGCAACCGGTCTGGAGATAAAGGTAATAGGCTGCGACTCCCTCGGCGACTGCGTGACAGCGCTGAATAACGGCTCCGCGCAGATAATATGCGGCGGCGTGAATTCCAACAGCATGTCGAAGTATCAGGGACTGAAAATATCACGCCCCTACACTAAGGTGCCTATAGCCGCTGTCGGAAAGGCTGGTTCTTCCGTCGGCGCGCATTCTATGATAGCGATCCCTGCCATCGGCGATGATATTTCAAAGTACATTTCCGAGATATATCCCGGCGCGCAGATACTTCATTTCGACACCGAGCAGAAGTGTCTTGACGCGGTTCAGAACGGCGAAGCGGACGTTGCATTCGCCGGCGCATACGAAATGCTGTACTATCTCGACCGCGGCTACGACGGCCTGGACATCATAGATGTCAGCCCCGCGATACATGCGGAGTGCCTCGCGTTCAGCTCTGACATGCCGGAGCTGTCGAAGATGTTTGGCAAGATCATCAGCGGTATGAACTCCAACAGCTCTGGAGTATACACCTATGCCTATATCGTAAGCGGCGGCAGCCATTCCGCTGCCAACGAGTTCGTTGAGAAATACCTCGTTTGGATAATCGCCGGAATACTTGCCATACTTGCGGCGGTGTTCGTTATCGTATGCGTGTCCTCGTTCCGCTCACGCAGGGTGGCTGACGTAGATCCGCTCACCGGCGGCAGAAGCAGGGCGAAGTATTTCGAGGATACCAAGAAGCTGCTCAAGCGCTCCAACCCGGAGGGCTGGGCTATCGCGCTGTTCGATATCGACAAGTTCAAGTATGTCAACGACCGCCTCGGCTATGAGGAGGGCAACCGCATGCTGGAACGCCTCTACAAGACCATCTCCGATCATCTTGATCACGACGAGGTTTTCGCGCGCATGGCGGACGATAACTTCGTGCTGACCATACACAATGCGACAGATATCGAGCTTAACGGGCGCATAAGCGAGATATTCAACGAGTTCATGCGCCGCAACAGCCTTTTCGTAAAGTACCCTGTCGTATTCAGCGCGGGTATCTGTCGGCTGAACCAGTGCGTTCATGAGAGCAAGCACGGCGAAGTGGACATCAACGCCGCTATCGACCGCTGCAAGATCGCAAAGAGCACGCTCAAGGGTACGCATTTCTCTTCCATCGCGTTCTACGACGGCTCCATCAGGGACCGCGCGCTCCGCGAGAAGGATTACGAGAGCATTATGCCGGGAGCGCTCCAGCGCCACGAGTTCCAGTGCTACCTCCAGCCGAAATACGGGCTGCGTTCGCGCAACATCGAAGGCGCGGAAGCTCTTATACGCTGGAACAGCCCGGATTTCGGGTTCATTTCCCCCGGAGATTTCATTCCGATAGCAGAGAAAAACGGCTTCGTAGTCGAGCTGGATTTCTTCATTCTCGAAGAAGTCTGCCGCTGCATGCGCCGCTGGATAGACGACGGAAAGAAGCCGGTGGTAATCTCCGTTAACCAGTCGAGACTCCACCTAAATTACGACGATTATATCTGGCGCCTGCGCGAGATAGTCGATAAATACGATATTCCGTATGAGTACATCGAGCTGGAGCTTACCGAGAGCGTATTCACTGAAAACGCCGAGAAGCTGCTCAAGATAATGCACAAGCTACATGAGATAGGCTTCAAGCTGTCCCTGGACGATTTCGGCTCCGGTTATTCCTCGCTGAACATGCTCAAGGATATGCCGGTCGACGTTGTAAAGATCGACAAGGAGTTCTTCAGCGACACGATGAACACCCAGAAGGGCAGGGCGGTAATTTCCACCGTTGTCGATCTCGCGAACAACCTTGATATGGACGTGATATCCGAAGGCGTCGAGACCCGCGAGCAGGTGGAGTTCCTGACCGAGATACACTGCGCGATGGTTCAGGGCTACTATTTCGCGAAACCTATGCCGATTGCCGATTTCGAGAAGCTGTGGTACTCCGACCTTGAGGATATCCGCCGCAAGAAGGAGCGCGCCGCGGCACAGCAGCAGGCACGTCTTGACGCTCACTCCGCCGAGCACAGCGGAAATGCGGCTGATAAGGCTGACTCCGAACAGACGGAGCAGGGCGGTCAGGATGCTCCGGCAGAATCCGAGGATACCTCCGCTGAGGCGAAGGAGACGGAAAAAAACGACGGCTCCGAGGAACCCGCAGTCACCACTGAATAAAGCATAAGCGGAGGCACAGCGCCCTCCGCTTTTTTCAAAGGAGAAAAAATGAAAACAGAAGTAAAATACATCGGAACTGTTCCGGTTAAATTATTCACCGGGGAAAATCCGGCAAAATCGGTGCTCGCGGTGCACGGTTTCGGCGGAAGCAAGGACAGCCTGGCTATAGAGGGGTTGGCTCAGCGGCTCTGCGATAAGGGGTTCAGGGTTGCCGCGCCCGACCTTCCCTGTCATGGGGAGCGTACCGAAAAAGAGCGCGAGCTGACTCCGGAGCGCTGCCTTTCTGATATCCTTGCGGTGGAGTGCTGGCTGCGGTGGCTTGGCGGGGAGGTCTCGGCGTTCGGCACCAGCTTCGGAGGGTGCCTGCTTTTAAAGCGAATGGAGCTTTACGGAAATTCGTTCCGGAAGGTGGCGCTGAGGGTCCCGGCGGTCAACATGGCGGATTCGCTGATACGGTGCATGCGGCTGTTTCAGCCGGAATTCACGCTTGACGCTGCAAAGCAGAGCGGATTCCACGTTAAAATGAGCCGGGAGCTGAATATTCCGTATGAATTCTACAGCATGCTGCTGGAACTGAACGAAGTGCGGCACTCCGATATCTGGGACAGCCCCGATGTGCTGGCGGTCTACGCAGGGCGCGACGAGCTGGTCGCCCGTGCGGATACCGAGGAATTCCTGCGGCTCAACCCGCATATTCAGCGGCTGTGTATCGAGGAGACCGGTCACAGAATGCTCCGCCCGGAGCACCTCGCACAGGCTCTTGACAGGGCTGCCGAGCATTTAGTCTGAAAAAATCCCGTTAAAATGCGAAAATTTTCAGAATTTTTTAAAAAACATCTAGCAATTTTTCAGAATATCTGTTATAATAAATGATGTGATAGAGTGTGTTCTTGTAATTGGAATTCTCTGTCAGAAAAAATCAAAAACGCTGTGCCTGCTCGTGCACGGGCGGTTCAGCGATCAAACAAATTCAGGAGGTATATACCAATGGCAAACAAGTGGGTCTACATGTTCAGCGAAGGCGACATGACCATGCGTAATCTCCTCGGCGGTAAGGGCGCAAACCTTGCCGAGATGACCAGCATCGGTCTGCCCGTACCCCAGGGCTTCACCATCACTACCGAGGCTTGCACTCAGTACTACGAAGATGGCAGAAAGATCAACGACGAGATCATGGCTCAGGCTATGGAAGGCGTTAAGAAGATGGAGGAGATCAACGGCAAGAAGTTCGGCGATCTCAAGAATCCGCTCCTCGTTTCCGTACGTTCCGGCGCACGCGCATCCATGCCCGGTATGATGGATACCATTCTTAACCTCGGTCTTAACGACGACGTTGTTAACGCTATGATCGCAGGCAACCCCGATCCTAAGTTTGAGAGATTCGTTTACGACTCCTACAGACGCTTCATTCAGATGTTCTCTGATGTAGTTATGGAAGTAGGTAAGAAGTACTTCGAGCAGCTCATCGACAAGATGAAGTCTGAGAAGGGCGTTCAGTACGATATCGACCTGACCGCTGCTGACCTCAAGACTCTTGCAGAGCAGTTCAAGGCTGAGTACAAGAAGCAGCTCGGCGAGGACTTCCCGTCCGATCCTGTTCAGCAGCTCAAGCTCGCTATCGAGGCTGTATTCCGTTCTTGGGACAACCCCCGTGCAAACGTATACCGCCGCGACAACGATATCCCGTACAGCTGGGGTACCGCAGTAAACGTAATGCCGATGGTATTCGGCAACCTGAACAACGAGTCCGGTACCGGCGTTGCGTTCACACGTGATCCTGCTACCGGCGAGAAGAAGCTCATGGGCGAGTTCCTTATCAACGCTCAGGGCGAGGACGTTGTTGCTGGTGTTCGTACTCCTATGCCCATCGCTCAGATGGAGAAGGAGTTCCCCGAGGCTTACGCAGAGTTCATCAAGGTTTGCGACACCCTCGAGAACCACTATCACGACATGCAGGATATGGAGTTCACCGTAGAGAACAAGAAGCTCTACATGCTCCAGTGCCGTAACGGTAAGAGAACCGCTCAGGCTGCTCTGAAGATCGCTTGCGACCTCGTTGACGAAGGCCACAAGACCGAGCAGGAAGCTGTTCTGATGATCGATCCGAGAAACCTCGACACACTGCTCCACCCGCAGTTCGACGCTAAGGCTCTGAAGGCTGCTACACCGGTAGGCAAGGGTCTGGGCGCTTCTCCTGGAGCTGCTTGCGGTAAGATCGTGTTCACAGCAGACGACGCTGAGAAGTGGGCTGCTAAGGGCGAGAAGGTAGTTCTGGTTCGTCTGGAGACTTCTCCTGAGGATATCACAGGTATGAAGGTATCTCAGGGTATCCTGACCGTTCGTGGCGGTATGACCTCCCACGCAGCCGTTGTTGCTCGTGGTATGGGTACCTGCTGCGTATCCGGCTGCGGCGACATCAAGATGGACGAGGAGAACAAGAAGTTCGAGCTGGCAGGCAAGACCTACCACGAGGGCGACTTCATCTCCATCGACGGTACAACTGGTAACATCTATGATGGCATCATTCCGACCGTTGACGCTTCCATCGCCGGCGAGTTCGGCCGTGTAATGGCTTGGGCTGACAAGTACAGAAAGCTCAAGGTTAGAACCAACGCTGATACTCCTGCTGACGCTAAGAAGGCAAGAGAGCTGGGCGCTGAGGGTATCGGTCTCTGCCGTACCGAGCATATGTTCTTCGAGGCAGACAGAATCGCAGCATTCCGCGAGATGATCTGCTCCGACACTGTTGAAGAGAGAGAAGCAGCACTTGCTAAGATCGAGCCGATGCAGCAGGGCGATTTCGAGAAGCTTTACGAAGCACTCGAGGGCAATCCTGTAACCATCAGATTCCTTGATCCTCCTCTCCACGAATTCGTTCCTACTGAGGAAGCTGACATTGAGGCTCTTGCTAAGGCTCAGGGCAAGTCCGTTGAGACCATCAAGAACATCATTGCTTCCCTGCACGAGTTCAACCCGATGATGGGTCACCGTGGCTGCCGTCTGGCTGTTACCTACCCTGAGATCGCTAAGATGCAGACTGCTGCCGTTATCAAGGCTGCGATCAACGTCAAGAAGGCTCACCCCGACTGGACTATCGTTCCTGAGATCATGATCCCGCTGGTTGGCGAGGTTAAGGAGCTCAAGTTCGTTAAGGACATCGTTGTTAAGACTGCTGACGAGATCATCGCTGCTTCCGGCTCTGATCTGAAGTACTCCGTAGGTACCATGATCGAGATTCCGAGAGCTGCCCTGACTGCTGACGACATCGCTAAGGAAGCTGAGTTCTTCTGCTTCGGTAC
>DQFX01000048.1 GCA_003531585.1 Oscillospiraceae bacterium | reverse complement strand
TCCTCAATATTCACATTGCTTGCCAGTATATCCGCTATCGTCAGAGTGTTTCCCTCGCTGTCTGTTTCAAGCGGCTCGTTTATGTAGACCTCGCTTTGCTGGCGCTTTATCTTCCGAAAGTGCATTTTTATTTGGTTATCTATGCACCTCGAAGCATATGTCGAAAACCGCCGTCCCTTTGTATAGTCAAAGGTTTCAGCCGCTCGTATGAGACCGATAGTTCCTATAGAAATCAGGTCATCCGCGTCCTGCTGGCAGCCGCGTACTGCCTCCGGGTAATTCTTGTTGACTATATATGCCACAAGCCGCAGATTGTGCTCGATGAGTTTCCCGCGCGCGTCCATATCTCCCTGAGCTATCAGTGCTATGCACTCCTCCTCTTCCTTTGGTGAGAGCTGCTTCGGGAATGAACTCCTGGAGTCAAGATGAAGTCCGATAAACAACAGATTCTGCAATGCAAATTCAAGTAGTGTCAGCATGGTGATTACCTCCGCGTTTTATTCTCGTAAATTCTATTTCACCCTGCTTGTATTTTATTCCGACACTTGAAATCCTGTTAATTTTATGGTATCATATTACCATAGAAGAAAGGAGCCAGCATGGAAAATCTGATCACCTACAGCAAAACGTCTCCAATTTCCGATGAAAAATTCGACCGTTTATTTGAAATACTTGAATACTCGTTCCCGCCCTGTGAGCGGGGTAGTTACGCCCTGCACCGCTCGGAATTCACCCGTGACGAATTCCGCTGCATGTGCTATGAACCCGAGGGCGTCCCCGCCGCGTTCATAAATTACTATCATCTTCGCGACATTAACGCGCTGTTCGTTGAACATTTTGCCTCCGCCGAGGAACTCCGCGGGAAAGGCGTCGGCTCCGCGGTCATGAATTCTCTGCTGGAACGATCCGGAGATTCGCTGGTCGTACTTGAAGTGGAGCCGCCGGAAGACGAACTGTCCCGCCGCCGCGTTCAGCTTTACCGCCGACTTGGCTTCACACTGAACGATGGTTCTTATTTTCAGCCGCCATTTTACGGTAATCCCAAGCCCCTTCCGCTAATGCTGATGTCCACACGGCCGCTTAGCGCATCGGAATTTGCCAGCACCGCCGCCTCTATCCACCGAAATGTTTACAAAGCCTGAACATTTCCTTTATATTTGACTATTATTTGATTATTATTTTAATAATAATCATTAATTGATAATTTATTGCTTTATGTAAGGTCAATTAAGGTCAAAACCTGCAAAATCAGTCGTTTTTTATGCAACATTAACAAATCGTCTTCCTACGCATAGTTAAACTGTTGCAAAAAACTCGTGTCGTGTTATAATGTATATAGTTAGTACAGATAAAAATAAGAGGAATTCCAGATACGACTAAACTTATACATTTAGATATAGCCGCGCTGCTTATCCTTGTGATAATTCTGATCTCGCAGTTTACACGGCGCATGTCCAAAGGCACAACTAATCATTTCTTTATTGCACTCGTCATTATGACGATCCTCAGCGGTGCAGCCGATATATGGGCGGTCGTGCTGGACAACGCCGGGTCGCTGAACCTGGGGCTTCGCACTTCGGCTCATACGCTCTATTTACTGGCATACAACACCATTTCCCCGCTGTTTCTCATGTATGTTATCAGCCTTACAAGCACATGGGAAAAGATCACGTCAAACAAGGCCGCCGCGTGTGCGCTTACACTTCCATACCTGGGTTTTATCGGACTGCTTGTGTCAAATCTGTTCACGCACTCCATCTTTACATTTGTTGACGGCGTGTACACAACGATGCCGCTTTCTTTTCTTCCATATACAATGGCGCGTATCAATATTCTGATAAGCATAGCGTATATTATAATTTACCGTAGGCTCTTTACTACCAGAAAATTAATTGCTCTGATAATGCTGCTTCCCGTGACGGTCTGTATTCTCATTTCAAAGATAATTTTCACTGACACCATGGTGATGGTATTCGGAAACACCGTCGGCGTAGTAATAATAGCTGTAATGATACAGCGTCCGGAAAACCTCATCGACTCATTCACCGGGCTATGCAAGCACAGTGCTTACGCCGACGACATGAAGAAAAACTTCGCGATACGCAATCATGTTTCCATCATCATGGTGAACATTGCGAACTACGATTCACTCCAAAAAATACTCGGCTACGACAAAACCCAGAAGCTCCTCATGATGACCGGAAAGAAGATACTTGAGCAGAACCGCACTGCAAAGACCCACGGCGTTGCATATTACCTCGACCGCGGACGTTTCCGGCTGGTTATCAACACCTATAACCGTATCAATTCGGAATACGCCGCCAGCCTTATCAACGACGCGCTCCACCAGACGGTGAAAATCGACAAGTTCGACCTGAACCTTATCCCGTACGTCTGCCTTGCCAAATGTCCCGAGGACATCGACAACTTCCAGTCGCTGATATCATTCGGCACGGATTTCCACGAGAAGCTCCCCTACAACGGAGAGGTTATCCATGCAGACGGAAGCACCGTCAAGCGCATGGTATCACTCCTCACCGGAATGGACAGCATTATCGAACGCGCCCTTGCAAATCACGGGTTCCATGTTTATTACCAGCCGATATACTCAATCGAAAAGAAACGCTTTGTATCTGCGGAAGCTCTGCTGAGGCTAATCGACGAAAAAGAGGGCTTCATTTCCCCCGAGATATTTATTCCCGCCGCGGAAAAAAGCGGCGCGATACATAAGATCGGAGATTACGTGCTGACCGAGGTTTTCCAGTTCATAGCAAGCTCGGAATACAAGAAGCTGGGTCTGGAATACATCGAAATCAACCTGTCCGTTTCACAGTGCATGCACCACGGTCTTGCCGACTCAATACTTGAATCCATGAGCAGGTACGGCGTTTCATCGAATCAGGTCAACCTCGAGATAACCGAGTCAGCGGCAAGCTACGATCAGAGCGTTATGTCCGAGAACCTCGAACAGCTCAGCGCCGCCGGGCTGACGTTCTCACTCGACGACTACGGCACCGGATATTCAAACATGTACCGCATTGCGGCGCTCCCGCTGAAAATCGTCAAGCTTGACAAGACTTTCGTAAATAATCAGAACAGCAAAATGTGGACGATACTTCAGAATACAGTCCGCATGATAAAAGACCTGAACATGGAGATCGTAGTAGAGGGTATCGAGACCGAGGAAATGGTAAAGAAATTCTCGGACCTGAAATGCGATTTCATACAGGGTTACTTCTTTTCAAAGCCTATTCCGCAGCGGGAATTCGTGGAATTCATCGACCGATGGAACAACCGGCAAAAGGTCAACGCATAAATCAAAGTGCAGTCTTACAAGGCTGCACTTTTCCGTTTATTTCCGTGGAAATTGCGGAGATATATGCACAAAATAAAGAGGGTGATATATGATGAAACACTTTTTTGAGGGAATGATTTGCGGGTTACTGAACGGCTTTTTTGGCAGCGGAGGCGGAGTCGCCGCAGTACCCATAATTGAACACGAACAGCGTCTGATTCAGCCGGAACTTTCCCCTGCCGACTCCATGAAACACGCGCATGCTGATTCCGTTGCACTGATATTCGTGCTGAGCCTTACCGCCGCCGTATCTTATCTGTTCAGCGGCGGCATCGACCTTTCCACCGCATGGAGCTACATTCCCTGGGGTGCCGGAGGAGCGCTGGCAGGCGCGTTCTTCCTGAGGAAAATACGCGCAGCGTGGCTCCAGCGGCTGTTCGGAGCGCTCATCTGCGCGGCGGCGCTGAGGTCGCTTTTCTCATGATTCAGGCTGTAGTCGGAGCGCTTTCGGGCGTCATAGCTTCAATGGGACTAGGCGGAGGATTCGTGCTTCTGATCTGGCTCACTCTCCACGACGGAATGCCGCAGCGTGAGGCTCAGGGCGTTAACCTGCTGTTTTTCCTGCCTATTGCGCTGATATCCGTTATCATGCATATCCGCGCCGGATTTATCGACAAAAAGCTGGTGATCAGCCTGATCCCCGGAGGAATTCTAGGCGCCGTTCTTGGAACCGTGGCTTCCAGTTTCATCGGAAACGACCTGTTAAGGAAAATCTACGCGGTGTTTCTTCTGATATTCGGTCTGCGGGAGCTTTTCAAAAAAGCGCCGAGATCACACGAGCACGACAACACAAGCTCCTGAACCTTAGTTATGGTCACCTCTAAAAACCTT
>DQFX01000056.1:44675-58024 GCA_003531585.1 Oscillospiraceae bacterium | reverse complement strand
ACCGGTTTTTAGAGGTTCCCTGTGAATATAATAATATCACGGCAGAATGATTATGTCAAGATGATTGACAATTCCCACCGGCGATGATATAATAGATACAGTATTATATTGAATCATCAGGAGGGAAGTTATATGTCAGATACACCTGTTAATCCTTTTGACGACGCGGAAGAGATCGCCAAGAAGTCGATGGTGCTGTTTTTCCTTATCGACTGCTCCGGCAGCATGGGCGGCAGTAAGATCGGCACTGTAAATTCCGTTATGGAGGAGCTTATCCCCGAAATCAAGGGAATAGGCGGCGCGGACGCGGATATCAAGCTGGCAGTCCTGAAGTTCTCCGGCGGCTGTGAGTGGATGTACGACGAGCCTATATCCATCGACGAGTTCGAGTGGAAGCCCCTCGACGCCGAGAACGTCACCGACCTCGGCTGCGCCCTCACCGAGCTTGCCGCGAAGCTCTCCAGAAACGAGTTCATGAAGTCCCCGAGCCTTTCGTTTGCTCCGGTCATGATACTCATGTCGGACGGCTATCCCACCGACAACTACGAAAAGGGGCTTGATATCCTGTCGAAGAACCGCTGGTATTCCAACGGCATAAAGGCCGCGGTCGCCATCGGCGAGGACGCAGACCACGATATACTCGCGCGGTTCACCGGCGACCCGGACAGCGTTGTTACGGCGCACAACGGCGAAGCCCTCGCGAAGCTGATAAAGTTCGTTGCGGTGACTTCCTCGCAGATCGGAAGCCGCAGCGTTCGCCTTGCGGAGTCCGAGGAGGATATGCGCACAAAGCAGCAGTCCGCGGCGGAGCAGATACGCGAGTTCGCCGACAGCGACGAGATAAGCGCTGACATCGAGGCTGGCTGGTAATGCAGTTCAGCGGCTTTGCTGTGTCGGTCAGGGGAGCTTCCCACGAGGATTCGGGAACGCCCTGCCAGGACAGCGCAAGGGTGCTCATCACCGATAAACTGGCGGTCGCTGCGGTGTCCGACGGGCACGGGAGCGAGAAGCACTTCCGCAGCGCCTCGGGCAGCGAGATGGCGGCGCGTGTGGCTCTGCGCTCGGTCACGGATTTCTGCGAACGCAACGGGAGCCTCGGCGCGGTGTTCCTCCACGACCCAAGGGAGGCGGCTCGGCGTATCGCCGGGAACATCATATGTGGCTGGAACGATGAAATTGCCGCGCACATGCGGTTTTCTCCGCTGACCCCGAACGAGCGTGCAATTTTCGAAAAATACGGCGGGCTTCAGCCGGAAGTGATGTACGGAGCGACCCTGATACTTGCCGCAGCCGATAAGGACGGCGTTTTCGGGCTTCAGATAGGCGACGGGACGTTCACTTTGGAGACGGATTCCGGAGCGGAGTTCCCTATGCCGGAGGACGAAAGGCTGGTCGGAAACCTCACGACCTCACTGTGCGACTGCGACGCGATAAACAGCTTCCGCAGCTTCTGGCGGGAGGGGGAGATGGTCAGCGTGACTCTTTCCAGCGACGGGCTGATCAATTCGTTCCTGAGCAGCGCTGACCTGCTGAATTTCGCAGGACGTACCGCACGGCTTTCTCAGCAGGATATCCCGGCTCTGTCGGTGCACCTGCGGGAGCGCTCTGTCGAAGGCAGCCGGGACGATATCTCGGTCGCGGTGATACGCGCTGACAGATGATAATGTATATTTTACCCGCCCGGAACGATATTCGGGCGGGTTTTCGCTTTGATTAGAGCATGAAAATTCAATTTTGTATGATTTGCAATAATTTGAATGCGAAAAAGTTCAAAGTTTGTTGCTTTGGGCAAAAAAATCCACGCTTGTGACAAAAATGCGCGGAATATCGCGCGGTTTTTTTACTGTAAAATGCTTGACTTTTGCCTATAATTATGTTATAATTTCATAATGTATCATAATGGATTTGTGCGCGAAAAAGCCTGTTTTTGACGTTTAAAATGCGCCAAACACCGGTTTTTTCCAGCAAGTCTGAGACCGGAATTTTGTTAAGGAGTGATAAAGCCGATGGTGAATGTAAAGCCCATACAGCTCGGAAAAACCACCCGAATGAGTTTTTCTAAAATCAATGAGGTAATCGACATGCCGAACCTCATAGGTATTCAGAAGGATTCCTACGAGTGGTTCCTGCAGGACGGTATCAAGGAAGTGTTCAGGGACGTTTCCCCGATCACTGACGCAAACGGCAAATATGAACTCTCGTTCATAAGCCACCGTTTCGACGACAAGATCAAGTATACCATTGAGGAGTGCAAGGAGCGCGACGCGACATATGCAGTCCCGATCCGCGTTACTGCCAGACTTCTGAACAAGGAGACCGGCTCCGTGATCGATAACGAGATCTATATGGGTGATCTGCCGCTCATGACTGACAGCGGTACATTCGTTATCAACGGCTCTGAGCGTGTTGTAGTATCTCAGCTCGTTCGTTCACCGGGCGTTTACTACGGTTTTGAGCACGACAAGACCGGTAAGAAGCTGTTTAAGGCGACTGTTATCCCGAACCGCGGCGCATGGCTCGAGTACGAGATGGACGCCAACGACGTGTTCTATGTACGCATTGATAAGAACAGAAAGATCCCAGTTACCACCTTCCTCCGCTCCATCGGTCTTTCCACCAATGCAGAGCTGACCGGAAAGTTCGGCGACGACCCCAGAATCACCTGCACCATCGAGAAGGACAGCACCCAGAACAAGGAAGAGGCTCTTCTCGAGGTCTACAAGAAGCTCCACCCCGGCGACATGGCTTCCGTGGAGTCCGCGCAGAATCAGCTCAACATGCTGTTCTTCGACGCCAAGAGATACGACCTCTCCAGATTCGGACGCTATAAGTATAATAAGAAGCTCGCTATTTCTGAGCGTATCTACGGCAAGAAGGCTGCCGAGGCAGTCATCGCGCCGCTGACCGGTGAGATCCTTGTCGACGAGGGCGAGGTAATCACAAAGGAGAAGGCTCTCGAGATCGAGAATGCCGGCGTTATCGACGTCACCGTCGTTCACCCCACACGCGAGGGCGCTACCGTAAAGGTATGCGGCAACGGCATGGTCGACATCAAGACCTACACCGGCGATATGGATGTTGAGTCCCTCGGCATCAACGAGCACGTGCGCTTCGCTGTCCTCCGCGATATCCTCGAGGAAGCGGCAGGCGACCAGGACACCCTGCGTATCCTCATCAAGGCGCGCGCAGAGGAGCTTATCCCAAAGCACATCACAATTGAAGATATATTCGCGACCGTAAGCTACTTCATCGACCTCTGCGAGGACGTCGGAAACGTGGACGATATCGACCACCTCGGAAACAGACGTATCCGCTGCGTAGGCGAGCTGCTCCAGAACCAGTTCCGCATAGGCTTCACACGTATGGAGAGAACCATTCGCGAGAAGATGGCGCTTTCCGGTCAGGATCAGGAGAAGGTAACCCCCGACTCCTTCGTTAACTGCCGTCAGGTTATTTCCGCGATGAGAGAGTTCTTCGGATCCTCTCCGCTGTCGCAGTTCATGGATCAGAACAACCCGCTGGCTGAGCTTACCCACAAGCGCCGTCTGTCCTCCCTTGGTCCGGGCGGTCTGTCCCGAGACAGAGCCGGATTCGAGGTCCGTGACGTACACTACTCCCACTACGGAAGAATGTGCCCGATCGAGACCCCTGAAGGTCCTAACATCGGTCTGATCTCCTACCTTGCTACTTTCGCAAGGATCAACGTTTACGGCTTCATCGAGGCTCCCTACAGACGCGTTGACAAGGCTACCGGCAAGGTCCTCGACGAGGTCGTTTATATGACCGCCGACGTTGAGGATAACTACGTTGTAGCTCAGGCGAACGAGCCCCTCGACGAGGAAGGCAGATTCGCCAGACCCCGCGTAAACGCACGCTGCCGCGACTCCATTCTTGAAATCGAGCGCGAGAAGGTCGACTTCATGGACGTATCGCCTAAGATGGTCGTTTCCGTCGCTACGGCTATGATCCCGTTCCTCGAGAACGACGACGCGAACCGTGCTCTGATGGGCGCGAACATGCAGCGTCAGGCGGTTCCGCTTATGGTTACCGACAATCCTATCGTCGGCACCGGTATGGAGTACAAGGCTGCGGTAGACTCCGGCATAGTTGTATGCACCAAGGAGGACGGCGTAGTTACAGAGGTTGACGCAGACAAGATCGTTGTTACAAACGACCTCGGTCAGGAGCGTATCTACAGACTTATCAAGTTCAAGCGCTCCAACCAGGGCAACTGCGTAAATCAGCGCCCGATCGTAAGCAAGGGCGAGCGTGTAAAGGCCGGCGACGTTATCGCTGACGGCCCCGCAACAAAGATGGGCGAGATCGCACTCGGCAAGAACGCCCTCATCGGCTTCATGACATGGGAAGGCTACAACTACGAGGACGCCGTACTCATCAACGAGAAGCTGGTTTACAATGATGTTTATACCTCTATTCATATAGAAGAATACGAGCTCGAATGCCGCGACACCAAGCTCGGTGCGGAAGAGATCACCCGCGATATCCCGAACCTCTCAGACGACGCTCTGAAGGATCTGGACGAGCGCGGTATCGTACGCATCGGCGCAGAGGTACACTCCGGCGATATCCTCGTCGGCAAGGTTTCCCCGAAGGGAGAGACCGAGCTGAACGCAGAGGAGAGACTGCTCCGCGCTATCTTCGGCGAGAAGGCGCGCGAGGTACGTGACAACTCCCTGAGAGTTGCGCACGGCGTAAGCGGTATCGTAGTTGACGTAAAGGTATTCGACCGCACCAACTGCGACGAGCTGTCCCCCGGAGTTAACGAGAAGGTCCGCGTTTATATCGCACAGAAGAGAAAGATCTCCGTCGGCGATAAGATGGCGGGTCGTCACGGTAACAAGGGTGTCGTTTCCAGAATTCTCCGTCAGGAGGATATGCCGTTCCTGCCGGACGGTACTCCGCTTGACATCGTGCTGAACCCTCTGGGCGTACCTTCCCGAATGAACATCGGACAGGTGCTCGAGGTACACCTCGGCTACGTAGCCAAGGCGCTCGGCTGGAAGATCGCAACACCGGTATTCGACGGCGCGCACGAGCAGGATATCCGCGAGCTGTACGACGCTGCAAGATCCATCAACAACGGCAAGGTAACAGAGGAAGCTGACCGCATATTCAACATGGGCAAGGCTGACGGCGACCGCAAGGAGCCTGAGCTGCTGGGTCTCAACTCCGCAGGCCTTGACTTCACAAAGCTGCCCCTCACCTCCGACTGCAAGACGCAGCTTACCGACGGCCGCACCGGCGAGAAGTTCGACGGCCCTGTAACCGTTGGTTACATGTACTACCTCAAGCTGCACCACCTGGTTGACGATAAGATCCACGCTCGTTCCACCGGTCCTTACTCCCTCGTTACACAGCAGCCTCTGGGCGGTAAGGCTCAGTTCGGCGGTCAGCGTTTCGGTGAGATGGAGGTTTGGGCTCTGGAGGCTTACGGCGCTGCATACACGCTTCAGGAGATCCTGACCGTTAAGTCAGATGACCTTATCGGCCGTCAGAAGACCTACGAGGCTATCGTTAAGGGTGAGCCGGTTCCGAAGCCCGGCGTACCCGAGTCCTTTAAGGTAATGATCAGAGAGCTTCAGGGTCTCGGTCTGGACGTAAGAGTGCTTGACGAGAACGGCGAAGTTGTAGACCTCAGAAACGACGGCGACGAGGACGAGGACGACAACCGTTATCCCGCAGAGACCTTCGAGATGAACTACTCCAACGATGACGCAGAGCTTGAAAAGAGCGGCTACGGCATCATCGACGAGGAAGACCTGAAGGAGAACGGCTCTGACGACGACGATTTCTCAGATGATGGTTTCTCGGACGGAGAGCCTATTGACTTCGGCGAGGACGAGTGATCCTGCCGGGCTTTCCCGTAAAGAGTATACAGCCTGCCGGCGGCGCGCCCCTGCTCATGTGCAGGGGGGCTTCGCAGGCTTTGATAGAGAAATGAGGTAAATATATTGAATACGACATTTGAGTCAATGAAGATCGGACTTGCCTCTCCCGACCAGATCAGAGAATGGTCCTACGGCGAAGTGCTGCGTCCTGAAACCATAAATTACCGTACCCAGAAGCCGGAAAAGGAAGGTCTGTTCTGCGAGCGTATCTTTGGTCCGCAGAAGGACTGGGAGTGTAACTGCGGCAAGTACAAGCGCATTCGTTTCAGAGGAAAGGTCTGCGAGAAGTGCGGCGTTGAGGTAACACGCGCTAAGGTAAGACGCGAGCGTATGGGTCACATCGAGCTTGCGGCTCCGGTTTCCCATATCTGGTACTTCAAGGGTACCCCTTCCCGCATCGGTCAGATGCTGGATATCTCCCCCAAGCGCCTTGAGGAAGTTCTGTACTTCACAAAGTACATCGTTATCGACCCGGGCGAGGCTAAGGAACTGAGCAAGAATCAGCTCCTGGAGGAGAAGGAATACGCGAATTTCCGCACCAAATACGGCAGCGACTTCAAGGCCGGCATGGGCGCGGAGGCTATAAAGGAGCTGCTCCAGGAGATCGACCTCGATAAGCTCTCCGCAGAGCTGAAGGAGGAACTCTCCGCAACACAGCAGGGTCAGAAGCGCGTCAAGCTGCTCAAGCGCCTTGACGTAGTCGAGGCATTTCTTCAGTCCCACAACCGTCCCGAGTGGATGATCATGGACGCTGTTCCGGTTATTCCTCCGGATATCCGCCCGATGGTACAGCTCGACGGCGGAAGATACGGCGTATCCGACCTTAACGATCTGTACCGCCGCGTGATCAACAGAAACAACCGTCTGAGAAAGCTCATCGAGATGCACTCTCCGGAGATCATCGTCAGAAACGAGAAGCGCATGCTCCAGGAAGCTGTAGACGCACTTATAGACAACGGCAGACACGGCAGAGCGTACACCGGTTCCAACAACCGCCCGCTCAAGTCCCTTTCCGACCTGTTAAAGGGTAAGCAGGGACGTTTCCGTCAGAACCTGCTCGGTAAGCGCGTCGACTACTCCGGACGTTCCGTTATCGTCGTTGGCCCTGAGCTGAAGATGGATCAGTGCGGTCTCCCGAAGGAGATGGCTCTCGAGCTGTTCAAGCCGTTCGTGCTCAACGACCTCGTTGAGAAGGGCTCCGCGCAGAACATCAAGCAGGCTAAGAAGATGGTAGAGCGCGCAGAGGATAAGGTCTGGGACTCCCTCGAGTGCGTTATCAAGGATCACCCCGTACTGCTCAACCGTGCGCCTACGCTGCACAGACTTGGTATCCAGGCGTTCTCGCCGGTACTCGTTGAGGGTCGTGCGATCAAGCTCCATCCGCTGTGCTGTACCGCGTTCAATGCGGACTTCGACGGCGACCAGATGGCGGTTCATCTTCCCCTGTCCGCTGAGGCTCAGGAAGAGGCGCGCACACTCATGCTCGCTGCAAAGAACCTGTTAAAGCCGTCAGACGGACGTCCTGTTACCGTTCCTACCCAGGATATGGTACTTGGTTCCTACTATCTGACCCTTGATAAGCCCGGCGAAAAGGGCGAGGGCAAGGTATTCCGCGACGCTAACGAGGCTCTCATGGCTTACCAGGACGGCGTTATCTCCATTCACGCTGCGATCAAGGTAAGAGTTACAAAGGATCTCGGCGACACCAAGATCACAAAGCTCGTTCCCGCTACCGTTGGACGTATCATATTCAACGAACATATTCCTCAGGATCTCGGCTACGTTGACAGAACCGATCCGGAGCATCAGCTCGACTATGAGATATCCTTCAAGGTCGGCAAGAGCCAGCTCGGTAAGATCATCGACCGCTGCCTGAAGAATCACGGAACCGCTACTACCGCTCAGGTACTCGATAAGATCAAGGCAATGGGCTATAAGTACTCCACCAGATCCGGTATCACCGTTGCTGTCTGCGACGCGGATATTCCTCCGCAGAAGGCTCAGATCCTCGCAGACGCTGACGCTAAGATTGCAAAGCTGAACAAGCAGTTCAACCGCGGCTTTATTTCCGATACCGAGAGAAAGGCAGAGTTCATCAGCATCTGGAACCAGGCTACCGAAGATGTTGGTACCGCGCTGAACGACAACCTCGATAAGTACAACAACATCTACATGATGGCGGACTCCGGAGCGCGTGGTTCTAAGAACCAGATCCGTCAGCTCGCCGGAATGCGTGGACTTATCGCCAACACGTCCGGTGCGACCATCGAAATGCCAATCAGGGCTAACTACCGTGAAGGCCTTAACATTCTGGAATACTTCATTTCTTCCCGAGGCGCCCGTAAGGGACTTGCCGATACCGCGCTGAGAACCGCCGACTCTGGTTATCTGACCAGACGTCTGGTAGACGTATCTCAGGAGGTCATCATTCGCGAGGACGACTGCGGAACTACAGACGGCATCGACGTTTACGAGATCCGCGAGGGCAATCAGCTCGTTGAGCCGCTTGCAGAGCGTCTCGTGGGCAGATACCTCTCCGAGGACTTCAAGGACGCTGACGGCAACGTACTCGTTTCCAGAGAAAAGCTGATGAACGATCAGGACGCTGCAAAGATCGTGGCTACCGGCGCCGAGAAGGTAAAGGTACGCTCTGTTCTCACCTGCGGACTGAAGAACGGCGTTTGCGCTCACTGCTACGGCGCTTCGCTGGCTAACGGTCAGCTCATCAATATCGGCGAGGCTGTTGGTATCATCGCGGCGCAGTCCATCGGTGAGCCGGGTACACAGCTTACAATGAGAACGTTCCATACCGGTGGTATCGCGTCCGCCGAGGATATCACACAGGGTCTTCCGCGAGTTGAGGAGCTTTTCGAGTCCCGCCGCCCGAAGAACGCTGCGATCATCACCAAGGTTTCCGGTAAGGTACGCTACGAAGAGATCAAAAAGACAAGACACGCTATAATCACACAGGATGACGGCACCGAGGAAGCATATGCAGTTCCGTTCGGTTACAGACCTAAGGTATATGACGGTGATACCGTTATTGCCGGCGACGCACTGACCGAGGGCTCCATCAACCCGCACGACGTGCTCGAGGTAAAGGGCGAGGAAGCAGTTCAGAACTACATCATCGCCGAGGTACAGAAGGTTTACCGTTTACAGGGTGTTGATATCAACGATAAGCATATCGAAGTCATCGTGCGCCAGATGATGCGTAAGATCCGCATCACTGACCCGGGCGACAGCTTCCTGCTTCCCGGCTCCATCATCGGCAAGAACGAGCTCACCACCGTTTGCGAGGAGATCCAGGCAAGGATCGACGCAGGCGAGGTCGGACTCAGAATGCCTGAGAGCGAAGCGGTTCTGCTTGGTATCACTAAGGCTTCTCTGGCAACAGACAGCTTCCTGTCCGCGGCTTCCTTCCAGGAGACCACCAGAGTGCTTACAGACGCGGCTATCCGCGGCAAGATCGACCCGCTGCTCGGTCTGAAGGAGAACGTTATCATCGGTAAGCTCATTCCCGCTGGTACAGGTCTCTACGCTGAGGAGCGCGAGGCTGAGAAGGCTGCCGCCGCTGCCGCAGCAGCAGAGGCTGAATCAGCTCCCGAGGATAACGCTGGTTAAAATGCACAAAAATAAAAGCGTATAATTGATAAGTAACGGTGTTTGCTACAAAGTTTCGGCGAAATTCTGCGAAACTCTTGACAAACACCGTTCTTTGCTTTATAATTTATAATTGCGTGTGAGTATATTTTCGGACAGCTCCGGAAAAATATGATCGTGCGATAATTTATTGGAGGTGAAATAATGCCAACGTTTAATCAGCTTGTCCGCAAGGGACGCGAGGTTTCTGAAAAGAAATCCAAGGCTCCTGCACTCCAGAAGTCTATGAACACACTGCGCAAGCAGCAGGTAGACCAGTCTTCTCCCCAGAAGAGAGGCGTGTGCACAGCCGTTCGTACTCAGACCCCTAAGAAGCCGAACTCCGCGATGAGAAAGGTTGCCAGAGTTAAGCTTTCTAACGGTTATGAAGTTACAGCTTATATTCCCGGTATCGGACACAAACTGCAGGAACACTCCGTTGTTCTGATCCGTGGCGGCCGTGTTAAGGACCTTCCTGGTGTGCGTTACCACATCATCAGAGGTACACTCGACGCTCAGGGTGTAGACAAGAGAATGCAGGGACGCTCCAAGTACGGTGCTAAGCGTCCGAAGGCTGGAAAGAAAGCGTAATTTCTGACTTATTGCTGTCAGACAAGGCATTATTTTTGATAGAGCCTCTGTTTGGACGGCGGAAGGTCAAGCCACACTATGTAAAGTATGGCTCTTATGCTTTCGAGTACCTATGATTTTCATTTCGTATGAAGGAGGGAAGTAAAGTGCCAAGAAGAGGTAATGTTCCGAAGCGTGAAGTTCTTCCGGATCCTGTGTACGGCTCTGAGCTCGTAACAAGACTGGTAAACAATATCATGCTCGACGGAAAGAAGGGCGTAGCCCAGAAGATCGTTTACGGCGCATTTGAGATCGTTGCTGAGAAGACCGGCAAGGACGCTCTGGAAGCTTTCGAGGAGGCAATGGAGAACATCATGCCGCAGCTCGAGGTTAAGGCTCGCCGTGTCGGCGGTGCAACCTACCAGGTTCCTATGGAGGTTCGCCCCGAGAGAAGACGCACACTCGGTCTGAGATGGATCACCACCTACAGCCGTGCGCGTAACGAAAAGACAATGAAGGAAAGACTTGCAAACGAGATCCTTGACGCACTCAATAATCAGGGCGGCGCTTGCAAGAAGCGTGACGATACTCATAAGATGGCTGAAGCTAACAAGGCTTTCGCACATTATAAGTGGTAATCAGAAACAGATGAGTTATCCGGGGGCAAAACCCCGGGTAATTCCAGAATTACGGAGGAATTTATGAAAAGAGACGTATCTCTCGAAATGACCCGTAATATTGGTATCATGGCGCACATCGACGCAGGTAAGACAACCACCACCGAGCGTATCCTGTTCTATACTGGTGTAAACCACAAGATCGGTGAAACTCACGATGGTACTGCTACGATGGACTGGATGGCTCAGGAGCAGGAGAGAGGTATCACAATCACCTCCGCTGCGACCACAGCCTTCTGGAAGGGTCACAGAATCAATATTATCGACACCCCTGGTCACGTTGACTTCACCGTTGAAGTTCAGCGTTCCCTGAGAGTGCTTGACGGTTCCGTAACTGTTTTCTGTGCAAAGGGCGGCGTAGAGCCTCAGTCAGAAACAGTATGGCGTCAGGCAGATGAATACCATGTACCCAGAATGGCTTATGTCAACAAGATGGATATCATGGGCGCAGACTTCTACAATGTTGTTCAGATGATGCACGACAGACTCAAGTGCAACGCTGTTCCGATTCAGCTCCCTATCGGCGCTGAGGCTGATTTCAAGGGAATCATCGACCTCATTGAGATGAATGCAGACGTTTATTACGATGATATGGGCAAGGATATGCGTGTAGAAGAGATCCCTGCCGATATGCTGGATAAGGCTAAGGAGTACAGAAAGAACCTTCTCGAGAAGGTTGCAGAGCTCGACGACGAGCTGATGGAGAGATACTTCGAGACCGAGGGTGAGGACTTCACCACCGAGGAGATCAAGGCTGCCATCAGAAAGGGCACCATCGAGAACAAGTTCGTTCCCGTTACCTGCGGTACTTCTTACAGAAACAAGGGCGTACAGAAGCTCCTCGACGCTGTAGTTGACTACATGCCGTCTCCTCTCGATATCCCCTCTATCAAGGGTATCGACCCCGAGACCGGCGAGGAAGTTGAGAGACACGCTGGCGACGATCAGCCGTTCTCCGCTCTCGCATTCAAGATCGCTACCGACCCGTTCGTTGGTAAGCTCTGCTTCTTCAGAGTTTACTCCGGCTACGTTGAGGCTGGTACAACAGTTCTTAACGCAACAAAGGACAAGAACGAGCGTATGGGTCGTATCCTTCAGATGCACTCCAACCACAGACAGGATATCGACGCATGCCCGTGCGGTGATATCGCAGCCGTAGTTGGTACAAAGTACACCACCACTGGTGATACTCTCTGCGATGAGAACCACCCTGTAATCCTCGAGTCCATGGAGTTCCCGGAGCCGGTTATCGACCTGGCTATCGAGCCCAAGACCAAGGCTGGTCAGGAAAAGATGGCTATCGCACTCGCAAAGCTTGCTGAAGAAGACCCGACCTTCAAGACCTGGACAAACCAGGAGACCGGTCAGACGATCATCGCTGGTATGGGTGAGCTTCACCTCGATATCATCGTTGACAGACTGCTCCGTGAGTTCAAGGTTGAGGCTAACGTAGGCGCTCCGCAGGTTGCTTATAAGGAGACCATCACCGGCAATGCCGATGTTGATATGAAGTATAAGCGTCAGTCCGGTGGTTCTGGTCAGTACGGTCACGTTAAGATCAGAGTTGAGCCGAACGAGTCCGGTAAGGGTTATGAGTTCAGCAACGACGTTGTCGGCGGCTCTATTCCGAAGGAGTTCATTCCCGCCGTTGACGCAGGTATCCAGGGCGCTCTTAACGCCGGTGTCCTCGCAGGCTATCCTGTAGTAGACATCAAGGTTTCCCTGTACGACGGTTCTTATCATGAAGTCGACTCTTCTGAAATGGCGTTCAAGATCGCTGGTTCTATGGCTATCAAGGAAGCCCTCAGACAGGCTCACTCCGTAATCCTCGAGCCGATCATGCGTGTTGACGTTGTCGTTCCTGATGATTACATCGGTAACGTAATCGGCGACCTCAACTCCAGACGTGGACAGATCCAGAACCAGGAGACCAGAAATGGTTCCGTTCAGGTTACTGCTTTTGTTCCGCTTTCTGAGATGTTCGGTTACTCCAATGACCTTCGTTCCAAGACCCAGGGCCGCGGCCAGTATGTAATGCAGCCGAGCCACTACATCGAGGTTCCGAAGTCCATTTCCGAGGCTATCATGAGCAAGCGCAAGCAGAACGGCTAATTCCGACTGCAAATTGCACTCTCAGCGCATTTTTTCTGTGAAACTACTTGATTTTTTCGCGGAAAGATGTTACAATATTATTACTGAAATTACGGCGTCCCCCGCCCAATGGGGGACACCAGATATCACCTATTAAGGAGGAAATACCAATGGCAAAGGAACATTATAATTCCACTAAGCCCCACGTAAACATCGGCACCATCGGTCACGTAGACCACGGCAAGACCACTACTACTGCAGCTATCACAAAGTGGCTGTCCCTTCAGGGCAAGGCTAAGTTCGAAGCTTACGATCAGATCGATAAGGCTCCGGAGGAGAGAGAGCGTGGTATCACAATCAATACCGCTCACGTTGAGTATGAGACTGAGAAGCGTCACTACGCTCACGTTGACTGCCCCGGCCATGCTGACTATATCAAGAACATGATCACCGGTGCTGC
>DQFX01000056.1:21995-44423 GCA_003531585.1 Oscillospiraceae bacterium | reverse complement strand
CAGATGGACGGCGCTATCCTCGTTGTTGCTGGTACTGATGGTCCTATGGCTCAGACCAAGGAGCACATCCTTCTGGCTCGTCAGGTAGGCGTTCCTGCAATCGTTGTATTCATCAACAAGTGCGACGACGTTGATGATCCTGAGCTGCTCGACCTCGTAGAGATGGATATCCGTGACGTTCTGACTCAGAACGACTTCCCCGGCGATGAGGTTCCCGTTATCCGTGGTTCCGCTAAGGTTGCTCTGGATTGCACTTCTACTGATCCGAACGCTCCCGAGTATGCTTGCATCAAGGAGCTCATGGACGCTGTTGACGAGTACATTCCTGCTCCTGAGCGTGATGAGAACAAGCCGTTCCTGATGCCTGTTGAGGATACTATGACCATCACTGGCCGTGGTACCGTTGCAACTGGTAGAGTTGAGCGTGGCGTTGTTAAGGTTAACGATACCGTTGAGATCACCGGTCTGACTGAGGAGCCCAAGTCCACTGTTGTTACTGGTCTTGAGATGTTCAGAAAGACCCTGGACGAGGCAGTTGCTGGTTATAACATCGGCGCTCTGCTCCGTGGTATCAACCGTACCGATATCGAGCGTGGTCAGGTTCTCTGCAAGCCCGGTTCCATCCACCCGCACACCAAGTTCACTGGTCAGGTTTACGTTCTTAAGAAGGAAGAGGGCGGCCGTCACACTCCGTTCGTTTCCAACTACCGTCCGCAGTTCTTCTTCAGAACTACCGATGTTACCGGCGTAATCACCCTGCCTGCTGACAAGGAAATGTGCATGCCTGGCGATAACGTAGTTATGGACGTTGAGCTCATCACTCCTATCGCAATCGAAGAGGGTCTGCGTTTCGCTATCCGTGAGGGTGGCAGAACCGTAGGTTCCGGCGTTGTTACCAAGATCAACGGCTAATTCCCGCTGAACTGGAAACACTCCACTTCAATAATAAGACCGCTTCCCGTAAGGGGAGCGGTTTTTGCGGTATGCGGTTATTTGTTCATCTTCGGATTTTCTGTTCTGCCTAGAATATAGTCAACTGAGACCTTGTAGAAGTCTGCAAGGCGTATCAATGTCTGGGTGGGGATATCACGCTGACCTGTTTCGTAGTGGCTATAGGCGCGCTGACTGCAAAATATCGCATTTGCTACCTGGGTTTGAGTTAATAATTCGCTTTCTCTGAGATATTTTAATCTATACATATAAACTCTCCTATAATATTTATAAAAATATTATAGGCTTAGAACGTTTTGTTCTATTGACAAATAGAGCATTTTGGACTATAATAATATAAAAGAAAAAGGAGGAGTAAAATATGCATAACAAGAGCCTTCAGTTCAAGTTAAATGTGATTTCAATAACGATTAATATTATTGCTATAGCAATGATGTTTACATTTCAGTATCGTTATTCTGTTGAGACAGTAGTATACAATGAGAATATATGGTTTGGAATGTTTAATTTAACGGGTGGCAATCTGGTTTCACTAATTCAGAATTCGCCAGACGTTGTTGATGAGAAGTTCTGGGGAAATTTCTATGGAATCAGTTGTATATTTGCTTTGATGATAATTTCATCATTGATATACTTTGCTCATCACCTATCAAATTACACCTTTGTGCACAAAGTTACAAGCAATAACAAATTTGTAATAGAGCATATGTATGTTAACATTGATGAATTCTATTACGAATATTCAATATTTCCGTTGTTAATTTTTGTGGTGTTCTCCTGGTTTGTATTTATATTTTCCACTAATGAACTGGCGCAGTATGTAATTATTTCAAATGCAGTGCCGTCTCCGACATTGATTATTACAACCGGGCTTCTCCTTGTGCAAATAGTAATTAATATAAGTTATCGAATTAAATAAAAACTCCCCCGGCGCAAACCGGGGGAGTAAACTATGTACTAATCAATTACAGCAGGCTCTTATAAAGCTCTGTGATCTCCTCAACGGAGGTATCGCGCGGGTTGCCGGGTCTGCAAGCGTCGTCGTAAGCGGACTGTGCGAGGAACGGAATATCCTCTGGCTTTACGATATCCTTGAGGTTTGCAGGTATTCCAACGTCATGGGACAGCTGCTTTACTGCGTCAACGGCTGCCTTTCTGTACTCTTCCTGGGACATCTTCTCGGTACCCTCAACGCCCATAGCCTTTGCGATATCGCGGTACTTCTCGCCGGTGCAGGGAGCGTTGTACTCCATAACTGTCGGCAGGATTATCGCGTTAGCAACGCCGTGGGGAGTATCATACAGCGCGCCAAGCGGGTGAGCCATGGAGTGAACGATACCAAGACCTACGTTAGAGAAGCCCATACCTGCAACGTACTGACCGAGCGCCATTCCCTCGCGTCCCTCGGGAGTGTTTGCAACTGCGCCGCGGAGTGATCTGGAGATGATCTCGATAGCCTTGAGGTGGAACATATCGGAAAGTTCCCATGCCGCCTTTGTGATGTAGCCTTCGATCGCGTGGGTCAGGGCGTCCATGCCGGTGGCTGCGGTCAGACCCTTGGGCATTGAAGCCATCATTTCAGGGTCAACGACTGCAACGACAGGAATGTCGTGCGGGTCAACGCAAACCATCTTGCGGTTCTTCTCAACATCTGTGATAACGTAGTTGATAGTAACCTCGGCAGCAGTACCAGCTGTGGTAGGAACTGCGATTATCGGCACTGCCGGCTTCTTTGTGGGAGCTACGCCCTCCAGGGAGCGTACATCAGCGAACTCAGGGTTGTTGATGATGATACCGATAGCCTTTGCGGTATCCATGGAAGAACCGCCGCCGATAGCTATAAGGTAATCAGCGCCGCTCTTCTTGAACGCTGCAACGCCGGACTGAACGTTTTCGATCGTGGGGTTCGGCTTGATATTATCGTAAACCTCGTAAGCAAGACCGTCTTTATCCAGAACGTCGAGTACCTTCTTGGTAACGCCGAACTTGATGAGGTCGGGGTCGGAGCATACGAATGCCTTCTTGAATGCTCTGTTCTTCGCTTCTACAGCGATGTTGGCGATTGCCCCTGCGCCATGATAAGATGTCTCGTTGAGTACAAATCTGTTCGCCATGATAAATTTTCCTTTCTCCGTGGAGATTCGTATATCTGAACAGCTTATGCTGTTTCAGCCTTATTTGAGGTTCTTGACCTCAACGCTTGCTTCGTCAACAAGTACCTTAAGGCTTTCAAGCACTTCAACGTTCTTCTGTATTTCAGAATTGCAGTTCTTGAGCTGCGCGTTGATGCCTGTGATGGCTTTCTTGATCTCGTTCAGGGTATTTTCTACCTCGTTAGCCTGCTTGGTGTTCTTGTCAGCGAGAGTACGTACTTCCTGCGCGATAACATTGAAGCCTGCACCTGCCGCGCCTGCGCGCTTAGCCTCGATGGAAGCGTTGAATCCGATAAGCGTGAGCTGTGTGGAGGCGTTCTCGATAGCCTTAACAATGCCGTCGGTGCTTTCGACCGCCTTAGTGGAGGAAGCGGCGGATTCCTTGATGCTCCAAAAACCATTTTCAAGATCCTGGATATTCGCGACTACATCGCCCATGCGGCTGTCGATCTCACCGAACTTCTGGTCAACTGCCTTGACGGTATTTTCCTTGTTCTTCTGGCTTTCGATGGCGACAAGTCGCTCATATCCTACCTCGGACAGGGAGTTCGCCATCTGCCACAGCAGGTTCGCCGCAGCCTCTATCTGGCGCTTGGGGACGATCTTTACCTTTTTCAGAGCTGCTATGTATTCGTCCTGGTCGATCCCGAGTTCATCAGCGATCTTGCGGAACTTGGCTTCGTCGGGAGCCTCCGGCAGTACCTGACCGCCGATAAGGGAGCCGATGTGCTTGCCGTTTACGATGACCGGAGCCGCAAAGTCCATCAGACCGTTAGAGCAGTAGTATACGGAAGGCTTACCGGTGCGGCTTGCCTCCTCGCCGCCCTTGAGGTCGCAGCGGTTGCACTGCTCTGCACCTACGCGTGACTTACGGGTAAGCTTCATGCAGAAATCTGTGAAGTTGCTGCCTTCGGTGACAGGACCGTTTTCGTCGGTCGCAAGAGCAGCCATGCCTGTAGCTGCTGCAAATGCGTCCTGTAAGTTCTGAAGAGTACGTTTGTCAATGACGTCAAGTAACGTGATGTTCTCAATATCCATAGTGAGTTCTCCTTTTTATTTGATGAAAGCTGAAAAACAGTTCTCACTTTTTGTTTACCTATATTATACAATATCTCCACAAATAAATCAAGGGGTTTTCTGTAAAATCAAGCAAAGCCTATCTAATTTAAGATGAAAATTTTGTGAATGATTCACATATAACGAATAAGTGAAGCCATAAATCGGACAAGTGCGGCATATATATCTCATATAAGAAAGAAAAGGGTGATGACATGCGCAGAAAGAAAAACCGCTCCAGGCTGCTGCCATTCGGAGCCGGGCTGGCGGCGGGGTACCTTCTGACCATCGGCGTTGCGGCGGCGGGAGCGCTGGTGATGTGGCTGACCGGCGCGGACAGTTCCATGGCGTGGCTGACGGCGGTTCCGGCGGCGGCGCTTGGGAGCTTCCTCTGCGGCAGGACTGCGGGGAAGCAGCGCAGGCGCGGCGGACTTAAAACAGGCGCGGTCTGCGGGGTGCTCTACTGCGTTCCGCTGATACTTGCGGCGCTTATTTTCGGGACGGTGCAGGGGATACTGCTCCCGGTGAAGGCGGCGCTGTGCATAGGATTCGCAGCGGCGGGGGGAGTTTCCGGAGTGAACTCGCCCGAAAAGTGAAGGCGCTTCGGAAGTACCTGCTTGCGGCGCTCGCGCTGTGCGCCGGGGCGGGTATAGTGCTGTTTCCCGGGGAGCTTTCCGAGGCGGTGAGAGGCTCGGTCGGTGGCTGCCTGGAGGTAGTCATACCGGCGCTGTTTGCGTTTACCGTGCTGGCGGTGTACCTCCAGCGCAGCGGGCTGTACCGCGTGGTCCTGAAGCCGCTGACCGTTCCGCTGTCGAAGCTCCTGCGGCTGCCGGAGGAGCTTTGCGCGGTGTTTCTGCTGTCGAACATCGGCGGATATCCGGTAGGGGCAAAGCTGCTGACCGGGCTTGTCAGGTCGGGGAGGCTCCGGCGCGGGGACGCCTCGCGGCTGCTTTGCTGCTGCTACGGCAGCGGGCCTTCCTTCGTTATCGGCACAGCCGGAATGCAGGTGTTTGGAAGCGCGGCGGCGGGCGGCATGATCTTCGGAGCGTGCACACTGTCGTCGCTGGCTGCAGCCGCGGCGGTTTGCAGGTTCGGGAAGCCTATACTCCTTGACGAGAGCAGTTCCGCGCAGGATCTCTCAGCGGAGTGCTTCATAAGTTCAGTGGACGCAGGTGCGCGGGTGATGTACACGGTATGCGTGATGTCGGTGGCGTTTGCGGCGGTCACTGCGCTGCTGGATTCCGCCGGGATAACCGAGCTTGCGGCATGGGCGCTCGGAAAGCTCGGGCTTGGCGGGAATTCCGACAGGCTGCTCCCAGCGCTGCTTGAGGTCACGCAGGTGCGCGGGCTGGTTCCGGAGGGCGCGGCGGCTTCGCTGTGCGCGGCGGCTCTCTCGTTTGGGGGAGTCTGCGTTCTTATGCAGGTCGGGGCGCTCACAGGCGGGGAGATATCAATGAAGCCGCTGCTGATATCGCGGCTTCCGGCGGCTCTGCTCAGCGGTTTGCTGGCGTTTCCGGCGGGGAAGCTCACCGCTGCTGCGGAGGCGTATTCTCCTAACGCGTCCGGCGTGCCTGCGGCGGGACAGGCGTTTTCGATAAACGCAGGGCTGTCGGTATGCGTTCTGATTATGGCAGGTATGCTGATATTACTGGTCGAGGGCGGCAGAGCCACGGATTAAATACGGAAATCATGCGGGAATTATTAAAGCAACACCGCACAAAGACCATTTATTGGATTTTGCACGTGTCTTGCTTGCATCTTTTCCGTCATATTGCACAATTCGTCCTTGCAAGGCGACAGCCTTGCCGCGTCCTCGTTGTACAATCTGACGAAAAATCTGACTACGCAATACACGCACAATCTTTGCGCGGTATTGCCTTAAAGCGGACGGGCTGACAGCACCGTCCGCTTTTTATGAACAGAAATATGCCGAATCAGCCTCCGCCAAATTTTTGCTAATTTTCACACAGCACGGAGCGATTTTTATTGAAATCTGTTCCGGAATGTGGTATACTATAAAATGTATATGCATATCCAGACGAGCTATTCGTCACATAATTATATATGATGCAGAATGTAGACAGAAAGGAATTTAAATGACAAGATTTGAAAACAAGCTCTGCCCGGTATGCCGCAGGCCGTTCACCAAAAATGACGACATCGTGGTATGCCCTGTCTGCGGAACTCCGCATCACCGCGCCTGCTACAATGAAAAGGGCGGCTGCGGGGTCGAGGAGTGGCATGCTTCCGGCTTTGTGTGGGAGGGGCACCTCCCCGGTGAAGAGCCTGAGCCTTCCAACGGGCAGGAGGAGCAGTCCGGCGTTGACTTCAGCAAGCATGATGATACCGAGGGGCAGTCCGGAGATTACAGCGACCACCGCGCGGAGTACCCCGGCGGAGTTCCGAACGGCAGCTTCAACGCCTGCGGCCCGGACGGTCAGCCGGTAGATATTCAGGAGTTCCTCGACCAGATAAACCGCCAGACCATGGACGACACCCGCGGCGAGGACGGCGTCAGCGCAAAGGAGCTTTCCTGCTACGTCGGGAAATCCGTAATGCACTATTCCCAGGCGTTCGCGGCGTTCCGCGCGCCGGCGGCTCCGGGGCAGAAGAAGCGGAAGGTTTTCTTCAACCTCTGCGCCGGGCTGTTCACGCCTGTGCACCAGTTCTACCGGAAGCTGGACGCCGCCGGAGTTATCCTGGTTCTGCTCGAGCTTGCCTACTACGTTCCGACGCTGCTTTCCTTTGCCGGGTCGTTCAGCGCTTCGGTTGTGGGAGCTTTGCAGTTCGCCGCCAGCGGGCTGTATTTCGCCGCGAAGATAGCGCTGTGCATGTTCGGCGATTACATCTATTACCGCCACTGCGTGAAGCGCATAAAGCAGATCCGCGCAAATTACGGCGACGGAAACGCCCCGGGCTACTACGAGGCGCTCAACGCAAAGGGGAGTCCCTCCTGGCTGCGCGCGATAATCTCGATACTTGCGGTGTACCTGCTACAGGCGATACTGCTGCTGTATTTTGTCCGCATGAACTCCGGAATGACCGGCACGATGATATGAAAAACTGCTCCTGCGGGAGCGTTCCAATAACAAAATCAAAAGGAAGAACAATAACATGAAACTGATAATCCAGATACCCTGCTATAACGAAGCCGAGACCCTCGACGTGACCATACACGACCTCCCCCGGCACATCGACGGTATCGACGAGATCGAATACCTCATCATCAACGACGGCAGCACCGACCGCACCGTGGAGCGTGCAAAGGAGCTGGGCGTACACCACATAGTAAGCTTCGTGCACAACCGCGGACTTGCAAAGGGCTTCATGGCGGGAATCGACGCATGCCTGCGCTTGGGCGCCGACATCATCGTCAACACCGACGCCGACAACCAGTACGCCGGCGCGGACATTGAAAAGCTGGTGCGTCCGCTGCTTGAGGGCAAGGCGACGATGGTAATAGGCAACCGCCGCACAGATTCCATCGAGCACTTCTCCCCGCTGAAAAAGAAGCTCCAGAAGCTCGGAAGCGGCGTTGTAAGAAAGGCGAGCGGCACCGACGTTGTGGACACCACCAGCGGATTCCGCAGCTACACAAGAGAAGCCGCGATGCGCCTTAACGTGCTCTCCGACTACACCTACACGCTGGAGACCATCATCACCGCCGGCGCAGACCGCACCAAGATAATGTCCGTGGACATCAACACCAACCCGGAGCTTCGCAAGAGCCGCCTGTTCAAGTCCATGTGGGGCTACATCAAGCGCTCCAGCGGAACGATTATCCGCAACTACGTGATGAGAAAGCCGCTCAAGACCTTCCTAGGAATTGCTGCTGTATTCGTGCTTGCCGCGCTGGTGCTTGCGGTGCGCTTCATCGTTTACGCATGCCTGGGCGAGGGCGGCGGACATATACAGTCCCTGGTGCTGATGGCTGTGCTTGCTATCGTGGGATTCCAGATAGGCATTTTCGGGCTTGTTGCGGACGCTATCTCCGGCTGCCGCAGGGTAATGGACGAGACCCTTTTCCACGTAAAGCGCATTGAGTACAACAACACCAACTCCAACTACTCTAACTACAATCTTTGCAGCTACAACAAAGAGGAAATCGACAAGAAATGATAAACGCTCTCAGACGTTTCTACAACAGCTTCGGCGACCGCGGCGTGATGATGGTTATCTTTACGGTGAGCGTCATCGTGCATTCGCTGCTTACCATGCATATGGAGCTTCCCGCCGTTAACCCCGACGAAATAGGCGTTGCAAGCGTTGCCGCGTTCTATTCCGGGCGCGACTGGTCGGCGCTGATGGGGCAGGTCTACTACTATTACGGATACGTTCAGGCTATTTTCTACGCGCCGCTGTTCCTGTTTTTCAGCAACTCCTACGCGCTTTACAAGGCGTGCCTGATAATGAACGGCGTGCTCATGAGCTTCATTCCGGTGATAGCTTACCATGTTTCCACAAAGCTGGGCGTTTCCAGGGTATGGCAGAAAATCACCGTGGCGTTCTGCTGCGGAGCTTACATCACATACATAGCCCACTCCAAGTTCATGTGGAACGAAGCCATATGCAGCCTGCTTCCGTGGGTTCTGATGTGGGTGATGTTCATGTCGATGGACTGCCAGAAGGACGCGCTGCGCGTGCTGTGGTCGGCCGCCGCCGGAGTTCTCTGCGCGGTCTGCTACGGGGCGCACTCCAGGCTGCTGGCTGTAGTTATCGCGTTCGTTATGACCGTGCTTATCGCGCGTATCTTCATGAACCGCAGGATATTCACCCTGCCGGTTTTCTTCCCGGCGCTTGCGCTGGGCTTCGTCGGGGAGCATTTCTGCAAAAAGACGATACAGCAGCTAGTCTGGAACGGCAAGGCGAGCGGCAACACCATGGAAGCCGAGGCAAACCGCGTGCTGGGTCTGTTTGACGAAGGCGGATTCGGAAGGTTCGTTTCCACGCTGTTCGGACATATCTACACATTCATGACCTCCACGGCTGGTATCGGAGCCCTCGCCTGCGTGGTGTTCTTCATGCTCATCTTCGTTCGTATCCGCGAGTGGAGCAAAAACCGCGCCGGCGAGATGGTCGACGGCGTGAAGGTGTACGAGCCTACCTCGAAGCACACCTACAGCGGCCACATAACCATACTCGGAATTTACGCGTTCCTCGCCGTCGGAGGCTCCATGCTGCTTTCGGTGCTGTTCAAGTTCAATTCCGGGCAGATAAGCGCCATCAAGGATCTCACGATGTTCGGAAGATACACCGACAATGTGGCTCCGCTGGCGGTCATGCTGGTGCTGGTGTTCATGTTCCGCTACAGGCTGAGCGTCGCTAACATCGGCTGGGCGGCGATCGTGTACGCATATACCTGCTACGGATTCTTCACGGTATCCTGGCAGATGCTCGAAAAGGCGCGCGGCTACCGCGAATCCCCCATGCTGGGACTCATGCCCTGGCGGATCGGCGAGGACTACGCCAAGCCGTTCACCGTGGAAAGCTTCATTATAATGACATCCGTGGTGTTCACGGTGCTGGCGGCGTTCGCAGTGTTCACGCTGTGCACCCGCAAGCACGGCAAGGAACTGATATCCGGGCTGTGCTGCTGCCTGTTCCTTTACACCACGGTGTTTGCCGGGGCGGTTTACCTCCCTGCACGCGCCGAGGAGAACCTCGCAAAGACCGAGCCGGCGCGGCTGGTGTCCGAGCTTCTGTATAACGAGAGCGCTTCGCCGGTCATCGTGGCTTATAACATCGGAACGCGAAACGCGGGGCTTATCCAGTTCCTGAATCTTAACACCCGGGTAGCGATAATCCGCAAGGCGAAGAATCTCCCGGACAACTGCATAATCATAGCCGACGAGGAGGAGCAGCTCCCGCTGGAGCCGTTCAGCTACGACTACATCGGCACGGAAGGCGGGCTTTCCGTCTACGCAAAGGGCGAGACCGCCCGCGACTATATGAGATACAAGCGTTCCGCGGACATAACCGCGCTGGCGGAAGAAGGCGCAACGATACAAGCTCCGGCGCTTTCAGACCATTAAGGAGGCAGTAACTTTGACAGGCGAAAACGAACTTGAAAATATAAACGAAAACGCGGCTCCGCTGGAGGGCTCGGCGGGTTCATCGGGCGCAGAAGGCTCCGACGTTCACCCGATATACGAAGTCCCGAAGCCGGAAGCAGCCGCACCTGCCGCTCCGAAAAAGGAGAGCGTGTTCCTCAGCGACTGGTTCCTTATGCTGGCGCTGTACGTCGTAACGCTTGCGATACATGTCCTGATGACGCAGGTCACGACTATGTTCAACCTCACCCCCGACGAGTACGCGGTTACTGCGGTTGCCGCATGGTTCAACGGCTACGACTGGTCGCAGACGGTGTCCGCCGGCGGCTACTACGGGTATTTCCAGAGCCTGTTCTACATTCCGGTGTTCTGGTTCGTTGACGACCCTATGCTCCAGTACCGCGTGATGATACTGATAAACGGCGTGCTGATGAGCTTCGCACCGGTAATCGTGTATTTCCTCGCACGGAAGTGGTTCGGCGTGCGGAAGCTTTCCTCCGTATTCATGGCGATAGTATGCGGAATGTACCCCGCGTACCTGCTGCTCACTAAGTACACCTGGAACGAAACGCTGTGCTGCCTGCTTCCGTGGGTGTTCGCGCTGCTGATGTACAAGTCGCTGAAGAGCTTCAAGGATACGTCGCACAGCAGTAAGGCGGTGTTCCGGCAGCAGCTCTGGGCGGCGCTCGCGGGGCTTACCCTCGTTGCAGCCTACGCTACCCACGGCAGAATGATCGCAATGCTCGCCGCCGGAGTGGTTCTGGAACTTGTGGTTCTGTTCACGATGAAGCGGAAGGTGTTCGCGCTGAGCGGCTTCTTCTCAAGCGTTGTTGTGGGATTCCTCGCGGACAAGATGATCAAGGGCTACTTGCAGAATGTCCTGTGGCTCAAGGAGCAGTCCGACAAGGCCTCCGTGAATACCATCGAAAACACCCTCGGCAGAATATTCGACGCGGATCCTGAGAAGCTCATGCGCTTCCCGCAGACCCTGGTCGGACATTTCTTCTACTTTATCAGCTCCACCTGGGGCTTCGGAGCCATCGCGATGGTGCTGATAATCTCCGGACTGGCGATGTATTACATCACCAGGAACCGCGCGAAGAAGGGCGCTGCTGAGCTGACCGCCGACGGCAGGGCAAAGACATACATCACAAGTTCGCTTGCAATGTTCTGCTGGTTCGCTTTCCTGGTTATGGGCGCGATATTCGTGGTGAGCGTCGGCTTCAAGGCGACCTCAACGGTGTTCGACACCCGCGCCGATACAACGATATTCGGGCGCTACATCGAGACTTTCTTCCCCGTTGCGATATTCCCGGCGCTCATAATGATCTACCGGGGAAGGTTCAGCGTTATGCACAGCCTTGCGGCGCTTATCACCGCGGGCGGAATATTCGCGCTCACCGAGCTGCTGACCGTTCCGGCGGTCGTCGGCGACGGCACCACTGATAAGGGCGTAGTAAGCGCGATGATCCTCGGGATCACTCCGCTGAAGCTGGGCGAGGGTCTCAAGGACAAGATAACCGAAACGACATTTATCAAGATCATCGCCGTTGTAATGGCTCTGCTGCTTGCCGTGGTGATAATCCGGCTGATAACCGTGAAAAAGAACAGCAGCATGTTCAACTGGGTGACTATCCCGATGGGCGCGCTGCTTATGTACACCAGCCTCTACTGCTTCGACGGCTACACCGTGGTTCAGGGCAAGAACGCAAGCTACGGCGGAGAGTACGTCTCCGAGGCGCTCGAGATGATAGATGACAGCGGATTTGACGACGTACTCGCGTTCTCGCTGAAATCCGAGCGCTACGTAAAGGCGCAGTTCCTGTTCCCAGATATGCATGTGCGGCTTGCCTCCACGCTGAAAAAGCTGAATTCCCAGACCGCACGCCCCGACTTCATCATAGCCGACCGCGAGGATAACCTCCAGCTCTGGTCGGGCGACCTCTGGCTTGTCGGGGACGTCAACAACAATATCCACCTTTACGCCTGCACCAACGCAGCGCGTGAATGGTGCGAGGCGCAGGGTCTGGAGCTTTCCGCGCCCGCTTCCTTCGAATACAGCGGCAGGAATATTCCGTCGACAAGCTCAGTCACCAGGGACGGCGGCGCCGCCGTACTGCCGGAAGGCTCTGCGGTTTACACCAACTACTTCGCGCTCTACAGCTCCGGCGGCTTCACATTCACGCTGCGCGGAACCGGACTTGAGCAGCTTTCCATCGCGCTTACCTCCGACAAGAAGGCGAACAGCATCGATTACGAGATTGTATCCTCAGATGACGGCGAGATGGTGCTGAAATTCAATGCCGCAGCCGCAAAGACTGAAAACGTGCAGCTCAAGCTCACCAACCGCAGCGGGTCTCCAGTTACGGTCACATCGGTGAAGCTTACCAGGGATTCCGTAGCGCCGCTGATAATTCTTCCGGCGACTACCGCCGCCTGAGCGGAGGTACGCCATGCCGGTCATTAAAAAAGCAAAGCCTATGCAGCCCGCGCGCACCCTCTGCCTGGGATTCCTTATTATAATCACTGTGGGAGCGCTGCTTCTGTGGCTTCCGTTCTCGTCAAAGAGCGGCAGCACTTCATTCTTCGACTGCCTGTTCACCGCGACCTCCGCGACCTGCGTGACTGGTCTCGTAGTCGTGGATACTTACTCGAACTGGACGATATTCGGGCAGGCGGTCATTGCGCTGCTTATCCAGGTGGGCGGTCTGGGATTCGTGACGATAATCACGTTTTTCAACGTTGCCGCCGGGAAGAAGCTGGGCTTCCGCACCCTCGCGAATGTGTCGGACGGGCTTACTGAAAGCACCTTCCAGGGCGGACGCCGCATTTTCATCAGCATAATCAAGTATTCAATGATATTCGAGGGAGCCGGAGCCGTGCTGCTCTGCCTGCGGTTCGTTCCGCAGTACGGCGGCTACGGCGTGTGGATGGGCGTTTTCACGAGCGTCACCGCGTTCTGCAACGCCGGATTCGACCTGTGCGGGATATCCTCGCCGTTCGCGAGCCTCACCGGATATCAGAGCGACCCCCTGGTTCTCGTCACCGTTGCGATGCTGATAACCGTGGGAGGTCTCGGCTTCATCGTCTGGGAAAACTTCCTCAACATTCGTAAGGTACGCAAGCTCAGCCTGCACACCAAGGCGGTGCTGCTGACCTCCGCGGCGCTTACCGTCGGCGGAACGCTGTTCTACCTCCTCGCGGAATGGAACGGCGCGCTTGGCGAGATGAACTTCGGCGGGAAGCTGCTCAACGCGTTTTTCTCGAGCGTTACCGCCAGAACAGCCGGGTACAACTCCGTGCCGATAGACGACCTGTCGGATTTTTCCCAGCTCGGGACCTGCATACTTATGTTCATCGGAGCCTCTCCGGCTTCCACCGGCGGCGGTATCAAGACTACCACGCTGCTTGTGCTGATTATGACTGTAGTTTCCTATATGCAGAGCAAGAACGACGTTGAGATCATGAAGCACAAGATAGACAAGCTGGCGGTCTACCGCACGCTGACCGTCACGCTGCTTTCGCTGACGGCTGTTATCCTCTGCTTCTCGGTGCTGTATTTCACGCTGCCCGAGGACGGCCGGGGAGTTCAGTGCCTGTTTGAAGCCGTGTCGGCGTTCTCTACCGCGGGACTTTCCGCGGGGATAACTGAAATTTCCGGAACAGCCGGGCGTATACTGCTTATAATCACGATGTTCATAGGGCGCGTTGGCCCGGTGTCGCTGGTGCTTTCAATGCTTGTGAACTCCGCAAAACGCAAGAACATCGTTTACCCCGACGGGCAGATAATCGTCGGATAAATCACATGAAAGGAAAGCAATTATATGCAAACTGAAACCTTCACCCTGGGACCGCTTACAATGTACGTTTCCGAGGATCACCGCTTCGGCACGGACGCTTTCCTGCTGGCGTACTACGCGAACGTAAAGCCCGACAGCGTGGTTTGCGATCTGTGCACCGGCTGCGGAATAATCCCGCTTATATTCTGCAAGAACGTAAAGCCGCACCTTATCTACGCCGTGGATATACAGGAGGAAGCGATCGAGCTGCTGAAGATGTCCGTTGAGAAAAACCATCTTGAGAACAGGCTCCAGCCGGTCCTCGCCGACCTCCGCGAGCTGAAGCAGAGCCAGATCGGCTTTGAGACAATGGATATCGTCACCGCGAATCCGCCTTACATGACGAGCGGCTCCGGGTTTGAGAAGCTTGCAAGACCACAGGCGGTCGCACGGCACGAGCTGATGTGCAACATCGACGACGTGTGCTGTGCAGCGGGGAAGCTCCTGAAATACGGAGGTCTGCTGAAGATGTGCCACCGCCCCGAGCGCCTCGCGGACGTGCTGAACTCCATGCGCGAGAACAAAATCGAGCCGAAGAGCATTACGTTCGTGTTCAACAGCATTCTCGACAAGCCGTGGCTGTTCCTCGTGACCGGAAAGAAGGGCGGGAAGTCCGGCATGATCGTCGAGAAGCCCATGATACTGCGCAACGACGATAAATCCTACACCGAGGAGTACACAAGGCTATATGACTGAAACAGGTAAGCTCTACGTTGTGGGCACGCCTATCGGGAACCTTTCAGATTTCTCACCGCGCGGCATAGAAACGCTGGAAAGCGTGGACTATATCGCCGCCGAGGATACCCGGGTAACGCTCCGGCTGCTGACCCACTTCGGAATAAAAAAGCCGCTTCTGAGCTACTACAAGCCCCACGAAGCGGAAAAAAGCGCAAAGATCCTCGAGCTGCTGCACGGAGGGAACTCCGTTGCGCTGGTAAGCGACGCCGGAATGCCCTGCATTTCCGACCCGGGGGTGTACCTTGTTCAGCGCTGCTATGAGCAGGGCGTCCCGGTGGAGTCCGTCCCGTGCTGCAACGCAGCGATCGCCGCCGTTGCGATATCCGGAATAGACACCGCGCGTTTCGCGTTTGAAGGGTTCCTGCCGGTGGATAAGAAGGAGCGCCGCCAGCGGCTAGCCGAAACAGCGAAGCTCCCGCACACGCTGATATACTACGAGGCTCCGCACAAGCTGCGGCAGACCCTCGCGGATCTCGCGGAGACTCTCGGCGGAACGCGCCGCGCGGCTCTCTGCCGGGAACTCACGAAGCTGCACGAGGAGGTCCTGCGCGGGACCCTCGGCGAGCTGATACAGCTATACGAGCAGACCGACCCCCGGGGCGAGTACGTCATCGTGCTCGAGGGAGCATCTCCGGAAGCACCGGAGGAAATGTCCATCGAGCAGGCAGCGGAACTTGCAAGGGGCTACGCCGAGGGCGGCATGAAGCTGTCCGAGGCATGCAAGACTGCCGCGCAGGCGGCGGGTGTTTCCCGCAAGGAACTGTATAAATTACTCTCAGGCGAATAACGACAGGTTATTACAGAAAGGAACGTAATTCTATGAAAACTATTCACGAAAGAGTTCAGAAGAAGATCGGCCCTACCGCTAAGGTAGTTATCCCGATAATCGGCGCTGTGATCGTTGTCGCAGGCGCGGTGGCTTACATCTGCATGAAGCTCGCAGACGAGATGCGCTACCATGAGAAGTGGAAGGACTACGACGAATGCGGCTGGCACTGAGCTGCGAATGCGGCGAAATTGAACAGTTCCTGGGGCAGTACTCGCACTTTGGCGCACCGGTGAAGGATCTGTCCAGGTTCGAGGCTCTGTGCCATAAGCTAGGCGACCCTCAGAATAAGCTGCGCTATATCCACATCGTGGGTACGAACGGCAAAGGCTCCGTGGCGGAGTTCTGCGCCTCATCGCTTGCCGCGGCGGGATTCACCGCGGGGAAATTTACCTCGCCCTATGTCCGCAGCGTATGCGAGCGCATAGCGATAGGCTACCCCGACGGGCTGTATGAGATCTCCTGCGCCGACCTTGCGCGGCTCCTGAACAAGGTCGCCGACGCAGCGGAGCAGTGCGGCGGTCTCGAATTCTCGCAGTTTGAGATACTTAACGCGGCGGCGTTCCTCTTCTATGCTGAAAAGCAGGTGGATTGGGTAGTGCTGGAAGCGGGTATCGGCGGCACGCTGGATTCCACGAACGTGATAAAGCAGCCGGAGTGCGCGGTTTTCACCTCGATAGGTCTTGACCACACGAAGATACTTGGCGGCACCGTGGAGGAGATAGCGCGTTCGAAATGCGGCATAATAAAGGGCGGTAACGCTGTTGCGGCACTGGATATTCCGGGGCCTGCGATGGAGGTTATCCGCGAACGCTGCGCACAGACTGGCGCAAGGCTGATAACTCCCGACCGCTCGGAGCTGGAGATACTGGAAAAGCCCGGGCTTCGCGGCAGCAGATTCCGCTACAGGGGGCAGGAGTACCGCCTGAACCTCGGCGGAGCCTACCAGGTAACGAACGCACTTACAGCGATAGAGGCGCTGACCTGCGCCGGAGTAACTCCGGCGCACATCGCGATGGGCATAGAGCGCGCCAGGATCCCCGCGCGAATGGAGCTGCTCCCCGGGGACATACTGCTTGACGGCGGACACAATCCGCAGGCGGCAAGGGCGGTGCGCTCAGCGCTTGAGGATTCCGGGTACGAGCGCCGGACTGCGTTCATCGGCATGATGAACACGAAGGATCACCGCGCGTTTCTACAGGAAATACTGCCCTGCTTTGACAGGGTGTATTTCTGCGACGGCTTCTCCGAGGGGGAGGTTCCTGCGGAGGAACTGCGCCGCATCTCCGGGCTTGACGGGGCGGAGATATTCCATTCTCCCCGTGAGGCTCTCAAGTTTGCGCGCCGCGACCGCGAGGGCGGTCTGATGTACTTCGGCGGGAGCTTCTATTTTGCTGCCGCTGTGCGGGAATACCTTGTGTAATATAAAATGGGGCTGCGAAAACAGCTCCATTTTTCATAGTAAAAAAGGAGCTGCATGAAATATGCAGCTCCTTAATATTATCAGTACTCAACGCACCAGGAGGCTCTCCTGTGCCACGGGAGGTAATTTATCGGATTGAGACGCATGCCGTTCATTCCGTTGAGTCTCACCTCGAAGTGGCAGTGGTTGCCGGTGGACTGTCCCGTGGAACCAACGTCCGCAATGACCTCGCCCATAGTTACCTGCTGACCTACATAAACGTGCAGGTAGCTTGCGTGGCCGTAGACCGTCACCATGCCGTTCGCGTGCTGGATCATTACGCAGTTTCCGTAGCCGTAGTACCACGACGCCAGGATGACCGTACCGGATTCCGCGGCGTAGATAGGCGTTCCGTACGGCGCGGAGATATCAATGCCGCTGTGACCGTAGTATCCGCCGTAGCCGTACATCATCTCGGAGATCTGACCGCCGTCGCCGCCGACCGGCCACAGGAACTGTCCGATAGGCATGTTATCCGGTATGTTAGCGGTGACTCCCGCAGGCTTTGCCTTTGTGCCCATGGAGATTATCTCGGTCGTAGGCTCCTCTATAGTTACTCTCTCGATGACCTTGCGGCGGGTCTCAATGCCGTTGATGTAGGAAACGTTCGCGGTAACGCGCTCGGTTCCCTTTACGCCCTCCTGCACTATTGTGGAGGTTCCTTCGTAATGCGTGGAATCCTCGGTGTACGTGGTGTCGTAGGGAGTGCGCTCGTCGTAGGTCTCGGTCCTCGTGACGGAAACCGCAAGGAACGGCTCCTCCTGGTTTATAAGGATCTTATCGCCGATGAACAGCGAGCTGTCCATTGAGAAACCGGGGTTCAGCAGAGCGACCTCCTCCTCGGACATTTCGAGCTTGTCGAGTATGCCGTAGGGGGAATCTCCATCGACCACGGTGTAGTACGCCGCAACGCTCTTCTTAGAGGTGATGAGCTTTATTATCGAGTCCTCGCTGACGATACTTTCCGTAAGGTACAGCCCCGGCTCGTAGCTTATCTCGCTTTCAAACTGTACGGTCTCGTCGCCGCCCTCGCGGTACTGGTCGAGCAGGTCCTCAAGAGCTGCGTCTACGCGGTCTTTGGTTTCGAGCGCTCCGTAGAAGGAGTTTCCTATGTACATTCCGTATGCGTAGGAAATCTCGGCTCCCATGGATTGAAGCATTTTATCGGCGAGCTGGTATTTTGTCATAGTCGAGCCGTAGCCCACCATTTCAACGGTGTAGTCGCTGTTGAAGCTGAACATTTCGGTGTTGCTGTCGAGGTAGGTTATCCTCTGCTGCACGATTTTTTCCGCCTCGGTGAACACCGTCTCGTCTGAAACGTAGCCCATCAGGTCGCCGTTTACAGAGAGCCTCAGCGCGTAGGTCATGCTGTTGGCGTATGTCACCACGCTGAACAGGAACACGCAGCTAATTATCGGAAGCGCCCAGTTGCACAGCGTGACTGCAAGTCCGCGCTTTCCGAACAGAATGCGGCCTACCATGCGGAAACCGGCTTTGCACGCCGGTACGATCCCGTCTGCATGGGCGCGGCGTATGTCGGCGCAGCCCATTCGTAAAGCCATGCCGTACCTGCGGAACGGCGAAGCTATCTTCTCGCCGAGGATTTTCAGCCCGCTGAGTATCTTGCCGCCGAGCCAGCCCAGACGGCGGTCTATCGCGGCGAACAGCCTTGCCAGCGCCTTTCCGAGCGCGGCGAGCATGACCATCATCACCGAGAACAGGTATTCCCCGGCGGCTGACGTGTTGTCATATAAAGCGCCTGCGCTGACGCGGGTGCTCGTTGGATTTTCGTTGCTCATATTATCTCCATTACTTTTAACAAAGTACTGCGTTATTTTCTACACTTATGAAATATTATAGCACACTTCCGGGAAATTTGCAACCGCCTGAAGCGAATTCACGGAAATTTCAGACAAAACCGCCGGAAGCGCGGTAATCAGCGCATTCCGGCGGTAATTTATCAGTTTTCTGAACTTTCGGAGCTTTCCGAATTTCCTGAGCTTTCCGAATTTTCGGCAGGCTTTTCGCCCTTCTTGTAGATCTCGCCGACCGGGTTCTGTACGTCGTAGACATCGTTGATATCGGAGATGTCGATGCGCATGTTGAAGTCCATGACCTCTCCGGCGGCGGTGACTACTGAGCCGTCCTCTGTGAAGCTCGACGGATATCCCTGCTGGTCGATCTCAAGGGTCGTGGTCAGCCTTTCGAAGCTCTGGATATCTTCCTGCACGCCGGGCATTGAAGCGGAATTCAGCTTCTCCGGGTCGTAGGTGTAGGTGATGGAGGTCGGGCCGTCGCCGCTTTCGATTATCCCCGCGTTCCGGACAGCCTCCCCGGCAAGGAAGAACAGCCTGCCCTCCGCGTAGGGGTAGCGGTATCCGCGGTTGTACACGTTGTAGATGTACCCGTCGTCGTCGGAGCTGATGACCGTCCACTTCTCGTCCCCGGATTCCTTGTAGAAAAATTCCGCACCGTCGCTGTACGCCTGCTGTTCTTCGCCCTGCCAGCTCCCCCAGTAGCTGAACACCATCTCGTCGTTGACGTTGAAATAAAAGCTGAACCGCATTATTTCATCGCCGGTGGTAAGGTCGGTCATGGTCACTCTGCCGCTGCTGAGGGTCTCGTATTTCTCTCGTGCGGCGGTGAATTTGTCGTAGCCCGCCGGGAGATTCGCCGCGCAGCCTGCGGCAAGGGAGATGGAAACAGCCGCGAGAACTGCGGCGATGGTCTTTTTCATAGATCCTCCGAAATTGCGTGTGTAAACGATTTACACTGCCTGAACAAATCAGGGCAGAAACCGTATGAACGGATCCTGCCCCTAAATCCTGATTCTTTGCAGCGAAACGCCGCTTATATGTCCCGAGTCAGATTACTCAGAGAAGCCGCTCTCTACGAGCTTAACGAGGCCGTCAACAGCGAGCTGCTCGTCGCTGCCGTCAGCGATGATGCGGATCTTAGCGCCGCCAACGATACCGAGAGAGAGGATACCGAGCAGGGACTTTGCGTTTACTCTGCGCTCTTCCTTCTCGACCCAGATGGAAGACTTGTACTCGTTAGCCTTCTGGATAAAGAAAGTTGCGGGTCTTGCGTGGAGACCAACCTGGTTCTTTACTTCTACGTCTTTCATGCACATAGTTTAAAACCTCCTAAAAAAGTTCTGCCGTAATGCCGGAAGTGAACTTCCGTTGTATTATCTTTCTTTGTTCTGCACTGCCGTTATATGCACTGCCGAGTTGGGATCGCAGCTCTGTGCTGTCTTATCCCTTATCTCTTGGTTATAGTATATCCAAAAATGATTCAGCCGTCAACACAAAAATTGAAATTTAACACTTTTAACGCTGATTTTCAGTTTTTTGCAGAATAAATCATTTTCATTTCGCCCTGCACTTGTGAAGATTACACAAAAAACTTTCAACAAAATAATCAACATAAACATGAGTTTTCAACCAATTGCAGGATTTCTGCATAATTTCAGCCTTTCCGGGAAAAAATGCGCCCTGATGAACCGGGAGAATTTATATGCATTTTACACAATCGTCATATATAATACCTATTATATAAGCCTGCGTATCTGAATTTCAATGCAACCTTTTCAGGGAGTTCCTGGTATTATATACAAATGCCCCCCACGAAAGGAGTATGGTGATTATGAAAAGACGTTCTGTTATAGCTCTGCTGGCGGCTGCGGCGCTGCTTACAGGGTGTTCTTCCGGCGGAAACTCTGTGGAAGGTTCGGCGGTTTTGACGGGTTCAGCGGGTTCAGCGGGTTCCGTAGGTTCGGCAGGTTCAGCAAGTTCGGTTAGTCCGGTTAGTTCCGCTGATCCAGCGGCTTCTTCTCCGGTTATGTCTACCTCCGCGCCTTCAACTGCTGCGCCGGAGCACTCCGCAGGTGAGTCACCCTCAGACGACTACGCCCCCACCGACATCGGAGGAGTTAAGAGCGGTGACAGCGGCATGGCGCTGCCGGAAGGGGAAGTATTCGCGGACGCAGAAATGGCGGCGGCTGACGGCTTTGCAGATTGCCCCGGGCCGACAGACCCGTTAGTTCCGATAGACCCCATCGACCCCATCGGACCCATAGACCCGATAGAGCCTGAGGAGCCGTGGATAGACCCGCGCGCGGGACTTCTGACCGGCGGCGAGTGGAACGACAACGAAAACTGGGACTTCTGGAACAGCCTGTATTCCAGCAACAACTACGGCGCAGACTGGGCGGGATACCTGGAGACCTGGCGCACCGGAATGGAGTACCGCGCTGCTGTGACGGTCAGGGACAGCTCCGGCGCTGCGGTTTCCGGCGCGAAGGTCTCCGGAATGGGGACTTCCGCAGTCACCGACAACAAGGGCAGGGCGTACCTGTTCTGGGCAAAGTCTGAAATGTCCGGCGGCGCCGAGGAATTCACCGTGGAATACGGCGGCAGCACCCAGACGTTCACGGAGGCGGTAAACGGCGGCATCGAGCCGGAATTCACGCTGGACGGCGCGGCTGAGCCCGTTCCGAAGTCCCTCGACCTGATGATAATGTGCGATACTACAGGCTCCATGGGCGACGAGCTTGAGTACCTGGTATGCGAACTCGAGGACGTGGTGACGCGTATCCGCAGTGAAAACGCGAATGTCCCGACCCGGATAAGCGTGAATTTCTACCGCGACGAGGGCGACGAGTACGTAGTGCGGGAATACCCGTTCACCACCGACCTCGCGGCGGCGGTAACGGCGATATCCGAGCAGACCGCTGACGGCGGCGGGGACACTCCCGAGGCGGTGCACACGGCGCTGAAGAGCGCGGTTTCCCACAACTGGGACGAGGATTCCGTTAAGGTGATGTTCCTTGTGCTGGACGCTCCGCCGCACGGGGACGTGCAGATAATCGACGAAACGGTGAAGCACGTCGGCGAAGCCGCTGAAAAGGGCATACGCATAGTTCCGGTGGCGGCGAGCGGCGTTGACAAGTCCTGCGAGTACCTGCTGCGGAGCATGGCGCTGAAAACCGGCGGCACCTACACGTTCCTCACCAACGACAGCGGCATAGGGTACGACCACATTGAACCCACCATCGGCAGCTACGATGTCGAGAAGCTCAATGATATGATGGTGCGGATAGTCGGAGAATACCTCGAGTGATTTTGCAGTAAATCCGATGTTGTGCTTTCAAAGGCGGCGGCGAAATACCTCCGCCTTTACACATTATTAGTGAATAAAAGGGAAAAATAACCTGCTATGGTTCTTGATTTATAAAAGATTTTTTAAAACCGCTTGCAAAAAATCTGCAAATGGTGTATGATATAAGCAGGAGCGGTTTCCCGTCTGGGAAATCGCATGAATTATTTACAGGGAACCTCTAAAAACCGGT
>DQFX01000056.1:0-21701 GCA_003531585.1 Oscillospiraceae bacterium | reverse complement strand
ACAAGGTTTTTAGAGGTGACCTACAGAAAAAAACACACAAAGAGGTGCAGGAATGAAGGAAGATCTTCTCCAACAGATAGAACAGATGATGCCGACTTTCTCAAAAAGTCAGAAGCTCATCGCGAATTATATTCTCAACCACTACGAAAAGGCGGCGTACATGACTGCGCTCAAGCTCGGCAACGCCGTGAACGTCAGCGAATCTACCGTTGTCCGCTTTGCTATCGAGCTTGGCTACGAGGGCTACCCGCAGCTCCAGCGCTCGCTCCAGAGCCACATAAAGAACCGCCTGACCTCCATTCAGCGCATGGACGTTACAAGAAGCCGTATCGGCGACCTCGACCCCATCGAGGGAGTCCTCACCCAGGATATGGATAAGATACGCCATACCCTCGAAAACGTTGACCGCGAGGCCTTCGACAACGCCGTTAACACCATCGTGGACGCCCGCCGCGTCTACATTCAGGGCGCTATGAGCTCCGGCATTCTTGCAAGCTTCATGCACTACTATCTCAGGCTGATATTCGACAAGGTGACGCTCATCGGCTCCGTTGCGACCAGCGAGATCTACCAGCAGATGATCCACATAGGCGAGGGGGACGTTTTCATCGGGCTTTCCTTCCCGAGGTACGCAAAGAGCACCATCAACGCGTGCAAGTTCGCGCATGACTGCGGCTCCCAGATAATCGCCATCACCGACAGCGAGAATTCCCCGCTGGCGCAATACGCTCACACGACGCTGTGCGCTTATTCCGACATGGTTAGCTTCGTGGACAGCCTGGTAGCTCCGATGAGCCTTCTCAACGCGCTTATCGTATCCGTTTCCAACCGCAACCGCTGCCGCGTGGAGCAGACCTTCCGCAAGCTGGAGACCCTCTGGGACAACAACGACGTTTACAAGAAAGATGTTTGATATACTGATAATCGGGGGCGGAGCAGCCGGAATGTACTGCGCCGCCCGCGCTGCTGAAACGGGACTTTCCGCCGCCGTCGCGGAGCACGGGAAATCCCTCGGGCGGAAGCTCGGGATAACCGGCAAGGGGCGCTGCAACATCACGAACAACTGCGATCCCGAGACCGTGCTGAAAAACGTTCCGCGAAACCCCAGGTTCCTTTACAGCGCGCTTTCGAAGTGTTCCCCCGCGGACGTGATGGAGTATTTCGAGGGGCTGGGAGTTCCGCTGAAAACCGAGCGCGGACAGCGCGTTTTCCCAGTTTCCGACAAGGCGGGCGACGTGGTTAACGCGCTTGAAAATCAGCTCCGCAGGCTGAACGTGGAGATAATACGCGGGAACTGCACCAGACTGGTTATCGAGGACGGCAGGTGCGCCGGAGCGTTGATCTCCGGCAGGGAAGTCCGGGCGCGGGCGGTGGTGCTCGCGACGGGAGGACTTTCCTACCCGCTGACCGGCTCGGACGGCTCCGGGTACGCCCTCGCGCAGCAGGCGGGGCATACCGTCACGGAGCGCTCGCCGTCGCTTATCCCGATGGAGACCGAGGAGCGCTGGGTGAGCCGTGCGGCAGGTCTTGACCTCCGCAATGTTTCGATGAAGCTGATGTGCGGCGGCAAAGCCGTTTACGAGGATTTCGGGGAGCTTCTTTTCACCGCTTACGGCGTGGGAGGTCCCACGATCCTGAGCGCTTCCGCGCACATTCCGGCGATGGAGCCGGGGAAATACTCGGTTGTGATAGATCTGAAGCCCGCGCTGTCGGAAAAGCAGCTTGACGCGCGTATTCTCCGGGATTTCGGGGAGCGCAAGGGAATGCGCTTCGCGGACAGCCTCCGGGGGCTTCTTCCGGCGCAGCTCGCACCGGTCGTGGCGGAGCTTTCCGGGATACCCGCCGACAAAAAGGTCGACGAGGTCACAAAGGAGCAGCGCCGCGAGCTGGGAAGGCTCCTCAAGGGGCTGACGGTGCATATCAGGGGCTTCCGCCCGGTGGAGGAGGCTATCGTCACCAGGGGCGGCGTCTCCGTGAAGGAGATAAACCCCAACACGATGGAGAGCAGACTGTGTCCGGGGCTGTATTTCGCAGGGGAGATCATCGACTGCGACGGCTACACCGGAGGGTTCAACCTGCAGATCGCGTTCGCTACGGCGTACTCCGCGGCGCTCGCTGTTTCGCAGGTGTGAATTTTCCGACCGGAAATCGGCACTTGCGACAGTTTTTTTCACTTTTTGCGTGAAATTTCAATGAAATTGCAAAAAAACACTTGCAATTTTTTTTGAGGTGTGCTATAATAAATTGAATAAATGTAGGGGGTAGTTTCGCCTATTTACATTTTTTCACATTTCAGCCACTTGCATAGTGGTTCGTTCAGGTGATGTTTATGCCGGAAAAGCATATCGCGGCGGCGATCGACGGCCCCGTAGGAGCTGGAAAAAGCAGCATAGCACGGGAGGCGGCAAAGAAGCTCGGGTTCATTTATGTGGACACCGGGGCGCTCTACAGAGCGGTTGGGCTGTACTGTCACAGGTGCGGCGCTAATATGAAGGATCCTGCCGATATCGCTTCCAGGCTGCCGGAGATAAAGCCCGAAATACGGCTTTGCGACGGCGTTCAGCATATTTACCTCAATGGCGAGGACGTTTCCTCGGAGATAAGGCTGCCGGAGATCTCGATGGCGGCTTCCGCGGTTTCAGCCGTGCCGGAGGTCAGGGCGGCGCTGCTGGGTATCCAGCGCGGTATTGCCGCTGAAAACAACGTTATCATGGACGGTCGCGACATCGGAACGGTCGTTCTTCCCAACGCGCAGGTGAAGATCTTTCTCACCGCCGCGCCGGAGATAAGGGCGAAGCGCCGTTACGACGAGCTTTGCGCCAAGGGTGTACAGACCACGTTCGAGGAGGTCCTCGCGGATCTCAACAAGCGCGATTACGACGATTCGCACAGGGCGGCGGCTCCGCTGAAGCAGGCGGACGACGCGGTGCTTGCGGATACCTCGGGGCTGGATTTTGAGCAGTCCTGCGAACTGATCTGCAGCTTAATAAAGGAGAAGCTCTGATGTTCTATTCGTTTCTCCGGAATTGCGCAAGATTATTCTACATCATCGTTTATCATATACATGTCATCGGCGGGGAGAATATCCCCAAGGAAAAGGGCGGTTACATAATCGCCAGCAACCATGTGTCGAACAACGATCCGCCTGTGGTGGGCATCACCTTCAAGGGGAAGTACACCTTCATGGCGAAGGAGGAACTTTTCGAGATAAACCCGATATTTTCGTGGCTTATTTCCAAGCTCGGCGCGTTTCCGGTAAGGCGGGGCGCGAAGGATAACACTGCGATCGAAAAGGCGCTGGAGAGCCTCGGGGAAGGGCGTATATTCGTTATCTTTCCGGAGGGCACCCGCTCCAAGGACGGCACGCTCGGAAGGGCGAAAAGCGGCGTTACGATTATCGCGGCGCAGGCTAAGGTGCCGGTGGTTCCGGTGTATATCCAGTACGGCAGGAAGAAATTCCGCCAGAATATCTACATCTCGATCGGGGAGAAGATCCCGGCGGAGCATTTCGACGTCGACATAAGCGACAGAAAGATGCTCAAGCAGGTAAGCTCCACGATAATGGACGAGATAGCGAAACTCCGGGAGAACATGCCTGATGTTGATTGAGACCGCGGATAAGTCCGGATTCTGTTTCGGCGTTCAGCGCGCGATAGATCTTACCGGGCAGGCGGCGGATAAATACGGCGAGGTTTTCACGCTGGGTCCGCTTATCCATAACACGATAGTTACCGATTCCCTTGAAAAAAGGGGAGTTCATATAGCCGCAGACGTGCAGGACGCGCAGGGAAAGCCCCTGGTGATACGTTCCCACGGGGTCGGCAGGGATACCGAGGAAAGGGCGCAGGCGGTATGCTCCGTGCTGCTGGACGCGACCTGTCCGTTTGTGAAGCGTATCCACAAAATAGTGTCGGAGCAGCCCGCGGATTCCACGGTGATCATTCTCGGCGACGGGGGGCACCCGGAGGTACAGGGCATTATGGGGCATGCGAACTGCAGGGCAGCCGCGTGCATGGCGCTCGATGAAGTCCGGAGCGTTCTTGATGAGTGCAGGGCTTCCGGCGGGGAAGCGATCCTCGTTGTACAGACCACCTTCGACCGCAGCAGATTTCTGGAATATTCGGAGATTATCCGGGAAGAATATAGCTGCGTGAAGATATACGATACGATATGCAACGCCACCTCAGAGCGCCAGGCTAACGCGGAGGAGCTTGCAAAACGGGCTGACCTTATGCTGGTAGTCGGAGGAAGGCACAGCTCAAACACAGGAAAGTTAGCTGAAATCTGTTCGAGATATTGCCGCACAGTGTTCATCGAGAGTGCCTCAGAGCTTTCCCCGCAGATCATCAGTGGTCTGCACTCCGATAGTATTATCGGAATAACGGCTGGAGCTTCAACTCCCGCCTATACAATAAAGGAGGTTCATTTAAAAATGAGCGAGATCATCAACAATAATGAAAATGAGGAGAGCTTTGCAGCACTGTTCGAGCAGTCCGAGAGCAAGAGATTATATAACGGCGCCAAAGTTAAGGCAACAGTTGTAAGCGTTAAGCCGAACGAGGCTGTTGTAGAGCTGGGTACAAAGCACACGGGTTACATACCCCTCGACGAGCTGACAAACGACCCCAACGCTAAGGTTGAGGACATCGTTAAGGTCGGCGACGAGATCGACGCTATCGTTACAAAGGTAGACGATTCTCAGGGTGTTGTATTCCTCTCCAAGAAGAGAGTAGATTCCGCGCTGGGCATGGAGAAGATCGCCGCAGCCAAGGAAGCTAACGAGACTCTCGAGGGCGTGGTTACACAGGCAGTCAAGGGCGGCGTGATCGTTGTAACTAACGGCACAAGAGTATTTATCCCTGCTTCCCAGACCGGCGTTCCGAGAAGTGGCAAGCTTGAGGATCTGGTTAAGAAGACCGTACAGTTCAAGGTAATCGAGATCAACGAGCAGCGCAACAGAGTTGTTGGTTCTATCCGTCAGGCTGCCAGAGAGGTTCGCGACGCTGAGAGAGCTAAGTTCTGGGAGAGCATTCAGGTTGGTCAGAAGTTCGAGGGCGAGGTTCGCTCCATCGAGGACTACGGCGTATTCGTTGACATCGGTCCGGTTGACGGCCTGGTAAGAACTAGCGAGCTGACCTGGAACAGAGTCGGCCACCCCAAGGACATCGTTAAGGAAGGCGACAAGATCACCGTTATCGTTAAGTCCTTCGATCCTGAGAAGAAGAGAGTTTCCCTCTCCGCTAAGGATCCGGACGAGAACCCCTGGACAAAGTTCGTTGAGGAGTACCAGATCGGCGATGTTATCAAGGCTACTATCGTAAGCATCACCGAGTTCGGTGCATTCGCACAGATCATTCCCGGCGTTGACGGTCTGATCCACATTTCCCAGATCTCCACTGAGAGAGTTACCAACATCAACAATGTTCTGACTGTTGGCCAGGAAGTTGAGGCTAAGATCATCGACATCGACACCGAGAAGAACAGAGTTTCCCTCTCCATCAAGGCACTCATGGAGGACAACGAGACTCTCGACGCTGAGTAATTCCAGCGGTCAGGCTCACAAGCTGATATTCAGATATCCCCTGCTGTTTCGCAGGGGATATTTTTATATAGTCGTTAATTGTCGCAAAGTTCATGGAATATTTCTTCTGTTATCCGCATATATATGAAGCAGATGTAGATACATATATCTGGATACACGGAGGGGAAACAGCATGGATCGGAAAAAAATAATTACCGCCGCGGGAACTACCGCAGCGGTATTTGCAATTCTTGCAGCCGGAGGGACAAGCCCTTCGGACGCGGTAAGCGTCACATGGGGAGCCGCGCGTCACGCGGCGCTGCTGACTGCCGGGATAAAGCTCCCGGACAACACGACGGCGTTTCCGGCGCGAAACCCCATCTTTTCAGAGGAAGAACAGCCGCTGACGGAGGAATCTCCGCCGGAATGCACCGAGGCAGCCGAGCTTCAGCTCACCCTCGAGGAGGCAGAGCTGACAGCGGAGCAAACAGAGCAAGCTCCGGAATCGCCCCAGCCGACCGCTGTTACAACGGAAGCGCCGTCAGAGCCGTATGCACGGGTGATAACCCAGAACATTGCGGAGTTCGACGACGGAGTTGACCGCACCTCAGCGGGGAACAGGAGCGGTCCGATATACCGGAAGCACTACGGCGATTACGTCGGCGACGACTACATAGACCTCCCGGGCGGGGGAATGGTGTGGAACTGCACCTCCGACAGCGCCGAGAAGCTGACCGCAGCCGCGGAGTCCCAGCCGGACATAGTGGTAACGCCGGACGTGCAGGAGCCGCAGGTGCTGATAGTCCACACGCACACCACAGAGAGCTACGAGCCGTACCAGCGCAGCTACTACGACGCGGAATACCCGTTCCGTACCCGCGACCCTGACTACAACATGACCCGGGTCGGGGACGCGCTCGCGCAGAAGCTCGCAGAGCACGGGATATCGGTGCTGCACGACGGCACGATACACGACTACCCGGCGTACACCGGCGCGTACGACCGCAGCGAAGTTACGATACGCGCGGCGCTCGAGGAATACCCGTCGATAAAGGTTATAATCGACCTCCACCGGGACGCGATATCCTCTGCGGACGGCAGCCGGACTGCTCCGGTGGCGGAGATAAACGGCAGGAACGCTGCGCAGTTCATGGTGATAACCGGCTGCGATGACGGAAGATTCGGCAATATGCCTGAATATCTCGAGAATTTCAGGCTGGCGTGCATGATACAAAGCTCGGCTGAGAAGCTGTATCCCGGGCTTGCCAGACCTATATTGTTCGACTACCGGAACTACAATCAGCATATTTCCACGGGGTCGCTGCTGATAGAGGTCGGCAGCCACGCGAATTCGCTTGACGAAGCGGTCTACTCCGGGGAGCTTCTCGGCGACTGCATGGCGGACGCGCTGTTAAAGCTCAGCGAATAGCCCGGAATAGCCAGGAATAGCCCGGAGCAGTCGGACAGGCTCCTGAAATAGTAGTCGGCGCTGGCTTTGAGTTTTTCCTGCTGAGGCTCGCCGGGGTCGTACACCCCAACGGCGAGGAATCCCGCCTGCTTCGCGGTGAGGAGCGCATGGAGCGAATCCTCGAAAACCGCGGTGTTTTCCGGAATCCCGCCCGCAGCGGCTGCCGCATTCAGGAATATATCGGGCTTGTCCTTGCCGCCGTAGCCTTCGCAGGTCAGCAGCGCGGAGAAATACCCGAGCACCCCGAGACGCTCTAATGCGGCGCGCGCAAGGCGCTCATCTCCGGCGGTGGCTGCGGAAATACCCACTCCGCGCCGCGAGAGCAGCCCGAGAAGCTCCTGCGCGCCGGGTTTCAGCGGGCATTCGGCGAGGTAGAATTCCTCGATTCCGCGCAGGATATCCCGGAGTATCTCGTCGGGAGGCTCCGGCAGGGAATAGGCGGATTTCAGATACGCGCTGCCGTCGGGCAGGGCCATGCAGCGGAGCTTCTCGTCAAGCCCCGGCTCGGGAGTTATCCCGCGCCCGGCGAGGTAACGCTCGCCAAGACCTTCCCATGCGGCGGTAGAATCAAGGAGAGTTCCGTCGAGGTCGAAAACGGCGGCTTTTATGCTGCGGATATCTCTCATTGCGCGGTCATGTTGGCGAGTATCTCGTCGACGTCTGCGGCGGCGGTCTCGTTGTGGTAGTAGGTCTGAATGGAGTAGAACTTTCCGTCCTGCTCAAAGGTGAACTCGGACTGACCCAGTATCAGCTCCGAAACCTCCTCGTCGGAGCACAGCTCAAAGTGGGAGAGGTACCCGCTTCTGCCTGCAAGCTGCTCCTCGCCGAAGCTGGAGTTCCTGATGTACATTCCGCTTGCTTGATAGCTGAATACTGCGGTATCGTGGTTCTGGCGTGCGTAGTCCCCGGCGGTGAGTATCTCGCCGGTGGTTTCGTCGGGGGTTATTCTGAGCGACGTGAGGGTCATCACCGCAGTCCCCTCGGAGTTCACGGCGTACGCAAGGTAGGCTGTTCCGTTATCCTCGCACAGCTTCTTGAACGACTCGACGTCGGACGAGCTGCCGGAACCTGCGCTGTCAAGCACTATTTCGTATACCTTGTCGCCGACTGTCGCGGTCCAGTTTTCCGGGAGGTTCAGCTTTATTCCCGCCGCGGTGAGTTCGCTGCCGGATTTCGTCGAAGCTACGGAGGCTTCGGCGCTGCCGGAGCATGCGGTAAGTCCCGCTATACCCGCCGTAAGTAGTAGAGCCGCTGCTGCGGCGATGAGTTTTTTCATAGTGTTCTCCGTAAGTTATTCATGTAGCCTGGGTCCCGCGCCGGGCGTGCGGCAGCGTAAGGCGTTATTCCGCGATGATATCCTCGAAGGAGCCGCTGCAGGCTTTCGCGAGGTCTGCGGGGGCAAGCTCCAGCTGGGCGCCGAGTTTTCCGCCGCTGATTATCATTTGCTCGAAATCCAGTGCGGACTTGTGTATAACGGTCTTGTACTGCTTCTTCATTCCGATGGGGGTGCAGCCTCCGCGGATATATCCGGTCACGGCGTTGATATCCTTGACATGCACCATTTCAAGCGATTTCTCGCCGACTGCGCGGGCGCACTTTTTCATGTCGAGCTCCTTGTCGACGGGCAGGGCGAAAACGTAGTAGTTCCCGCTTTTGCCGACGGTGACGAGGGTCTTGAAGCAGCTGTCGCAGCTCTCCCCGAGGAGTTCGGCGATGTGTACGCCGTCGATGAATTCGTCGCATTCATAAAGGTGGACCTTATAGGGAAGCTTGAGCTTGTCCAGCATGCGCATTGCGTTTGTCTTGACTTCTTTTTCCTTTGCCATGGTGTTCTCCTGAAATATAGAAATAAAAACCGCCCCGCATTCAACAGGGCGGTTTGCTTGGGTCGCAGAGATCAGATCTCGTCGTCTTCTTCGCAGTCGAGGGCTTCCGCGATGGTCTTGTTCTTGGTGAGGAAGAACGCAACCGCTGCGGCTGCTATTGTTGCCAGTCCGATTATCCCTGCGATAATTACGAGCTTCTTTGTCATGATAAAACCTCCTTAAAATCAGCGCTGATATCTTGCGGCAAGCTCCGAGATACCATTGTCGTTGGTAGGCTCGCCGATCGCGTTAAATTTCCATTCGCCGTTGTAAAGGTAGATCTCGCCGAAGATCATCGCGGTCTTTCCGTCGTAGTTCTCCGAGAGATTGTACCTGCACAGCTCAACGCCCTTTTCCGCGTCAACAAGGCGTATAAAGGCGTTCTTGATCATACCGAAATGCTGCTTACGCTGCATAGCCTGGTAGATGTTCACAACGAATACTATCTTTGAATATGCGTTCCCAAGCTTCGGGAGTTCAACGAGTATCTGCTCGTCGTCGCCGTCGCCCGCGCCGGTCAGGTTGTCGCCCATGTGGTGGACTGCGCCGGTCTGGTGGGTGAGATTACCGAAATATACGACGTCCACAGGCCCGTTCAGCTTGCCGGTCTGCGCGCTTATCAGCAGCGCGGAAGCGTCGCAGTCGATATCCTCGTGCTTTGAGAAAAGCGAGAACTTTCTGGGAGCCTCGTCCCAGCCAAGGCCTACTAGTATGGTCTTTAAGCCGGTGTTTCCTTTGGTAAGGTCGACCTTCTGACCCTTCTGAAGATTAACGGACATTATTTACCTCCATATCATATATAATTATAATACGCCGATTACCGGCGGGAAATGTGCTACTTATAATATACCACATAATTCCTGAAAAATCAAGTACTTTTTGTTGGAGGCGGGGTGGATCACTAATTCTGTCACATGTCTGAAAACCGCATAACAGAGCCGATGTTAAGTTTGGTTGACAGACTTCAAACGGAAATTGGTAGACATTAAGCGCCGATTGTGGTATATTTATAGCACAAGGCATACAAAAACCAGGAGGTAATAATATGAAATTTTCAGAGAAACTGACAGAGCTGCGCCATTCAAGGGGCTGGTCGCAGGAGCAGCTCGGGGAGCGGCTCGGCGTGACGCGCCAGACCGTCTCCAAATGGAAGCTTGGCTCCACTACTCCGGAGCTTGAGAAGCTAGCTATGATGAGCGACATATTCGGAGTCAGCACCGACGAGCTTATAAAGGGGGAGCCGCAGGAGGCTTCCAGACCCTCCGAACCCGCTGAAGCGATACAGGATACTAAACCGCTGAGGTCCCGGCTGCACTTTGAGTACAAAAGCAGGCGGACCGTCCGGGGGCTTCCGCTGGTACATATAAATTTTGGAGCCGGAAGGTACGCTGCAAAGGGAATTTTCGCTCTTGGTAACAAGGCGGTGGGAGTTGTTGCCGGGGGATTCCTGTCTGTTGGGGTGGTTTCGTTCGGGCTGATTTCCGCGGGGCTTCTGGCGCTGGGGACTTTCTCGGTTGGGGTGCTTGCATTTGGAGCGCTCGCGGCGGGGGTTATCGCGTTCGGAGGGGCGTCTGCGGGCTGGCTTGCTTTCGGCGGCTCAGCATGCGGAATGTACGCGGTCGGGGGAGCGGCTGATGCTTCTCATATCTCGTGCGGGGGATATTCCACCAGCGCTCATGTGGCTATCGGAGATGTTGTGCGGGGCGCTGTTGAAGTGAGCGAGTCAGCCCCGGCGGCGGAGGTCAGGGCGCTAATCATGAAGGAACTCCCGGAGACCCCTGGGTTCATCGCGGATATGTTCTCCGGAATGGCTGAGATGATGAGCCACTAGGGTGGCGCTGATATTCGCGGAACTCCTGTGCCGCCACATTGTTGGTGACGGGATTTATCGCATGCCCTGATGGGTTCATCGGGTGAAAAGAATAAAGCAAATGGCTTAACAATGCAGTACGAACTGTGCTGTTAAGCCATTCTGACATATTGGTCGTTTGGTGGAGCAATCCACGCGGCAGACAAACCCGCCCGCCGCGCCGTTTTTAGTAACTTCGTCCACCATATCAAAAGGGATCTCAGTCTTATCCTCCGAAAACCAGCCTGAAATAACGAGCTTGTCATCGTAGAGCCATGTCTTGTCCACGAAGTAGTTCAGAACAGATTCACGCACATCTGGGTCGTTCAGATCCGCGTGAAGATACTTGTCGAAATATGCCTGAATGCTGTGCTCGTCTTCGTACAGAGCCTGCCTGACAAGTTCGGCTTCGATTGCTTCCGTCAGCGCGGTTTTTTCTTCCTGAAGCTCCGCCATGCGCTTCTGGGTAGATTCGTTGAACACTCCCATTTCAATAGCCTTAACGAAATTCGCAAGCCCCTTTTCGACCTCGCGCCGCCTTGCTTCAAGGCTTTCAAGGTAGCCCATGTCGCGGTAGTTTTTGTTGTAATAATTTGCTGCGTCAATGGCTAAACCTGCGAGATTTTCAGTGTCGTTGAGCAGATCTGTAAGAATGCGAATAATGATTTTTTCGATCCATGCTTTCCGTACTGCTTTCTTGTGACACCGCTTCGCACGCTGACCCTTGCAGCCGTAATAGTAGTGCTTGGCTTTGGTCTTGCTCGTCCCGGAAATACCCTGCATTGAATTTCCGCATTCGCCGCAGAAAAGCTTGCCAGTAAGCCAGAATCTCGGAGCTTCGTCGGTTATGGAAACCTGCTTTCTCTGACTGCCGAAACGCTGATTCAGCCTGAGCCGTTCCTGCACACGGTCGAAGACCGCAGCGTCAATAAGCGCAGGCATTCCGTCCGGAATAACGATATCCCCGAAATGATATTCGCCGATATACGCGCGGTTTTTCAGCATTTTGTTGACCGTGTTCACGGAAAACTTTACTCCACGACTGGTGCGTAATCCCTGAGCGTCCATGTCACGAACAATGTCCGTCAGCGCCTTTCCGTCTGCGTATTCTGTGAACATCCTCTGCACGAAAGGAGCCTGCGCCGGATTGATGACATATTTCTTGTCGGAACCAACGCAATATCCGAAAACCGCGTGTCCGTTGAAAAGAGCGTGGCGGGCATTGTACTCCATTCCGCGCCGGATATTGCAGGAGAGGTTCTTACTGTAAAACTCGGTCATGCCCTCAAGTATTGTTTCCATCAGCCCGGATTCCGGCGAATCGTCCGGCGTAGGCTCAGCAATCAGGTGAATGCGGCAGCCCGATTCGCGAATCATCTTTTTGGCGACTATCAGCTCGATTTTATTGCGCCCGAGCCGGTCGGTTTTCCAGAGAATAAGCACGGCAGGCTTGATTTTGTCGATCTCCGACAGCATGAGCTGATACTGTGGGCGGGCATTCGTAGTTCCCGAAATTGCGGCGTCTGAGTATTCCCTGACGATGGTGAGTCCCTTTGAGACTGCGTATTCGTGAGCGCAGTCACGCTGCTGGTCGATCGAAGCCTCATTCTGTGAATGCGAAGAAAAGCGATAATAAGCGATTGCCAGATTGTTATCGTTAATGGGGAAGTTTTTATCTGCCAATTTGCTGCACCTCCTTGAACTATTTGTTATTGCTGCGGAGAGATTATACCATATAATGTGGATATTGTCAACTCGAAGATACAAGAAACGAAGCTAGTTGCTTGACGCAAAAAATCACGTTTATGTGAAGTTTTACAGCTGAAATTACAAGTCTAAGACAAGTTGCACAAATTTCATGTCGAAATTTCTACATATAATAAGCAAAAATGCTCCGAATTTTTGCTAAAAAACGGAGCATTTTTATTTTACGCTGTAACGTTCTCAATTTCGGAGGTTTCGTGAGCTGCAATGTAATCCTTGTATGCACTGATGATTGCGCTTTCAAGTTCGTGACGTGCAGTTCCTCCGATTGGGTGCGCAATGTCGTGGCTTATGCCGTAGGAATCCGTGCGGTAGGGCATTGCAACGAACAGGTGATCGGTCTGGATAAGCTTGATTTCGTGGATTGCTAAGCAGCCGTCAATTGTTATGAAAGCAATAGCTCTGAGCTTTCCGCTGTCAAATGTCTTTCTGAAAATAATGTCTGTAATGTTCATGTGGTTGTTTCCTTTCTGTTTCAATCGTTGTTAATGTTGATGTTTGCGATGAGCGCCTGACTCTCAGCGTAAATCTTGTAAGCGGAAAGTACAGCGCTTTCAATGAGATTTCGTGCGCTTTCGTTGATAGGGTGAACGATGTCGTGGTAGTTCCCGGATTCGTCTTTGCGGCTCGGCATAGCCACAAAGAGGTGGTCGGTTTCGATTACCTTGAGTTCGTGGATTGCAATGCAGCCGTCAATTGTCAGTGAAGCGACTGCTTTCAGATTTCCTCCAGTGAGGGATTTTCTGAATTTGATGTCTGAGATTTTCATGTTGGTATTTACCTGTCTTTCTTCAAATTTTCTGGTTTTATAAGACCTTTAATAACACCCCGGTCGGCGCCCCGCGACGACAAACCTTTAGTTAAATTTCAGTCTTGAAAGACCTTTTAAAAAAATCCGCCGCTGTGCAAGCAGCGGCACAACTTGTGTTTCAAGTCAAATGCAATATCTTTCTTGACTTGTTCCTCATAATGTGGTAAAATAAAATTATTGACTCAACCCATTGTACTTATTGTATATGAAATTGAAAAATGGCAGGCTAACATTGCTCCAAAATCGTTACTTTTTTGTTACAAAAAGGGTGCAATTTTAACACCATTTTTGGACAATATTCTCAAATAAATGTATGTGCTCCAAAAATGTTACAAAAGTGGAGCGATTTTGTTACAATTTTAGCTCCACTTTTGCAAACGACATCTTTAAAGTGTCTGTGCTCCAAAATTGTTACAAAAATGGTGATTATTTTGTTACAATTTTGATCATGCAGTCTGTGAAAAAATGCACTCCTATTGCCTGAGCGATAGGAGTTTTTTGGTTTGATGTGATCAATTCATGTTCACGCAGATCCGACTTCACCGAAGGCTGATTTCATTTCAGATAAATTGCTTATTTGATATTATTTGCAATTTATCCAACCCCCTTTCCGCAGAAAGTCCGATAATATTATAGCAGAACTGAAAGAAAATGCTTGCATTTTTCTGAAAGCTCTGCTATAATATATATTGGATTATCTATTATAGCAGTTATGTTACTTTTGGTGTTTGCGGTGCGTTTACGAGGGTGTATCCCATGAGCGAGAGGAGCTGGTTAAATTGCAGAAAAAGAGAGCGGGACTTCACAATGGAAAGAGTTCGCAAAAGACAGGCAAGGTCATTAACCCGAAGCACAACGATGATGAGCGGGAGAAAAACGAGAATGTAAATGAAAAGGCAGTTGTGAATAACGTTTACTTTAACTGCCTTGATGGGGAATACACCTCGAAAACTCAGTCGGGCAGGCATAGCTTCAACGAAGCGGAGCTTATTTATTACACTGAGCATTACAATGAGGCGCTGGAAATTCAGAATCAGAAGTATGTCAAGGCGCGGCAGAAATCCAATATCAAGACTATGGCGGACTGGCTCAGTTCCAAGCGGTATGCGCCCACCGAAACTATCCTCCGTGTCGGGAATATTGATGTTGGATTTGCAGACGCCCGGACGATGAAGAAAATGACTGACGAATATATAAGTGCGCTCAACGAGTGGTCTGCCGCTCACAACGACCGTCTTCATATTCTTGACTATGCGCTTCACGCTGACGAGATTTACATCGACGATGAAACAGGCAGGGAAATGCCGTCCTCGACTCACGTTCACATCCGCTGCGTGTGGGATTATGTGGACGAGAACGGCATCCTCAGGGTAGGAACTGAAAAGGGCATGGAGCAGGCTGGAGTTCCGCTCCCTAATCCTAAAGCCCGCGATAGTCGGTATAATAACCGCAGCATTACGTTCACAAAGGAGTTCCGGAAGAAATGGCAGGATATACTGATAAGGAACGGTTTTGATATTGAGATTGAACCGGAACCGACCAAGCGCAAGGCAAAGGACAAGCAGACTTTTATTGCAGAGAAGCGTGCAGAAAAGGAGACCGCAAAGGCTCTGGAAATGCAGGCTGAAGCCATGAAAAAGGCGGAGGAAAGCGAGCGTGTCAGGAAATTATATATGACACGAAATGCTGAGCTTGATTCCAGAGAAGCCGAGCTTGTGGAGTGTGAAAAGCTGCTTAATGAAAGAGAAAAGTCGTTGCAGGCGGCTTATTCTGAGAAAATTGCCGAGGCGGATAAACTTAAAAATATGTTTAAGGATGGATTGGCGAAGCTGAATGAGCGTGCCGCTGAAATCAAGAGTGCGAAGCTCCGGGACGATCAGATCGCGAAAAATACGGCGCTCAGGAATAGGTTTGTTGGTGCGGCTATGGGTGGGCTGTATAGTGGTTCTAGTAGGCAGAACGAAGATGAGAACAACTATTCAAAATAGATATACAGTTCTTGACTGCATTTTCTGGTAGCCTTAAACTCTTTGTTATAGCAGTTTTATTACGCAAAAGTAGCAGTATGCAATCGGTAAACAGAAGAAATGTCACGATTGCGACCGTATGGGCGTATTTCCGGCAGCTTTCCATGAAAGAACTATACAGCGTCACCACACAGCTTGACGAAGAAGTGCTGTTTCAAATCAGCTACCGGGCAGACCTTACCACAAGCCACATGATACAGTTCCGGGGCGTACAGTATGATATTGTCCGCATTGATACCTTTGAGGGCTACAAGGCAGACTTGAAGCTGTACTGCAAGCGGAAAAAATGACGGTCAAATAGCGACCGTCATTTTTCCTTGCAGGTATTGTAATTTTAATGTTGCAATCTGCTGTCTAACATATTGCTCCATATAATCATAATCCGGAGTTCCATTATCAGTTGTCGGTAGCATAATCTTTTGCCGTTTCAATCGCGCTGTCCCCATTTTATAGCCATAACTATATTTATTGCGCTGTGCTGTTATTTGTGTTGCTATAAACAGTGAAATATAATTGCCTTCATATTTGGGACGAAGCTTTCTACAATCGTTGGAAAATAATGCCTCATACGGATGGTAGAATGCAAAACCTACAGACCCATTACGATTAACGGAAATACAATTTGCTTCCAGTGTGTCATTGGCGTTATTGACAAAATGGCAGATACCATTATTGACCGAGGAAGAACTAACATAAGGCGTTTTCCCCGGTATTCGTTCAGCGTCATATATATCACGCCCCGGCAGAATGGTGACAACATCTTCAACAAAAAATCCTTTCCAATCCTTTTGGTTAAGGGGTGTTATACCCCCCCGATTTGTATATTATTGCCAATATAATCAATATAATTTTGTACAATTTGCCGCTCACGTTCCTTGATGTACTGTTCCATAAAGGCATAATCAGGATTGCCGGATTCATCAACGGGGAGCAACAAAGATTGCTTCTGCATTCGTTTCTCATTAAACTTATAGCCATAAGCATACTTGCATTTTTGCTGCAATATGACAGTTTTCATAAACAAATAGATATATTTGTTTCCTTGAACCTGTTTCGTCTGAAAACGCTTGACATCATCGGAAAAAATGCAAGTATATGGGTGATAAAAATTCTCGACAACGCTCCCGTTATAATTTACGCCTAAAACATTGCAGTCCTCAGAAACATTTGTATTAGACACAAACTCAGTAATACCGTTGTTATTATCTGTTGCCCCGATGAAAGGCTTGTTTCCGCTTGTCATATCACTTTTGGTCAGGCGCTTGCCCGCTTTGATAATAAAAATATCACATATTCTAAACTCTTTCCATTCTCTATCATGCAAATCAAGCATTGCCGTCACCGTCTTTCTGTCCAAACAAATACCCTTTACCATGCGTAACCATGTTGAATTCAAATGTCAAATAATCGGCAATACTGTTCAAAAAGTCCGCTTCTGTTGGAATTTCATCATTGTAGTAGTAAAAGGAATGTAGCCATTCATCTGTATCTTCAACAGTTGTTTCTACCATGAAACTTGACGGAAAATCTGCAACCTTGCCACGCCAGCAATCAAGAAGATACTGCCGTTTATCCTTTGCGCGTTCGGTTTCCACAAGCCCCAAATGCTTTTTGACTTCAAACCCATCATCTTCAAAATTGATGAACTTTGCAATCTTATCTGCCGGGTGCGGTTCGCCTGCTGTAAAAACAGCAATACAAGGAACAGTGCCAACCCGATAGAATGTGTCTTTGTTCAGACTGATAACGCCCTCCAAGGTATGCTTTTTCAAAATATCCTGCTTGACTGCTTTATCCTCTTTTGTCTTTCCAATCATAGCGGACACCGGGACAATCACAGCGGCACGCCCGCCTGTTGTGATTGAATTGAGCAAATGACGGATAAAGCACAGTTCTGAAAGGTTCGCAGTGTCCTTGCCTTTTGCCTGTGAATACGGCGGATTCATAAAACCTACTGTAATGCCGCCGCCCTTTAGCTGCAATTCGCCGGGATCTTGTGCCAGAAAATCTTCACAAATCAGATTGCTTTGACCGTCACCGCGCAGAATCATGTTCGTTGTAGCGATTGAAAACATATCATCACGAATTTCTATTCCGTGAATCTGCTGTTGCTTAATATGCTTGCGTTCTTTATCATTCTTTGCAGACCGCAGCATTTTGTGCATTCCTGAAATCAGAAATCCACCTGTGCCGCAGCACGGGTCAAATATAACATCAGTAGGTTTCAAATCCACCAATTCACAGAACAATTCTGTAATATGACGGGGCGTAAGCACTACGCCCAAGGCCTGACCGTCACCGCCAGAATAGGAAACAAATTCACCGTAAAAACGCCCAAGATAATCTTCACGCCCGTTTGACACAATGGCCTGAAAAATGTTGTCGTTAATATATTCCGTAAAATATTTTAGAGGTGTTTTATCGCCCAAATCCTGACGCCTTGTGTTTAACTGTGGTCTATCATTTATCAGTGTGAATTGATTCAAAACACGTTGCTTTTTAACTTCCGGGGCAACCTTTGCGCGTTGCAGATTCTTTTCAAGATACTGGTACAGAATAGCACCGTCCGTGTTGCTTTCCAGTGTGTCCCCGGTCAACTGATTCAGATTAAAGCCGTATTCTTTTTCGCGCAAAGCAAGAAGAATGGCAGACACAACAAGCGGCTTTTCATCTTCTCCAAGCCCACCGTAATTCCGCAGATATTCATGCAGTTCTTTTGCCTTCTTCAGAATATCAGCAAGTTCAATATCTTCCGGCGGCGTTTCTTCAAGTACAAGCCGTTTGTAATATTCCACAATATGTGCCGCTGAAAAGTTTTCAAATGTCTGGACTTCCGGTAGCCATTTGTAGCCATTCTCATCTACAAAAAGCGGCTGTAAAATGTGGTGCTTGCTATCACCGGCATTGCCGAACGCAAAAATTTTTTTGTAAGTGGTTTTCTGTAAGATGTGCTGTGCATAGTGTAAAGCACCGTTGACGGCATAATCAGTTGTTGCCTGCACAGTCATAGAAATAGTGCCATTTGCTTCTTTTAAGCAGAGATTAGCGCGATCTGCCTTATCTTCCATGACAAGGACAAAATCACCTACAACTGCAGTATATTCCGGAAATCCTGCTTTGCCTGTCTGGTGCTTTGACGCTGTTTTCAGTGCTTCATTGATAGTGACAATATTACTGCCCTGTGTATCCGCCTGAATGCCAGCTTCAACCAACAAATCATGTATGTATAAATCAAAATTTGCTTCTTTTTTTGCCATAGTTTTGCATCCCTGACTTTCTGTGTTTATTTTTGGCGTAAAACAATATTAAGGAATCACTGATTAAATCACGCCTAACAGCTTGGTACACATCTTGCTTGCATTTTTCTCGCCATATTGCGCAATATACGTACCATATTTAATCAGTGGTTCCTTAACTTTGCACACGCATTTCAAGTCAACTTTATAGCATCCAAGTAAATAAAGCAGCAAAAGGAAGCAAGGGCAGGGCTCATAGAGCTAGGAGTGAACCCGTCGGCGGGTTGTATGACTGTCAAGGGCGAACGACGACGCTATATGCGTCCTTAACTGCTGAACTTGCTTTGGCATTTTCCTGGATTGCTATAGATTGGCAGAGCCATTTATAAGGCATGACTTTCCGAAAACAACAAAACAGTTTTTCGGAAAGTCAGATTTATCTGAGAATATTATACTGCCTATTTCTTAATATGTCAAGTGCAAACAAATATAAAAAATCTTAATATCCTGATTTTTTTATTTTATATTTCAAAAACTTGTTGCATAGCAAGTTTTTTTGTGATATACTATAATTGAGGTGAGTTATATGGTAAAAAGACAGCAGTATCTTGATAAACTGATAAAACTCCGGGATAAGCAAGTAATAAAGGTGGTTACGGGATTTCGCAGGTGTGGCAAATCCACCCTGCTGATGCAGTTCAAGGATTTTCTGAAAGAATGCGGCGTTGAGGATGGACAGATTATTAGCATAAATTTTGAGCGTCTCGAATTTGAGAATCTGCTTGACCATCACGCACTATACAAATACATCACAGAACGGCTTCAGCCTGGTAAGATGAGTTATATCTTTCTGGACGAGGTGCAGATGGTTCCAGAGTATCAGAAAGCAGTGGATTCACTTTTTGTGAGGGAGAATGTTGATGTGTATATCACTGGCTCGAATGCGTATATGCTGTCGGGCGAGCTTGCTACGCTGCTTTCGGGGAGATACGTTGAAATTCAGATGCTGCCGCTATCCTTTGCGGAATACCGAGAACTTGTCGGCGGCGATAAGCGTGACGCATGGAAGCAGTATTTCGTCAACGGCGGGCTTCCTTATACAGCGTACATTGAGGACGAGGAGATACGCAGCGACTATTTGAGTGGAATATATAACACGGTACTTCTTAAGGACATAGTTGAGCGGAAAAAGATCCAAGATGTGTCCCTGCTAAAGAGCGTTGTGCGATTTTTGTTCGATAACATCGGCAATACGGTTTCGTCAAAGAAAATTTCAGACAGCCTTGTGTCCTTTGGGCGAAAGACTACATCTGCAACCATTGAGAATTACATTTCCGCGCTAACGGAGTCGTTTGTGCTATATAAGGCAGGTCGGTATGATGTCAAGGGCAAACAGCATCTGAAATCGCTTGAGAAATACTATGTCGTTGACACGGGTCTGCGCACGCTTCTTCTCGGTAACAAAAACAGCGATATTGGGCATATTCTCGAAAACATCGTGTATCTTGAGCTTGTTCGCCGCGGATATTTCGTCAGCATAGGCAAGGTTGGAGAACTGGAAATAGACTTCATAGCCGAGAAAAGCGGCGCAAAGGTCTACTATCAGGTGTCCGCAAGCGTTCTTGACCCAGCAACGTTTGAACGTGAGATAACACCGCTGCGCAGGGTTCAGGATAATTATCCAAAATTCATCATCACAATGGACGATATATCCTCTGACAATGACGGAATACAGCAGGTCAATGTTGTTGATTTTCTGCTTGGAAATGCATAAAGGTGAGTCAGTATTAAAATACAAACTTAATGACTTTTGAAGAACGATATCCCCTTTGGCATTCTTAAGCCATTTGTGCTATTACTATACGCCATACCCTTTTAGCTCATCATCAGATAATAGAATTCCATATACGATTTTTTGTTGCTCCGTAAGTTCCGCATCACAACGAAAAACGTTTTCCAAAGAGTCTGTGAGTATTTCTTTGCGGTGATTAATAAAAAATGGTTTGTATTTTGATGAATATATAAAGTTCCCCCACATATAGTAAGCTGTATTGACCTTGGAATAATCAAAATTGTCAGGGTCAAGAGCAAAATCCAGGAAGTCAGAGCACCCCTTATATTGCGTAAGAGACGATAAATCAACGGGATATCCTAATAGCATAAGTATTAGAAAACGGTTTATTTCATCAATAGGGTATTTGGTATATCCAGGGATCTTCTGTTGACTTTCTAGCTGTTTTGAAATGAGATCAGTGTAGATTTCTTGTATATCACTTGAATAGGGAATAATACTATCAACAACAAAGCTAAAGATTTGCCATTCTTTGAAATTACGCAGATTGTCATTTATATATTTCCCATATATGTCTTTGGGTAAGACTTTCCTTAAAATATGAATCAAAAAATGTTTTTGTTCTTTGTTATCAATGGATTCAACTAATTGATTAAGCAATTTCTGTATGGAAGGAGTTATGCTATTAGATAATCTCTTGATAATTCTTTCAACATATGTTGATATGGAAAACAGACATTCAAACGGCATGTTAGAAACCATAACCATGGATCTTAACATTTTTTCTTTGCATATATTTGAAGCAGTGCAATATAGTTGTACAATCATATCAACAGCCTCAATAATGTGTGACAGTATTTCATTCCGGCTATTTATTGCATAATCTAGAGCAATTATTATTGCGTCAAAAATAGAATCCGCATTGATTGCTGTGTTATCACAGTGGCACAGCAGTATAGCAAAACACTGAACCTGTTCTGCCCAATGTATGGATTTAAATATGTTTCCGCTTTTACATAGATTAGAAAACTTTTCTTCTAGATTAAGATTATCATCAAACTCTAGCTGATAAACCGAGTATTTTCTGATCCATAATTTCAGTGTTTTAGGATCTGTGAATTTAACCATCATATCAAAATCTATGCAGCTTAATGGGTATACTCTGTAATCATTTTCGATAGGGATAATTGAGTCCGTTTTGGTTATTGGCGGATGCGAATACGAACATAGTATAGCCCTCAAGTAAAACGAAAGAAAATCCTTGGCATCTGTGTAGTGATCAATAGGCAAGTAATTCAATTTAAAATAATAATAGAAATTGTATGCTATTGTTTTTGTTTGGATGATGGGTCTGAAAAAACAACTGTG
>DQFX01000066.1 GCA_003531585.1 Oscillospiraceae bacterium | reverse complement strand
GGTTCAGCGGGCGCGTTAGCCGCAAGCAGCTTCTCAATGTCCTCCTGGGACATCTTGCCGCCGGAAGGCGCGGGGGATTCAGCAGGCGCAGGCTCGGGAGCGGGAACAGGCTCAGCAGGTTCAGTGGGTTCGGAAGGTTCAGCGGGCGCGTTAGCCGCGAGCAGCTTCTCAATGTCCTCCTGGGACATCTTGCCACCGGAAGGCGCGGAGGATTCAGCAGGCGCAGGCTCGTCGTTTACCGGCGCTTCCGGAGCGTTGTTCTCGACTATCTCGGGTTCATCGGAATCGGAATCATCATTGCCGCCGAGTGCCGCCGCGAGCAGTTTCTCTATGTCGTCCTGGGACATTTTGCCTCCGGAAGGCTCCGCAGGTTCGATGATTTCTTCGGTCGGAGTTTCGACGGGTTCGGCAGGTTCGGCAGGTTCCGCAGATTCCGCAGGCTTTTCACTGCCGCCGGACATGTTCATTTCGTCTAGCATTCTCTGCACTTCGTCCTGCGACATTACGCCGCCGGAGGACTCCTCCTGGGAGCGGGTTGCCGGGTCGACCTGTATGTCCGAAACCGGTTCGGGAGCGGGGGAGTCGCTTATGCCTGCCGAGCGGAGCAGCGCTTCGATGTCGTCCTGCGACATCTTGTTGTTCTCCACCTCGGGAGCGGGCGCATAGGAGGTTTCGGGAGCGATAGCCTCCGGGGTTTTGGACTCCTCCATAATGCTTGCGACGTCCACCTTATGCTGATTCAGAATGCTACTCACGTCCGCTTCCGGCTTCTTTGGCGGACGCGTGGAACGTCCCGGGCGGTATTCCCCGCTAGGGTAGGATATCATCGGAACCGGCTGTGCTTCCGGCGCGATGAGGTATTTGTCGAACTCGCCGCACGCCTGCTCGAAAGTTGTGGTCTCGCCGTCGAATCTTATCCAGTAGTCGTCGTAGGGAGTGATTCCGTGGGTACGCCTGAGTATGTTGTAGACGTTGTATTTTTCAATTCCCATTCTGTCGAGGATAGGGTATGTATAGGGCGTCTTGTCCTGGAAAACACGACACGAGAACAAGTAGTAAATGTCCGAAATGTCGAGGGGACGGTGTATCGTTGTTATCATCAGCTCCTTGAAGCGGGTGATGATGGTATAGGATACCTCCTCGTCCTCTGAAACGAGATATTCGCATATCGGCGCTTCGCACTTCCACACAGTGAATTTCAGCGGGAGCGGCATTTCGAATGCGCTGTTGTCTACTATTCGATACCGGTTCGCCTTTAATACAACATTTTCCATAGTTCTACCCTCCGGAATACGTCCGCACGTATCACATTATTATAAACATTATACCACATTTTTGAAATATAAGCAATAGTTTTTTTATCTCTCCATATTGTGAACAAAATAATTTCGGGCGATTTGTGCAGGTTTAATAAAAATGCCGGACAATGATAAATTATTATTGTCAAAGTGTTTACAGAAACGAGTTTTTGTGTTATACTGATACTAAATAGCTGTGTCTGTCGCACGGCTGAATGCGGAAATAATCTGCTCTTGCAGAACAGAAACGGGGAGTATATATGAAGATCAGAACCATGCTGATGATCAGCGCCATGCTGTTCGCGATACTGCCGATGGTGATCTACACGGTGTTCGCAAACACATTGCTTTCTTCTGACGGCGACAAGCAGTTCAGAGATACTTTACTCGAGGTGGCAGAGAACGAGCGCTACACGCTGCAGACCTACCTCGACACGGTGGATAAGCAGGCGGAGACCATTCTGAAGAACACCGAGGTACAGGACGTGATCAAGAGCCAGAAAACCACGGATTATGTCGGAAATTACCTTGTGCAGTTTGCAAACGAGAATCCTGAGATAGATTCCATCTCTCTGGTGGACAAGGACGGCAAGATCTTCTGCGGAAGCACCGGAAAGATCGGTCAGGTCATCGACAATTTCAGCGCTTATGACAGCTACGCAGACGGCGCTCTCTACTACAATGCGATAATCAATCCCGAGGCCACCGGCGGCGGAACCAACCCCACGATGTTCTACAAGAAGCATCAGGGCGGCGCGACCCTGCTTATCAGCTACAAGCTGTCCGGCAAGGGCTTCCTTTACAGCGCGTCCGGTGGAAGCACGTTCTACAACGGTTCTGTGACTGTTGCGGATTCTTCCCCCAATCACAATTACAATATCGTTGATAACTTCAAGGTAAACCTTTATTACGAGTACCCCTCCGATGTTTTCAAGAGCAGGATCGACGGCCTGACTGACGGCGCGGAGCCTGAGATAATCGAGTACTCTCCGGCAAACGGTTCCTCTGATAAGTGGTACGCCGCAATGGTCAAGGTCGGCGGCGAAAACGGACTTATCGCGATCGCAAGCTGCCCTGTGAACGGCAATGCAAATTCCTTCTCGCTGCCCGCGGGCAACGGCATAGTTGTGGCATGCGTACTTATCTCCATTGTTGCAATTGCAGGCGCTGTCGTCGTATCCATTCTTGTAACAAGACCGCTCAAGACCATCGAGGAGACCCTTGTAAAGGTACGCCGCGGCGACCACGAGGCTCGTATCCCGAACGAGGTCAGCAACAACGAGTACGGACAGATGTCCCGTGCGTTCAACAACCTGCTTGACGAGATCGTTGTCAGCGAGGACAGATACCGCACCATTACGGAGATGTCCGATAACATCATCTTCGAGTGGAATTTCAAAACCAACGAAGTGTTCTTCTCCAACAACTTCAACAAGAAGTTCAGCTACCGTGCTCCGTCCGACCACTTCGGTGACAGCTTCCTGTTAAAGGCTAAGCTCCACGAGGAGGACGCAGAGCGCTACAAGCAGGACCTCGAGGCTCTGGGCAGAGGCGAGGAGTTCAAGCACAACGAGTACCGTATGAAGAACATCTACGGCGACTACATCTGGGTTCTTATCAGAACTGCGACCCTCCGCGACAAGGAAGGCAACCCGCTGAAGATCGTCGGCGTTATCCTGGATATCGACCGTGCGAAGAAGAGCGAGCAGCAGCTCACGACCCGTGCAAGCTTCGACGCCCTCACCGAGCTTTACAACCGTGAGACCATCGAGAGCCAGATCGACAACGAGATCACCCTTTCCGAAGCGCGTAAATCCGAGATGGCGGTTCTGTTCATCGACGTAGACGACTTCAAGCACTACAACGACCAGTACAGCCACGCGACCGGCGACCAGGTGCTGAAGTTCGTTGCACGCACCATAAAGGGCACTGTGAACGAGTTCGGCTTCGCAGGACGTTACGGCGGCGACGAGTTCATCGCATGCATTCGCAACGCGGAGATAAACGACCCGACAAGGGCTGCGCAGGATATCATCTCCAAGCTCGAAGAAGGCTTCGAGTGCGACGGAGTTCACCTGACCGTGAGCGTGTCCATCGGTATTTCGATGATAAAGGACGACTACAACACCCGTGTTGAGTATATCATCGGTAAGGCTGATGACGCGATGTATTCCGTTAAGAAGAACGGTAAGTCAAATTACGCGTTCATCTGATCTGAGTAATAAGAAAGACCGCTCGGGAGAGCGGTCTTTTTTTGTGCGGAGAATAGATTTGTGCGGGGTAAACTTTCAGGAGTCGTCAATTCGGAGCGTCGGAGCGTCAGAGCATCGTAGCGAAGCGGGCGTCTGCTCCTCTGGCGGAGGCGGCGTGAACCGCCATAGGGGCGACCCGAAGATGTCACACCCGCGCAGACGTTAAACTCTCTGAAATAAAAGCGCTTCCGCACAAAGTAACTGTGCGGAAGCGCATATTATTTACCCATTCTCCTATATTGAGAAAGCGGTTTGCCGTGCCGGAATTGACTTTATTGACAGCCGAATTACAATATGTTTTTACTGATCCTCGACAAACTTCAGACCTATGCAGTGATCCGAAATAAGATTCTCAGGTTTGACGCCGAGCAGGGTCTTGATTCCGGAGCGCACCGTGATAGTACCGCTGCACATGGACATCGTGAGAGTGCCCTCGCAGTCGGCGGAGCCAAACGCGACTGATTCCGCGCCCTCGATAAGGGAATCGAACGTGCAGTCGTTCATTATGATCTCGCCGAAGTTCTTATCGGCGCCGATACCTAGTATCTCCTTCGCCTTGAACTCGGTGGAGATGCGCACGTCAGACATTTGGATGCTGCCGCCGCAGGAGTTGAACGACGCGATACCTCCTACCTTGTCGCCGGACATCTTAAAGTCAGCGCAGCCGTTTTTGATGCTTACTCTGCACGGGTCGCTGAAGCTTCCGATGCCAAGCCCGGTTTTTGAATGGTGCTCGATGAACACGCGGGAGTCGTCTATATCCACGTCTGCGCCGGAGAGCAGGCTGCCTATGCCGAGGGTTTTCTTTCCCATCTGCTCGATGACGAGTTCCTTGCAGCGTATCCTGATATATGAGCTGCCGTCGTTGGTTCTGCCGCCTATCGCCACGCTCTTTTCGCCGTCAAGGTGGATATAAAGATTGCCGTTCATGCAGATGTCGATATTGCCGTACGGCATTGTAAAGCCGGAGCCGATGGCGTAGGTCTGGCTGCTTGCGGAGTTTATCCTGAGCGTGCCGTCGCCGATTATTTTCAGCGTGGAGCCAGCCGGGACATAAATCCCGCCGGTCAGCGTTGCCGTGCCGATGATGTTCAGCGTCATGGTGCTGTTCTGACCCACCGTTATCGAAGCGCCCGCGTTCTCGTTATGCACATTGATGTCTACGAGGTTCAGGCGGCAGTCGATGTTGTCCTTGGCGCGTATTGCCATTTCGGAGGTGTAGTTCTTGTTTCCGGTCAGGGTGTACTCCATCTTGTTGACGATGATATCCGTGTAGCTGTCCAGGTCAAGCGCCATGAGGGATATCTCGCGCTCGTCGCCGGTGAAGTAGGTCTTGCGGGTGCGGCGGTTCTCGGACTGGCGGTTGTATTCCTGTATCTCCTCCGCGATGTCCGGATTTATCTCCTGAACGATATCCGCGGAGGGCTTCGCGGTATAGTAGCCCTGGATAAGGTCGACGCCCATGCCGATAACGGTCTGAAGCTCCTCGGTGAGCTCCACGCCCTCTGCGAGAGCCATGAAGTTGTTGTCGTGGGCGTAGTCGATGATGTTGCGCGTGAAGTGCTTCTTGCGCTTATCCTTGTGGATATTCATGATAAGGCTGCGGTCTATCTTCACGACGTTGGGCATGAATGTCAGCAGGTTGCTGATGTTGGAATATCCCGTTCCGTAATCGTCTATCGCGACCTTGAATCCGCAGCGCTGGCTGCGCTCAAGCAGCGTCTTTAACTGGCTGGAGCTTGCCTCGGTCTGCTCGGTGAACTCCACGACGATATTCTGCATGATATCGCCGTAAAGCTGATATAGCTGCTCAAAATCGGCGTCCGGAAGCGTGCATGCCGGTATACTGTTGATAAACAGCAGCTTCCCCGCAAGCAGGCGCTGGTTTTCCTTTGCGAAGCGCAGAGTATTGAACATCGTGCACTTCTCCACGTCCTGGAGTCTGTCGAGAGCCTCAGCATGGCTGAGTATCGTGAGCGGAGACAGCCGGAATTCTTCGCCGGACCGCATGAGCGCCTCGTACGCGAAAACGCTTCCGTCCTTCGCGCTGACGATGGGCTGGAAATTATATGAGAACAGGTTCTCGTTAAGCAGCCGTACGACCTGCTGGCGCTCCTCCGGGTCGAAAGTCTCGGTGGAAACGTCCGCGGTCTTGTGCATTTTGGTGTGGTTATCCTTGGTGAGGGTGCGCTGGTACGCCGCCTCGTAGGGCAGCTTGTCGAGCACGGAGCGGTCTGTGAGAGGTGCGGAGATCGACGCGGTGTAGATATTCACGCCATATTCCTGGTTGTGGTGGTTTATGGAGTCAACAACGCTGCTGAGCCTCGACGGAACATCGTCGAAGGAGCCTTCGTCGATAACTCCGGCAATGAAGAACTCGTCGCCGCTTACCCTTACTACGATGTCGTTTTCTCCGGCAGCGCCGGAAAGCGCAACGCCGAGGGCCTGAAGCACCTTGTCGCCCTCCGCGTAGCCGTAGGTGTCGTTTATGCCGCGGAGGTTCTCAACGTCGATGGAGATTATGCGCAGCAGCTTCTTCGGGTCGTTGAACTTGCCGCAGCGCTCCGTCATGATGCGGACGTAGCCGCGCATATTCAGCAGACCCGTGAGGGAATCGCGCACCTGCGCGTCGGTAACGGCGTCGTTGTAGAGAATGTGCCGGCGCTGCTTCTCAAGGGCGCAGCTTATTGTCCTGAGCCACTTGACGTAATTCCGGCTGTAGACCTTTCCGCTCTCGCCGTAGGAAAGCACGACGTAGCCGTAGTTAACTCCAATGAAGTGGAGGGTCGTGAAGATGAACGCCGACGGGCGGCTGCGCTCCTCGAAAATCTCGGGAAGCAGCATATCGCGCGGGAACTTCGCCATGAGGTCGACGGTGCTTCCTGCGGAGGTGCGCTTGTACGCGAGGTTGATCCGGTCGGTGAAGCCCGGTTCGGGGGCTTCGTTGTGCATTACCTGGTTATTGAGACAAAGCCAGAATCCGGTGAAATCCCCGAGGAAATGCGTGTACCAGTCCACCTTCCAGAGGTAGTCGTAGAACGTATCCGCGCCGATGAGCTCCTCTGACATGAAGTTGTAGTAGGAATCCATTTCGTTGCCCTGCAGGCTGGTCATTTCAGCAGCGAAGGCATGGCACAGCCCTCCGAGGTTGGGGGGGCAGCAGCCGCAGGTCATTCCGACGCGGAACTGTGCGCAGTTGTCGTCGGAATGCGCCTGGTATACCCCGCCGGTGACTTTCGCGATTATGTAGTGCGCGGCGTTTTTCGCAAGAGTAACAGGGTCGCGCAGCGCGGAGGTGATGTTAAGATAATTCGCGCCGTACGGCTCCTTCTGATTGAAGCCGGTGATCAGCACGTCGTCCGGGATATTTACGCCGCGGTTCGACAGCGATTCGATGAGCTGTACTGCGGTAAGGTCGGAGCAGCACATTATCGCTTCCGGCATGCCGTTGCTGATTATCTCGCCGGCAATGCCGGAAAAGTCGTAAACCCAGTCGATTCCGTGGTGTATGCGTTCTTTGGGGATATCATAGCCGCGCTTTTTCATGGCCTTCACGAAGTAGCGCTCAATGGAGTCGTGGAATTCGTCCTTCGGTCCGCCCACGAAGTCGATGACCTTGCAGCCGTGGTGATCCATGATGTGGCTGACCATCATGTCGGCTACTGGTTCGTAGTTGTAAAGGCAGTTGGCGAAGCCGTCCACCTGGCTGTCGAACGAAACGACAGGACCCTTGAAATCGCTTTTTATGCGTGCGATAAGGCGTTCCCGCGAGGTAACGTCGTTAATGCTGGAGGAGAATATGATAATGCCGTCTAGGAGGTCAAAGTCCACAAGGTCGTATACGGAGTTTTCAGCCGCGTCGAATTCAGCGTTGCCGGACATCATCAGGGACGAGAATACCGCGGCGTCCATGTTGGCGGCAAAAAGCTCTTTCTGAATTGTGTTCAGCGCGTTTGAGAAGAATACATATTCCGCTTCAGCGGCGATTATTCCGATCAAAGGACGGGATTTTTTCAAGGCGATTTCTCCTTTGTCCTGTTTGGTTCAAACAGGCATACTATGACTATTTTAAATAAGTATATCATAAATCGCGTGTTATTTGCAACAACAGACTGATGATTTTGTGCGATATTACTATTTTTTTTAGTTATATTTACAATCTGACGATACAAAAGCGGTGTTTTTATCTGGAAATGTAATGTTTCACATGAAATTTTGTGCAAATTGCCATGCGGGGAGGGTTTGATTTTTTACTCTATATAGTGTATAATAGATATTATTGACGAAATTTATACAGGAGTTTTTTATTTATGGATCTGTTACTTATTTCTGCGGCGGAGACTGCGGCAGATGACGGCGGCTTCCTCGGAGTCGTAAAGACTGTAAACGACGCGGTCAGCGGCGTCGTATGGGGCTGGCCGGCTCTTATCCTGCTGCTGTTCGTCGGAGTGCTGATGTCGGTGCTTACGAAATTCTTCCAGATATCGCACATCGGAAGGTGGTTCAGATGCACCATCGGCGCGGTATTCAAGGACAGAAAGGTCACGGCGCACACAAAGGACAAGCAGATATCCCAGTTCCAGAGCGTATGCGCGGCGCTCGCCTCAACGGTCGGGACCGGTAATATTGCGGGCGTGGCTTCCGCAATTGTCACCGGAGGTCCCGGCGCTGTGTTCTGGATGTGGATCATGGCGTTCTTCGGAATGATGACCAACTTCGCTGAGAACGTGCTGGGTATTCTCTACCGCGTCAAGAACAGGGAAGGCGAGTGGAGCGGCGGCGCGATGTACTACCTCAAGTACGGTCTCGGTGCAAAGAAGCACTGCAGGGTTTTAGGCTCCGTGCTTGCCGTGCTGTTCTGCGTATTCTGCCTGTTCGCTTCCTTCGGAATCGGCAACATGACCCAGATCAACACCATATCCACCAACATGAACAGCACATTCGGCATCCCGAACTGGATCACCGGCATCGTGCTGATGATCATTGCGGCTCTCGTTGTTATCGGCGGTATCAAGCGGATCGCGCTGGTTACAGAGAAGATCGTTCCGATAATGGTGATCGTCTACCTGTTGGGAACTGTCGGCGTCTGCGTTATGCATATCGACCAGTTCGGCGCGGTGTTCTCCTCTATTTTCAGGAGCGCGTTCGGCATGGAGGCTGTCGTCGGCGGTCTGGTGGGTCAGGGCGTCAAGATGGCGATAGAGATGGGCATGAAGCGCGGCGTGTTCTCTAACGAAGCGGGTCTCGGCTCCTCGGTAATGGTGCACTGCAACTCCAACGTCAAGGAGCCGGTCAGCCAGGGAATGTGGGGAATCTTCAGCGTGTTCACCGACACTATCGTTGTCTGCTCGCTGACTGCGTTCACGATCCTTTCTTCCGGTCTGTTCGACCTCCAGACGGGCAGGCTCGCGGAGGAGTTCGCGTACCTTGAGAACCAGACTGGCTCCATAGTGGGCGTTGCGTTCCAGGCGAACTTCGGCGAATTCGGACGTTATTTCGTTGCAATCGCGCTGCTGCTGTTCGCGTTCTCCACTTCCCTCGGCTGGAGCCACTACGGCACCAAGGCGTTCGAGTACCTTTTCGGGACAAAGGCTACGCTGTTCTACAAGATCGTTTTCGTTCTGGCTATATTCGGCGGCGCGACAATGGGCGAGAACCTCGCCTGGGAGCTTTCCGATACGTTCAACGGAATGATGATGATCCCGAACCTGATAGGCGTTCTGGTGCTGTCGCCGATGGTCTACAAGTGCACGAAGAACTACATAGACCGCCACGTGCGCCGCATGGACGTTGAGCCGATGCTGTCCGTGCACGAGGATATACAGCGCCAGCAGGTACTGGCGCTTGAAGCGGAGCAGAACGAGCTGGTCAAGGCAGGGATCGACACCGACTACGCGGAGTAATGAGTTTGTGAATGAGGCTTAAAGCTTTGCGCACAAGTTTATGGATTTTCGACTGTTGCAAATGAGGCTGAGTAATTCGGCCTCATTTGTGTTTCAGCCGCAGAATATTCTGAAGGTCACCTCTAAAAACCT
>DQFX01000063.1 GCA_003531585.1 Oscillospiraceae bacterium | reverse complement strand
CACACCCCTTTAGCGCTTTTGAATCGTTTTACTGCGCGCCAGCGCGCAGAGTGTGAGGGCTTTGTTCTGTCGGTCAACCCCTCTGGCGCTTCGCGCCACCTCCCCCACAGGGGGAGACACCTCACGCTCCCACTTCCTTTTGTAAGCAAAAGGAAGCGAAAACCAGTACGCTGCGCGGAAATTATGAACTTTATCTATAGCCTGAGGGGGAGAAACCCCAAAGTTTCTCCCCCTCGATTATTAACTTAATATCCGTAGTCAGCGGAAAATCAGATCATGCTGTCTTCCCAGCACTCCGGAGCCTCAAGGCCGAACATCTTGATTACTGTCGGAGCGATGTTTGCAAGGCCGTACTTGTCGGACGGCTTGATCTCGAACTTCTGATCCTTGTCGTAGATGATGAACGGAACAGGGTTCAGGGAGTGAGCAGTTCTTACCTGGATCTCGCCCTTCTTGTTCTTCTCAAGCATCTCGTCTGCGTTGCCGTGGTCTGCGGTGATGAGCATTGTAACTCCGCACTCGTCGCAAACTGCCTTCAGTCTTGCAAGACCCAGGTCAACGGACTCAACGCCGATGATAGTAGCGTCCATGCTGCCGGTGTGACCTACCATGTCGCCGTTCGGGTAGTTGCAGCGAATGAAGTCGTACTTGCCGGACCTGATAGCCTCGATGAGCTTGTCGGTGATCTCAGCGGACTTCATCCAGGGTCTCTGGTCGAAGCTTACGTTGTCGGACGGGATCTCGCAGTAGGTCTCGAGCTCCTCGCTTACCTTGCCGCTGCGGTTGCCGTTCCAGAAGTATGTTACGTGGCCGTACTTCTGGGTCTCGGAGATAGCGTACTCGTTGTAGCCAGCCGCTACCAGCACCTCGGTCATGGTGTTGGTGATCTCGGGCGGGTTAACCAGGAAGCGTGCCGGAAGCTTCAGGTCGCCGTCATACTGCAACATGCCTGCGTAGCATACGTCGGGCTTCGGACCTCTGTTGAAGTGGTCGAACTCTACCATGTCGAACGCCATGGAAAGCTCAATAGCGCGGTCGCCGCGGAAGTTGAACAGGATAACGCTGTCGCCGTCAACGATCTTGCCTACAGGCTCGCCGTTCTCGGCAATTACGAATGCCGGGAGATCCTGATCGCTTGCTACGCCGGTCTCAGCGCGCAGAGTGTTCAGCGCGTCCATCGCGGTCGCGAACTGTCTGCCCTCGCCGCGTACGTGCGCGTTCCAGCCGCGCTCTACCATCGGCCAGTCAGCCTGGTAGCGGTCCATTGTGATCTTCATACGTCCGCCGCCGCTTGCTATCCTGCCCTCGAATGTGCTGTCGTTCAGTTCCTTGAACAGATCCTCGAGCTGCTCGATGTAGATCTGCGCAGTCTGCGGGGGAACGTCACGGCCGTCCAGCAGGGCGTGTACTCTTACCTTGGAGATACCCTCGGACTTAGCCTTCTTTATCATGTTGAACAGGTGCTTGATGTTGGAATGTACGTTGCCGTCGGACAGCAGACCGATGAAATGCATGGTGGAGTTCTTGCTCTTTACGTTAGCAGTCAGTTCCTTCCATGCGTCGGATTCGTACATCTTTCCGCTCTCGATGCTCTCGTTAACGAGCTTTGCGCCCTGAGAGTAGATCTGACCGCAGCCGATTGCGTTGTGACCTACCTCGGAGTTGCCCATGTCGTCGTCGGAGGGCAGACCTACCGCGTCACCGTGCGCCTTGAGGCGGGTGTTGGGGCAGTTAGCCAGCATCCAGTCGAGGGTGGGGGTGTTAGCCTCGCCCACTGCGTCGCCGAGGTGGGTCTTGGAGAAGCCAACGCCGTCCATTACTACTAATAATATCGGTTTCTTTGCCTTCATAGAAATACTCCTCACAAATAAAATTCGGAATTCTTAATTCGGAATTACGGTATCCGCTTCGCGGATATATCTAAAAATCGGCACAAATTGATGAATACCTCAGTCCCTGCGGTATCACAAATGCAGCAAATTTGAAATCCGTCCCGCGAAGCGGGACACATTCATTCCGAATTCCGAATTCCTAATTCCGAATTATCCTATTAGCCGTTTACTGCTGCGTTGATGATGGTTGTGAAGTCAGCAGCCTTCAGGGAAGCGCCGCCGATCAGACCGCCGTCAACGTTGGTCTTGGAGAGCAGCTCAGCAGCGTTCTTTGCGTTCATGGAACCGCCGTACTGAACGGTGATGGTCTCAGCTACGTCAGCGCCGTAGAGCTTAGCGAGGGTAGCGCGGATAAATGCGCAAACTTCCTCAGCCTGGTCAGCGGTAGCGGTCTTGCCGGTGCCGATAGCCCAAACAGGCTCGTAAGCGATAACGCACTTCTTGAGGTCGTCAGCGGAGATGCCGAAGAAATCAAGCTTGATCTGGCGTGCGATAACTTCCTCGGTGATGTTGCACTCGCGCTCCCAGAGAAGCTCGCCTACGCAAACGATGGGCTTCAGACCGGCAGCGAGGGCAGCCTTTGTTCTCTTGTTAACGGTCTCGTCGGTCTCAGCGAAGTACTGACGGCGCTCGGAGTGACCCAGAACTACGTACTCAACGCCCATCTCAGCCAGCATGTCAGCGGAGATCTCGCCGGTGAACGCGCCGCTCTTCTCGAAGTGGCAGTTCTCAGCGCCGATCTTGATGTTGGTGCCTGCTGTTGCAGCGAGCGCGGTCTCCAGGTTGGTGAAGGGTACGCAAGCTACGATCTCAACGTCCTTAACGTCAGCTACCATCGGCTTGAGCTCCTCAAGCAGTGCCTTAGCCTCGGGACGGGTCTTGTTCATCTTCCAGTTGCCGGCGATTATAGCCTTTCTTACATTCTTCTTCATATTGATATTCTCCTTGTAGTTGTTGAGCAGAGCCTCGACTGGAATGCCGTTTATCGTCATTCCGTCAAGCTTGCAGTTCGCGATGTCCATGCCCGAAAGGTCGCACCCGGAAAGCTGCGCGCCGGACAGATCCACCATCGTGATGTCCGCGCCCCTGGCGGTGGATCTCGTCAGGCTCATGCCGTCGAGGTTCACCAGGGAGCCGGAGCAGCCCTGTATGTCGCATTCCGACACGGTTCCGCGGAATCTGCACCGATATATCCCACCAGCGCCGATGTCCTTTTCCGCAATGCTTACTTTCTCGTCCATAAAAACACCTCAGTTAAAACGACAACAGGCGGATACCCGTAGATATCCGCCGCGTTTATCAGAAATTACTTATCCTGAATAGCGTCGATGCCGGGCAGACCCTTGCCTTCGAGGTACTCGAGGGAAGCGCCGCCGCCGGTGGAGATGTGGCTCATCTTGTCGGCGTAGCCCAGGTTGATAGCCGCGGTAGCGGAGTCGCCGCCGCCGATGATCGTGGTAGCGTCAGCAGCTGCGAGAGCCTCGCACACAGCAACGGTGCCCTTCTTGAGAACAGGGTTCTCAAATACGCCCATCGGGCCGTTCCAAACAACGGTCTTAGCGGTCTTTGCAGCCTCAGCGAACAGCTCCATGGTCTTGGGGCCGATATCCAGGCCCATCATGTCAGCCGGGATCTTGTCGGAATCAACAACGGAAACCTCGATCGGAGCGTCGATAGGATCAGGGAACGCCTTAGCGATAGTTGTATCAACGGGCAGGAGAAGCTTCTTGCCGAGCTTCTCAGCCTTCTCGATCATCTGCTTGCAGTAGTCGATCTTCTCGTCGTCAACGAGGGAAGTACCAACCTCATAGCCCTTAGCCTTCAGGAAGGTGTAAGCCATTCCGCCGCCGATGATGAGAGTGTCGCACTTCTCAAGCAGGTTGGAGATAACGTTCAGCTTGTCGGCTACCTTAGCGCCGCCGAGGATAGCAACGAAGGGACGAACGGGGTTCTCAACGGCGTTGCCGAGGAACTCGATCTCCTTGTTCATCAGGTAGCCTACAGCGGTCTCCTTCATGAACTTGGTAACGCCAACGGTGGAAGCGTGAGCTCTGTGGGAGGAGCCGAATGCGTCCATTACGAAGATGCCGTCGGTCAGGTCAGCCAGCTCCTTGCTGAACTCCTCGCCGTTCTTGGTCTCTTCTGCGCCGCGGAAACGTGTGTTCTCAAGGACTACGATCTCGCCGTCCTTCATCTCAGCAACAGCCTTCTTTGCGATGTCGCCTGTTACCTTGTCGTCCTTGGCGAAAACTACCTTTGTATTTACAAGCTCAGCCAGTCTGTCAGCGGCAGCCTTCAGGGAGAACTTCTCCTCCGGGCCGTTCTTCGGCTTGCCGAGGTGAGAGCAGAGGATAACCTTTGCGCCGTTCTCGACCAGCTTGTTGATGGTCGGGAGAGCTGCGGTGATACGGTTGTCGTTGGTGATCTTGCCGTCCTTCATCGGTACGTTGAAGTCAACGCGGACGAGCACCTTCTTGCCCTTGACATTCAGGTCTTCTACATTCTTCTTGTTCAGTTTGCTCATGGTTATTATTTCCTTTCATAGTGAAATATTGAACATACTTGGTATAAAGTACTTTCTAAGCCGCTTTCCGTTCTGGCGTCCGGATTTTAGCTCCGGGCTGTTGAAATCCATCGCGAAGCGATGCCGAAATTCCGAATTCTTAATTCCGAATTCCGAATTACTCTCAGTACAAAATACCCTACAGATTTATTTTACTATATTTCTGTAAAATTTGCAAGCCCTTTTTTATATATTTTCTGCATTTTTCGTGACCTAATTGTGTTCACAATGCCTATACGTCCTCCGGGGCGCCGTAAAATCCGGCGGCGGAGCGCATTTTTTCTTCCATCTCCTGGGCCTCCGGGAGCATGGAAGCCGCTTTCAGCGGCTCCTCCGAGCGGAAAAGGTCGGTCATGGCGCTGTAGTGGGAGTACAGCCCATACAGCGCGAGGTTCCCGGTGGAGCCCTTCATCGTGTGGACGCACTCCAGCGCATTTTCCCAGTCGCAGGCGCGGCATAGTTCCGTGAGCTTTGCGATGTCGTTCGCGCGGATATAAATTTTCATGCAGGAAAAGTAGAATTCCTCGCTGCCGAGGAAGCGCTCCTTTGCGTTTTCAGAGTCGAAGCCCAGTTCGCGGAGCTTATGAAAATCAACCATGCCGTGCCTCCGTTCACTCTGCTGAGTCCTCGGCCTCGTCCGCTTCGTCCGCGCTGATGTTGGTGGTGAGCCACTCGCTGTTCAGGCGGCACAGCAGGCGCGCGTCGATGTATGCCTGGTCGAGTGTCAGAATGGTCTGACCCTGGTAGTTTCCTGACTGGGTCTGCTCGACGACCAGCGCAACGTCGGGCTTCTCCTCATCCGTCAGGCACAGCGGGAGCATAAGCGACATCGTGTTGCGCTTCGGGAAGTAGGACGGTATCGCGGTCTTATAGTTGCGGCTGACGCGCTTCTTGGCAAGCTCAATGGAGTCGCGTATGCGGTTCTGGATTCGCATGAACAGCCGGTCGTTGCCGCTCACTATCTCGCGGAGCTGCGCGTAAAGCCCGCGCTTTTCATAGCCGTCGGCGGAGCGTATCTTCGCGGCAGCTTCGCGCGCGTCGGGGCAGTCGGTGAACTGCTCCTCGAGGAACTCCAGCGGCAGGCGGCTGATGTTGTCTATTATTATGTGGTCGAAGTCCGGGAGGAGCTGCTTCGAAAGATCGAAGAAGAGCTGCTCGCCGTGCTCGAAGTACACCGCCGGCTGCGGAAGCGGGCTGAAATAGTTGACTATCTGCTTGCCCAGGGTGCGGTTGGCGGCGGTGCAGAATCCGGTGAACTTCCACTCGGTCTCGCAGCCCGGCTCGTTGGGTGCGAAGCAGGCGTAGATGTCGTCGTAGTGCTTGTCTACAAGTCCTGTGTTGAAGCACGCGAATTTCTTGTCGCCGGAAATGCACACCTTGTTCTCCCGGGTCAGGCGGTAGAATGTGTATTTGATATACTGTATAAGTATATGGTGGTCGCTGCGGCCGGAGCCTTCGAAGTCCCAGTTTTCGGCGACAGCCTTGTCGGCAAGCTCCGAGAGGAAGGAGTTCCAGGAGCCGAGGTACGCAAAGTTCTCAAGCTGGCGGCCGGGCTGCACCGTGCGCGGAACGGAGTCGCGGCTGATGGTGTCGACGAAGCTCAGGAACCACGCCCTGCCCTCGTACGCGGAGGGTTTCAGGGTAAGCTCAACGTAATTCCCGTCGGTGCGCTGCCAGCGGCAGGGGAAGATTATCTTGCCGTCGTAGAAGCGTATCTTTCCGGTCTCCTTCGCCTTCTGGAAGTCCTCGGAGATATCTCCGCGAAGCTCCGATATATCGCGGAACACATTTATGCGCTCGAGGTACTGCGCGAGTATCATCAGCGGCTTGGACGGCAGGTTGCAGAAGTCCTCGAGGTTTCCCTCGGGTATCTCCACCTCGCCGGTCTTGCCGACGTCCGCGGCGTTGACGCTGCGCGAAGCCTCCGTGCGGAACGCGGAGACCCTGGGTCCTGCGGGAGTCGCCTGGTACTTGTCGGAGCGCCTGATGGTCACCATCACCTGCGGAACTCCGCCGAGTACCACGTCGCTGAGCTCCAGGTAGTCCATCTGGGCGAGCAGATCCTTCATTTTAAAGAAGCCGTAGCGGCTGCGGTCGATGTGGTTATCCGAGAGCAGCTTGCTGACAGCCGCCATATGCTGCGGGATATCGTACGGGAAGTTTGCGGTGAGCAGCTTGTATACTTCCTCCTTGTCCTCCTCGCTGACCGGCGTGGGCTGGACGGAGGGGCGGCGGTGTGCCTGTACGGTGCTGCTGTATATCTGGGTCTTTTCAAATGAGAAGTAGAGGCTCTTTCCGCGTGGGCTGATGTTCTTTGTGATTATACCGTTCACAAGGTATCCGTCGGTGCAGTAGCCTATAGGGAACACGTACCGGTCGTACATGAAATCTAGCTTTCCCTCGTCCTTTGCGCGGGAGAAGCTCTCATATATCTCCTGCTTCATCTCCTGGACGGTCAGCCCGGTGCCGAGCACCTTTGTCAGCGCGTAGAGCGACTGCTGCGACATTTCAATGATGTCGTCGTTAAGTATGATGTTCTTGTTGCCGAAGAAGCTGTCGGCGGGGTGTCCGGATTCGCCGGAGCCGTGCCAGCGCCTCACGATGACGTATGAATCCTCGTTGTACCTCGGGGTGCCGAAAAGTTCGGGCGCGGCTTCTATAAGCTCGTGGAAGTCCGAGACGCCCAGCTTTTCCAGCGTGTAGCCGTTGGTGGCAAGCCATTCTTCAACTCTAGATATGCGGTAAACTCCTTCATCGGGGAACTGCTTGAAAATGCAGCTTCCCAGCTCCTCTGTAAGTTCCTTGGTAAGCATTTTTATCCTTTCCAATAATAAATTTATTCATGTGTTTCTGTGGTCTCTGCTGTAAAATCTTCTAGGTCCTCAATATAGTCATAGTCTTCATATGAGATATAATTTACCATTTCTGTAAGCTCTTCAACGTCCTTGTCCTGCTGGAACAGCCCGTCTATTTCCAGGCGGAAGCTCTTCATTCTGCTGTCTGAAACGAAGCTGAAATGAGACACCGGTATACTCATAGATTTGTATGCGGCGATAACGGTGCGGCATTCCTGAGCGAATTCCCGGGCGCTCGAATATGTACCGCTGAACTCGACGGCGATATCGACGATATCCCCTTCTGAAAGCGTATCCCAGGACTTGTCCGCGCCGGAAGCGAGGTCTGCGTTAACCGTGAGCGTTGAGATATCCGCGGTGCGGCACAGTTCCTTGTAGCTCTGCTGATAGATCTGCGCGGCAACGACCCTTCCGCTCTGCTCCTCGCGTATCTCGACACCCTTCCTGTTGAGCGACGCCGAAAGAATGCACCCGGCGACCGCCACGGCAGCCGTAATGCAGACGCAGGGGACGTGTATCCTCAGCCGCCTGCCGGAAACGAACCAGCTCAGCAGAAGTTCCGCGCCGACGAACACCGCCGATATCGGAGCCAGCTTCGCGATAAGCAGGAAATCCGGGCTTCCCGAGAGCAGCACGCACATCGTAACTATCCCGAGGAATACGAGCGTCAGCGCGAGGCTCACAAGTCCGGCTCCGCTTTTTACGGTGCCCATCGTGAATTTAAGCGCCCTCTGCGGGAGCTTCTGCGGCTTTTTGCGCGGCGCGGAGCTTCTCGCTCCGGTCTGCTGGAGCACCTTGTCGAGCGCGTCTAGTATCTCCTGGTCGCGGCGGGCGGTTTCCTGCTGGGCAAGCTCCGCCTGGCTCAGAATGTCGTCCTCCGGGAGCGCGCCTGGCATGTCGGGTATGCCAGGTATTCCTGGCGTTTCCGTTATGTCCGCAGTATCCGGCTGAGGTTCCTGCGATTCCGTTATCTCTTCGGTGAACTGCGCCGAGAACTGTATCGACGAAAGCTCCGGAGCGGCTCCGTCCCGTGGCTCGGTTCTGCCTGCTTCTTTGGTTGGAACAGCCATTTTTTTGACCCTCCTTTCTGTAATGTGATGTCAATTATGTGAATTATGCCTGGCAGACTATACTCCACCACGTTAATTATAACAAAATACGCGTGCCCTGTCAATGGGAAAAAAGCCGAAAAACCGCGCGGTCAGGGGAAAGCTGCAATTTCAGAACCGTTTTGAAGCGAAAAAATATAGGGCAACACCGCACAATTAACGCCCCATTGCCATAAAAAGAGTGACATATTGTGAAATTCGTGTGAGTTACCCATCAGGCTCGCCAGAGCGCACTGAATCAAGCTGCCAGATGAGGTCTGTCAGCCAGAATCAGATTCGCCAGGGCGAACATTATATTCAA
>DQFX01000023.1:34619-57594 GCA_003531585.1 Oscillospiraceae bacterium | reverse complement strand
GGAAGCACTGATTAAATCACGCCTGACGGCTTGGCACGCATTTTGCTTGCATCTTTTCCGTTATATTGCACAATTCGTCCTAGCAAGGCGACAGCCTTGCGTCGTCCTCATTGTACAATCTGACGGAAAATCTGCGGCGCAATCTGCGCACCAGATTTAATCAGCACTTCCTTAGTCCTGCGGTGCCGCCGTACGCATTCGTCCGAAGCGGAAATTCCTGCGGAGCAGCTTTGTAAATATAGCGTTCATGATTTCCGCCTCCTCTTTTGCCTATCCTTCCGATAGGCTTTATGTGATGATTATATCAGACAATGCCCACTTTGTCAATAGGTTTTGATGAATTCTTATATATTTTATAGGTTTTGTCCTCTGTGAACAGTTTTCCAAAAAAGAATTTGTTGTTATTGCACAAAAAATCGGAGCCCACATCGTGAACTCCGATTCGTGATTTTTACTCAGCGCCCTGGCTTCCCGGCTAAGAAAGCAGTATCTCCTGCTCCTTCGCGATGTTCCCGCGCAGGGTGTAAACGCACCTGAGCCGTATCCCGTCCTGCTCCGGAACGGCGGTCTTTTCGCAGGAATACACCTCCTGCCCTGCGTAGAAGTTCTCCTCGAACGCCGCCTGCTGCCTCGACAGCTCCGCCAGGCAGTCGTCAGCGGAGCGCGTAACGTTCCTGCTGACGTACCCGGTGAACCGTCCGGTTCTGATCTTCAGAGGGGTCTCCTTCCCGAACAGCCTTACGGCCTCGGTCTCCTCGGAGTACACCGAATCCTCCATCGCCGCCCCGCCGAAAAACAGCGGGTACTCGTCGTCGCCATAGACCAGCCACCTGTACTCCGCCGTCTCCCCCTCAGGAAGCCGCAGCGTTTCCTTGTAAGGCACGAAAAACTCCCGGGTCTCGGTGTACTCCCCTATGATCTCGGCGCTGGCGTGCTTGAGGATAACGTTTCCGGCGGCGTCGGCGACTGTCCCGCTGACCAGCAGACCTCCCTCGGGGACGCCGCTTCCGGTATCAGCGACGAGCACTCCGTCCCGCACGACGTGCGACACCACCGCCGCCGCCCGGGAAGCCACCAGATTGCACGGAGCGTCCGAGTCAAGCATTTCCGGCGCGGGAGTACCCATCTCCACCGCCGCCTCCAGCCGGAAACCAACGCAGGTGACGTCCACCCAGGCTGCCTCGGGTATCTCAAGGAGTATCCGGCGCTCTGCGGCGGTGGTGCTGTTCTCCAGGCGGCGCGCGGAGCTTCCTTCGGTCAGTCCGCACTCCCCGAGTATCGACATTATCTGCGAGCGCTGAGCCGCCGTCACCGTCCCGGAGCTCACTATCTCGATATCCTGAATGCGGCTCCCGCTGAGCGCCGTCAGCATCACGAACGCCAGGAACCCCACGTACAGCCCCGCCCTGCGGCTGTACCTCAGCGCCGTGAAGTACAGCCCCCGGCGCTTCCCTGCACGGATACGCAGACCGCAGCGGCGCGCTGTCCGGGCGGTCTCCCAGTAGTCCGCCGGGGAGACCGCGCCGCTTATCGTCCCGTTGCCGAATCTTACCCGGCGCAGCTCCACGCCGCGGCTGATAAGCTCGGTCGCGAACCGCTCCGGGAACGCCCCGTACCCGCTGAATTCCACGCTGCCGAACCGCAATCCCCTCTGTTTTTCCTCCATGTTCCCACCTCACAGACTGAGGAAGCTCACCGCTTCGATACTCCCGGTGACGCGTACTCCGTAGGCTCCGCCGCTCTCGAGGGTCAGCCCGGTGCCCTGAACCCTCATCAGGCGTTCCTCGCCGGCGCAGCGAATTTTCAGCACGATCTCGCCGGAGACCTCCCGGCTGTCTGTGCAGCTTATCACCCCGGCGCAGTTCTCCGCAATAAGTTCCGCGCAGTCCCGCAGAGTCACCGTCGTGTGCTGATACGGAGCCTCCCCGAGCGCTGTCAGCGCCTCTTTAAGTCCCATATGCGTTCCCTCCTGCATGTCCTGTTCTTCTGTTAATACTATGCGGAGAGACTCTGGGTTATGTGCGCTGTTTTTTCACCGTTGTGCAGTATACCACATTTTTAATATTCGCGTGATTTAAGTAAAAAAATTTTAAAAAAAGCTAAAGATTAGTTAAACTCTGTCGATAATACATATAATAAACTGGAAATGTATATTGTACAATTCCAGGAATTCACAGAGATGTGATGCGTTGAAAGGAAGGTATCATCAAAAGTGAAAAGGTCAATGAGGATCGGAACAAAGATCACTGTTATTTCTTGCCTGGCTGCCGTAATTGCGGCAATAATGCTGGCTGTTGTGACGACTGTAGTGTTTATGTCGTTCGTGGGAACGCTCCAGGAAGAAGAGACAAATACCGGCGTAAACGTGCTCTCTTCTGAAATCAGGAGCGATATCGAAGAAATGGGCGACGTAGCCGAACTTCTCATCGCAAGTTCATGGGGACAGATAAACAATTCGGACTACGACAATACCTGGGCGTCCAACAAGCCCTCTGAAGCAAGCTTCGCAGCGTACATAAACGGTGGTCAGGCAGTCTGGAGCACCGAAAACTTCCCGCTCAGCGACGACGCAATCGCACGGGTAAAGGCAGGCGGAATGAAAGGCGCAATGGCGGACGGCGACAAGCTGTACTCCGTATACTGCCGCCCGGTGGAGAACGGCGCTCTGGTAGTCGGCACCGACCTCAACGACCTCACTTACGTTGACGACGTAAAGGAAAAAACCCGTGCGGAGCTTACCATATTCTGCGGCGACACCCGTTACAGCACCACTATCATGGACAGCTCCGGAGTACGCAGCACAGGCACCAAGATGGACGGCGGCATCTGGAACATGGTTCAGAACAGCGGCACATATATCGGTAAAACGGCGATAAACGGTCAGAGCTACTACGTTAACTACACTCCCATGACTGATTTTAACGGTCAGGTGGTCGGCGCGTACTTCGCGGGTTACTCCACTGCGGAGGCTGACGCGGAGCTTTTCAAAGCCATTATTATTTCTGCGGCAGTTCTCATCGCGGTATGCGTGGGCGCTGGGTTCCTGCTGTTCGCGGTAATGAACAGACTTGTACGTAAGCCAGTTTCGGAGGTCGTGAAGATATGCGGTCAGCTCAGCGCCGGCGAACTGAATGCGCCTGATTCCGAATTCAGCTTCAACGCCGACGAAATGGGCGACATCGCCGAGAAGATCACCGAAGCAAAGCATACCCTGCACACCTACGTTGACGACATCTCCCACGTGCTTTCCGGCATGGGAACCGGCGATTTCTCGTCGCAGCCCTCCGTGAAATACATTGGCAGCTTCGAGGAGATCAACCGCTCGTTCCGCAGCATAAAGGATACCCTCAGCGGCATAATTGGCAACATGAATTCCTCCGCGAACGATGTAATGGCGGGCGCGCAGCAGATGGCTGACGGCTCACAGCTCCTCGCGGAAGGCACGACCCGCCAGGCTACCGCAGTCGACGAGCTGTCCTCCACAATTGCGGAGATCTCCGGCAACATCAACAAGACCGCCGAGAACTCCAACAGGGCAAGCGATATCTCCAACGACTGCGCCGAGCAGATGATACGCCAGGGCAGCGAGATGGAGCGCATGCTTGAAGCAATGGATCAGATCGAAAAGCAGTCCGAAGCGATATCCGAGGTCATAAAGTCCATCGAGGACATCGCATTCCAGACGAACATACTCGCGCTGAACGCCGCGATAGAAGCTGCCCGCGCAGGAGAAGCCGGAAAGGGCTTCGCAGTAGTCGCGGACGAGGTACGCAACCTTGCTTCCAAGTCGGCTGAATCCGCGAACAGCACACGCGAGCTGATTTCCTCCACGATCAACGCGGTACAGAACGGCTCCGGCATTGCAAAGCAGACCGCCGAGACCCTCCAGCAGGTCACCGGGCTTTCCCAGGAGAGCGCGAAGCTGGTTGCGGAGATATCCTCCGCGGCAGATGAGCAGGCGAAGGCAGTTCAGCAGGTAACTGCGGGTATCGAGCAGATCTCCCAGGTAATTGCAACGAACTCCGCAACCGCCGAGGAATCCGCCGCCTCCTGCGAGGAGCTTTCCGCTCAGTCAAGACTGCTTCAGGAGCAGGTCGGCAAGCTCAGGGTTTAATCACACGAAAATCCCCCGGATCGCCTCCGGGGGATTATTGTATTATCAGGGTATCAGGAAGCCGTCGTATTCTGGATTTCCGCTCTTTGGAACCGCGCCGAAAACGAGAAGTATTGCAGCACAAATAGCAGGCTGAACGCCTGCCGATAAGGCGCGCGCCATTAAATCAGTCCGCGAAGCGGACACAATAATTCCGAATTCCGCATTCCGAATTCCGAATTAAATTTTAGTGCTGCTCTGCGTCCGCTGTTTTGCGCTTCTCGCCGAGGGGGTAAACCGCGTTTCCGTCCTCGTCGTAAACGGGGTTGAATTCGCCCGTGATGTAAGCCGAAATGATATTGCAGGCTACGTGACGGCTGTACTCGCTGTTTTCCATGCACACTCCGAACGCTATCTCAGGGTTGTCGGCGGGATAAAATCCCACGATGGTGGAGTTGAACTTCGTCATTGCGATGACCTCCGGCGTGCCTGTTTTCGTGCAGACGTTCTCCTTGCCGATACCCTTGAAGTCGTAGATGTTGTACCAGCCGCCATCCATCAGGAAGTTCGCGTTTTCACTTACGCGCTTCATTCCGGCGTGCACCTCCGCGAATACGTCCTCCATGCCCTCGGAGAAATCCGCCATCACCTCGGGCTTTATCTCCTCGATGAGCTTGGTGTAGTCGTAGTTGTAGACAGCCTTCACGATGTGCGGGCGGTACCTTACGCCCTTGTTCGCGATGGTCATTGCCTGGGTCGCCAGGTGCAGCGGAGTCAGCAGGGTCTCCGACTGACCGATACCCGCCTGGATCGTATCCGACGCGTTCCACTCGATGCCGAGCTTGTCGAACAGCTCCGGGGAGGTCATTCTGCCGGTGGACATCGGCAGCTCAAAGCCGAGGTCGGTGCCTACGCCGAATTTATTCGCCCAGTACGCCAGCCGGTCTATTCCCATGCGGCGCGCGGTCTCATAGAAGAAAATGTTGCAGGAGTGCTTAAGTCCGAACTGCACCGTGATGGAGCCGTGAACTCCGGTACAGCCCGGGGTGTAGCTCGGCGCGTAGTACATATACCGCCCCGTGCAGTTGATAGTGCTGGAGGCGTCGATAACACCCTCCGCAAGACCCGCCGTCGCGGTGATGGTCTTGAATGTGGAGCCGGGACGGTACTCGCCGTTTATCGCGCGGTTCAGCAGCGGGGAGTTCTCAGCGTTCAGAACGGACGCGTAGTCCTCGACGAGCTGGTTTATATCGTAGCTCGGGAGCGTCGCCATCGCCAGCACCGAGCCGTCCCTGACGTCCAGCACGACTGCGGAGCCTACCTCGGTATCCTTGCCTCGGAGGTTCGCGTCCATCGCCGTTGTGTAGTACGGGGAGTGCAGGAAATCCATGTGGTACTGCACGATTCGCTCCACCATGTTCTGGAAGTTCGAGTCTATCGTCAGCATTACGGACTTCCCCGCCTGCGGCTCCTTGGTTATCTCGTCGGAGATCATCATGCCGTCGGAGTTACGCGTTATCTCGCGGGTGCCGCGCTCGCCGCGCAGCGTGGATTCCAGCGCAAGCTCGATACCCGATGTGCCGATGATGTCGTCCAGCTTGTAGCCGGCGCTCTTCAGCTCGGCGTACTTATCCGCGGATATCGCCCCGACCGTTCCCCTGATATGCGGCGCGGTGGTGCCGTCGAGATAGACGCGGTTCCAGCCCTCGGAGATCTCCATGCCGGGCATGAGCGCGGAAAGCTCCTTCAGCTCCAGCACCGTGTCGCTGGATATCCCGGAGGCAAGCTCGTAGGGATTGTTGTTATTGAATCCCTTCAGCTCCATTTCGTAGCGGACTCCCGCGATGCAGCGGCGCATCGGCTCCTCGTACTGGTCGGATATCTTGTAGTTCTCGTAGAGGGCGTTCATGCAGTTCTCGACCGTGGCGTAAACGCCCAGCTTCATGCGGGATTTCAGCGAATCCACGGCGTTGTCGCGGTCCTTTTCGAACTGGTAGGGCTGCGTTCTGGTAATGGGCAGGGTTTCGTTCCACTCGTCGCCGTGCTTCATCAGTATGGTAAGAATGCGGTAGATGACCTCGTTTTCCGTTCCGCTTTCCAGCGAGGCTTTCTGGAGCTTCACGCTGCAGTTCAGCTCGTTGGTGTTGAGTATTTTTCCGGTGCTGTCGGCTATCTTTCCGCGCGCCGCCTCGATGTCCTGGGTCGCGGTGTGAGTGCTCTGGGTCATGGCGAGGTACTTGCTTCCGTCGGCTATCTGTATTTCAAGAAGCCGCAGTCCGCACAGGAACGCCGCGCCTATCACTATTGCCGCAAGCACGGCAGACCTCAGCAGGTTCTGAAATTTTGACATTTATTCCTCCAGTTATGCGTTGGGACTGGGCGGTTTATTCCTCGGCGCCCTTGGTTATCTCTTCCTCCGCTGCGGCGTTTCCGGCGGCCTCCTCCAGGCGGCGCTCCTCCTTCGGGCGGAGCCTGTTGGATATGAGCCGCACCAGAAAATACACCGGCACCGAGAACGCGACAGCCCAGGCGTAGGCGGGCAGCAGCGAATGCAGGAACGATATCCCGGAGTATTCGCGCTCCCACACCCAGTGCAGGAACAGGAAGTCCAGCCCGCACATAATGACGCACACGGCGGTGTTCATCACAAGGTGGGAGAGCCAGTTCGATTTCAGCCAGAACCTCGACAGCAGCGAGATGAGCGGGCAGGATATCAGCAGCCACATCGACGAGAACCCAAGCAGCGTACCGCTCGCCATATCCAGCATCAGCCCGCAGAAAACGCCGAACACTCCGGCGGCGAGTTCGCCCTCGAACATGGCAACGGCGGTGGCAAGCGGGATAATCAGCAGCGGACACCACCCGCGTATAAGCGGAGCGACCTCCCACAGGTAGAACATCAGCAGCACGGCTGAATAGAGGAACCATCGGAAAAAGCAGCGCAGCCGTGCTTTCCGGGAGCGCGCCCGGAATCCCACCTTGCTTTTTGAGATATATTTTGCCATATGAATTATCCTTAAATCCGGAGAAACGGCGCAGTTGAGCTGCACCGTTCTTAATTATTGTGCGATATCGCCGAACGAAAGCCCCTTGCCGTCGAAATCCACGACCGCGTAGACGGTGGTGATAGCGAAGCAGTCCTCAGCCGGCTCTATCAGGGCGTGCTTGGAAAGCCCGTTGGGGTCGTCGTAGACCTCCTTTACCGTGCCGACGATGATACCCTCAGGGAACAGTCCGCTCTGACCGGCGGTGACTATCACGTCCCCCGGCTCAACGTCCGCGTCCTTGAGTATCTGGCTCATGAGGCACAGCCCCTGTTCGGCGGTGGAGGTGGAATTCTCAATAACTCCGGTCGCCTTGGTCCGCATAGTGTATACCCCGACGTTCACCTGCGGGGAGAGTATCGTAGACACCTTCGCGTAATTCGGCGCGATGTCTGTTACCCTGCCGATGAGACCCACGGAGGTTATCACCGGGTCGTTGAGTGATAACCCGGTGCTGCTTCCCTGGTTTATCGTGAATCCGCCGTACATGTCGTTGGCGTTGCGGGCGATTATGCCGCACGGCTCAGAAAAAACGAGGTCCTTGTGCTCCTTGCTGAGCTGAAGCATTTCCCGGAGCTGCTCGTTTTCCTTCTGGAGCGCCTCGTAGTCCGCGGAGCGCTCGTACATCTGCGTGACAAGCTCGCGCAGCTCGTCGTTCTGCGCCTTGTAGGTATCGGCGTTGACCCACTTGTCGATGAATCCGTTAACTCCGTTTGAAATGGCGTTCGCCGCGGTGACGAACGGGTATGTTACCGTGCTGATGACCTGCTCGGGCAGTGTCTGGGTGCCCGCGGCGACGGCAACGTAGGTCATAAGTCCCAGCAGCAGCGCCGCGATACAGAGTATGATTTTGAATTTGACGCTGTGGAAGAATTCTCTCATAGATGTTGTTCAGTTCATTTCTTCCGGCGCAGCCGGACGCAGTGTATCAGTAGATGTTCTCGTCCTCGCTGAGAACGTCCTCGAGCTTGTCGATGTTCTCAAGTACCTTGCCGGTGCCGTCAGCAACGCAGTCGAGGGGGCGCTCCGCGATCTTGACGGGCATGCCGGTCTCCTCGTGGATAAGCTGATCGAGCCCTCTCAGCAGCGCGCCGCCGCCAGCCAGCATTATGCCGGACTCGATGATATCGGCCGCAAGCTCAGGGGGAGTCTTTTCAAGGGTGGTCTTGATGGCGTCGATAACGTGGGAGAGCGGCTCGGAAATAGCCTCGCGGATCTCCTCGCTGGTAACTGTGATGTTCTCTGGCAGACCATTGAGCAGGTTGCGGCCCTTGATGTCCATTACCGGCTCGGTGTCGCCGGTCTTGTATGCGGAGCCTATGCCCATCTTGATGTTCTCGGCGGTCCTCTCGCCGATGAGCAGGTTGTACTTCTTCTTGATGTAGTTGATTATCGCGGAATCGAACTCATCGCCGGCTACCCTTACGGAACGCGCGGTAACGATGCCGCCCAGGGAGATTATGGCGACCTCGCTGGTGCCGCCGCCGATATCCACGATCATGCTGCCGACAGGCTCGGCAACCGGGAGACCCGCGCCGATAGCGGCAGCCATAGGCTCCTCGATGATGGAAACGCGCTTTGCGCCCGCGTTCTGAGCCGCTTCCTTAACGGCGCGGCGCTCTACCTCGGTAACTCCGGACGGAATGCAGATGATGACGCGCGCCTTGCCCCTGCCGCGCAGAGCCTTCTTGATGAACTGCTCCAGCATGCTGGATGTCATGTCGAAGTCGGCGATAACGCCGTCCTTGAGCGGACGTACAGCCACGATGGAGCCGGGGGTGCGTCCGATGACGTCCTTGGCTTCCTGGCCTACGTAGCGCACGCACTGGAGCTTCTTGTCCACTGCAACCACCGAAGGCTCGCGGATAATGATACCCTTGCCCCTCATATATACAAGCGTGTTCGCCGTTCCTAAGTCGATACCGATGTCCTTGGTCATTCCAAACATTGTGCTTCCTCCGTTATATTCTGTGATATTTTACAGTATGCGGTCATTTCCTCGCACATACCTCTTATACATAATTGTACAATTATAATTATAGCATTATTGTGCTCTGTACGCAATGCATTATTAGCATAAAATTTCGGCTTTCTCAGACTTTTTTTTGGCTATTTTTCGGTATTTTTCCCAGGCGCTGAATTTATAGACCCGGCGGGAGATTATTTTTGAAAAAGCACTTGCAATAACTGATATTTTAAGATATAATATTAATATACAGACCATTCCAGACTTTTTCTGACTTTATAGATCACATCAATGAAAGGAAAACCGCCGACATGCTCAACGAAAAAGTGACCGTTACAATATGCGGAAAAGCGTATAATCTCCGCACGGACAATGCTTCCTCCCTGATACGCCAGGGCGAGGAGGCCGACCGCCGCATCACTGAATACTGCCGTGAAATGTCGCTCTCAAAGGACGACGCATGCGTTTTCACCGTGCTGGATCTCCTGGGGGATCTCGACTCCGCGAACGCCCAGCGGGATTCCTACGCCAAGAAGAACGCCGCGCTGGTCAGCACTGCGGAGAAGGGCGCGAAGGCTCTCGAGGAAAACAAGCTGCTCGCCTCCGAAAACGAGCTGCTCGCAAAGGACAGCGCCGCCCTCGCGGAGCTCCGCCGGGAGCACACCGAGCTTGAAGGCAAAAACGCCCAGCTCACCGAAACGCTCAGCGAAGCCAACGAGCGTGCCGCGCAGAACGCCAGCGCAAAGACGGAGCTTGAAAAGTCCCAGCAGACCGTGACGTCCCTTGAGGAGAAAAACGCGCAGCTCACCGGCTCGCTGAAGTCCGCCGAGGAGAAGTCCGAAGCGCAGAAGAAGGACATCGCGGAACTTGAGCGGCAGAACTCCGACCTGAAAAAGCAGGCGGCGAAGCTGGTGACAGTCACCGATGAGAACAAGAAGCTCACCGAAAGGCTGGACAAAGCTGCGAACACCGAGGAAGCGCTCCGCCGCAGCGAAGATCGCGTGTCCTACCTTGAGAAGGAATGCGGAAAACTCGACGCGGCAAACGCGGAGCTTAACACGCTGAAAAAGTCCCTCGCAGACGAGCAGGGCAAGACCTCCGACCTGGAGAAGAAGCTCGCCGCCGCTGAAAAGAGCGCCGCAGAGCTTTCCGATGCGAAGCAGTCCCTCGCCGCTGAAAAGGGCAGGAACTCCGACCTGGAGAAGAAACTCGCCGCCGCCGAAAAGAGCGCCGCGGAGCTTTCCGAAGCGAAGCAGTCCCTCGCCGCTGAAAAGGGCAGGAACTCCGACCTTGAGAAGAAGCTCGCCGCCGCTGAAAAGAGCGCCGCGGAGCTTTCCGAAGCGAAGCAGTCCCTCGCCGCTGAAAAGGGCAGGAATTCCGACCTTGAGAAGAAACTCGCCGCCGCTGAAAAGGGCGCCGAGGAGCTTTCCGGCGTGAAAAAAGCTCTTGAAGCCGAACAGGGCAAAACCGCCGACCTTGAGCGCCGCCTGGACGCCTCCCGCAAGGCGGCAGACGACGCGCAGAACAGCGTATCCGTGCTTGAAAAGGACATCGCCGCGCTCAAGTCCGAAAACGAGGAGCTTTCCGCGCTGCGCGAGAAGGCGGGAATGTACGAGGAGCTCACCGTGAAATTCTCGCAGATCGAAAACGAGAACGCAGCTCTCAGGGCAGGCGCAGGCTCCGACGCCTCCGAAGGCGCCGCCCCCGCGCAGATGGAGGAGCTGAAGAAACAGCTCTCCGACGCGCTCGCCGAGGTCAAGGAGCTGAGAAAGATAAACGCTTCCCTTAACCGGCAGCTTAACGAAATGCTTGAGGACGGTCAGCTTACATTATGAGTGAAATTCTTGCACCCCTCGGGGGGCTTTCAGATCTGCCCGCGGCGCTGAACACCGGCGCCGACGCGGTATATCTTGGTTTATCGGAATTTTCGGCACGCAAAAATGCCGAAAATTTTTCTGTTGAGGAGCTTAAAACAGCCTGCACCGAATGCCACAAGCGCGGGGTGAAAGTCTACGCCGCGCTGAACACGCTGGTGTACGACAGCGAGGCCGAAAAATTCGCGGAGTGCGTGAAAAGCGCTGCGGAATGCGGCGTGGACGGAATTATAATCCAGGATCTCGGCGCGGCTGAAATAGCGAAGCGGGTCTGCCCGAAGCTTCCGCGCCATGCCTCCACGCAGATGACGCTGAACAGCACCGCCGGAGTCAACGCGGCTCAGCAGCTCGGATTCTGCCGGGCGGTCATCGGGCGGGAGCTGTCCTTCGAACAGATAAAGCGCATCGCCGAAAACACCGACATTGAACTCGAGGTTTTCGTGCACGGCGCGCTGTGCGTCTGTATCAGCGGACAGTGCTACATGAGCAGCATTTTCGGCGGGAGGAGCGGCAGCAGAGGTCTCTGCGCGCAGCCCTGCCGACTGGATTTCACCTGCGGGGACAGGCACAGCGTGATATCCCTGAAGGACAGCTCGCTCGTTCCGCACCTGCGGGAGCTTGACGACATCGGTATCGCCTCGCTGAAAATCGAGGGCAGAATGAAGCGCCCGGAGTACATCGCCTGCGCCGCCGACGCCTGCCGGAAGTCCATGGACGGCGGCAAATACGACTTTGAGCGGCTCGCCGGGATATTCTCAAGGGGCGGTCTGACAGACGGATATTTCACCGGCTCCATGCAGGACATGCAGGGTACACGCAGCCGCGAGGACGTCGAGAACTCCGCGAAGGCGCTCAACGGCATAAAAGCGCTCTACAAGGCGGAATTCCCGCGTATACGCGCGGATATCCGCACGATTCTGAAACCCGGAGAGCCTGCGTTCGCGGCCGCTTCCTGCGGGGATATTTCGGCGGCTGTGCAGGGCGAAGTCCCGCAGCCCGCGCTGAATGCTCCGCTGACCTCCGAGGGCGTTTGCAGCCGCATGTCGAAGCTCGGCGGAACGCAGTTCTACGCCGGGGAAGTCACCGCCGAGGTCGGCGAGGGGCTGAACCTCCCGGCGTCCGCGCTGAACTCCCTGCGCAGGGAGCTTGTGGAGCAGCTTTCAGCCGCAGTCCTCGCGAAGAACACCCCGGACTACAGCCTGCGCGAACTCACGCCGCCGCTTTTCGGGGAGCACCCGGCGGCTCCGCTGAAATGGCGCTGCGAGGTGTATTCCGCAGAGCAGCTAAGGCAGGCCCTGGAGCTTCCGTTTGAGCTGATATACGCCCCGATGCGGCTTCTGGGTCTCTCCACGCCGGACAAGGACAGGATCGCGGTCATACCGCCGTTCGTGCTTTCCGACTGCGAGGACGAAGTTCGCGAAAGGCTCAGGGAACTCCGCGCGGCAGGCTTCACAAGGGGCATGGCGCAGACCCTCGGTCACGCGCTGCTCCTCCGTGAGGAGGGGTTCATACTCCACGGCGGACACCGCATGAACATCATCAACAGCTACGCCGCGGGAGTGTGCGGAGACTTCGGCTTCGAGGATATCACGCTTTCTTTCGAGGGTACTGCGGCTCAGCTCGCAGAGATACGCTCCCCGATACCACGCGGGGTCGTGGCATACGGAAGGCTCCCGCTGATGATAATGCGGCGATGTCCGGTCAGCGGCGGGAAGCCCTGCGGAAGGGTGCGCCTGTTCGACGACGGCGGAACTCCCTGCGGCGAGTGCATAGCCGACCGCCGGGGCAATAAAATGCCGGTGCTCTGCGGCGGGAACAGCGTCGAGATACTAAACCCCGACCTGCTCATAATGAGCGACCGCAGCTCCGCCCTGGAGCCGTTCGATTTCGCGGTGCTGAAATTCACCGACGAAAAGGAGCTGAAGCCCATTCTCGATATGTACCAGAATAACGGGAAGCCCTCCGGGCCGCTTACCCGCGGTCTGTACTTCCGGGGCGCCGAGTAACTCCGCTCCGGCGGGTATCCGGCTGAGGGACTTTATCCCAGGCGGGCAGGCGGTTTTGTCTGCCCGCCTGTTTTGCGGGAGCCGCGCTGAATTACACAATGAAGGGAGCCTGAACATGCAGTTCTACAGATTTGACGGCAGCCTGAAAAGCTCCGGTGATACCCCGCCGGAAAAATGGGAAAACGCCCTCGCGGTGCTGACCTCCCGGGAAGCCGAGGAGATACCTCTGCCTCCGGAGCTTGTCCCTCCGGAAATGCCGCCGATGGTGAACCAGACGCAGTTCTGCGTGCTGAAAATGCAGCAGAAGCGTATGACCGGCAGCATACATATCCCCGCGCGGCACCAGCGCAGGGCGATACGTTTCACGTTCGCCTGGTCGGGGGAAAACCTCCTGCTGCTGGACGACGGCGGATTCGTCAGCGGATTCATCGAGCGCATGACTGCGCTGGTTCCGAAATTCGCCGACGGCGCCGACGACTTCCTCGCGGAGCTGCTCATCGACCTTATCCAGGGCGACCCAGGATATATCCAGCACCTTGAATCCCGGCTGGACGAGCTGGAGCAGGCGGTGCTCGACGGCGAGACCTCAAAGTTCATCGGCAGAATGAGCGTAGTCAGGAAGGAGCTGAACCGCAACAACCGCATGTACGCCCAGCTCAGCGAGTTCGCGGAATCCCTCCAGGAGGACGCCTCCGAGCTTTTCGACATAAGCAGCAGCAAGCGGCTCAGCTATTTCCTGCGCCGTGCGGAGCACCTCCGCTCCGAGACCCAGATGCTCCGGGAATACGCGACCCAGATATGCAGCGAATACCAGGCGCAGGTCGACATCGTGCAGAACCGCGTCATGAAGCTGCTGACTATAGTTACCACGATCTTCATGCCGCTGTCGCTCATCGCCGGGTGGTACGGCATGAACTTCTCAAACATGCCCGAGCTGCAATGGACCTACGGCTACCCCGCCGTGATAGGAGCCGCAGTGCTCATCGTCGCGGCGCTCATCATATGGTTCAGGCACAGAAAATGGCTGTGACCCGGGCTGTTTTATTTCGTGCCGAAGCACGCGCTTTAAATCTTACATGTTCTCCATATGTTAATTATCATAAAAAGGGTATACTATAAAATGCGAAAAGCCCCGTTTTTTCGGCAAGGTGCTGAAAATCCACATTTAGAGAAAAAAACGGCGCAAAAATGTTGACATTGTGTCGAAATTGTGTTAAATTAATAACGTATATGGAAAATCAGAATCATGATGTGTTGGATTTATCTGTTGGATTTTCTAATGTTGAAAGGTTGTTAAAAATGGCAAATTATGACGTTATAATCGTAGGCGCAGGCCCCGCCGGTATTTTTACCGCGCTGGAAATGCTCCGCAAAGGCTCGAAGAAGAAAGTGCTCATCGTGGAGAAGGGCGTTTCCGTTGAGAAAAGAGCCTGTCCGAAGGCTAAGACGAAGGTCTGCATGAACTGCAAGCCCTACTGCCACATCACCACGGGATTCTCCGGCGCGGGCGCGTTCTCGGACGGCAAGCTGTCGCTCTCCTGCGAGGTCGGCGGAAACCTCCCGGAGCTCATCGGCGAGGAGCTGGCTCAGGCCACAATCGACTACACCGACAAGATCTACCTTGAATTCGGCGCAGACCCACACGTAGAAGGCGTAAGCGACCCGGACAAGATACGCGAGATACGCAAGAAGGCGATCAACGCCAATCTCAAGCTGGTTGACTGCCCTATCCGCCACCTCGGCACCGAAATGGCTCATCAGCTCTACCTGAGAATCGAAAAGCACCTGCTGGAACACGGCGTGGACATCATGTTCGAGACCCGCTGCGAGGACATCATCATTGAGGGCGACGTCTGCACCGGAGTTATAGTCACCGACAACAAGGGCAGCGACCGCCGCGAACTCAGGGCGGACAACATCGTCATAGCCACCGGCAGAAAGGGCGCGGACTGGCTCGAGCGCACCTGCGAAAGCCACAGCATAGCTCACCAGCCCGGAACCGTTGACATCGGCGTGCGCGTCGAGGTACGCAACGAGGTCATGGAGGAGGTCAACGCCGTTCTCTATGAGTCGAAGCTCATCGGCTACCCGCTGCCGTTCAAGAATAAGGTAAGGACATTCTGCCAGAATCCCGGCGGCTTCGTCAGCCAGGAGAACTACGACAACAATCTCGCGGTAGTTAACGGACACTCCTACAAGGATCTCAAGTCCAACAACACCAACCTCGCGATACTCTGCTCGCACAATTTCAGCGTTCCGTTCAACCAGCCGATAGAGTACGCGCAGAAGGTCGGCGAGCTGACTAACATGCTCGGAAACGGCCACATCATGGTCCAGCGCTACGGCGATATCCTCGACGGAAAGCGCACCTGGCCGAAGGAACTGTCGTTCTCAAACGTAAAGCCCACCCTTCCCGACGCCGTTGCAGGCGACATCACCGCCGCAATGCCCTACCGCACGATGACGAACATCATCAACTTCATCAAGGCGGTGGACTGCGTAGTACCAGGCTTCGCAAGCCGCGAGACCCTTCTGTACTCGCCGGAGCTGAAGTTCTACAGCAACCGCATAAAGATGGACGAGCATTTCAATACTAACATTCACGGACTGCACTGCCTGGGTGACTCCAGCGGCTGGACAAGAGGTCTTATGATGGCGTCCGTGATGGGCGTGCTCATGGGCAGAGAACTTATCTGAGAGGTAAAGAAAAATGCAGCTTCTTAAGGACAGAATCAGAAAAGACGGCGTTATCAAGGATGGAAACGTCCTCAAGGTGGACAGCTTCCTCAACCACCAGATGGACATTGCGCTCATCAACGAGATGGGCAAGGAATTCCGCAGGCGCTTCCCCGATGAAAGCATCAACAAGATACTCACCATCGAGGCCTCCGGCATAGGCATCGCGTGCATCACCGCGCAGTACTTCAACTGCCCCGTGGTTTTCGCCAAAAAAACACAGAGCATAAACATCGACGGCGAGGTGTACTCTACCCAGATAAAGAGCTTCACCCACGGCCGTACATACGACGTTATCGTGAAGAAGGCGTTCCTGTCCCCGGAGGATAATATCCTCATCATCGACGACTTCCTCGCAAACGGCTGCGCGCTGCTCGGGCTTATCGACATCGTAAAGCACGCCGGCGCAAAGATAGCCGGAGCCGGTATCGTCATCGAGAAGGGCTGCCAGAAGGGCGGCGAGCTCGTCCGCAGCCAGGGTATCCGCGTGGAGTCCCTCGCGATAATCGACGAGATGGATCCCGTGAAGGGCTGCAAGTTCCGGGACGACGACTGATTTCAACGGCATTCCGCCGAAGAAATAAAAGGCAGCACCGCGCAAAGACCATTTTTCTATTTTGAGCGTGTGTTGCCATAACAGAACGCGGTAAAACCGCAGACACACTAGGGAGGAACCAACCAATGAAGAAAAAGTTACTCGCCGCTGTCATGGCGGCAGCAATGCTGCTCACAGGCTGCTCCGGAAACACATCTTCCGGAAGCTCCGCAGCAAACGACGCTAGCAGCACAGCAGACAACGCAGCAAGCGTCAAGGCAGGCTTCGTCTACATCGGCAAGATCGACGACGGCGGCTACACACAGGCTCACGACCAGGGCAGACTCGCCATCGAGAAGATGGGCGTTGAGACCGCTTACGTTGAGGACGTAGCAGAGACCGTTTCCGACACCTGCGAAGCTATCCGCACCCTTATCGACGAGGGCTGCAACCTTATTTACACCAACTCCTTCGGCTTCATGGAAGGCACCGTTGAAATGGCTAAGGAGTACCCGAACGTTAAGTTCGCTCACTGCTCCGGCTACCAGAGAAGCGACAACCTTTCCACCTACTTCGGCAAGGTTTACCAGGCTCGTTACCTCGCAGGCATCGTTGCAGGCATGAAGACCGAGAAGAACTACATCGGCTACGTTGCTGCTAAGGGCATTCCTGAGGTTATCCGCGGTATCAACGCGTTCACCCTCGGCGTACAGTCCGTAAACCCCGACGCTAAGGTCGAAGTCGTATTCACCGACACATGGTACGACCCCTCCGTTGAGAAGCAGGCAGCTCTGGAGCTTCTGAACAAGGGCGTTGACGTTATCGCACAGCACCAGGATACCACCGCTCCGCAGGTAGCTGCACAGGAGAAGGGCGCATACTGCATCGGCTACAACTTCCCGACCGCTGACGCCGCTCCCGACGCTTACCTGACCGCAGCTTGCTTCAACTGGGCAACCTTCTACACCGACGACTGCCAGAGAGCGCTCGACGGCACATGGACAAGCCGCGCTTACTGGGAAGGCCTCGCAGCTAACATGACTTACCTCGACGACCTCACCGCGCTCTGCGCAGAGGGAACTCAGGAGAAGGTAGACGCTGCAAGGGATTCCATCATCGACGGTTCCTTCGACCCGTTCACCGGTCCGCTCTACGATCAGAACGGCGAGCTCAAGGTAGAGGAAGGCGTCAAAATGACCGATGACGAGATCTGGAACATGAACTGGTTCGTTCAGGGCGTTGTTGGCTCTATCCCCGCATAATCACAACTGAACATCGGCAGACGCAGGCTGCATAACACAGCCTGCCCTGCTTGTTTTCACGAGCGGTATGCCGTGGCGTACCGTTTGTGAAAGCAGACAGGATCAAAATTATCCGGCGGAGCCGGATACACAGCTTGTCGAAAAAGTGTCTTTTGCCCGCGAAGCGGGCATTTGAAATCCATTTTTTGACCCAGCTTTGCCGGGTCAAAAAATACTTCTATCCGCGCAAGTGTGCGGTTTGTCGGCAAAGCCGACAAACCGTGCGCGCGGCGCGGATGTTCGGCGGAAAAGTCCCAACGGGACTTTTTCGACGGTCTCATTATCCGGCGGAGCCGGATACATTAATTCCGAATTAAGAATTCCGAATTCCGAATTTAATTTACGGGAGGTACTAATGTCCGAACCATATATCAGGTTAAAAAACATCTGCAAGAGCTTCGGCACGGTGCAGGCGAACAAGAACGTTTCCATCGACGTCAGCAAGGGCGAGATACTCGCGCTGCTCGGTGAGAACGGCTCCGGTAAGAGCACGCTGGTAAACATGCTCAGCGGTATCTACACCCCTGACAGCGGCGAGATCGAGATAGGCGGGAAAAACGTAGTGTTCCGCTCCCCGAAGGACGCCATCAACGCCGGCATCGGCATGATACACCAGCACTTCAAGCTGATAGACGTGCTGACCGCCGCCGAGAATATAGTCATCGGCCAGGAAAACAGCGTGGTGCTCAGCAAAAAGAAGATGAACGCCCGCATTAACGAGCTAAGCCAGAAGTACGGAATTTCCATCGACCCGGACAAGAAGGTCTACAACATGTCCGTCAGTGAGAAACAGTCGGTGGAGATCATGAAGATACTCTACCGCGGCGCGGACGTTCTTATCCTGGACGAGCCGACCGCAGTGCTCACCCCGCAGGAGATACGCGCGCTGTTCGATATCCTCCGCGGAATGAAGGAGCGCGGCTGCTGCATTATCATCATCACCCACAAGCTCGCGGAGGTAATGGAGATCTCCGACCGCGTGACGGTTCTCCGCAAGGGCGAATCAATCACCACCGCAGTCACGAAGGACTCCACCCCGCAGGAGCTTACCGAAATGATGGTAGGCAGCGCGGTATCCCTTGAGATAGACCGCCCGAAGGAGAAGCTCAGCGAACAGCCCGTGCTGTCCGTCGACCGCCTGTCCAAGAAGTCGTTCGAGGGCGTCGACCTGCTCCGGGATTTGAGCTTCGACCTCTACGGCGGCGAGATACTCGGCGTTGCAGGTATCGCGGGAAGCGGTCAGAAGGAGCTGTGCGAGATAATCGCCGGACTTATGAAGGCGGACAGCGGCTCCGTGAAATTCAGCGGCGAGGAGATACTCGGGCTTTCCCCCCGGGCGATACTCCGGCGCGGGATAAGCATGAGCTTCATTCCGGAGGACAGACTCGGCATGGGTCTTGTGGCGGGAATGAGCGTCATGAACAACGTTATTCTCAAGAGCTACAACCGAAATCCCGGGCCGTTCCTCGACAGGAAGTTCGCAAGGACGCTCGCGGAGCAGATAGTGCATGATTTCGACATCTCCACCCCGTCGGTCACACACGAGGTAAAGAAGCTGTCCGGCGGCAACATTCAGAAGGTGCTCCTCGGACGTGAGATATGGCTTGCGCCGAAGGTGCTTATAACCGCGTATCCCGTCCGCGGACTGGATATCGGAGCTTCCTACAACATCTACCGCGTGCTCAACGAGCAGAAGAAAAAGGGCGTAGCCGTGCTGTTCATCGGCGAGGACCTTGACGTGCTCAAGAGCATTTCCGACCGCCTGATGGTGATCCACGGCGGCGAAGTCGTGGATATCGTCGACCCCGAAAAGGTGACGAAAGAGGACATCGGCATGATGATGCTGGGTCACAAGCCCGGCGCAGAGGGAGGCGAAGCGGTATGAGCATTGCAAACAGAGTACACATAACAAAGCGCACCGGAGCTTCAGGGGGCGCGCAGCTCGCTTCCCGGCTGGCTGCCATAGTCGTGGCGCTGGCGGCTTCCGGGCTGGTAATGCTGTTCATGGGCTACCACCCGCTGGAGATATTCGGCAAGATAATCACCTCGTCGCTGTCCACCTACAGCAGATTCGGCGAAACGATGAACAAAACTATACTGCTGACCATGCTGTCGCTGGGTATCTCAGTGGCGTTCAGAATGAAGTTCTGGAACATCGGCGCGGAAGGTCAGTTCTACATGGGAGCTTTCGGCGCGGCGCTCATCGCGTTCGGATTCCCCGACCTGCCGGCATGGCTGCTGCTTCCGCTGATGGGGCTTTGCGCCTTCGTTTTCGGCGGCATCTGGGCGCTTATCCCGGCGCTCATCAAGGCGAAGTTCACAACATCTGAGACGCTGGTCACGCTGATGATGAACTACATCGCGATATCGTTCATCTCCTATCTGCAGTACGGTCCCTGGAAGGATCCCGAGTCCCTCGGCGCTGCGAAGATCGCGAGATTCTCCGACAACGCGATACTCCCGAAGGTTTTCGGCATTCATGCAGGCTGGATAATCATGCTGGCGCTCGTGGTCGTTATGACTATCCTGCTGAAATACACGAAGCTCGGCTACCAGATCGACGTACTCGGCGAGAGCGAAACAACCGCGAGGTACGCCGGAATGAACACGCTGAAGATCATGATAATCGCCGTACTGCTCTCCGGCGGTCTGTGCGGAGTCGCCGGATTCATGCAGGCGTCCGCAGTCGAGAAATCCATCACCGACCAGATGTCCGGCGGGCTTGGATTCACGGCGGTAATCACCGCGTGGCTCGCAAAGCTGAAGCCTCCGGTAATCGTCGTAGTTTCCTTCGCGTTCTCAATGCTGCTCCAGAGCGGAAAGGCGCTCCAGGTAATGGGTATCCCCTCCTCGATAACCGAGGTGCTTCAGGGCGTTATAATCTTCTTCGTTCTCGGAAGCGAGTTCTTCATCAACTACAAGATTTCGTTCCGCAAGGCTGATAAGGAGGGCTGATATGGATATTTTAAATGAGATCTCACTGTTCCTCCAGACTTCCGTGCAGATGGGCACGCACATTCTGTTCGCCATCGTCGGCGGCATTATCTGCGAGAAGGTCGGCAACATGAACCTCGGCATCGAAGGCATGATGCTGATGGGAGCCGCCGTGGGATTCCAGGTCGCCTGCGCGACTGCGAACCCGTTCCTGGCGGTGCTTTCCGCCGGACTTGCCGGGCTGGTCGGCGCGCTTATCTACGCGTTCATCACGGTCACGCTGCGCGGAAACCAGGTCGTTACCGGACTGGTACTAACTATATTCGGCACCGGCGTTGCAGGATTCATCGGAAAATCCGTTTCGGGAAACACCGTCCCCGCCGAGGTCGTGGACGCGTTCAAGCCGTACGACATTCCCGTGCTGTGCGATATCCCGATAATCGGAAAGGCGCTGTTCTCACAGAGCGGTTACGTCCAGGCGGCGATAGTCGTTGCGATACTGGCGTACATCTACATCAAGAAAACAAAATTCGGTCTGAACATGCGCGCGGTGGGCGAGAATCCCGCTGCGGCTGACGCCTCCGGAATCAACGTCACGCTCTACAAGTACGTCCACGTGCTGGCAGGCGGCTTCCTGTGCGGAGTCGGCGGCGCGTACCTCTCGACGGTGTTCCTCACAACCTGGCAGGACAACGTTACTGCGGGCGCGGGCTGGATAGCCGTAGCACTGGTAATTTTCAGCACCTGGAACCCGCTCAAGGCGATATTCGCGGCGTATCTGTTCGGCATGCTGAAGGGTCTTAACTTCAAAATGCAGGGCTGGGGATTCTCGGTCCCCTCGCAGATACTGGAGATGCTCCCCTACATCGCGACGATAGTGGTGCTGGTGTTCATCACGCTCAGAAAGAAGCGCGAGAATCAGCCGCCAAAGGCGCTCGGCGACCCCTATTTCAGAGAAGAACGATAACAAAATCGGCAGACGTCCAGGGCGCCTGCCGATTTCATTTTCTCAAGCTATTTTCCGTAGTTCCACTTTTTCATGCGGAGCGCCCGGGTCAGCGCGTTCACCTCGTCCTGCGTATTGAACGCCGACGGAGCAAACCGCACCGTGCCTTCCTCGAGAGTCCCAAGCTTTTTATGCGCCAACGGAGCGCAGTGAAGACCGCCGCGCATGCAGAATCCCATGCGGCTCAGCTCCGCGGAGGCCTCCGCGGACGGCACGCCCTCCACCGCGAACGACACCACCGGCGCGTAAAGCTCTGGCTGGTCGTCGATGGTGGAGTACACGATTATCCCGGGTATCCTCCGGAGCTGGGAGCAGAAGCTCCTGCAGAGCGCGGTTTCATGCGAAAGTATCCTCTCCGGAGTTCTCCGGGTCACGAAATCCACACCAGCGCCGAGCGCTATTGCCCCCGGCGTGTTTATGGTCCCGCTCTCGAATCTGTCCGGGAGGAAATCCGGCTGCTCGACGCTTTCGCTGGTGCTGCCGGTCCCGCCTTCCATAAAGGTGTTCAGCGGATATTTTCCGTCCGTGAGCATAAGCCCCGTCCCCATCGGTCCGTACAGACCCTTGTGTCCAGCGGTGCAGATGATGTTTATTCCGTCCTTCAGGCTCAGCGGGAGAAGCCCCGCGCCCTGAGCCGCGTCCACTATAAAGCAGACTTTTTTCCGGCGGCAGAGCGCCGCGAGTTCCCACACCGGGAGCCGCTGACCGGTCACGTTACCCGCCGCGGTGCAGATGAGCGCAGCAGTCTCCGGACGTATCGCCTCCGAAGCGCTGCGGAGCGTAGCCGCTGCGTCCTGCGAGGTCTCGAACAGGGTGTAGCTCCCGCCCCGTGCGGTCAGCGCGTGCACCGGTCTTATTACCGCGTTGTGCTCGATGTCGCTCAGGACGTAGTGCGCTCCGGGGCGGAAAAGTCCCTTTATCGCCTGGTTGAGCGCATGTGTGCAGTTCAGGGTGAACACGGTGTTCTCTGGCTCTGCGCCGAAGAACTCCGCGCACTTATTGCGGCTGGTGAAAACCGCCTGCGAGGTCGCGGCGGAAAGCGCGTGCCCAGCCCTGCCGGGATTCGCGCCGTATCTTGTCATCGCATTTCCCCACGCCTGGTATACGCTGCGGGGTTTGGGGAATGTGGTGGCGGCGTTATCGAGGTATACCACAGCTTACGCCGATCTTCAGCAGCAGCGGGCAGACCGTCTCCCGGTCGCCGAAGATCTTCAGCACGAACGTGCAGCCGCCCCGCCCGGTCACCCGCTCAACTGTACTCTTTATTCCGTTTCCCGCCAGGTAGAGCCGTATTTTCTCCGCCTGGGTCATCGAACGTGTATTTATAATGAAATATTTCATCGGAACATCTCCTTGCAGTTTTTGCCGTTTCCGGCCGCAGGAATATTATTCCTGCCATATGGTAACCTCTAAAAACCTCCTTCACGGCAGATTTCTATGACTTATATCATCTGCTTCGTTGTCAAACCTTGAAATACAT
>DQFX01000023.1:4927-34373 GCA_003531585.1 Oscillospiraceae bacterium | reverse complement strand
GTCCCGGTTTTTAGAGGTTACCAATATAATATATGCGAATGGCTGCAAAGTGTGTGCCGGGGAGACAAACGAAGTGTGTCTGAGAAATGTAAGAGTTTCCGCTGCCAGCAGCATGTTAAACACTCAAGCGCCTTTTTCCCAAACAGTCCACTGGACTGTTTGGGAGGATAATTCAACCGAGGTAATATGCCGCATGTGGGGGAAAACTCTCGTTTTCCCCCACACCACTTTAATGCTTTTTAAACGTATAACTGCGCACCAGCGCGCAGAGTAATGATGGCTCTGCTCTGTCGTTAGTTCGGCGCAAAACATAACATCATGCTTATAGCAGGCGGTGATATGTTGTGCCAAACCAGCCCCTCTGGCGCTTCGCGCCACCTCCCCCACATGGGGAGACACCTCACACTCCCGCTTCCTTTTGTAAGCAAAAGGAAGCGAAAACCAATACGCTGCGCGATAATTTTTAGAGGGGACCTTGAGTTTCATGTACGGATTTAAATGTAATCCGAAACGTATGGGATAGTATGGAACAGTATATCGTCCAGTATCTCCACGGCGGAATGCTCCGCTTTTATCCTGTCCATTACATACAGCTTCTCGGCGGTCTTATAGCCCAGCAGCAGAGTCGTGAGCGTAGCTATGCTCAGCCCCATTTCGTACTCCGCCGGTTCGTCGGTAATGCGGCATTTTCCGCGCTCGAACCGCACCGTGAAGCTCCCGTTGTTCCAGGGCAGAAGTTCGTCCGTCACATCGAACCGGAATACCGCCGCAGGCTCGTCCGGGTCGCAGGCGTAGCTTTCGAAGAACTCCGCGACGTCGATTATCCTGCCCATCGAGTAGGGGCGGATAGTTTCCTTGATGTCGCTGTCGTCAAGCTCGAACGCTATGGACTCGCTGTAGTAGTTGTTCCCGCGCACCTCGTCTATCATGGAGTCGTGCGCGTGTATGAACTCCCACAGACCGCGCTGAGCCTCGTGATTCAGCGATATCATCTCCTTGACGTGCATGATGTCGTTATTGATAAGGTACACCATGTAGCCATACGGCTCGTCCGAGCTGGAGTAGTATATCGCTACCTTCGTGTCGTCCTCGTCCCAGCGCCAGTATTCCTCCCAGGCAAGGTTGTTCCGGTAGAGACAGCCGTGGGTCTTTTGCGCGAATTTCGTGTGAAGATCCATGAACTGCCTGTCGTTCCACTCGACCCGGCGCACGTAACCCGGCTCCTGGATCTTGCGCGGTATCTGCGTGTCCTTTACGATGTAGGTCATCTTGTTGGAGATTATCTCCCAGCCGAGCCGCCTGTAAAGCGGTATCGAGTAGGGATACAGCAGCGCAAACGGGCGGTGGTTCTCACGCATGCGGGTGAGGCTCTGTATCATAAGGCGCTTCATAATGCCGTGACCAGTGTGCTCCGGGTATGTGCAAACGCTGGTCACGAATCCAACCGGGTACTTCACGTTGTAGATGTTCATTTCCAGCGGGTAAACGGCGAACTGCGACACAAGATCGTCGCCGCTGAAGCAGCCGAGCACGTCCGCGCGCTGGAGCACCGGGAACTTCGAGCGCTTTATCTCGTCGTTCTTCCAGCCGGTCTCGGAAAGCTCCTGCTCCGTGACCTGGAATGCGTATCTCAGCAGTGCGTTGTACTGGTCGATATCGTCAATCGTCAGCGGTCTGACTGTATAGTTTGATTCATCGTCCCTATTCATATAAATACCTCTTTTGTGATATAAAATCGTCCGTTGATATTGTAGCACAATGGAAGTGATTTGTCAACCGCCGAGGGGGATTAATGTTCCGCTGACGCAGTCTGGAGCTGCTTTCTGAAAATGGTGCGGAATATCAGACGAACTACCGGACCTGCATAGAGTACCTGCCAGAAGAACGCCATAGGCAGGCAGAGCGCCCACTGGGTAAGCCATCTCGGGAGCCAGTCCGCGGTGAATCCGTTGTGGATAAAGTTGACGATTAGCGTCATGGTAGGAACCATCAGCATGACCATGCAGGTCTGAACGGCGAGGGTAATGAACATCGGCTTATCGGTGTGAGGATCCATGAAGCGGAAAGCGATTTTTGCCGCGAGCTTCGACATAAACAGCAGCACGATAAGGAACACGATAACGTATTCTATCCACATTTCGGTTATTGCCGCGATGAGCGTTCCATAGGTGAGCTCCCCGGTCTGCACCACGATACTGTAGACGGTCATTCCGAACACCATGAAAAAAGCCATGATGGCGGTGAATACTATGTTCTGGAATTTAGTTCTTGGCATTTTGTTGTCCTCCTGTAACAGAAAAGAAAATAAAAAAGGCACCGTTACTGCACAGTGCCTTCACTGTATGATATTATAGAAGATTTTATATCGCGGTGTCATAGGCGATTTGTACGAAATGTTTTAACTTATAAGTTGTAATAAATTTACAAAAATCACGAGATTAATTTCAAAACCGTCAATTGTTCTGGCTGTCGAAATCCTCCAAAACGCGAATATATTTTTTGTGCAATATTCTATATAAAAAGTATGCGCCGGATAAAAGAATTGGGCATTTCACCACTTGAATAAACGTCCCTGTTACTGTATAATTACTATTGTTTTTGAGAAAAAGCCGGAGCCGGAAACGCCCGCGGCTGACCATAGAAAGACTGACAGAAAGGAAACACATCATGGCAAAAAGTTCAACAAAAGACCTCACCACAGGCTCCCCGATGAAGCTTATACTCGGATTCATGCTGCCGCTGCTCCTCGGAATGCTGTTCCAGCAGTTCTATAACATGGTGGACACCGCGATAGTCGGACAGTTTCTCGGAATAAACGCGCTTGCAGGCGTAGGCTCGACCGGCTCGATAAACTTCCTGGTGCTGGGATTCGTCCAGGGCGTGTGCACCGGATTCGCGATTCCGGTGGCGCAGATGTTCGGCGCGAAGGACCTCCACTCGATGAGAAAATACGTGGGAAACACCATCTGGATCTCCGTGATATTCGCCGTGGTGCTGACTGCCTCGACCTGCCTGCTCTGCACGAATATCCTGACCTGGATGGACACCCCCTCGGACTGCTTCCAGGAGGCGTACGACTACATATTCGTGATATTCCTGGGAATTCCGGTAACGTTCCTTTACAACATTCTGTCGGGAATCATACGTTCCGTCGGCGATTCCAAGACCCCTCTGTACTTCCTGATACTGTCGAGCCTGCTCAACATCGGTCTTGACCTTTTCATGATACTGGTGCTGAACATGGGCGTAATGGGCGCAAGCTGGGCTACTGTTATTTCTCAGCTCGTTTCCGGAGTGCTCTGCCTTATCTACATGATAAAGAAGTTTGATATAATGCACCTCAGCAGGGACGAGCTGCGGTTCGATAAGTACTACATCGTAAGGCTCTGCGGCGTTGGTATCCCGATGGGACTTCAGTACTCCATCACTGCGATCGGCTCTATCCTTATCCAGACCGCGGTCAACGGACTCGGCTCCACATATGTTGCGGCAGTCACCGCTGCAAGCAAGGTGAGCCAGCTGCTGTGCTGCCCGTTCGACGCAATGGGAAGCACCATGGCTACCTACGGCGGTCAGAACATCGGCGCGGGGAAGATAGAGCGCGTCAAGAAGGGGCTTGCGGCATGCTCATTACTGGGCGCGGTTTATGCCGTCATCGGGTTCCTGATCATTCTTGTGCTTGGCAGGAATATCTCCATGCTGTTCGTAAACGACACCAACGGCGGCAGCGTCACTGAAATACTCGACCTGGCGCAGCAGTTCCTGGTATGCAACGGAGCGTTCTACATTCCGCTCGCGTTCGTGAATATCGTGAGGTTCCTGATACAGGGCATGGGATTCTCCCAGATCGCGATTTTCGCGGGAGTTTTCGAGATGGTCGCGCGCGGACTTGTGGCGCTGGCGCTGGTTCCGGTGTTCGGATTCAACGCGGTGTGCTTCGCGAATCCTGCGGCGTGGATCTTCGCGGATTGCTTCCTGTTCCCGCTGTTCTTCTGGTGCTATAGGAAGATGAAGCGCCAGTTCCAGCGGCATGACGAGAAACAGTTAAGTCCGGAGACATCGGTGTGATTTTTGATTTAAATGTGCGGGGCGGTTCCGAATGTGGAGCCGCCCCTAATTGGGAGTCAAGGGGGTGTCTCCCCCAGTGGGGGAGGTGGCGCGAAGCGCCGGAGGGGATAGTTTGGCACAACATATCACCGCCAGTTATAAGCACGATGTTGTATTTTGTGCCAAACTAACGCCAGACCTAGTCCCCATTGCAGGACAAGGGCGGAGCCCTTGTCGCCGCCAGGCGAAACCTCCGCACGAAGTGCGGTAACTCTGCGCGCCGGCGCGCAGAAACTCCCTGCGGAAGAACGGTTAAACGCCAAAAAGCGCTAAAGAAGTGTGGGTCGGGGAGCCAAACGAAGTTTGTCTGAGAAACGCAAGAGTTTTTTCCCACAGTTTTTACAATTTATTCATTATGACTTTTTCTATGATTAAAGCGCCGCAGAATGCTCTGCGGCGCTTTTGCAGGTAAAGCCCCGACGCTTTTCCTGCTTCATGTCAGACTGCCGTGAAAACGGTTTATGACAGAAATCATTGCAAAGATGTCAGGAGGCAGATCGGTCAGACTTACCGCCGATCGTTTGTTAAGAGGATATTCCGCTGCGGCACGGTCAGCCGCGAGTGCTTCCGGCGTGAGCGACTCCTCATCTCTGAAGATTCGCCCGCTAAGCCCGGTAAGACGGTTCATCAGGACTTCTTCATCTTGAAGGAGAGGCAGTCAGTGCACTGACATACTGTAGGGTCAGCCTCGTGTGTGCCGACTTCGATCTTGTCGAGAGAGCAGTAGTCCTCGCAGCAGCAGTGATGCTCGCAGTTGTGGATAGTACAGCCGATATGCTTGTTTGCAAATTCAGTTCCCATTTTAACGCTTCCTTTCAGAATACAAAATAACTGCGGTTTCCGGAGCTTCTGTGACTTCCGTCCGCCGCAGTTATATTATCTGCATTCGTTTTCGCTATATTCAGCAGGAAAAATTTACATTCAGACCAGCTTCAGAACATCGTCCAGCGTTTCACAGACGTAATCCGCGCCGTACTCCGCGAACTCCCCGCGGCTGCCGAATCCCACCAGCACCGCCGCGCACTTTATCCCCGCGTCATGAGCGCCCACGATATCGTGCATTCTGTCGCCGACCATCAGGCACTCCTCCGGCTTCGCGCCGGTGTTCTCCAGGACGTACTGTATCACCGCCAGCTTGCTGGAGCGGGAACTGTCGAAGCTAGCCGCCCCGATAAAGTCGAAATACTTGTCTATCCCGAATTTCTCGAGTATCCTCACGCTGAATTTCTCCGGCTTGGATGTCGCAAGGCATACCCGCTTCCCACGGCGCTTCAGCTCCGTCAGGAACTCCACCGTGCCCGGTATCAGCTCGTTTTCAAATAGCCCCGTCTCGCCGTAGTACTCGCGGTAGAGCCGCACCGCCTCCTGCGCCTGCTCCTCCGGCATGCCCCGCCGGGTGAACTCCACGATGAGCGGAGGCCCGATGAAGCTGCGCAGGCTCTCCCGAGGCGGGACTTCAAGCCCTAAATGCTCATAGGCGTACATAACGCCGTTCGTAATGCCCATGTACGGATTCGTTATCGTGCCGTCAAGGTCGAGAAGTACTGTACTGAATGCCATTTATCTGTGTTCCTTTTTGTCGTTTTCTATCAGCCTGCGTATCGCTCCAACCGCGCAGTTTATCGCGCGCTCGCTGGATTCGCAGCGCTTGTCCGGAAGCCCCGCGTTGGTGCGCTCAACATTCCACAGGGCGGTCAGCACCGCGCCCGCGCGCACTCCGCGCAGCAGAGCCACGGAGAATATCGCCGCCGCTTCCATCTCGGAGGTCAGGCAGCCGCACTTGAGATACCCCGCCCAGGCGTTGGAGAGCTTCTCGGGAACCGCCGTGTTCCTCGGGTCTATCTCGCCGTAGAAATTATCCTTGGAGTGCACCACGCCCACGTGCGCGCGGTTTCCGTCCTCGTCGGCGGAAAGCTCGTCCGCGGACGCCTTCAGAGCGCATACCACGTCGAAATTCGCCACCGCCGGATAGTCGTCGGGAATGTACTCGTGGCTGGTTCCCTCGCTGCGTATAGACGCGCTTGCGATGAGCAGGTCGCCGCCGGAGACCTTCAGGTCTATGCCGCCGCTCGTACCTACGCGGATAAACGTGTCCGCGCCGCACATCACAAGCTCCTCCACCGCGATTGCCGCAGAGGGGCCTCCGATACCAGTGGAGCATACGCTCACCTTCTCGCCGTCAAGGTACCCGGTGTACACCGTGTACTCGCGGTTGCTGGCTATCAGCTTCGCCCCGTCGAGCTTCCCGGCTATTTTCGGAACGCGCCCCGGGTCGCCCGGAAGTATCACGTATCTGCCGATGTCCCCTTTTCTTGTTTTCAGGTGGAAACAAACGTCTCCGGAAACTATGCTTTCCATGATATGCTCCTTTCAGTTGGTTGTGGTCAGTTGTCGTCGTCCTCGTCGGAGAGTATCGACGGAGCCTTCTCCCGCGCCTTTATCGCCTGCTTCTCCGCCCACTTCGGGATATTGATGAGCATTGCGATGGCTACTGCAAGCACCGTCAGGATTATCGCCGGCATATAAAGCATGGTCGGGCCTACGCTCAGCTCCGGGTCCTGCGCGCGGGTCACGAACAGGTAGTAGGTCACGAGAGAGCCTACGGAAGCCGCGCAGTCGATTATCGAGGCAATGCGGGAGTGTCCCAGCATTATAACGAAGGTTCCGATAATGTAAACTACCGACGTCACAAGCCAGGTAACAATTGCGGGATTCCCGGTCACAGCCGGGTCGTACTCGCCTATCCAGATGCAGATGGGACCGAGAATTCCGAAGCAGAGGCAAAATATCGTCGTGCCGATGAGCATGAGGATCTTCAGCAATATAACGATGACCTTAGCCGCGCCCTCGCCCTGGTCGGGCACGAAGAACATGAAGCCGCCGTCCTGCCTGCCGTTCGATTTTTTCTTCTTGTTACTCATATTACTTGATGACCTTTCCGCCGCGATCCTGCTTCTTTATCTTCATGGGAGCCTCCTCGCCGCCGCGGTCCTCGAAGAGCACTTCCTCGTCGTCATCGTCGTAGTCGGGCAGCTCGGGGTTCTTGAGGCCCTGCTGTTCGTAGAACGGGTTGATGATGAACTTCTGGATAGCCGGGTAGCTTGTGAACATCGCAAGGAACGACAGCCACGCTATCGGCAGCAGCGGTATCAGGAATACCAGCGGGAAGAAGAACATGCCCAGGAGAGCGATGTAAACCAGGAACGCCGCAAGGGTTATCAGGTTGCCCTTGATATTCAGGAACGCCAGGATAAACGAATTCTTGAGTATCTGCGGAAGCCTGAGATTCAGCGCGACTATCTGCGGGAATATGTAGAAATTCATCAGCAGAATGATGATCTCCACAGCCATGACCATCGCGTAATAGAGCCAGTAGGGCTTGTCGGTGTCGTTCATGTTGGAGGTGAAGAAGAAGAAGCTGAACACCGCCATAACGATGAACCAGATGTCCATTAACCCTATCACGAAGGACTGCTTGAAGTTCTTCTTGAACGCCTGCCAAAAATCGTGGAACACGAACTGCGGCTTCTCAAGGTAGATATTACGCATCAGCGCGGTCATCGCCGCAGTTGCCGGGCCGAAGGTTACTATCGGAAGGCAGAACAGAACGTAGATCAGATTGATCTTGAAGAACGTCCAGAACTTGTTCGCGAACATCTCCCAGAACCGGAAAAACGGCTTTTTCTGCCTGCCTCTCTTGGCTACGCCGGAGCCTGCTTCGTTGTTGTTGTAGAATAAACCCATGATGATCCTTTCCTGCTGTTTATTTCAGCGGATTCCCCGCCGTTTTTCATATCGCGTACTGAAAGATTATGCCGAGTATCATCGCCGCCGCAAGTATGACTGCGATCACCCTGAATACCCTCATAAGACGCCTGCGCTTTTTCTCGTCCATTTCAATACCTCCGCTTTAATCCGCCGACGGCACGGCGCGGTACTGACCGTAATCCTGGAGCGCATATACGCTGCCCTCCGGGATATCGGGTACCGGGACCTCCGCCAGAATATTCCCGCCCTTATCGGACAGTATCAGGGTCTCGCCCTTTTTCAGGCTGAAATTCGCCTGTAACTGGTGCAGTGCCGATTCGGTCTTGTTGTTGTCCGTGACTATCAGCAGCTCGCCGTACGCCGGAACGCTCCGCGCGGGTATCTCCCAGCGGTCTAATTTCTCCGGCTTGTCGGTGAGGTACAGCCCCGCCGTGGAGACCTCCGTGCTGTTAGGATTGTACAGCACTATGTAACCCGCCTTCTTCGCGGTGCTTATCTCCTTTATCTGCAATGGCGCGTCCGTGGTCTCGCTTAGCTTCGTGTTCAGCTTCGCGATTATCCTGCCGTCGGCGCCCGCCATCCGGGCGTTTAGCTCCACCTCCGGCGTATCGTAGGTCACGCCGTTTATCTCCCAGCTCACGAACTCCCAGCCGTCGGCGATCTCCGCCTTCAGCGGGACTGTGCATTTGCAGTTGTACTCCGCGCTGAGTATCCCGCGGCCGTTCCTTTTCTGGGTGTTCAGCGTCGTGACCGCCCCGCCCGCCCCAGTGACGGACACGGTGTAGGTGTTTTTCTCCCACTCGAACAGATTGTACATATTACGGAACACCACGTACTCCCTGATATCCGCGAAGTCGCGTATCTGCTGGCGGCTGTTCGCGAAGGTCTCGCGGTTCGCCCATTCGGAGGTTATCCCTTTGTCCAGCGCATAGAACTGCTCGCTGTCGCTCATCGCGCACAGTTCGTCCAGGGTCTCCAGTATGTGGTTCTTTTCAAAGGCGTTCGCCGTAAGGTCGGACATCGTAGACGCGAACTTCTCGCGCATGTCCTCCCGCGCCAGAAGCGCTATCAGAGCCTTGCTCTCGCCGCTCATGTGGGTCCCACTCAGCAGATCGCGGAGGGTGTCGGCGTTCGGACGGTCGCCGTAGAGGCTCCAGGCGTACTCCGCGTCAAAGAACATGAACCGCCAGCGCCCGTCCTGGAACTCCGAGGTTATCTCCTCGCCCTCCGACGGGTAGTACCGGAACGCCTTGTAGTTGTTCCCAGGCCAGTCCTTGTTTGCGATGAACACCTGCATGCAATAGTACTGCATGAGGTTGTCGATGTCGACAAGCCCGCAGTACTCCGCGAAGGTGCTGTCGTCGGTCAGGTCGCGGTCGTAGTAGGCGTAGAGCTTTCCGTAATCCTCCAGTGCGCGCTCGCTGCCCTCGTCCGCGTCCTCAATGTTGCTTACTATCTCGTAGTTATCCTTGTTCCCGCCGAAATACGTCGCGAGGTAGTCCTCATTATAGTTCTCGTGCACCCAGGAGTACCCATAGTACTCGCCGTTTAGGAACACCGCCGCCGGAGTGCAGTGCTGCGTCACCGGGTAGCCGTAATCCTGCGCCAGCTTCTGGGAAAGCTCGTCCCGGACGCCTGCGAACTCGCGGTCGTTGGCGCCGTTGCGGAGCACTATGCGGTCGAACTCCGACACCGGAACTCCGTCGGCGGTCTGCGCGCCCTCAAAGAACGCATATTTGAACTTGCCGTTGTCCGGGTCGTAGCTCTTGCGGGCGATGAGCCTCAACGACTTCTGGTCGGGAACCCTGGAATAGCCTCCGGAGAGCCTTACCCCCGCCGCCTGGTCTATCACCTTGGTGCCGTCGCTTTCGAACACCTCGACGTAGATGGGGCGCTCCGCCTCCCTGCCCGAGAGGTAGTAGTTGCCCGGTGCGTTGTAGGGTATCTCCTCGCCGGGGTGCTCCTTTACGTAGTCGTCGTAGATCTTTCCAGGCACCGCTATGCCGTATTCGTAGTCGTAGAGGTTATACGGGTCGGTGCTCAGCACGAACACCAGCGTATTGCTGTCGAACCGCTCCGCGACGTCCTGCCCGACAACGTAGCTCACCGTGCAGATGTCGCCCTTCGTCCCGTCGGACAGCACCGACAGCGCCTTCACTGTGGTTGCCCTGACCTCCGGCGTGGCGTTTATCTCGATGGGCTGCGTGTAAAACTCGGACTCCCCGGGAACCGGGTCAGAGCCGTCGGTGGTGAAATACACCGTGCCGCTGTCCGCTGAAAGCTCCAGCGAGATGTTCTCGGAATAGAATCCGGAGGGAAGCGAGAATCTCACACTGCCGCTCTGGACGGCGTTCCGCTCCGTCTCGGTGACGGAGACCTCCCCGTCTTCTGCCATGTCGACATTGAGCTGCGTCTCCACCGGAGGAAACAGCGTGTACATCAGCGCCGATACTGCTCCCAGCAGAACAACTCCGCCGAGTATGATAAATCGCTTCATAAGTAATTATCCGTTTCTGTTTTTGTCTGCGAATACCTTCGCGAGCGCTTCGTTACGGCGCTGCGGGTACTTTACGGTGTCCTCGGGGTAGAATCCGAACATCGGCTCGTGATAGGCGTGGTAGCTGTAGGAGATTCCGTTCTCATTGCAGAAGTCCATCACGTCCGCGACCCAGCGCTCGCCGCCGAGGCCGTTTTTAAAGCTCTCAGCGTCCGCGCCGAATTCCCCGAAGTATATCGGAACGTTGTTTTCCTTCCCGAACCTGACTATTTCGGACAGCTCCGCGAAAACGTATTCTCGGCCGCTTTCATAGACGTTCTCCGCAAGGCTGAAGTCCGCGCGGATATCCGCGAAGCCGCCGGAGGGCGCTCCGACAGTCTGCATGTGGCCGCTTATCTTATATTTGCAGCCCTCGCGCAGCTTCAGCTTGTCGAACGTCAGCACGTAATCGTCCGTGCCGCCGGATATCTTCAGATAGCCCTCGCTCATCGACCAGCTTCCGGTGCCGTCGCTGCTCCAGGCGTTCTCCGGCTTCTGGCTGCCGTCGGAAAAGTCGTTGTGCCAGACAACGCCGGAAGTACCGTCCGGGGCGTATTCAGTGACCGTCACGTCGTCAAACAGCGCGGTCCCGCTCCCCAGCTTTGAGGAATGCAGCACCGGCGCGTATATGTTGTAGTCCTCCCCCGCTGTGAAACAGTCGCTCTCGTAATAGGTATCCTGCGAAGTCTGCCGGGCGCTCATGCAGCCTACCCAGTATTCAAGGTAGTTGTCAACGTAGCACGGCTTTGGGTATTCAACGCTGTCCCCCGCCGACTGGTGCGTGAACACTGCGGGCGTGTAGAAATGTGCCTCGTAGACCGCGTTGTCGTCGTCGATCAGGAACCACAGTTCATCGATCGGGTACTTGTTCCAGAGGTTTTCACCGGTGGACATATCCTTTACTGCCGCGACATGCTCCACGAAAACAATGTGATTCCGGTCGTATCTCCGGATCTCGTCAGTACACCGCTGCATCAGCCGCTGGCACTGCCCCACCGTTTCCGCCGCCGAGCCAAGCTCCGGGACCACCGGCTCGTTTATCAGCCCGTAGCCCTGTATCGCCGGCTCGTCGGCGTATCTTCGCGCTATCTCGCCCCAGAGCTTCACAAGTCTGCGCTGATTCTCCGGGTCTGTCCAGAGCGCCATGCCGTTCCCCTGGGACTGGTAGCCGCCCTGCGGACAGTGCATGTTCAGCACCAGACCGATGTTGTATTTCTTCGCCCAGGCTATGCTCCGGTCGATGTAATCAAAGCCCTCCTGCTTGTAGACATACGGGTTTTCGTCGTCCTCTAACCAGCTGTAGTTCAGCAGGAACCTCACCGAATTGAACCCCAGCTCCGACATCTCCCGGAAACTGTCCTCGTTATGATGAAGCCCGATATCCGCTAGGGAACTCACCCACATATCGTTGCCGAACCCCATTCCCCGGAGCACGGCGGTCTCACCAGCGGGGCTGACTATTACGCCGCCCTCAGCACGGTAGAATTCATCGGGGCTGTACTGACCAGACTTCACGCCGGTAAGCGCGATGACCGCCGCAGCAGCTCCCGCAATTAGCTGTCTGAACATGGCTTCCTCCTTAATTACGTCGCGCAGAACGCGAGATCCTTCTGTGCTTCCTTTTCAAGCTTTTCGTAGATATCCGGCAGAGCCTTCCTGAAGTTCAGCGGCCGGAACGTCTCGGCGTCCACGAATGCGTGCGCGCTGGTGCCCTCGGTAAGTATCTCCGGGCTGCCCTTGCGGCGGCACTCATAGCGGAACTCCACCCTTGCCGGGCTGAACCTCGTGACGTAGGTGGTTATCTCCAGCGTATCGTCGTAGCGCGACGGCTGGCGGTACTTGCATGATATCCCGGTCACGGGTATCATCACGCCGCGGCGCTCCATCTCGGCGTAGCTCACGGCGGCGTTTTTGATGTAGTCGGTGCGGGCTACCTCGAACCACACGGGATACACCGCGTGGTGGGTGACTCCCATGCAGTCGGTCTCGGCGTAGCGTACGGTTATTTCTGTTACTGACGGCATATCAGAGCCTTTCCCGGCGGCTCTGGATAAGCCCTGCGAAATGAGCAAGAATGCAGTCCGGAACCAGCCTGCCGAGGATTATCCCCGCCTTCATCACCGGCGACGGAACTATAGTGAGCTGCCCCGCGAACATCTGCCTTACGGCATACTCCGCAACGAACTCGCTGGACTGCGGCGGCACTGTGAAATCAACCCGCGCCTTGTCCATGAACTCGGTGTTGACCGGCCCCGGGCAGAGCATGGAGACCGAAACATGGCTGCGCGCCGCGCGTAGCTCCTCGTGAACCGCCTGAGTCATGCGGACAACGTACGCCTTGCTCGCGTAGTAGGACGAAAAATGCGGCCCCGGGAAGAATCCCGCGCTGCTGGCGGTGTTCAGGATATAGCCGTAATCGCGCTTTCTGAAATCCTGGAGGAACAGCTTGAACAGCGTGTGGAACGCCTTAACGTTCACGTCAAGCTCGGCTAATTCGCGGTCGAGGTCGGTGTCGGTAAAGTCGCCGAAAACGCCTAAGCCCGCGTTGTTTACGAAAATGTCGATGCTGTACTTCTTCACGCGGCGGTGCAGCTCCCGGCACTGAGCCATGTCGGAGATATCAGCCGCGATTATGTGCACCTTCACGCCGTAGGTCTCGGTGAGCTCCTTTTTCAGCTCCTCGAGGCGGTCGCGGCGGCGCGCTGTGATTATTACGTTTATTCCGTGCTTGGCAAGGGAGCGTGCGATGTCCCTGCCTATTCCGGAGCTTGCGCCTGTAACTAACGCTATCATTTCTTGTCCTCCGTTTTCTTTTCGGGCATTTTTACCTCGCCCTGCACCGCCTTGACAAGGCTGCCGTCCGGCATTTTGTAGTACACGCGGTCGAGGTGCTGCGCGAGTCCCTTCTTGAAGCCCTCGCGGTACTCGTCGCGGAGCGCCTGCTGCTCCGCCTTTTCCTCCTCGGTGAGACCCTCCGCGCGGTGCTTGCGCGCTAGGTGGTTTATTCTGTCTATCTTTTCCTTTTCCATAGTATCAGCTCCTGTATCAGCCCTGGTATGCGGGCTTTGTGAAGATGAACGGCGGCAGCGGAACTCCGTTTTCGCCGTCCCTCAGCGGGATATCGTCGGTGTAGTTCGTCCAGAGGTAGCGCACTCCGCGCGGGTCGGCAGTTCCGGTGACGCTGATTATTTCAGTGCCCTCGCCGGCGTTCCACAGCTCCTTATCGGAGAGGACAGCCTTTGCCGCGTGCCACTCGCCGTCGGCGGACATCAGCTCGAAGCCGCTTATCTCCTCGGCGTCGTCCTTCACCTCAAGGCAAAGCCCAGTGGAAACGAACACGTCCACGCTGCCGGAGTTCCAGCATACCTCGTAAGCCTCGGGGTTGAAGGTGGAGAATCCGCCCTCCTGCCCTTCCTCGCCGTCAACGAACTGCACCTGATAGCAGCCGTTGAGCGCCGCAAGGCAGAATCTGTGAGCCGGGGTCTTTTTGTCCTTGGGGTGTATCTCGCTGAACTCGCCGCAGTCGGTCAGGACTGCAAGGGCTGTTCCCGCGGTAGTGCGTGCGGTCTTAGCCTGAGCCTCGCGTATAGTGCACCAGTTCTTGAAATCCGGGTCGGCCTCCCAGCGGTGCATGGGAAGCTGCCCGATAACGAAGAACAGCTCGTCGTCGTTCCAGTCGTCGCGCCAGTTGCGTATCATCTGGCTGAGCAGCTTGTAGTACATTCCCGGACGGTGGTCGTCGCTCTCGCCCTGGTACCAGATAACGCCGGTCATCGTGTAGGGCGCGATACGCTCTATCATGCTCTTGTGGAGCACTCCCGGGGACATCGGGTTCAGCGGTGATGCCGGACCGGGGTACTTGTTCTCGCCGCAGTAGGCAAGGCAGCCGTCCCAGGTGGGGTTCGGGGTGTTACCGTAGTATTCCGCGCTCTTGCGCTCCCATTCATTGTGGTACGCCTGATAATCGAGGTAATCCTGCTTGAGCTGCTGCTCGGACTTCCCGGCGGTGGCGCTGTCGTAGTCCTCGAAGTACACCGCGGTCTCGCCGTCGGCGTACTCGCGCTTCATCCATGCGCTCGCGGAGGAACCGCCCCAGTTGCAGCCGATAATTCCTACCGTCATGCCGAGCCTCTCGGAAAGCTCCTTTGCGAAGTAGTAGCCAACTGCGCTCCAGTACTGCGCGCTCTCCTTGTTGGAGAAATCGTTCCAGACCATCTGCTTCTCGCTCTCGAAGAAGCTGTCGTCCGCGATGGTCTTCTTCATCGTGTAGTAGAAACGGACGCTGGGAGTATCGTCGTTTTCAAGGCTGTCCTTTCCGGTGGAGCAGTTGCGGAGCTCCAGCTCCATGTTGCTCTGGCCTCCCGCGAGCCACACCGCGCCTACCGCCACGTTTGTGAACGTGCGGCTCTCGGAGCCGTCGGAGACCGTCAGCTCCACGCTGTCCTGCGCGGGCTGCGGCGGGAGCATTACCAGCCATCTCCCGTTGTGGACGACCGTGCTGTTGGTCGCCGCCTCCATGCCGGAAATGCTTACGGTTATCTTTGTGCCGTCAGTGCCTGTGCCGAATACGCTTACGGGCTTCTGGAACTGGAGCACCATGTTGTCGCCGAATATCTGCGCTGTCTGGAAATTCGTCATTGTATGTTAGTCCTTTCAGAGTAAAAAATATCAAATATTAAATAGCTGCGAAGCAGCACCGAAATTCCGAATTCCAAATTCTTAATTCCGAATTAATGTAAAAAATATAATAGGGTGCAGGAATACATACTGCACCCTATTATATTTTACCTCTAATGCGCCGGAATGTCAAGCATTTTCACGGAATACACACATATCTCAGACCTCGCCGGGGTGATTTTTCCTCCAGGCGAGGTAGCTCTCGAGAATGACCGCAGCCGCCGCGGAATCCAGCACCTCTTTGCGCTTCTTTCCGCGCTTGTTGACGTCGTTCATGAAGCCTATCGCCGTAACGGTGGAGGAACGCTCGTCCCACATGCGCACGTCCACGCCGACAAGCTCCTTTAAGCGGTCCGCGAACAGCCTGCACTTCTCGGAGCGCGGACCTTCCGTGCCGTTCATGTTTATCGGGTTGCCGACTACGATAAGCTCCGCCTTGTTTTCACGCGCCGCCTCGGCGGTCATTTCAAGGCACCTGTCGAAGTCCTTCATGTTGATGGTGTACAGCGGGGAGGCAAGTACCTCGCCCTTGTCGCACATCGCAAGCCCGGTACGGCTGTCGCCGTAGTCTACTGCCATTATTTTCATACATCGTTCTCCTAATCAAGAGGGGGGGGAAGAAAATTCGGAATTCGGAATGCGGAATTCGGAATTAATGTGTCCGCTTCGCGGACGATTTCAAATCAGCGGCAATTGAATTCTGTTTCAACAAATGCTATAATCTAATTTTTCAATCCGTCCCGCGAAGCGGGACACCGAAATTCCGAATTCTTAATTCCGAATTCCGAATTTAAAATCAGTCCCATGGCTTGACCTGGCCGACTATCTCGGAAAGATCCTTTATGCCGTTCTTGTCCATGTAGTCGTTCAGACCCTCGATGACCTTTATCGGCGACCACGGGTCGGTGAATATCGCCGTGCCCATCTGTATCGCGGACGCGCCTGCCATCATCATCTCGACTGCGTCCTCCCAGGTGGAGATGCCGCCCATGCCGATTATCGGGATCTTCACCGCGTTGTAGCACTGCCATACCATGCGGACTGCCACCGGGAATATCGCCGGGCCGGAAAGTCCGCCGACATTGTTGTGGAGTATCGGGCGCTTTGTGCGGATATCTATGCGCATTCCGAGGAGCGTGTTTATCATCGAGATGCTGTCCGCGCCCTCCGCCTCGACCGCCTTCGCTATCTCGGTGATGTTCGTTACGTTCGGGGTCAGCTTCACGATAAGCGGCTTGCTCGTTGCGGCCCTGACCGCCTTCGTGACAGACGCCGCTCCCTCGCAGGTGACGCCCCATGTCGCGCCGCCCGCCTTGACGTTCGGGCAGGAGATGTTAAGCTCTATCATGTCGACGTTCGTTACATCAAGCGCCTCCGCTGCCGCGATATAGTCGTCGATTGTGGCGCCCGCAACATTCGCAATGATGACGTTGCCCTCCTCTTTCAGCGTCGGGAGGTAATACTCGATGAAGCCGTGAACGCCGATGTTCTGAAGTCCCACGGAATTCAGTATGCCGGATGGAGTCTCAGCTATTCTCGGAGGAACGTTTCCCATCTTCGGCACGATGGTCATTCCCTTGCAGGAGATACCGCCGAGCCTGGACAGCGGGTACAGGTCGGTGAAGCACTCGCCGTTGCCGTAGGTTCCGGAAGCGGCGATCACCGGGTTCGGGAACTCAACCCCCGCGATTTTTACGGAAAGATCAGCCATTGAACTTTACCTCCTTTGCGTCAAATACGGGGCCGTCCTTGCAGACCCTCGCGTAATGCTCCTGACCGTTGCGGACGGTCATGCAGGAACATACCACGCACGCTCCCACGCCGCAGCCCATTCTCTGTTCCAGGGACACCCTGCAGGGGACTTCATACTGCGCGCATATCTTCGCGATGGCGTTCAGCATGGGCATGGGGCCGCATGCGCATACGATGTCCGCGCCGGTGTTCTTAAGGGTGCTCTCCAGCGGACCCGTCACCATTCCGTTGTAGCCTACGGAGCCGTCGTCGGTGCATATCGCGGTAGCCGCGCCGTACTTCTCGAACTCATCGGCGAGGATAATGCGGCTGTAGTCGCGGAAGCCCAGGATAGCGGTAGCGCGGTCGCCGAGCTTCTTCGCAAGCCCCAGCATGGGAGGTACTCCGATACCGCCGCCGACCAGAACTACCCTGCGGGCGCTGTCCGGGATCGCGAAGCCGTTTCCGAGCGGGCCGAGTACGTCGAGATTATCGCCGACGTTCAGGCGGGAGATAGCCTCGGTGCCCTTGCCGCGTACCTCGAAAACGAATCTCAGCGTTCCCCTGGAACGGCTGAACTCGCAGATGGATATGGGGCGGCGCAGGGTGAACCCCGGCGCGGAAATGTTGGCAAACTGACCGGCGTGCGCGGCTTTCGCGGCTTCCGGGGCGTAGATGGTGATGGAGAAGGTATCCCGCGAGATGCTTTTTTTCTCGATTATCGGGTACTTGTCGCAGTAGTAGCTCATGTTAGCTCCTTTCGGTGGTGTCGTTGGTTTCCGGCGCTTCGGAAGGAACCGCGGGTTCCTCCTTCACGACCGCGGTCATGCGGACTGCCGTGCTTTCCTCATGTACCTCCGGTTCGGTCATTTTCTGCATAAGATGGCGGAAAAGGCATATCAGTATCGCGATTATCAGCAGGTCAAGCACAAGCTGTAATGTGAACCAGCCCTCGTCAGCCATCAGCATGTTGTTGTGGGTTATCATCATCATTTCGCTGATGAACATGAGCGCGGGTATCTTGCACAGCGAAGCGCAGAGCGCGTACATGTCGTAGAGCTTCTGGGCGTTTCGCTTGGTGACGTTGAAGCCCTTCAGCCTGTGGCTTTTCAGCACGAGGACGATATAAACGGCAAACACCGCGAGCACCGCCGCCGGGAATATCAGCGTCAGCCAGTGCTTCCAGCCGAGGGAGCTGTCCGCCTGCATCAGCTTTTCCAGCGCTTCCCCGCCGATATAGGTTTTCAGCGTATCGTCGTACACCGTCATGAACATTATCTCAACGGAGCAGATGAACACCGCCAGCCCGACGGAGAAAACATCGGCGATTATGCGGGGTATCTTGTAGGAGTGCTTTACGGGGTACTTGCCTATTTTCATAATGGTTCCTTTCGCCGGGGGAATTTAATTCAGAACTGAATAACGCTCAGAATGAAACTCAGGCAATACCGCCCCAAAGCCGGACGCCGGCAGTGGAACGATATTGCCGTTAGTATTCTCAGATTTTGGTGATATCCACAAGCTCCACGTCGTTGACTGTCTTGTGCATTTCGAGGCAGTCGAGGAGCGCGTTTGCGGTGTCTATCGCTGTAAGGCACGCGATGGAGCGCTCAACAGCCTTGCGGCGCATCTTTACGCTGTCGCGGGAAGGCTGTCTGCCGGTCTCGGAGGTGGAGATAACGTACTGTATCTTGCCGCTCTCCAGAAGCTGGATAACGTCCGGGTCGCCCTTGCCTATTCTGTAGGCGTGGCTCGCAGCAATCATGTTGCGGTTCAGCACGGAAGCGGTTCCGCTGGTGGCGTAGATCTTGAATCCGAGCTGCTCGAACCGGCTTGCGATCTCGATTATCTCGTTCTTGTCGCCGTCCTTTACGGAAATGAGCACGCCGCCCTCGTGGTGGAGCTTATAGCCCGCCGCGATGAGTCCCTTGAGCAGAGCCTCGCTGAAGGTCTTTGCGATACCGAGGCACTCGCCGGTGGACTTCATCTCCGGACCGAGCTGGTTGTCAACGTCGTTCAGCTTCTCAAAGCTGAATACCGGAACCTTGACCGCAATATAGTCGCCGGCGGGGTACAAACCGCTCTTGTAGCCCATGTCCTTCAGCTTCGCGCCGAGGATTATCTTGGTCGCGATGTCCACCATGTTAACGCCCGTTACCTTGCTGATGTACGGCACGGTTCTGGAGGAACGCGGGTTGACCTCGATAACGAATACCTCGTGGTTATAAACGACGTACTGGATATTTACCAGGCCTACAACGTGCAGCGCCTTAGCGAGCTTCTCGGTGTAGTCGATGATGACCCGCTTGATGTGCTCGGTGAGGGTCTGCGCGGGGTAGATGGAGATGGAGTCGCCGGAGTGGATACCTGCGCGCTCGATGTGCTCCATGATTCCCGGTATGAGGAAGTCCTCGCCGTCGCAGATGGCGTCTACCTCGACCTCGGTGCCCATCATGTACTTGTCGATGAGCACGGGGTTCTCCAGCTTGTGGCTGGTGATTATCGTCATGTACTCGGTGACGTCGCTGTCACAGTGCGCGATTATCATGTTCTGACCGCCGAGAACGTAGGACGGACGGAGCAGCACCGGATAACCGAGTTCGTTCGCAGTCTTGAGCGCTTCCTCGGTGGTGAACACGGTGCTTCCCTTCGGGCGCGGAATGCTGCACTTCTCGAGCAGCTCGTCGAACAGCTCTCTGTCCTCCGCCGCGTCAACGTCGGCCGCGGAGGTTCCCAGAATGCGCACGCCGAGGGCGGTGAGGTGCTTTATAAGCTTGATGGCAGTCTGACCTCCGAACTGAACTACCACGCCGTAGGGCTTCTCGGTGGCGATGAGGGCTTCAACGTCCTCCTTGGTCAGCGGGTCGAAATACAGTCTGTCGCCGGTGTCGAAGTCGGTGGAAACGGTCTCGGGGTTATTGTTGCAGATTATTGCTTCGCAGCCCTCTTCTTTCAGCGTCCATACGCAGTGTACCGAGCAGTAGTCGAACTCGATGCCCTGACCTATTCTGATAGGACCGGAACCGAATACGATTACCTTCTTCTTGTCGGTGGGGTGCTGCTCGATGAACTCAGCCGCTTCATTCTCGCGGTCGAAGGTGTTATAGAAGTACGGAGTGCTTGCGGAGAACTCAGCCGCGCAGGTATCTACCATCTTGTATACTGCAAGGCGGCGCTCCTTTATCTTCTGACCGGAAATGCGCTCGATGGTGCTGTCAAGGTAGCAGTATTTCTTCGCCATGTCGTACTTTTCCTGGGTCAGCTCGCCCTCAGCCAGCCACTTCTCGAGCTGAACGAGGTTGTTCAGCTTGCTGATGAACCACTTGTCTATCTTCGTGATGTCGTGGATAACGTCAACGGAAATGCCGCGCTTGAGCGCCTCGAATACGCAGAACGAACGGTCGACGTCGATGTCCTCCAGCTTCTTGAGCACTTCCTCGTCGGTGAGCTTTACGAAATCCTCCTTGGTCATGGTGTCCATGCCAAGCTCGATGGAGCGCACCGCCTTCATCATGCCGGCCTCGAAGCTGGGCGCGATAGCCATTATCTCGCCTGTAGCCTTCATCTGGGTGCCGAGGGTCTTTTTCGCGTAAACGAACTTATCGAACGGCCACTTCGGGAACTTTACTACCAGGTAGTCGAGCGCAGGCTCGAAGCACGCGTAGGTCTTGCCTGTGACCTGATTTACTATCTCGTCCAGCGTGTAGCCTACGGCGATACGCGCAGCGACCTTCGCGATAGGATATCCGGTAGCCTTGGAAGCCAGCGCGGAGGAACGGGAAACTCTCGGGTTTACCTCGATTACGGCGTAGTCGAAGCTGTCGGGCTTGAGCGCGAACTGGCAGTTGCAGCCGCCCTCGACTTTCAGTTCCTGAATGATGTTGATAGCCGCAGTACGCAGCATCTGATATTCCTTATCGGCGAGCGTTACGCAGGGAGCGACAACGATGGAGTCGCCGGTGTGAACGCCGACCGGGTCGAAGTTCTCCATGGAGCAGACGGTAATTACGTTGCCCTTGCTGTCGCGCATTACCTCGAACTCAATTTCCTTCCAGCCGGAGATGCACTTCTCGACCAGAATCTGTGTGATAGGCGAAAGGCGAAGTCCGTTGGTGGCTATCTCGTGGAGCTCCTCGGGAGTCTGCGCGATACCGCCGCCGGTGCCGCCCAGCGTGAACGCAGGTCTGACGATTACCGGATAGTGAATGACCTCGGCGAAGTCCATAGCGTCCTCGACGGTCTCAACGACCTTTGAAGGAATGCAGGGCTGACCTATCTTCTCCATGGTGTCCTTGAACGCCTGCCTGTCCTCCGCCTTGTGGATAGTTTCAGGGTTGGAGCCGAGCAGCTTTACGTTATGCTCAGCCAGGAATCCGCACTCCGCAAGCTCCATTGAGAGGGTCAGACCGGTCTGACCGCCGAGGTTCGAGAGCACGCTGTCCGGCTTCTCGATCTCGATGACTCTCTTTACGACGTCCAGAGTCAGCGGCTCGATGTAGATCTTGTCCGCCATGTGCTTGTCCGTCATGATGGTAGCCGGGTTGGAGTTTATCAGAACTACCTCCAGACCCTCCTGCTTGAGCGCGCGGCACGCCTGTGTGCCTGCGTAGTCGAACTCCGCAGCCTGACCGATAACGATAGGGCCGGAGCCTATAACCAGTACTTTCTTGATATCACTTCTTAACGGCATGACTTTTTACCCTCCATCAGCTCAATAAACTCGTCGAACAGGTACGCGGTGTCCTTCGGGCCGCCGCATGCCTCCGGGTGGAACTGCACCGTGAACGCAGGCGCGTTATGATAACGAACGCCCTCGCAGGTGCCGTCGTTGCCGTTAACGTGGCTTACCTCGCCTGCCTCGGCGGGAACGCTGCCGCTTACGACCGCGTAGCCGTGGTTCTGGGAGGTGATGAATGTTCTGTCAAGCGCGAGATCCTTTACAGGCTGATTGCCGCCGCGGTGGCCGTACTTCAGCTTCTCGGTCTTGGCGCCGTTTGCCAGCGCAAGGAGCTGATGTCCGAGGCAGATTCCGAACGTGGGTATCTGAGCCGGGATAAGCTCGCGGAGGGTCTGGATAGCTTCGGTGTTGTCAGCGGGGTCGCCGGGGCCGTTGGAAAGCATTATGCCGTCGGGGTTCAGCGCCTTTATCTCGTCCGCGGTGGAGTTCCACGGCATTACGGTGACGTTACAGCCGCGCCTTACCAGCTCACGGCGGATATTGAACTTGTAGCCGTAGTCCATCAGCACAACGTTGAACTTCGCGTTCTCAGCCGGGTAGTACTCCTTCGCCTTTACGCTGACCTTCGGAACTACCTTTCCGACATTATACGCGCGTATCTGCGCGAGAAGCGCTTCCTTGTCGAAATCGCCGTGGACGATCGCGCCGTTCATTACGCCGCTCTCGCGGATTATCTTGGTGAGGTGGCGGGTGTCGATGTCGTAGATGCCGATGATGTTGTACTTCTTCAGATAGCTGTCAAGGTCGCCCTCGCAGCGGAAGTTCGACGGATCCTCGCACTGCTCTCTCACGATGTAGCCGCTGACAACGCTCCCGTTGGACTCGGGGTCTACGGAGTTAACGCCGTAGTTGCCGATGAGCGGGAAAGTCTGGGTGACTATCTGTCCGCAGTAGCTCGGGTCGGTGAGGGTCTCCTGATAGCCCACCATCGCGGTGGTGAATACTATCTCGCCCACAACAGAGCCGTCCGCGCCGAACGCCCTGCCCTCGAACTCAGTGCCGTCCGCGAGAATTAGCGTCGCTTTCTTTTTGTTCTCGAATATCATTTCTTCTCCTCCATGCGCATGCGCGTACATGTAATTGATTTATATATCTGATTGTTACACGGGACGATGAATTTAAATTCGGAATTCGGAATGCGGAATTCGGAATTTCGGTCGCCGCTGCCGCGGCGGTTATCCGATTGTATCAAATTTTAATACCGTCCTGCGAAGCAGGACACCATAATTCCGAATTCATAATTCCGAATTCCGAATTGTAACTGCTGTTTCAGCTAACCTTCCGGATCACTTATTAATTACGATCTTCCCCACTATCCCCATGATCTCGTTTCTCATGCGGATAGCTTCGCGGCGTGCAGCCTCTGCGTAGTCGTGCTCGTCGCACTTTTCCTTCTGGTAGGCGCACATGATGCCTCTGGAGCTGTTGACGATACCGCCGAGGCCGTTCTTATCGAATGCGCCTGCGATGTCCTTCGCGCCTGCGCCCTGAGCTCCGTAGCCCGGGATAAGGAAGAATGTGGTGGGAAGCACGTCGCGGAGGTATCTGAGCTGCTCGGGGTATGTAGCGCCGACTACCGCGCCTACGCCGGAGTATCCGTAAACGCCGGGAAGATCCTCGCCCCACTTCTCGCACATGTGGCCCATGGTTTCATAGATGGTCATGCCGTCTATCTTCTTGTCCTGGAGCTCGCCGGAACTGGGGTTGGAGGTCTTTACAAGCACGAAAATACCCTTGTCGTTGTCGCGGCAGGTAGCGAGAAGCGGCTTTATGCCGTCGCTGCCGAGGTAGCCGTTTACAGTCAGCGCGTCGCCGAGGAACGGCTCGTAGGTCTGGCTGCCTACCTGTACTTTGCCCAGATGAGCCGCCGCGTATGCCTCCATCGTGGTGCCGATGTCGTTGCGCTTGCCGTCGGTGATGACGTACATACCCTTGCTGCGCGCGTACTCCTGGGTCTTGTAGAGAGCCTTGACGCCCGCCGGACCGTACATCTCATAATAAGCCGCCTGCGGCTTCACTGCGGGGACGATATCGTACAGCGCGTCGATAAGCCCCTTGTTGAATTCCAACAGAGCCTTCGCAGCGCCCTTGAGGGTCTCGCCGTACTTCTCGAAGCACTTCTCCTTGATGTACTCCGGAACATATGCGAGCTTGGGGTCAAGCCCTGCAACGGAGGGGTTCTGGGTCTTTTCGATCTTTTCGATGAGTCTGTCGAGTGACATGTGTTTCTTCCTTTCTATCTCAGTCTATGCCGTCGGTATAAACTATTTTTCCGTCCAGTACTGTATATTTTACCCTGCCCTTGAGGGTCATTCCCTTGAAGCAGGTGTTCTTCGACTTCGAGTGAAGCTTCGCCGGGTCGACTACCCACTCCTCGTTCGGGTCGAAAATACATATATCCGCGATATCGCCGGGTCTCAGTGAGCCGCCGGGTATCGAGAGTATCCGCCTCGGGTTCACGCACATCAGCGTAACTAAGCGCTGAAGCGATATCTTCCCGGTGTGGTACAGCGCGGTGAGCGTTGCCGCAAGGGAGGTCTCCAGACCGACAACGCCGTTCGGAGCCTTCTCAAAATCCGCCTTTTCCTCCGGCGCGTGGGGCGCGTGGTCGGTGATTATGCAGTCGATGGTGCCGTCTATAACGCCCTCGGTTATCGCCTGGACGTCAGCCGCCGTGCGCAGCGGAGGGTTCATTCTGTAGTCCGCGTCGCGGCTGCGGAGCAGCTCGTCGGTCAGCATGAAATAATGCGGAGCCGTCTCGCAGGTCACCATCGTGCCGAATCTCGCCGCGGTGCGTATGTTCTGCATGCTCTGCGCGGTGGAAACGTGCGCAATGTGTATCGGCACTTCCAGATCGGCGGCAAGCGTTATCTCGCGCTCTGTTATTATATCCTCGCTCAGGCGGTGGATACCCTTCACGCCGAGTTCCTTCGATACCTCGCCGTAGTTCATTATGCCGCCGTTCACGATGTCGAGATCCTCGCAGTGGGAGATGACCTTCATTCCCGCGTAGTGAGCCTTCACCATAGCCTCAGCCATTATGCGGGCGTTCTTTACGGGTCTGCCGTCGTCGGAGACCGCCACGCAGCCCGCCTTGTGAAGTTCCTCAAAGTCGCACATTTCAGCGCCGCCCAGCCCCTTGGTAATGCTCCCGACCGGATAGACGCGGGTCTTCGCTTCCTTCGCCTTTTCAAGAATGTAATGCACCGTTTCTGCATTGTCTATAGTGGGGTTGGTGTTCGGCATGCACGCTACCGCAGTCACGCCGCCCGCCGCCGCCGCATTTCCGCCGGTGATGATATCTTCCTTGTGGGTCTGTCCGGGGTCGCGGAAATGCACGTGCATATCGCATATTCCCGGGATAACCGTCAGCCCGGCGCAGTCCACCGTCTGAGCCTCCGGCGCGGAGATGTCCTCCCCGACCTCGCGTATCCGGTTATCGTGGATAAGGATATCCGCCTTTCCCTCGAAGCCGCTGGCGCTGTCAACCACATAGCCGTTTTTCAGTAATAAGTCCATTCTGCCCTCCTTGTGTTTTCTTTATGATTCGGATTCCCGTTATTCCGCGGGACATTGAGTGTAGATCACGACTTTATCGCAGCCGTCGAGCTCCCTTACGAGCACCTTGACCGTTTCTTCCCGGGAGGTCGGCAGGTTCTTCCCGATGTAGTCAGCGCGTATCGGAAGCTCCCTGTGTCCCCTGTCCACCAGCGCTGCAAGCTGTATCAGCATCGGACGTCCCCGGGACATTATGCCGTCTATCGCGGCTCTCGCGGTGCGCCCGGTGAAGATAACGTCGTCGACTATCACAACGCGCTTGTCGGTGATGTCGAATGGTATCTCGCTGTTGTCCGGGCAGCCTCCCCTGGGCTTGTCGTCCCGGAACGGAGTGATATCCAGCAGACCCACCGGTATCTCGCCGCCGTCTATCTCGGCGATACGCGCGGCTATGCGCTTTGCGAGGACCGCCCCGCGCGAAAAAAGCCCGATAAGGCAAAGACTGTCAGTGCCCTTATTGCGTTCGATCATCTCAAACGAAATACGGGTGACTGCCCTCGCCATCGAGCTTTCGTCCATTATTTCAGCTTTCTGCACAAGCCCATCTACGGTACACACGGATATCACTACCTTTCTGCCAGAATGAAAAAGCCCGCCGGATATACGGCAGGCTGTGATGTGTGTACAAAATGCACTGCCCCCTTTTCGGTGCAGCACTCCCCATACGAACTCAAACAACCTTGCCGGCATCACGGTGCCGCCTTAAAAGCCATAGAATTTCGCTGATTATTCGTTACTAGTTATTATATACTACTTCGCCTGATTTGTCAATAGGATTTTTCCTCCGGCGGAGTTAAATTTAATAACCCGCACATATTGAATTATTGTGCAATTTGTGATATACTTTGAATCAGGATAAATAACAGGGAGGGCGGCACAGTGAAAACTATCCTGATACACGGCCTGGGACAGACCGCCGGAGCGTGGAACAAAACCACAGAACTTCTCCCGCAGGAAGACGTGCTGTGCCCAGAGCTGTCCGCATTCATCGGCGGCGGAAGCTACGGCGAACTATACTCCGGATTCAGCCGATATCTGGACGAACTGGGTCAGCCGCTGTTCCTGTGCGGGCTGTCGCTGGGCGCGGTTCTGGCGCTGAATTACGCGGCGGACCGTCCCGGCTCGGTGCGGGGACTGGCGCTCGCGGCTCCTCAGTTCCGTATGCCGAAGGCTCTGCTCAGATTCCAGGGCGCGGTTTTCCGGCTCATGCCGGAGAAGTCGTTTTCAGGCTCCGGGCTTACCAAAAAGCAGATGATATCCCTCACCGGAGACATGGCGCGTCTGGACTTCACGCCGTCGCTGGCCAGGATAGAATGTCCCGTGTCAATAGCCTGCGGAGAGCGCGACAAAGCCAACATCAGCGCCGCGCGGGAACTGGAAAGTATCCTCCCGCAGGCACGGCTAACGGTCATCAGAGGCGCCGGACATGAGATAAACTCCGAAGCGCCTGGGGAAACAGCCCGCTTTATAATCGAAGCACTCAGGAGGTAACACCATGGACTTACAGTCAATAATCGACGAGAGCGAAAAAATAGTGTTCTTCGGCGGCGCCGGAGTTTCCACCGAAAGCGGCATACCGGACTTCCGCTCGCAGGACGGGCTATACAACATGAAATACAAGTACCCGCCGGAGCAGATAATCTCCCACAGCTTTTTCATGGCTGACCCGGAGGAGTTCTTCCGGTTCTACCGCGACCGCATGATATACCCCGCTGCGAAGCCGAACGCGGCGCACCTCAAGCTCGCGGAGCTGGAGCGCGCCGGGAAGCTATCCGCAGTTGTGACCCAGAACATCGACGGACTGCATTCGGACGCGGGCAGCAGGAACGTCATAGAGCTGCACGGTTCGGTTCGCCGGAATCACTGCATGAAATGCGGGAAGTCCTACGGGCTGGAGTTCATCACCTCCGCCGACGGGGTTCCGCGCTGCTCCTGCGGCGGGATAGTCAAGCCCGACGTAGTGCTCTACGAGGAGCCGCTCAACGAATCCGACATAAACGCGGCGATAAACGCGATATCCGACGCCGACTTGCTGATTATCGGCGGGACCTCCCTCGCGGTGCAGCCTGCGGCGGGGCTGATAAGGTTCTTCAACGGCAGGCGGCTGGCGGTGATAAACAAGTCGCCGACCTCCGCGGACGACGAAGCCGACATCGTGATAAACGGCAGCATCGGCGAGACCCTCGGCTCGATAACAGTAAACTCATAAGGAGCATACATGGAGATAAAGACCGTCACCTACCAGTGCCCGAACTGCAGCGCGGCGCTGGAATACAACAACGCCCTCGGGAAGTTCAAGTGCCTGTTCTGCGACAGCGAATTCACCGAGGAGGACATCAAGAAACGGTTCGCCGAGAACGAGGGCTTCGAGCTTTCGCAGGAGAACCTCGAAGCCGAGCAGGAAGCCGCTCAGGACGAATCCAACCGGCAGGCGGAGGAGTTCGCGGGAGCCTCCGCGCTCTACACCTGCCCGAACTGCGGCGCGGGAGTCATCTGCGACAGCCTGACCGCCTCGACGCGCTGCCACTTCTGCCACACTCCGGTCATACTGACCGGGCGGCTCTCCGGCGAGTTCAGACCTAACCTGATAATTCCCTTCACCAGGACCCGCGAGCAGGCGGAGACCGCGTTCAAAGAGTACTGCAAGGGGAAGTTCCTGCTTCCGAAGGGATTCGCCAGCGAAGCCCAGATACAGAACATCACCCCGCTGTACGTTCCCTACTGGCTGAAAAGCGGCACGTTGGACGCATTCATGGAAGCCGAGGGTCACAAGGTGCATTCCTGGCGGGCAGGCGACACACGGTTCACCAACACCAAGATATTCAATGTCACCCGCCGCGCGGAAATGACGTTCGTAAGAGTCCCCTGCGACGGCTCGAAGCGTATCGACGACAGCCTGATGGAAAGCATAGAGCCGTTCGACTACACGGGTATCAAGCCGTTTTCGATGAGCTACCTCTCCGGCTGCGGAGCTGAAAAGTACGACGTCACCGTCCAGGAGGCCGCGCCGGTCATCGACAAGCGCATTTCGGACGCTGCTGCCGATCTCCTCCGCTCGGATATGAACGGCTACAGCGCCATCGCGGAGAAGCGCCGGAATATCAGCTTCACAAAGCAGCAGACGGTTTACGGACTGCTTCCGGTGTGGTTCCTCAACTATACATACAAGGGCAGGGACTACCCGTTCGTTATGAACGGTCAGACCGGCTGCAATTTCGGGATACTCCCGGTGAGCGGGCTGAAAAAATTCCTGTTCGGCGCGGGGCTGTTCATCGTGCTCGGCGTGCTGCTGGGTCTGTTAGGGGGTGTACTTTTTGCTTAAGCTTATCAAAAGAATGCTCCCCGTGCTCGTCTGCGCCGTAATTTTCGTAATGTCCGGGGCGCTCGGCGCGGAGTGCTCCGCTGAGGAGGACTACGGCTATTTCGGCGCGCTTGAGGATCACCAGGACGCCCTCAGCGGCGAACAGGCGCAGGAGCTTCTTGATATCCTGGACAGCACCGCCCGGGAGATACACGCGAATGTCGGGGTTATCCTCGGAAACGCCAGCCTTGACGGGCTTTCGGAGCGCTCCTACGCCAAGGAGTTCCACAACCGCAGCTTCGGCGAGTACAGCGATTCCATCGTGCTCATGCTGGTGCAGGCGGGAAGCGGAAAGGTCGATCAGATATACTGCACCGACCGCGCCTACGACATGTACCAGCCCAGGATAGACAGCATATTCGACGCGGTATACGACGGTCTGGACAGCTCCGGCGGCGACAACTACTACGCGGCGGTCACGAACTACTGCGCGTACCTGCGGTCGCACGATTCCGTCCCGCCGAAGGTGGACATCAACATCGGGCACGTCGGCGGCGTGATCGTCGCGCTGATAATCGCGGTATGCGTAGCGAATTCCCAGGCGGCAAAGTACAAAAAGCGCGCACCGGTGTCCGCGCGAAGATACATGGACGGCAGCCTGACGCGGTTCACTCAGCGCGGCGATGTATTCGTGCGTGAATACACGACGTCCCACCGGATAAGCAGCAGCTCCTCCGGCGGAAGCCGCCACAGCGGAGGCGGAGGTCACCGCAGCGGAGGCGGAGGTCACCGCAGCGGCGGAGGCGGCGGAAGGCGCAGATAAAACAAAGCACCCCTGCATATGCCCGTGAGCCGCAGGGGTACTGTTATTTCATTTATTTCATTTTTTTGGCGCAGTCAAGAAGAATCAGTATCGGCATGAAAAGTATATACAGCAGCGTCATGATTTCATCGCCCCATTCTGACCTTATTATAGCACATTCGTTCAGAAAAGCTGCGCCGTTTTTGACACAGTTTCCGTAAATTATCG
>DQFX01000023.1:0-4673 GCA_003531585.1 Oscillospiraceae bacterium | reverse complement strand
CGACACAGTTTCCGTAAATTATCAAGGAGGTCAAAATGCCTGCAAATAAACCTAAGTTCAAGATATCCTACAACTGCCCCGTGGTGCTTACCTACGCGGCGGTATGCCTCGTGCTGGTGGCGGTGAACGCGCTCACCGGAGGCTGGCTCAACAAGTACGTCATGGTGTGCTACGGGCACCCTTCCCTGCTCGACCCCATGACCTACGTGCGTTGCATTACATACTTCTTCGGGCACTCCGGCTGGGAGCACTACGCGAGCAACATGCTGCTCATGCTCCTGGTAGGCCCCGTGGTCGAGGAAAAGTACGGCAGCGGGAACCTCGCGTTCATGATACTCGTGACCGGAATCGCCAGCGGTATCATCAACTGCATATTCTTCGACACCGGCGTAATCGGCGCAAGCGGCATCGTATTCATGATGATAATTCTCAGCGCCTTCACAAACGTAAAGAAGGGCGAGATACCGCTCTCGCTGCTGCTTGTCGCCGCTATCTACCTCGGCCGCGAGATAGTCAGCGCCTTCACACCGGACTCCGTTTCACAGTTCGGGCATATCATGGGCGGTCTGTTCGGGCTGTTCTGGGGGATATATTACTACAAGACAAAATTCAGCCGGCAATACTGAGTTTAATTCGGAATTCAGAATTCGGAATTCGGAATTTTGGTGTCCGCTTCGCGGACTTATTTCAAATGCTGGCTTGTTAAGTGTTTCCGGGGAAGCATATTGCCACAGGAACGGATTCAGCCCGCGATACTGAATTTAATTCGGAATTCGGAATTCGGAATTTTGGTGTCCGCTTCGCGGAGTTATTTCAAAAGTGCGGCGGATTATTCAGATATTTGTCGAAATGCACAAACTAAATCGTGATAATGCACAAATCCCCTCACTTAGCATAATTAACCCTTGCAAAACACACCTTAAACATGGTATAATGATATCGTATAGACGGACATGCCCACTTCCGGGCGCAGCCGCCAAATTATTCAGGAGGACACAGGAGAATGTACAAGATTCTTACCAAGAAAATCCTCAACCCCACAGTTACTCTTATGGAAGTTGACGCTCCGATGATCGCCAAGAAGGCTGAACCGGGACAGTTCATAATCCTCAGAGTTGACGCAGAGGGAGAGAGAATCCCGCTGACTATCGCGGACTTTGACAGAGAAAAGGGCACTATCACGATCATCTTCCAGATCGTGGGCGCTACGACTGAAAAGCTGAACCACCTCGAAGAGGGCGAGTTCATTCACGACTTCGTAGGACCCCTCGGCGTTCCGAGCCACACTGAAGGTCTGAAGAAGGTCGCTGTAGTAGGCGGCGGCGTAGGCTGCGCTATCGCATACCCCATCGCAAAGAAGCTCCACCACCTGGGCGCTGAGGTCCACAGCATCGTAGGCTTCAGAAACAAGGATCTCGTTATCCTCGAGGACGAATTCAAGGCGGCTTCCGACGTAATGAAGCTGATGACCGACGACGGCAGCCACGGCGAGAAGGGTCTCGTTACCAACGCGCTTGAGGAGCTCATCAAGGCAGGCAACCAGTACGACGAAGTAATCGCTATCGGCCCGCTGGTAATGATGAAGTTCGTATGTAAGCTCACCAAGGAGTACGGCATAAAGACCGTAGTTTCCATGAACCCCATAATGATCGATGGCACCGGCATGTGCGGCGGATGTCGTCTGACCGTAGGCGGCGAGACTAAGTTCGCCTGTGTTGACGGTCCCGACTTCGACGGCCACCTTGTTGACTTCGACGAGGCTATGGAGCGCGGTACGATGTACAAGGAATTCGAGACCAGAAAGCGCGAAGAGGTCTGCAACCTCTACAAAAAGGAGGTAAAGTAAGATGCCTAACATGAGCCTTAAGAAGAACGAAATGCCCGTTCAGGACCCGAACGTCCGCAACAAGAACTTCAAGGAAGTAGCTCTCGGCTACACCGAGGAGCAGGCCGTAGACGAGGCAAACCGCTGCCTGCACTGCCCCAAGAAGCCCTGCCAGAGCGGCTGCCCGGTTTCCATCAACATTCCGGAATTCATCGCAAAGATCAAGGAGCGCGATTTTGAAGGCGCTTATCAGGTTATCCACCAGTCCAGCTCCCTGCCGGCTGTCTGCGGACGCGTATGTCCCCAGGAGACCCAGTGCGAGAGCAAGTGCGTACGCGGCATCAAGGGCGAGCCGGTAGCTATCGGCCGTCTTGAGAGATTCGTTGCCGACTGGCACAATGCGCACGCAACAGATGCTCCCGCTGTTCCCGCTCCGAACGGACACAAGGTAGCTATCATCGGCGCAGGTCCTTCCGGTCTGACATGCGCGGGCGACCTCGCTAAGCTCGGCTATGACGTTACTGTTTTCGAAGCGCTCCACCTCGCAGGCGGCGTTCTCGTTTACGGTATCCCTGAGTTCAGACTGCCGAAGTCCATCGTTCAGCACGAGGTTGACAACCTCGTAGCTATGGGCGTTAAGGTAAACACCAACGTTGTTGTAGGACGCACCATCGAAGTCGACGAGCTGTTTGAGCAGGGCTTCGAGGCTATATTCATCGGTTCCGGCGCAGGTCTGCCGAGATTCATGAATATCCCCGGCGAGAACTTCAAGGGCGTTTACTCCGCTAACGAGTTCCTCACCAGAGTTAACCTCATGAAGGCATACAAGCCCGAGAGCGACACTCCTATCAAGAAGAACACAAGCGTTGCGGTTGTCGGCGGCGGCAACGTTGCAATGGACGCGGCGCGCTGCGCTAAGCGTCTGGGCGCCGAGAACGTATACATAGTATACCGCCGCGGTCTGGAAGAAATGCCCGCACGTAAGGAAGAAGTAGAGCACGCAATGGAGGAGGGCATCATCTTCAAGACCCTCAACAACCCCGTTGAGATACTGGGCAACGAGCACAAGTTCGTAACCGGCATGAAGTGCGTTGAGATGGAGCTTGGCGAGCCTGACGCTTCCGGCCGCCGCAGACCTGTCGAGAAGCCGGACAGCGAGTTCGTACTCGATGTTGACTGCGTTGTAATGTCCATCGGTACTTCCCCGAACCCGCTCATCAGAAACACCACCAAGGGACTGGACACCAACAAGCACGGCTGCTTCATCGCAGACGAGAATGGTCAGACCTCCCGCGAGGGCGTATTCGCAGGCGGCGACGCTGTAACAGGCGCTGCTACTGTAATCCTGGCAATGGGCGCAGGCAAGACTGCGGCTAAGGCTATGGACGAGTACATCAAGAGCAAGAATTGATTTTAAATATCAGGCGCTCCCCAGGGGCGCCTGATATTTTTAATTCGGAATTATTAATTCGGAATTCGGAATTAATGAGCGCGCTTCGCGCGGTGATTTCAAATAAACGAAAAAGGCAAAGCAGTTTTAAGTCTGCTTTGCCTTTTGTTTTGAATCTGCTATTTTAATCTCGTCCCGCGCAGCGGGACATCATAATTCCTAATTCTTAATTTACATCAGCGACTTGATGTATTCGGTCAGTTCAGCCGCTGCGATGTCGTGGGTCTTTGCGGTGGGGTGCCAGTCTGCGGCGTAGCCGTTGGCGTTGCCGTCCTGGGTCTTGAACTGGAAGGTGGAGATGTTGGTGTCGCCGGTCTCCTCGGTGTACTTCTCAGCCGCCTTCTTCACGCCTACCATCAGGTCAGCGCCCATCACGCCGAGGGAGCAGATGATGTGCGCGTTCGGGTTCTTCTCGCGTACAACCTTGAGGAACTCCGCGTATGCGTCGGCGTACTCGAGCACCTTCTCCTTGTCGCCCTTGGTGTAGCTTGCGTCGTTGGTTCCGAGGTTTATAACCACGAAATCCGGCTGGAACTTGCTGAAATCCCAGTCGAGGTCTGAAACGTTGAATATGCCGTTGTAGTTGCCCCAGCTCTTCGCGAACTTGGTGTAGACCGGCGGAACCTGCTGGCTCTCTACCTTCTTGCCGTCGTTAGAGTAGCCGGAAATTATTCCGTTGCCGCTGTAGGATACCAGGCTGTAGTCAGCGTCCAGCGCCTGGGCGGTCTTGAACGCGTACGCCTTCGTAGCGTCCTCGGTGGAACACTTGAAGTGGTGATCGCGGTCCTCGTCGTCAACGCCGTAGCCGCAGGTGATGGAGTCGCCAATGAACTCGATCTTGAGTTCCTTCTCGGCGGTGGGCTTAGCCTCGCCGACGGAGGTAATGCTGATATCCTTGATGCCCATGGTGGATTCCTGAGCCTCGGAGAGCTTCAGCAGCTTTACGGTGGTCTCCTGCGCCTCGTCGCCGGTGAAAACCGTGACCGTAGCCTCTGCGGAATCTACGAGATTATCCATGGTCTGCTCGCCGTTGATGTAAACCGCGTATCTCGGCTGCTTCTCGGCGTTAGTTATCATGTTGTCGCCGACTATCGTGAACGCCGCGCTGGTTCCGGTGAACGTGAACTCAACTCCGCTCGCGGAAAGCGCCAGCCAGCGGATACCCTCCGCCTCGCCTGTTCTTCCGATGAGCTTTACGTGCTGCTCGTCCGGCGCGAAAGTTTTCTGTGAAAGTTCCATGTTGGTTTCCTCCGTGATGTTGGTGTCGCCGCCCTCTGCGGGTGAGCCGGACTGTTCCGGCTTAGTAGCGCAGCCGGTCAGCAGCATAATAATGGCAGTCGCAGCACTGATCAGCGATTTTGTGATCTCCATATTGTCCTTGTATGATATAGTTAAGCC
>DQFX01000038.1:44000-69728 GCA_003531585.1 Oscillospiraceae bacterium | reverse complement strand
GGACTGTTTCGGAAGCACACCACACCGCTAAATTCTAATTTTCAACAACTTGACCCCTTGCGTTCAACCGCAATGGACTTCTTTATTTTCCCGTATACATATCCCGCTGTGCAACTGCCAGCCTGTCGCAGCGTTCGTTTTCTTCATGACCCGCATGCCCCTTTATCCACGCGAACTCCACATCGTGTATCGCCAACAGTTCAAGCAGGCGCTCCCATAATTCAGGATTCAGCGCGGGTTTGCCGTCGGACTTCTTCCAGCCGCGTTTCTTCCAGCCCTGCGCCCACCCCTTTGTAATTCCGTCTACAACGTACCTGCTGTCGGTGGTGACTCTCACCTTGCACGGGTACTTCAGCGCAGACAGCGCCTGTATCACCCCGGTAAGCTCCATGCGGTTGTTCGTTGTGTGCGCTTCCCCGCCGCTTATCTCCTTCTCGTAACCGTCGCAGCGGAGTATCGCTCCCCAGCCGCCAGGCCCTGGATTTCCGCTGCATGCACCGTCCGAGAAAATCTCAACAAATTTCATACTGCCTCTTTCGTGTCAAATGAATACTTTCCGTAAGCTCCGCAAATAGTATTCCCCGCAAATGAAAATAAACAGCCCCGAGTGTCCCCGGGGCTGAATCTTTTGCCGTGGAATTAGTTTGCGAGACCCGCTCTTGCGATACCTTCGGTGAAGTACTTCTGTAAGAAGATGTACATGATAACGATAGGTGTGATAGCAAGCAGGCAGGCTGCCTCCATCCATACGATGTAGTCGGATGCAACGCCGACCTCACCGGTCAGGTACATGGAGATGATGTTCGCGATACCGTCGATCTTCAGCGAAATCGTGTTCGCCTTTGTGAAGTACATCGAGGATACATAGTAGTCGTTCCAGTACCAAACGATGGAGAAGATGAATACCGTCAGGAATGAACTTGCTGCATTCGGTACCATAACGCTGATGAAGGTCTTGAACGGACCGCAGCCGTCAAGGTACGCAGCGTCCTCCAGCTCCTTCGGGAGTCCGCGGAAGAACTGCCTGAACAAGTAGATGAACAATCCCGCACGGATACCGTTACACATGAGCGCCGGTATGTACATCGAAAGGTTCGTATCAACCAGGTTGATGGAGTCGCCCATCAGCGCGTTGAAAAGTCCGAAGATATCGAAATATCTGAACTGAGAGAACTGCGGGATAAGAATGATCTGTACAGGAACGATGATCTGGAGCAGAACAAGTGCAAAGAAGAAATTCTTGCCCTTGAACTTAAATCTCGCGAAACCGTAGCCGGTCAGCGCGCAGGTACCTACCTGGAGGACAGAGGACACGATGTTCAGTATCAGCGTGTTCCACAGAGTACCCGGGTAGTCGATCGCGTTCCATACCTCGACGAAGTTCTCCATGCGGATTGTCTTGGGGATCCACATTACGGAGGGGTCGTTCATTTCCGCCTGGGGACGGATAGAGGTGGAGATCATGTAAAGGATAGGATACAGGATTACGAAGCTCAGACCGAAGATGATGACTGCTCTGAAGAACGGCCATACATATGCGGCGATACGATGCCAGAACAGGTATCTGTAGTGCTTCTTCTCCTTTGCCGTGTACCTGTGATAATTCTTAATGATGTCAAAATTAGACACACGGTACTCGTCCTTCTTTTTCTTTTCCTTCTTGGGTGCCTTGGTCGGCATTGCAGTTACTGCAACCGCTGCGTCAGAGTTGATGTCAGCGATGGTCTCTGCGATTGCTTCGGCTGTAGGCTCAACAACCGTCTTTTCGTCCTGCTTGAAGCTGTCCGCGATCGCTGCGGCGCTGCTCTCAAGGGACTCGTTAGATGTTACGTTTTCAGCAGGCTGATCAGCAACATTATTTCCCTCTGTGGGGAGCTCAAATTCTTTATCTGTCACTTCTCTAACCTCCTTAATCATTCTCGTAGTAAACGAACCGGTTGATTATCACGCAGATAATACCGAGGCACGCACCTACTATTGCGAAGTAGATCCACGCAAGCGCTGCGGAATAGCCGTACTCCCAGTTCCTGGACTGTGCCAGAACGTATTCCATTACGACGTTATCGGTGGATACGAACGCGTCGATAACGGTATATACGAGGTTAGACAGGATCATCGGCGAGATGTACGGGAAAGTGATCTTCCAGAAGAACTCCCATGCGGTTGCACCCTCGATGCTTGCCGCTTCCTTTGCAGAAGGCGGAATGGTCTGGAGTGCGGAGAGGAAGATCAGTATCTGGATACCGGAGTTCCATACGAGGTTCAGTACGCCGGACGTGATGTCCTTAATGATGTCTGTAAACGTCTGGTTCAGATTATAGATACCCAGGAACTCCATCAGCTCTGTAACAAGGTCTGTCTTGAACAGTGTGGAGAACTGTGCTGCGTCAGATACGCCCTGGGAGGTCATATCACCGTTGATAACGCTGATTACAGGACCTGTCGCGATAAGAACCGGCAGGAAGAAAACCGCTCTTGCAAGCGTTCTTCCCCTGAACTTCTGGTTCAGTATAACCGCGATGAACAGGGAGAATATCATGATTACGATGGTGTTCGGAAGGATCTCGCCGAGCGCCGTACCCAGCTTCGGAAGGAAGGTGGTATCTATCGTAAACGCCTTTGTGAAGTTGTAGAAGCCGTTCCACTCGGTGTAGATACCTGCGGAGGTCATGCCGACCTCGAGCGCGCCTGCCTTATCAAGCAGCTTGGTGTTACACAGCGAGTACCACAGGGAGGTCAGTACCGGCATGATGAACAGCCACAGTGTTCCGATGAACCAGAGCGCTATGAAGCCGTAGCCGTAAAGACCCTTTTTCTTCTCGTAGGGGATCTTTGTGGTCTTGATCTTGACCTGAGCCTTTTCACCGCCCTTGCGGCGAATGTCGACCTCCTCGTTTGCTGCATTGAGCGCAGCAGCGGCGGCCGTATTGTGAGCAGACACTCTCTGAACCGGTGCGGGAGCCGGTGACGGCTCTGCGGCGGGTTCAGCAGCTGACTCTGCGGGAGCGGTGTTCTCGCTCTTTCCGCTTAATTCAAGTTCTTCACTCATCAGTCAGTTGTCGCTCCTTTCTGTTCAAAATCGGAAAGCTTTACCTCGGTACCGTTGACCCAGATCTGGAGGGTGCTTACGTCCGCCTCAACGACTGTGCCGTCGGAGAAGGTGGTCTTGTAATGAGTTCCATCGGTGATCTCAAAATCCTCGATGGTCTCGTCGGTCAGAGGAAGCACATACTGCTGCATGAGCTTATATTCAGCCGTCATGTCGTTCAGCCAGCCGCTGTAGTGAGTGTAGAACAGCTCATCATAAGAGCAGTCGGTGAACTCGTTAGGATCCTGATACATCACCTCGTAGTGCAGCGGAGTGCCTGTAGCCACAGAGTAAACGAACAGCTCGTCTGCGCTGGAACTTGCGTTCTTCGCCTTGGTGGTGTACGGAATGTAACCGTGAATTACGATCTCGTAGAACGGGATATCGTAGTCGTAAACGTCGAAGTTGCTGCTGTAAAGCGGAACGTCCTTCAGGTAGTCAACATACGGCAGAGCGTAGTCGTTAGCCGCGCCGGATACGAACGTCATACCGCTCTGGTTGATCATTTCGTAGCCCTTGACGAGGTTGTTGACAGCCTGCTGTCTGGAGGTGTATCTGGAAGTGTTCGCGGTGTAGTCGCTGTAAAGCATATTGGTGCCTTCTGCAACGGACATCGCTGTGATGCCGTCCTTCTGGCAGCTTGAAACTACCTCGCCGTAAACTCTCTCATAGAAAGACGGTGAGAGAATGTACCAGCTTGAGCGTGTGTCGTGCGGAGTACCGAACGCCAGTTCGTAAACGCCCTGTGTAGCGTAAGCCTTGGTGATCGCGATTGATGAAGCGCCGGTCTTGGTGTAGCCGTTGCCGCTGCGCTCGTAGTTCATCAGGTCAAAGCTCGGGGCCAGCATAATGCCGCTTGCGTCGCAGTAGCTCTTGAGTTCGTTCCACTTGTTCCTGCCGCCCAGCGTGCCGGAATAATCCACCTTGCTGGAGATTCGGCTCGTGATACCAGCCGCGTTGAAGTCCTCATAGGAAACGACGATGTTGCTTACACCGTTTGCTGTAAGCTCCTGGAGGATCTGCTTTGCCTGCTCGTAAGTGGTAGCCGCTGTCTCAAGCTTCACGGGGAAACCGAGTATCGACTGCTCCTTTACGGTGCCGCCCCAGATGTCGAGGTAGAGGGGAGCCTCTTCCTTATCGTTCTTGGTGAGGCCCTTCTCTTCAACGAGGTACTGCTGATAGCGCTTAGCCACGTCAACGTAGCTTACGTCGTCCTTAACTATAGGATAGTAGCGGACTGTCAGTCTGTCCTCGGGGATTATGTCCTCCTGGTAAGCATTCAGCGCGGAAGCATTCTGACCGCCCATGAAGTAGGTGTCAGTAGCGCGGAGCTGGAAGTTGAACCATGCGGAATTGTAGCTTGTGGACTTCTGTCCGGAAACCGCTGCTCTCGCAGTAGCATACGCGGAACCTTCGGTAACGACCTCAAGCAGGGCGTTGTCATTTCTGACGATACCCATTACCGGCAGGTAAGCCTGCTCGGTCTTTGCAGGAGCCATATCCTGGCTCTTTGCGAGGTCTCTTCCGTAGATACGCTGTGTGTACTCGTTTGCCTTGCTCTTTCCGTTGTTGAAGTTGATCACCGCGCCGGAGCCGTCCGGTGTGATGATGTAGCCTTCCTCATCAGAGAAAGCGGCGCCGAGATCCTGGAGCAGGTTCACGTCAACAACGGAACGTGAGCTTTCCTGGATCAGAGCGGGATCGCTCTCGGTCTCGGTGATCTCGTCCACGGCGATGGAAGCCTGAATGTAGTCACCCTCGAGAGTGATGTAATAAGGGATCGTGATACCCTCGTTCGGGAATGTGTACTCGGCACGGAAGCCGTTGTCCACCATTGTAACGGTAAGACCCGGTCTGATATCGTCTGCGGTCTCAACGATCGCATTTACGCTGTCTTTCCAGGAACGCACCGTTGTCGACGGGGACTCGGTATCTGTTACCTTAACTGCGTTGATCACGAGAGAGGACTTGAGATCCTCCTTCTTGGAGTTGTTCGCAACAGGATCGTCGTCTGCATTGTAAGGATTGCTCCACCAGATGTGGTCGCCGTCCTTCGTGCGGAATGCGAACAGACCGGTCTTTGTGTTCACCAGCAGCTCGAAATTCTCATTTGAAGCTGCAAGCTCGCACTCAGCAAGAACGTCATCTTTCTGGATAGGCTGCTTCTCGTCCTCCACAGGCTCTGCCTCGGAAGTGGAAGCCTCCGCAGTGGAGGTCTCTGCCTCCGCGGTATCAGCGGCGGATTCTTCCGAACCTGCCTCTGCGCTGCCCGCTTCTGCCGTCATGCTGTTGCTCTCAGACCATGCAACGCTCTGGCTTGCCGAAAGCACCATGCTCGCGCAGAGTGCGCCGACAAGTATTTTCTTGCGGATATGTAGCATTTTTACACCACCATTTACTATATTTACGCCTTTTCCCCGTCCCGGGGAGCAGGCTCGCTAATGTTCTTGTTCGTCAGGACTTCAGCTTCTTGCGCTCCTTAGCGATCTGATGCTTCTCGAAAGCGGTGTACGCTGCGACAATGATCGCGATGACAGCAGCGATAACGCCGATGAAGATGAAGATCAGGGCTGTAGGCTCAAGGTTGGAGAATCTGTACAGCAGCTCTGTGTAGATCGAGTAGATGAACACGTAAACCTGCTGGAACAGGGAAACCAGAAGTACCAGAAGAATAAGGATAACAACCATTGCAAGAATGGTGATAAGCATGAACAGCAGGGTCTTGGGAATGGAATACTGGTGAACTGTCTTCATGCCGGAGATCAGCAGTACCACAGTCCAGAGGATCGTTACGTAAGAAACGAATGTGATGAAAGCTGACTCAGTTCTGAGCAGGCAGTTGGAGAGGATAATGTTGATAACCTGACCGATGATGTAGGGAACGAGAGCATATGCGGTGTTAACGCAGATGTTCTTCATGGTACCCTCGCCGTCGAACAGTGTGCACAGCGCCCAGTTGCCTATTACCCATGTGAAGAATATTACGATTGTGCGGATTATGATCGGAACGATGTTGAAGATCTTTACCGCTGCGGTATTGAACAGGAAGCCTGTCATGAGCTCGCTGCACACGCTCACGATAAAGAGCAGCGCAACGATGACGAGAGCCACCTTCATGTTGTAGGCTTTCTTCCAGCGGAGATCCTCAAAGCCTTCGAACGGATGACGCATGATGTAGAACGGCCATTTCCATGCCGGCATATCAAGATTGAATCTCATAAATCAGACGTCCTCCTTTCCTTTATTGCGTTCCTTGAACAATTTTTCCTGTTCTGTGCGCTTCCTTGCACGTACCTTGTTCCTCCAGGTGGAGAGCACGTAGATACCTACCAGAAGCACCAGAATGACTATAGCGAATACGGTGAAGTTGTCTCTGATGAAGTTCATACGCCAGCTCTTGAACGCGTCGTTGTAGCCGGACTTGGAGTTGTAGTAGAAGTACTTCATCGCGGTATCGTAATCGCCTTCGTTCAGGTAAGCGTTACCGAGACCGATGTATGCCAGCCAGTAGTTGCTGTCGCGGCGGAGCGCTTCCTCCCACGGCTGTCTTGCTTCCTCGTACTTGCCCTTGTTGAACAGCGCGATAGCGTTGTGAACGATGGAACCGAACTCGGTCTGCTTGAATACCGTGATGGAGCACTTACGTCCATCGAGTACATACACATTGCTTCCGCGGCTCTCAACTGCGTTTACGATGTTGAACGTACCCTTCTGCTGACCTATGCCGCCGAAGATGAACAGGAGCTGGCACTCGTCGTCGTACTGGAACACACGTCCGGTCTTGAGGTCAAGCAGATTGATCGTTCCGTCTGCGGAAACGTCGATATCAGTTATCTGTGAGGAGTAGGTCTGACCTCTGTAGTACTTGGTCAGCGCGTCGCCGAATGTGTAATCAGAGTATCCCAGGTTTGTGTAGATGTTCGTACCTGCGGAGTTCAGCTTCTTTAAGATATCTGTATCCGCAGACTTGGACTCGGTAACTGTATAAATAAAGTTATCGGAGTCGATGTCGAAGTTGGAGATCTCGACAGGAACGCTTCTTCTCATCCTCTTTGCCTGTTCACGGCTGAATATGAGCTTCCAGAATGCGTTCATCAGGACCTCGCCGGTAGCCTCTACTCGGTTCGCACCGAAATATCCGTTGAAGTCGCCTTCCTTGGAGAACACTGCCGCGCCCTTTGTGATGGACTTGATGCAGACGTACACGTTCTTCGCAGCGTCAACCAGAACCTTGCTGGGGTTGAACGTTACGGAGGAATCGTACATCGAAGCGTCAGGTCTTGTATAAACTACCTTTACCTTGCCGACGGAGGTCTTGTACTCATCGGTGCCGATCTCGTCGACTGTGAATGCAACAACGCGGTCGTTGGAGTTGTCCGCAACGTAGATCGTGGACTCTCCCTCGTCAACGTCAACATAAACGCCGGTAGGACCGTTGAAGCTGAGGTTTGTAATCTTATTGAAATCCGCCTGGGAGATCGCGCCGGTGTTCAGCTCGCTGTTCTTCGTGTCGAGCCAGTCCTGAACTCCGGAGAAATCGAGGGATTCAACAGTAAACTTGAGCTGGAAGTTCTCATCGGTGGCGATGATCCTTCCCTTTGCGCTATCAGAACCGCTTGTTGGCTTGTATGCCGAATCGGCAAGATACAGGTCGCCGAGGTCGGAAAAGAACATGTCGCTCGGCTCGGAGAGGTTGCCAACACCGATGTCCGCACCGGTGATGACCTTATCTACAACGTAGCCGTTCTGTGAGGGAACCGGGTCGCCCCACCAGTCGTAGTTATATCCGTCATATGGCTCATCTGCATACGCAACGCTTGTCATGAGCGTGACCGCAGCCATAGCCGCAGCCGTCACGCGCGCTGCAATGCGCTTGATTGATGGCACTAAAATCATCCTTTCGTAAATAGAATCGCTGTTCTGTACAGCAGGTCAATCCTTCAGACCGGAGTGAGCCATCGTTTCAACGACGTTACTCTGGAGAATGAGGAAGAGTATCATAGGTGGCAGCATCAGCACAACAACTGTCGCTGACGATACGCCCTGTCGCGCAATACCTGCCGCTGCGATCTGCTGCATTACGATAGGAATAGGCTTGAGCTGCTCGGAATAAACGAACAGATAGCCGGTGATCTGCCAAGCGCCCTGGAATGCGAATATCATCAGGGTGAGCCATGCAGGCTTAACGTTCGGCATTACGATCTGCCAGCAAACTCTGAGGTGGCTCGCACCGTCGAGCTTTGCGGCTTCGATCATGCTTTCGGGGATCTGACCCATGAACTGCTTCATAAGGAACAGACCCATAGGAGTTGCGATGTACGGCAGCGTGATAGCCCAGTATGTATCGATCATGCCCATACCGGCCATAACGATGTACTGTACGATGTAGGTTACAGAGGAAGTGAACAGAAGGGCAATTTCAATGACCTTGTTCATAGCCTTTACGCCCGGAGCCTTGACCTTCGACAGCACGTAAGCTGCGGAAGATGAAAGGAAGAGCTGGGCTACTGTAACGACTACAGAAACGAATACGGAGTTGAAAACGTATCTTGAGAACGGTACGTCAAGGGAGCCTGCAACCTTCAGCATGTCCTCGAAGTTCTGCGAGGTGGGTCGCTGAACGTAGAGCTTAGGCGGGAACACGAACAGTTCCTCGACTGGCTTGATCGACTGGATTACCGACAGATAGATCGGGAAGAGCATGAACAGACCGATAAGCACGAGCAGAATAAAGATCGCGATATCACCGCCGCGGGAGCCTCCCCACTTTTTTCTTTTCTTAATAATGCGCATCTTCCGTCCTCCTTAAGTATCGAGTATTCCTGCCATCGCCTTGCGGATAACGTTGTTAACGAGTATCATCACGATGAACAGCAGGAAGCAGATAGCGCAGGCGTAACCCATTTCGTAACGGACTGAACCGTAGTCGAATGCGTGGGTCATGATCGTGTGCGCTGCGTAGTCAGTAGACGGGAATGCGGTCAGGAATCTGCCGATATCACCAGCGGTGAAAGAAGATGTGATCTGCATTACAGCCGCGAACAGAAGCTGCGGGCCCATAGCGGGGATCGTGATATAGAGCAGTTCCTGGAAGCGGTTCTTGATACCCTCAATAGCGCCAGCCTCGTAGCCGGACTTATCAATGCCCTGGAAGCCTGCACGCAGAGAAAGGAAGCCTGCGCCAAGGGACATCCACATCTGTACGATAATTACGCACATGAGAATGTATCTTGCGTCGGTCAGCCACTGCTGAGGGCCGTTGATGAGACCAAGGCTGATGAGAACGGAGTTCAGGAAGCCGTAGGTATCGCCGGAGAAGATGAGCTGCCATGTTGCGTAGATGTTACCAGCAAGGGTCGGAGCATAGAAAATGTATGTAAATACAGTTTTCAGCGGGCCGGGCATCTCATTGATGAGCCAAGCCAGCAGGAAGCACGCGATGTAGCTGACCGGGCCGGTGATGATAGCGAATACAAGCGTATTCTGGATAGCAATAAGGAAAACGTCGTCCTGAAGGAACAGAGTATAGAAGTTGCTGAGTCCTACCCACTGCGGGAACTGAACCATGTTGAAGTTCGTGAAGCCTACAGGGAGGGAGATAACGACCGGTATACCTGTGAATATCAGGAACAAAAGGAAGTACGGAAGAGCGAGGATATATGCGCTGCCGTTCTTCTTCATTTCACGCATCGTATAACGGAACTTGCTGTCCTCGATATACTGCGATTTCTCTTTACCGAACAAGCTGATTCCTCCTATTTTTCTTATGGTACGGTATCCCTCCCGCTTTCGCGGGAAGGGCATTGACCTTAACCATTGTAGTAGCCGAGATCCTTCAGCTTTCTTACGATCTCAGAGTTGATGTCTCTGTTGTAGGAGCTGAGCTGATATCTCGGATTCTTCTGGTTGTTTACTACCGCTCTGAATGCGTTGTAAACGTTACGTGTAACTGCGTAGGAAGCCGGAATGATCGGAACTTCTCTCAGATTGTTCATCTGGTCGCTGATCTTAGCGTACTCAGAAGTAGACCAGTTCAGTCTGGAAAGCGCCTCGACGTTTGCGGTGTCGTAACGACCCATCGGACCCATGATAGCCTCGATCGTCTTACCGTACTCTACCTGTACGTCGGTGGTGGTGAACCAGTCGATGAAGTTCCAAGCTGCGCCTACGTCCTTGCAGCTTGTGAAGATAACTGCACCGGAGGAACCGGAGTTTGCCGTGTAGTTGATCTTGTAGTTGCCGTTTTCGTCCTTGACCTTGTTGCCGTTCTCGTCGGTCACATAGGAACCCGGAACGTGTGCGAATGACCACAGACCCTTGATCTCAGGAGCCGCAACGCTGAGCTGGTTGTAGAACGCGTAGTTCTGGAGCAGCATCGGCATCTCACCGGTTCTGAATCGTGTGAATGCGTCGTAGGTCTGGTCGAAGTCGTAAACCGTGTAGAACTTAGTCCACTTGGTGAACGCCTCAACGGCAGCCTCTGTGTCGAATGTTGTGGAAACGTACTGACCGCTTGCTTCGTCGAAGTTATAGAAATCCTGACCTGTCTGGAGCATCAGCAGTACGAACGTGTTGCCTGCGTCGAATACCTGAGAAGAGATGTTGGACGGAAGGATCAGACCAACCTCAAGGTACTTTCTCTGGATATCAGGCAGCATGTTGATGAGGTCGTCCCATGTTGCGGGAGGCTCGGTGTAGCCCAGTTCCTCCAGTACGTCGGTACGGTAGAAGAGCATCGGGAAGTTCTCGGTGAGCGGGAGTCCGTAAACGCCGCCGTTGAACTCATAAAGAGTTGTAACGTCAGGTGTGAATCTGCTTACGACGGAATCGTATCCGGGCTGTTCCTTGAGGTTGACAAGCAGACCTCTGGAAGCGCAGACTACAGGGAAGTCGCCGCCGATGAACAGTGCGACCTCAGGACCCTTGCCGGCGAGAGTTGCCTCAAGAACGGCGCCCTGTACCAGCGAGATGCTTACCTTGGTATCGCTGTTGGGGTTGTACTCGGAGCTTACCAGCTCATTAACAACAGTAGCCTGGTCACGGCCGAGGGAAACCCATACGTTCATCGTCTTTTCAACGCCTGTGGAGTCAGACACGGAGGTGTAATCCTCGAAGAAGGAGCCGATGAACGCCTGGAAGCCGAATGCGAGAGCTGAGAAGAAGTTCGTGGAGCTGTCGCGGAAATTATCGTGCGTGGACTTTACCTCGATATAGTCGATCTCAAGCGGCTGGTCACGATAGTCTCTCATCCATGCGGAAACAGCGGAGATCTGATCCTTGATGGAAGAAAGCATCTGCGGGAGATCCTCGGGGTGGTCAATAGCCATCTGGAGGATAACCGCCATAGTCTGAAGCGTGGAAGCCTCGGAGCCCTGACCAGTGAGTGACTCGATACCTGCCTTCTCTGCGTAGAGAGTATCTACAGCAGTCTGGAGGAAGTCAAACAGACCGTCGATCTGATCCTCGAGGTAGTAGTCGTTGTACTCATCGGGGGAAGGACCGGTGATCATGAGGATACGTCTGTAGTAGTAGTTCATCTGGAAGATGAGGTCGTCAAGGCGCTCCATTACCGGACCGATGTCGCCCGGGATAGCCTCGAGTGCGATCTCGTTAGTACCCTTGTGGAGGTACAGATAGATGTACTCGCCGTTTTCGTCCTTGAGTTCAACAGTCTGCCAGTTGGGGTTGTACTGGACCCTGACATCGTCAAGCTCCTTGCAGGGAACAACGCCGTTAACGTAGACGCGGCGGTTGGAGAAGAATCCGCGCATCGTGCTCTGACGGCATCTGATCTGCATTTTGTAGTAACCGTCCTCAGGGATCTCTACCTGCCATGCGATGGTCTGGGTAGCCTGATCCCAGGTATCAGCGCCGACTGTGTTGTAGCGCTTGTTTACCGGGTGAGACGGGCTGACGGAGTAGTCAGTTCTGTCGTATGTAGGATACAGGGTCGAGGAAGTTGTGTAGTAAGTGTTCTCTGCCTCGATGTGACCTATATCCTCGCTGCTGCCGAATGCCGGAGTAGCGTCGATCTGCTCCTGTGTGGGCTTGATGTCCGCATAGCTGGGCAGCTCCTCAGTGTTGTAGAACTTCATGCTCTTGAGGTAGAAGTTTGTCTTTACACCTGTAAGCGAGATTTCATGCTCGCCCTCGGAAAGGTAGAAGAAGTACGGAGTATTGATAAGTCCGTCTTTATCCTTGATCGGGTATGTTACCCAAGTGTTGTACTCAACCTGGGGAGGACGCTTCTGGTTCTTCTTGCGTGCGTCCCAGCCGATCTGAGTTTCGTTCTGCCAGTAGCGGTCAAGCTCTACCAGCTTCACCTCGTCGAACGGATACTCTCCGTCGATCTTCATCTCGACCTCGATAGTGGTGTTGGTCGCGGTGATGGGGTGATAGAACATCTCGAGGTTGTACAGACCAGCGGTCTTAACGTCGAACTTCCATGTCAGGGTGCCCTCGCAGTCCACCCAGGCTACACACTTCTTTTCGCCGTCGTAGTCCTCGAGCTGAACATTGATGTCGTCGCTCTGCTCGAACTTTGTAACGTCAATGTTTACCTCTTCCATCGGCTTTGCAGCGTCCGGATATCTTGCTATGTACTTTCTGTACGCGTTTTTGTTGCTGACGATGCTCAGGCTGTCCGCGTTAACGGTCGTGGAGGACGATGAGTCTGCACTCTCCTCCTCCGCAGCAGCGCCGGGCGCCAGCTGGACCTGTACGAGAGTCGCCGCCATTACGGCTGACATGAACAATGAAGTGACTCTCTTCAGTCTGGCTTTTCGCTCTTTTGCCACAGTGAAATCCACCTTTCCTAAATACTGCTTTGCAGCAAATCGGGTTCTCCCTCCCGATTATTTACTAGCCTTGTCCGCGATGCCGCGCGGGTAAATGGAGATCTTGCCTTCCTCAAGTTCGACGCGGACTTTGTCGCCGCCCCGCAGCCCGAGTTCCTCAAGGTACTCCTTGGGGATCTGAAGCCGCCCTGCCCTGTCAAGCACGGTAAGTTCCTCGTGTGAGGTCTCCTCCTGCTCGTTCAGCTCGCCGAACGACTTTGCAATGCCCGACTTCCGCACAAGTTCGGTAGATGTCTTTCCGTCCCGGATCGCCACCACGCGGTCTATCTGTGCTGAAAGCTTTGTATCGTGCGTTACAATTATAATAGTAACGCCCATTGCCCTGTTAAGTTCTCTGAACACGTCCAGTATCAGTTTCGACGTCGCCGTGTCGACTGAACCGGTCGGTTCGTCCGCAAGCAGAAGCTTCGGGTTATTCGAAAGCGCTATCGCTATCGCAACCCTCTGCTGCTCACCGCCGGACATCTGATCCAGCCGGCTGTTCTTGCGGTGTGAAAGTCCGACCATGTCGAGCAGCTCGTCTGCCCGCTGGCTCCTTCCGCTGAACCCGGAGAGCAGCATCGGCATTTCGACGTTCTGCTTGGCGGTCAGGTATGGAATAAGGTTTCGTGCGTTGTTCTGCCACACAAACCCTACGGTCTTTCGCTTATATTCTATGAAATCCTTCTCTGTGAATTTCAGCATATCAACGCCGTCTACGTAAAGGCTTCCCGCTGATGGCCTGTCGAGTCCGCCGAGCATGTTCAGCAATGTAGACTTGCCGCTTCCGCTGGCCCCGACGATCCCCATCAGCTCCCCACGCTCGACCGTGAGGTCAAGACCCTGAAGCGCCATTACTTCGACATCGCGCGATTTGTAGATCTTCACGAGATTCTCAGCCTGCACCATGATGTTTTCAGGCGGGGCTAGAAGCACCTTTTTAGGCATCTGCGCCCTCCTCCGGCTGATTCTCCTTAACATCAGAAATCACGCCGTCTTCCAGCGTGTAAACGATATCAGCCAAATCCATCATTGTGGTGTCATGCGTTGTCATTACTATTGTCAGATCATTCTGCCTTACAAGGTCTCTGAAGAGCTTCATTACCGCCATTGCTGTCGGGGAGTCAAGCTCCGCTGTAGGCTCATCGGCAAAAATGATCTTTGGCGAGTGCGATATCGCTCGGGCGATCGCAACTCTCTGCTGTTCACCGCCTGACATCTCGCCGGGACGGTGATTCATTCTTTTCTCCAAACCCACCTGGATCAGGCTCTGCCGGGCACGCTCGACGCGCTCCTTATATGGAAGCTTGGTTAGCCGAAGCGCAAATTCGACATTTTCAAACGCTGTCATGGTGGAGATCAGCGCAACTGACTGGAACACAAACGCCATATCGACCCGCCTTAGCTGGTCACGCTCCTTATCCGGGAGTTTTGTGATATCGCGTCCGTCCTCCAGGAACATGACCTCCCCCGATGTTGGTCGATCAAGTGCGCCGAGGATATTTATTAGAGTAGTTTTGCCCGAACCGGAACGTCCGCGCAGTACAGACAACCGGTTAGGCGGTATCTGTAGGTTTATTCCTTTTAGTGCATGTACGATGCTTCCGTCCCCGATTGCGAAGTCCATGCAGACATTCCGGGCTTCAATTATGCTGTTCATATAAACCTCTCATGTCCGCGGAATTCTGACGGAATACACACGATTCCATAACACCGCCATCATATATACCGTATTAATTATATCAAATTTAACCGCTAATGTCAATAACCCACGCCTTTTTTTAGTCAAGTTATATAAATTGCACTTCACAACCTTTCTCTGAGCCAACTTTTAGTTGCAAAACCCTTCCATTCTATATATTGTGTTAGGTTGCGTTTTTGCTCACATCTTATTCTATATTTTGTGCCACGGCAAACTTACATTTTTTCGCAATTAACTTATTTTCTTAAATACTTTTGACTTTAGCCTTTCTCCGTCATTGTGCACAAACAATTTTGCAAAAGTTTATTAAATCTGACTATACACCCGAAACTTCGATTCAGACATCCGGAAACACAAAAATCCCGCCCCTTGCGGGACGGGATCTTGTTAACCTTTAGAAGCGAGGTTCATTCAGTTGTTACTGAATTACTTTCTCTTCTTAGCAACTACGATTGCAGCGCCAGCCAGAACAGCAGGAACTACAGCCAGAGCTACACCAGTACCAGGGTTGCCCTTGCCATCATCAGCAGGCTTGGTGTCAACGGTCTCGGTGGTCTCATCAGTCTCAGCTGTCTCGATTACAGTGGGCTGCTCGGTGGACTCAACAGTCTCAACAGTCTCAGTGGTCTCAACAGTTACGTTAGGAACGTCGGTGGAAGCACCAGCAACAACTACAGCTGCAACAGCGTCAGCAGAGATGTCTGTGAAGCCAGCGTCAGGAGTCAGAGATACGGAAACCTCTGCATCAGCAGCAGCGTCAACAGTGTAGGTGAGGGTCAGGAGAACAGTGCCGTCAGCGGGAACTGCAGTGCCAGCCCAAGCGAACTTGTTGGTCTCAGTGCTGAAGATACCACCGGTAACAGCCTCGTTAGCGGTAAGGGTCAGACCCTCAGAAGCGTTAACAGTGAAAGTAGTAGCTTCCTGTGTCATGCCGTTAGCAACGACCTGAACAGTTAAGGTTCCGCCTGCAACAGGAGCATCTGTGTCAAATGCAGGAGCGATAGCAGCAGAAGCAGCAACAGCGGTCAGAGATACAACTGCAGCAGCAACGCCGAGAGAAAGAATCTTCTTCATATAGTTTTCCTCCATATTTTTTTATAGCTTATTAATTAAGTTCCGCCTCGGGGCTTGCGCCCCGGGGTGAAACCAATTAAGCGTTAGTATCAGTCTATGCTGAAATTAAGCCTTGGATACAACGAACTTCAGGATAGCAGCAGCGTCAAGAGCGTTAACTGCGCCGTCAGCGTTGTAGTCGCCAACTGCTACGTCGATAGCAGTGTTGTTTACAACAGCCTTCAGGATTGCAGCAGCGTCGAGAGCGTTAACTACGCCGTCGCCGTTTACATCGCCGAGAACAGTTGTAGGAGTGGTCTGCTTAGTAACCTCAGCCAGCAGAGCCTCATAAGCTTCCTTCAGCTCCTTGTGGGACTTAGCAGCGGAAGAATCATCAGGCTTATGGATCTTTGCCTTGCCAGCTGTGGTCTTAGTAGCCAGCTCATAGTTATCGTTGCTGGTGAATACTCTGTTGTAATCGTTGAAGAAACGATCGCTTGTATATGCATCGTTGTCGATGGTCCAGTCAACATCTGTGTTAGCTTCCCAACCATCCTTGTAGAGTGCATCGTCGAGAGACTCAACAGTGGAGAGCTTCAGAGCGGTCTGCTCCATAGCGGTCTTCAGAGTGTCGTTAGCAACGAGCTCGCCCTCGTCGATCATCTCAGCGTAAGTGGAGAGAGCAACGTAGATCTCACCGAAGCTGTACTTGAATGCGTTGTAGTCCTTCTCAAGTGCATCGTATGCATTCTTGAGCTTCTCATACATGGATGTAGCGAGTACGCCGTTAGGAGCACTTACGTTATCCTTGTACTTCTTCTCCTTGTTAGCAGCTGCGATCCACTCGCTTGCTTCCTTACGTACATCAACGAGAGTATCGTGGTGAGCTGCGAACAGACCAGCGTCGCCAGTCTTCTCAGCGAGGTCATAGGACTTCTCAAGCAGATCAGCAACCTGTGCCTTGGTGTACTTAGCAGCAACCAGATCATACTTGTCAGACAGAGCGTAGCTCAGGTATCTGTATACAACAGTCCACTCAGCTGCGGAACCCTTAGCGGAGCCCTCAACGAACTCGCCAGTTGTGTCGCAGAGGTTGTAGATGTCGTTCTGTGCAGCGTCAGCAAGCTTGGTCTTGTCGCCCTCGATGTAGAGCTCAGCAAGCTCAAGAGCTGTAGCAAGGTCAACGTGCTTGATCTGTGCGGTCTTGCCCTTTGTGGTCTGGATAGCGTCAGTTGTGAGCTGAACGTAGTCCTTGAAGATCCACTCGCCGATCTTATCACCATAGGAATCAGTGCCCTCGTTCTCAACATCGTTGGACAGACCGTACTTGGTGTACTGCTCCTCAACGAATGCATCTCTAGGATATGCTTCCTTCTTGATGTCAGCAACGCTGTCAACGATGGGCTGAGCTGCCTTAACAACTTCCTTAGCCGCACCAGTAGCATCCCACGGAATTAAAGTGCTGTCCCAGCTAATAGCGTTTCCATAAGTAGCAAGAGCTGCACCATTTACGCCGTTCTCGCCGAAGTACTCGTTCATTGCAGCGATAGCAGCCTTGAGGTCATCGCCTGCTGCCAGGATTGCGTCAACATCGCTGGAAGCCTGAGTAGCAGTCTTAGCAGTGGAAGAAGAAGCATTGAGTGCATTCTCAACTGCCTTGATAGCTGTCTTTAAGTTTGCATAAGCAGCCAGATAGCCGGTCTTGAAGGTCTTCCAAGCTTCCTGGATCTTTGCGTCCTTAGCAGCTACAGCGGTATCAACTGCTGCTACGTTGGTAGCGTTAGCGTCGTTTGCAGCGATAGCCTTGTTAGCAGCTGCAACAGCAGTTCTTGCTTCGTCACCAGCAGTGGTCTTTTCAGCCTTAACAGCTACAGCAGGAGCGTAAGCGTCATTCTTGTGAGCGTTTACATCAGCAGCAGTTACGTTGATGTAATCAGTCAGGTCGATTGTGCTGCCCTTGCTGAAGAGCTTGTAGGATACACCGCTGATCTTGTTGGTCTTATAATCATCACCAGCAGCCAGGATCGGGTCGCCAGTCCACAGGTTATCCTTGGTAGGAATGTAAACTGCAACATTGGTGTTCTTTACATTGATGTGTGCCTCGGTAAGCTTTGTTACGCTACCAGAGTTGTGCCACTGGTTGGAGTAGTCATCAACGGAAACCTTCTCAGCAACCTCGAGAGTCCAAGGCTCGTCAGCGGACTTATCCTTGTCATATCCGAGAGTGGTCTTTGCTGCGATCTGGTCGAGCAGAGCGTAAGCGTCATCTCTGTCGTAGTTGAATACGAGTACTCCACGATACTTGTCGATGAGGCTCTTAACAGTAGCCTTGGAAGCTCTTGCAGTGTCATCAGGAGCCCAAGCACCGAGGATTGTTGCATAAGAAGATGCCTTCTTATATGCCTTTACGATGTCTTCCTTACTTGTCTTGCTTACGTTCTTGTAAGAATCGAACTCATCGTACATGGTGTAGAAGTCGGTCTCATCATTAGTGATTACGCTGTAGAGAGCGCCGTAGGAAGTGTTTACGCTGAACTTCCAGGAATCATCAACGCCGCCGAGATCGCCGCTTACAGTACCTCTTCTCCATGTATCATACATGTAGATGTTCTGCTTCTGGGTCTCGTAGTTCTTCAGAGCGGTTCTGAACTGAGCCTTTGTAACAACGGTAAGACCACCGAGGTTAGCAGCTGCTTCAGTCAGGCTCTCGTAAGCGTCAGAGATGATGCGGGAATCCTTGGAATCAAGAACGTCCTCTGCACTCTCGTACTCGTTTACGAATGTTGTCCACTTGTCGCCATCATACAGGTTGTCGTTCAGCTCATCGTTGAGGATGTTGTTGGAGTCATACTTAGACTTGTTAGCCTTGATGAGGGTAGCGAGCTCTTCTGTGGTGTAGATCTTCAGAGAGTTGTAAGTTGCTGTTACCATCTGGTAAGCTACAGTGTAATCATCAACAGTAGAAGCGCTGTCGTTGATAACATTGTCAGCATACTCAAGAGCGTCCAGGAACTTCTCGCCAGACATAGAACCGTAGTCGTTGATTTCCTTAGCGCGGAAAGAATCGTAGCTCTTTACCAGAGCCTCGAGGTCAGCCTTTGTCTTAACCTGCTTGGTAGCAGCGGCTGTGTCTTCTGCGGAAGCTACAACTGCAACGGAACCAATAGCCATTACAGATGCCATAGCAGAAGCAAGAATTCTTCTTCTTAACATAATAGTCCTCCTAGTTATTGTTTTTTAAAACATCTCTGAGTTATCGGGCACTCGGATGTGTTAAACGGATCAATTTCCGCTCACCACCGTAGTCGGCGGCGAACTCGAAAAAGTTTCAAAAACTTTTAAAAAGTTTTTTAATTTTTCCTCATTGACCTTTTGCACTACGGTAGTCACGGAACTTTGAAGAAAAGTTTCAGCTTTTTTTAAAAAAATCTGAAATTTTCTTTTTTCACTATGTAAGTGAATTACTTTCTCTTCTTGGAGAGAACAACTGCGCCAGCAGCTACAACAGCTACGCCAGCAACAGCAGCGATACCCTCAACGCCGGTGTCAGGAGAGCCCTTCTCGGTGGTGGTGGTAGTAGCTGCAGGAGCCTCAGCGTCTACTGTAGCAGCGTCAGCAGCGGTGTTGTCATCAGCAGCGGGAGTCTCGTCAGCGGCAGCGCCTGCACCGTAGGTTACGTTGCCAAGAGCGTCGAATGTAGCGAGAACGTTGCCGTTAGCGTCGGACAGCTCGGTCTTTACAACTTCGATATCAGACATTGTGAAGCTCCATACCTGCATGAAGATTCTGTAGAGGGAGAGGTTGCCGATGTCGCCGTTAGCAACAGGGTTGATAACGTCAGCCTCGATCTTGTAGGTGTAGTCGCCAACCTTCTCAGCGAGGATACCCTGAGTATCGTCGCGGGTCTCAAGGCCGAGATCCTCGTCGATAACGCCCCAGAAGTTGCCAGCAGTTGCCCAGTTGTACTTGTTGTACAGATCTGCGTCCTCGGTGGTCTTGTCGGAGTGTGCGGAAACAACGATAGCGCCGCCGCCCATGCCGTCCCACCAGTCGCGGTTGTCAGCGTCGTCGATTACATCGAAGGTGAAAGCAACGTGAGTAACCTGGGAGAGGTCGATATCAACGGACATTGCGGGAACGTTATCCTTGTTGGTGCCGTCGGAGAACAGGCAGATACCGTAGTTGCCGGTACCGTCTGCGAGGCAGTACTCAGCGCCGCCGGTAACGGGGCGGAAGTCTGCGCTTGCGCTAACTGCTACTGCAGATACAGCTACAACTGCTGCAGCTGCTGCGGAAAGAATCTTTGTGATCTTCATAGGAATGATCCTCCTTAAAATAATATGTACCCTGCCGAAACAGGCAACAAACGAATCAAATTACTTTCTCTTCTTGGAGAGGAGAACTGCGCCGGCTGCTACTACTGCAACGCCTGCAGCAGCTGCGATACCCTCAACGCCGGTGTCAGGAGAGCCCTTCTCGGTGGTGGCAGCGGTGTCTGCGGGAGCAGTGGTGTCTGCGGGAGCCTCAGCGTCAACTGTAGCTGCGGTGTTGTCGTCAGCAGCGGGAGCCTGAGCAGCGTTATCGGAATCTACATAGCCTGCGCCGTCGAAGGAAATGATAACATTGCCGGCAGCGTCATAGCAGGTAAGATCGGTAACGGTCATGTCGAGCATTGTAGCGCCCCACTCCTGGATACCAACCTGAGCGTAGCCGCCCTCAATGGAAGCTACATCATAGATGCAGTTGCTGTCGTCGAGAGTAACGGTGCCGGTGTAAGTCAGGTCGCCGGTCTTAACGAACTGAACGGGCTTGTCAGTAGCGAGAGTCTCAAGGCCGAGATCCTCGTCGAGAACTCCCCAGAACTCGTTGGAAGGCCAGTTGTGGTCTGCGGGAGTAGCGGAAGCAGGGCCGCAGGAAGTGATGATTCCGCCGCCGAACGTGCCGTCCCACCAGTCAGGATCGGAGGGAGTAACCGTTACGGAGATGGAAGCAATAGAAGTAAGGTCGATGCCGTAGTCAATGCCAGGGTTGCCTGTTGTCTCATCAGGGGAGTTGTAAAGAGCTACCATCCACATGCCTGTTGTCGCAGACAGACCGGTATTGATTCCAGTAGGAATGGTAAGGGTTGCGCCTGCAGTTGCGGAGACAGCGGCTGTTGCTACTGCTGCTGCAGCTACTGCGGAAAGAATCTTTGTGATCTTCATTAGAATGATCCTCCTTATTAAAAACTTTACCTGCCGGAGCATTACCCGGCGGGAAAACCGTTCAAGGCATACACTGTGCATCGGGACACAGATATCCTTGTAATACAATATAACATTTTCGGGGGCTTTTCGTCAATGTGCAATTTGTATAAATCTTTCGTCATTTTTTATTCACAATTGTTAACGGTTTGTAACCGCTTAAATTCGGCACTCAACAAACCCTATTGCAATGCGGTTTTACCCCAATTAAGCAAATTACCTAATCATGGATCCCTCTTATATTTTTTTGATCGTTTTGTGATGTATTATTCACCTCTAAATGCATAGTATTCTTGATTATCAACAAAAATCTCCGGGAATTTTATGCAGAATAGCCAAATTTACTGTTTGCCCTTGAATTACCTCGCGGTTTGTGATATACTATTTAAGTGTTGAATGCCTCTTTAGTTAAATGGATATAACAGCCCCCTCCTAAGGGGCAGTTGTAGGTTCGATTCCTACAAGGGGTGCCAGTCGTTTCCGCTGATTTATCAGCGGAAACCGTACCGATATTTTCTCGCCAGTCCCGGAGTGGGACTGGCGTTTTTGCTTTTTCGACTAAGACGAGGCTCCATTGAGCCGAACGCAAAAACCGAAAAATCTCGGGTTGATCTCCTATTATAAGGCTGATCTTTGATAAGGCTGATCTTTGACTTAGCTGCGGATAACAACCCGGTAACGACTCATTACATAAAGAAGCGGGACTGTTTCCAGCCCCGCTTCAGCATTTAATATGTGGATAATCTCTATCCTATCCCATTTTTTGACCATTCTCCTGTCACAAAATCCGCAACCGACGAAAGCGGCAGACGCTGAGAATATACAGCAGGGTTCTTTGAGGTGCTCGTCACTGCGCTTACCGATATATCCTGCGAATCTGCGAGAGCCAGGCCGTCAAGCTCCAGATTCCGGCGGGAATATGCTATTCTGTTGTTTCCGTCAAGCCGAACATCGTAGCGATAACCGTAAACCGCCTGCATGCAGCCTTTCTCAGAGTCCTCAAGCATTGCGCAGGTGAAAAGCTCGCCCGGCGCGTAGATAGGGTCGCCCTTTTCCTGAATCTCCGGCGAACCCATCGTCATAACAAGCATTACAGTTTTGTCAAGCTGTTCCCCGGTTATCAGATTTTCTATTATCTGAACCTCGTAGACAGTTCTATCGCCAGAAGATCCAACATACTTCCGCGCCTCCTTCTGCGGCAGGACGAGCACCGTACGGCACAGATCAAACTGCGCTTTTGAGCCGTAGTGCGTCTCCGCTTCCTTCAGAAGGCCGATCAGATCCTCATAGGAAGAATACCCTGTGATGGAAGGATTCATGTTAAATTCTTTGAACACATCATCGTAGTACGCCCCGCCCTCAGCCGGGGCGTTTTCCGTAAGCAGAGGATCCTCACCGGCGGGCGTTTCGCCCGTGATGAACTTTCCGGTGTACTTATCGAACTGCCAGACTGTATTATTAGCGTCCTCAAATATCATAGCAAGATTTCTGCCTGAACGCACCTCAACTGTGAAATTATCGGACGGAACTTCATGAAGCTCAAAGAATGCGCTGTCCACGAGCGTCCGGCAATCTCCGTTTTCTGCGCTGTAAACGCAGTATCCCTGACCTGCGTCCATTACCACGTAGACGGTTTTTCCGTCCTCGACGCCCGCCTTGAAATTTCCTTTAATCAGCAGACTGTATTTTTTCTCAGCCGTATCGTAGTAATACAGCGAGCTTTCAACGAAAGTGGTCTGCATTTCACCGCGGTTTATGTACGGGGAGGTTACAAGAATGCAGCCGCTTTCACCATCGGACGGTATGCCTGATGAACCTCCCTGCCCTCCGTCGAGGCTTTCAAAATCATAGTCGGTACGCTGTTTCATGCCGTCTTTCGTTATAGTGAATCCGCTGTCGTCCAGCGCGAACTGCGTTTCACCGGAGGTATTCACAGCTGCTGCCGCAAACTCGGCCGTATACCGGTCGCAGACATAAAGCCGCTCCTGCCCATCGCCATCGGCTGTTACTATCATAATGTATTTCTTGTCCGGCGAAAGGAAGAACTCCTTTGCTGAACTTCCCGCTATATACGGGCTCTGGAACGAAAGCTCTCCCGAACCTACCTGATAAGCCGAAAGGTACATTCCGCTGCTGTCGGGCTCCTGCCCGATAATATACAGCACATCGTCGATCTGTAGATAACGCGAGTACTCGTAGGAATTTATCAGGTAGTATTCATCAGTTGCCCGGTCATAGCTAAACAGGTCAGAACCTGTGGTTATCAGCGCAGCATAGTAGTCCGTACCCCACGCGAACCGCTCGTCGCGGTATCCGGAGCTGAAATTTGCAGGCGCGATAACTCCCTGCATCATCATTGCGTCGATATTTGTACGCTCCTGCCAGCTTTCCTGCCATGTTCCGTTCTGGTATTCCGCAGTGAGGATAAAATACCGCGCAGCAGCATGATTGCTGACATCATCATCGGCGGTAAAGCGGAACGCCGCGACTATTCTTGTGTCGGTGTGGTCGATGAGCCAGACGTCACCCACGCCGTAATAATATGGAGATTTCCCGCCGCCTGCGCCCATCAGCAGCCTGCGGGTATAGCTGAACCCGTCCATTTCAATGGTTTCGCCGCAGTCGTACCACTTGTTGAACTCCGCCGCCCAGCTCTCTCCGTGATCAGCGCAGAGCTTTTCCTTGCCGAGCCAGGATATCTTCCCGACATAGTTTTCGACCGGCTGCCTGCCGCTTATCTGCTGTGCGGAAGCGTAAAAACTGCCGTCGTTGTTCGGGTCGGAGAACGACCAGTCGCCCTTCCCCTGCCTAATATAGCGCTCGGAGTAATCGCTTCTTGTATGCGAACTGTCGCTGCCGAAATCATATCGGTACATATGCTCCGGATCATTTTTTGGTATCCAGTACATGCTGTCGCCGCCGTTCCTATTGGAAGCCTGCATATACCAGCCGAGTTCGTCCTCGCAGAAGCCAGCGCAGTACACGTCGGGAACGTCCTCGTCGTCCAGACCGTGGACGTTTCCGAAAATGTCTTCCCGCGCGTCGATGCTGATAAGCTCGTTGTTTTCATCAAACCAGTAATAGCAGAACGGCTCGATAAGCCCGAAATCAAGCGTGAAATCGCTGTACAGGCCTGGAAGCGGCTCTGTGCCGAGTGAAAGCGCTTCGTCCGAGGCAAGCACCAGTTTCTCCAGCGCTGCGGCAAGCTCGCCCTGCTCATAAACGCCGTAGTAAGAAACCGGATCATCGGTTACAGTGGTGGGACGGCGGATATCTCCGTGCTGATGGTTAAAGGCGTTATCCGCAAGGTCGAGCCAATACCAATGCCGCTGCGCCGCGAAATTCCGTCCCTTGACCGTGAAACACTCGAACAGCAGCTCTTCGGGATCAACAAGGGATTTCTCACCGCCGTCCTCGGCTGCGGCTGCAATAAGCTCGTCGCCCGCGGCAAGGGAAGGCTCGCCGATAATCTGTTCAGAATGCGTGCTTCCAAGCCGGAAAGTTACCTCATTTGAAATATTCAGGTTAAGCTGCTTTCCGGAAAGGCACTCTGTAATTACCGCGTGGTATTCGGTGTAATTCATTTCGTCCCAGGAGTTCGCGGAAGTGATCTTTATGCGCACGACTGAAACCGGCTTCCCATCGCGCAGCCGCTGAGTGAATAGGGGACCCGCCTTGCCGCTGTCCGCGCCAGGGATCAGGGAATGCTCGTATTCGTCGTAACATCCAGCGCGCTCGTACCCGGGAATGTCGTCCGCGCTTTCAAAGCGTATCTCCTCCGTGTCATAGGGCGGTTCCGAAGTTTCTTCAGTTTCGGCGTCAAGCGGAGGATCAGAGGATATCGGAAGTCCATTTATCAGGTACCTTCCGCCGAACACCAGAAGCACAGCCGCTGCCGCAGCAGAAATAGAGATCACAGCAGCCTTTACAGCGGACGGCTTCTTTCTGTCAAACTTGTATTCCCTGGTGGATTCCTCCGGGACTTCGGGCGCTGAAGAGGGGGAAGGGTTATCGTAGAGCTTTTTAAGCCTTGCTTCGATGGCTTCGACATGCTCTTCCGGCATAGACATGGAATCGTATGTATTTATAAGCTCCTGCTTTGTCATATCTCTCCCTCCTTTAATGCAAGTTTAAGCAGTTTCCGCGCCTGCGCAAGCCGCCGGTATACGTTGTTTTCGCTTATCCCGACCGCCGCCGCGATGTCGCTGACCGGGATATCTTCGTAGTAGTAAAGGTACGTTACAGTTTTCAGCTTGTCCGGAAGTCCCAGAACCATTTCACGGAGCTCCTGTTTGCGCCCGCACGGCTCCGCAGAATGCTCGGGGAGCGAATCCAGCGGCACTGTTCTTTTCATTCGCGCGGACTTCGCCACGTTCAGCGCCTTGTGTTCGGCAGTGATTATAAGCCAAGCCTTCAGATGGTTCTCATCGTTGAATTCCGCCTTGTTTATCATTGCCGTGAAGCAGTCCGCGGCTATATCCTCGGCTTCCTCGGGTATACGTATGATTCCAAGCGCTATCCGATACACTGTCTGAATGTGTTCCCGGTAATATTGAGAGAAATTGTCGCTCGTGATTATCAGCACATCAGTGACCTCCTTGTCCTTAGTGGCAACACCTTACAGCCGTTTTCGGTATTGTCCTTTACTCATAAAGCAAGCCAGAAGGCATTTTTTTGCACTATTCTAAAAATTTATTAAATCTCTTGAAACAAATCCGGCAGTCCCTCCGGATTCATCATCGAGTTTTTAGTTGGGAACCTCTAAAAACCGGTTTGAAAAGTGAAAATGGGTAGAGTGCGCCGAAT
>DQFX01000038.1:3821-43716 GCA_003531585.1 Oscillospiraceae bacterium | reverse complement strand
AACAAGGTTTTTAGAGGTGACCAGTTGTTTACAACAATTATACTGTACATCTAAAGGCGTGTCAAGAGAAAACTCCTGTTCTGTGACCTGCTCGCTGAAAAACTCCTCAAATCAGTTATGCGGCTTACCCATCTATTTACACTCCGCGGCAAATATGCTATAGGCGCGATCCACATATTCCGCTGAATATACTATTATTAATTACAATACGCTATGAGCAAAAGCGAGGACACAAAATGACAGGAAAACCCAAAAGGACAAGACTGCAATTACTTATTGCAGTTCTTGCCGTGATAACTATTGTGGCTGCGGCGTTCTTCATCTACACCGCCGACTACTACCATTCCGACAGCTCCTCTGCCGACGCGCTGGTATCGGACAGCCGGGTAACGGTCGAGCAGCCGGACGGAAACCTGGTGTTCATTCCGGCTTCGGAGCCTGGCTGAACAGATAAGGCAGACCTCCGAAAAAATCATCAGCTTTATCAGCGAATAACGAAAAGCAGAGCCGCATTTTGCAGCTCTGCTCTTTTTTATCCCGCAGTAGATTCCGACGTTCACGATTCCTCAATGCAGTAGGAAGTCCGCGCATGCTCCGGGAGCATACTCAGCGGATTGATACACACATATTCGTCAGTATCCCCGAAGCGCACCTCGAAATGAAGCGCCGTGCCTGTAATATACCCGGTGCTTCCTATCGTTCCGATAGCGTCGCCCCTGTTTACTTTCTCCCCGTCGGATACATAGATATCGTCAAGATGACCGTAAACCGTGACGTACCCGTCGTGGTCTATCATCACGCATTTTCCGTAGCCGACGGTCCACTCGGCAGTATAGACCTTCCCATCTGCGGCGGCAAGTACCGGAGTTCCGCGCTCCGCCGTGATGTCTATGCCCTTATGACCGTAGTATCCGCCGTAGCCGTCCATCACCTCAGAGATAAGACCGCCGTCTCCGCCGACCACCCAGCAGAGCTTCACTTTCCCGTAGGAGTTCATCAGCTTGCTCGGCTCGCCGTTTTCGCGAATCTCAAAGTGCAGGTGTATCCCTGTGCTGCGGCCCGTCATGCCGGCTCTGGCTATCGTATCTCCGGCGCTGACCTCCTGCCCCTCGCTGACATCCACGCTGCCCAGGCTGGCGTATACCGTACTTATTCCGCTGCCGTGGTCTATCACGACGTACTTCCCTAAGCCGAGGTTCCAGCCGCTGTCCGCAGCCTTAATCACAGTGCCGTCCAGGAAAGCGGTTATCTCCGTTTCCTCCGTCATATACGGGCTGGTCAGGTCGATACCGTAATGATTTCCGCCCGTCCACTCATCATAGCCGCTGTACGCCGTTACTCTTACGTTATCAATGCTCAGCGGGTCATTACCGCTCACTAATGCACGCATGATGCGTTCTGAACGGTCAGCGCGGTAGCTGTCAAGCATGCCGCTAAGTTCTCTGCTTTGCTGTACTTTTTCGCCAATGACTCTGTCAAGCTCCTCAATATCCCCGGAGAGCGATTCGGACTCTGCCGTTCCTGCGGCTCCGGACAGCCTGTCAAAGTCATCCTGAAGCGCTTTCGTTTCCTCCTGCACCTGTTCAATTTGGCTCAGGAGCGCCTGCTCCTCGTCGTCCTCGGTGAGAATGCCCCTTATCATCTCGTTCGCTTCTTCAGGGGACCATTCGTCAATGACGGATTCCGCAGTTTCTTCACGCGTTGTTTCAGACGTTCCGCATGCTATCACCCCGCCGCTGCTCCATCTGAATACTATTTCGGGATACTCGCCGCCGTTTTCAGCGATTATCTTTTCCGAGCCGCTGTCCGCCAGGAGCACCCAGCTATACAGCAGCTCGTCCGGATTCACTATCGTTATCTCTTTGCCGTCCCCGCTCAGTCTGCCGCGGTATTTCACATCGTCAAGCTGCGTGAAGTACAGCGAAATGTATCTTCCGCTTACCGTGTAAGTCCCGACGGGCGTTGAATCGAACACGTCGCACGGAAACAGCGTGAATGTGCTGTCGTCGGTATTGAACATCAGCCCTGCCGACCAGCAGTCGTAGTAAGCGGAGACCTTCATTTCCTCCGCAGAGGTAAAGTCAGCCGCAGAGTACTGAGTCTGCGAGCCGCTCTGCGCTATAAGGTCGACTCCCCTGGAACCGCCGCCGGACGTAAATATGCACACGGCGATAACAGCCGCCGCGCCGCCCGCGATCACCGCGCCGTACTTTACCCAGCCCGGCACGGAACGCGCCCTGCCCCCCTGAGCGGCTTCTTCTATAAGGCGCTCGTCGATGTCGTTTAGAGCGCTGTTAAGCTTTTTTATGTCTTTCATAGATCGTAGCCCTCCTTCCTGAGGTACTCCCGCAGCTTCTTCAGAGTGCGGGAAATTCGCGACTTCACCATGCTTTCGCTGACGTGAAGCCGCTCAGCTATACCGGCGGTGGTATCTCCGAACCAGAACCGCCGCATGAAAATCACCCTCGTGGTCTTATCCTGCCCGCGGAGGAATCCGTTCAGCAGACCGGTAAGCTCCCGCTCGGAGAGCCTGTCCGCCGCGTCCCCGGAGCCGCCTATATACTCCGCAAGCTCCTCTATCGGGAGCGTTTCCGCACGGCGCTTGTCCGCGTTGTTGTAGTCGTACCTGTCCAGAGCCAGCCGCCTTGCTATCCTGCAAAGATAGGCGCACAGGCGCTCCGGTCTGGCGGGAGGTATCGAGTTCCAGGCGCGCAGCAGCGCTTCGCTTTCGCATTCCTCAGCGTCCTGCTCGCTGCGGAGTATCCCCCTCGCAACGCTGCGCAGGAGCTTTCCGTAGCGCTCCCCGGCGGCGGATATCCCCTTTTCATCCCGCGCCTCGAACAGCTTTATTATTTCCTCGTCGTTCACACAGGCACCTCCTTTTCTGTGAAGATCTTCACTCATATAAACGGAACTCGCCGCGTTTCGTCGCAGCTAGTTCAAATTGTGTAATTTCTACGACCTGACCTATTGACAACTAATTTTTTTAGGTGTATAATACTAATAGTAAGCTAAATGTTACTTAATTTATAAGCGTATTACTTAATTTAAGGAGAATCTATTATGAAAAAGTTCCTCGCAATAATCATGGCAGGAGCAATAGTGCTCAGCATGGCTGGGTGCTCCGGAGGAAACAGCTCCGCAAACTCCGCTGATTCCGACAGCCAGCAGACCTCTGCGGCTGACAGCTCCGCCGATAACTCAAACAGCGCGGATACCGCAGACAGCACAGTTTCTACCGCAGATTCCAGCGCTTCTGACGCTTCCGACTCTTCCGCGCTTCCCGTTGCAATGAAGCCCGACCTGCTGTCCGCGGCGATCCAGGACAAACTCGGACTTGACCAGCAGACCGCAGACAAGGCGGCTGAGGACATGCTCCCGCTGCTGATGTACACCCAGGGCAATCCCGCGCGCATAGCGAAGGTAATAAAAAAGCTCCAGGCAGGCGAGGTAGTCACCATAGCGTACCTCGGCGGTTCGATAACCCAGGGAACCGGCGCCGACAACGAGAACTGCTACGCGGCTCTCACCACCAAGTGGATCGAAAACCAGTACCCCGACGCAAAGGTGAACTACGTCAACGCGGGAATCGGCGCGACCGGCTCCTACATAGGCGTTCACCGCTGCGACGCCCAGGTGCTGAGCCACGACCCCGACCTGGTATTCATCGACTTCTCTGTAAACGACGAATCCCAGAACAACGCGATCAACAAGCTGACCTACGAGGGACTTATCCGCAAGATCTGGAAGCACTCCAGCAACCCTGGCATCATCTGCATAGCGATGACCCAGGACAACGGCACCAGCGTGCAGGAATGCCACGGCGAAGTTACCGAAAAGTACTCCGTGCCGTTCGTATCCTACCACGACGCAATGCTGAACTTCCTGAACACAAACGACGTTCAGTGGTCTGACATTTCCGGCGACAATATCCACCCGAACATGTCCGGACACGCTATACTCAGCGCAATGCTGACTACCTACCTCCAGTACGTTACCGACAACCTCGACAGCATCGACGACGCAGATCCTGAGCTTGCACCCGCAGGCGACGACGGCGCGAAGTACGAAAATGCCGTGCTTCTCACCACAGACGAGGCTCAGCCTGTTTCCACCGGCGCATTCGAGATGAAGGCGATGGATTTCGGCGGCTTCAAGAACCCCTGGATCGCAAAGCTTCCCGCCGACGCTGAGATAACTGACGACGACGCGTTCGTTATCGAAGTCGAGGCGCAGAATATCGGTCTGCTTTACGCGAAGCTCACCAGCAACGCGGGCAAGGCTGACGTATACGTAGACGACGAGCTTGTGGCAACCATCGACGCTGACTTCACCGGCGGCTGGGGCAACTACGTCCAGTTCGCTCAGGTCAAGAGCTTCATGGATACCGGCAAGCACACGCTGAAGATAGTTCCGAAGGCTGGCACGGAGGGCAAGCCGTTCGCGTTCTACATCTCCGGCATCACGATCTCCTGATAGTTCGGGCACTATAATATAAAGGGTCGGCTCTTTTAAAGAACCGACCCGGCTTTATTTAATTCGGAATTCTGAATTAGGAATTCGGAATTAATGTATCGCCTCGCGATACATTTCAATTGATTGAAGCCGACATGTACCTGCGCTTTTTTACCGCTGTTCGGCTTTCTGCAAATTGAAATAACGCGCGAAGCGCGCACCATAATTCCGAATTCCGCATTCCGAATTCCGAATTTACTTACTCCTCCTGAAATGCGTATTCTTCGAAGTCCGGAAGTTCGTCGAGGGTCACGCACAGCTCGCTGTTATAGATATCGTGGAGGTTCTGCCAGCTCGTGTATTTTTCGGAAAGCTCCCCATTGTTGGTTATCATGCAGTTTCCGCTGCCCGCCGAGAACCAGGACCACATTGCGCTGTCGCGGCGCATGTAGTCCGGCGATGGGAGCCTGTCGCAGTTCGTCACCGCAAGCAGCTTCGGAACGTCCGTCATGCCCGCAAGCGCCGAGAACCTCCCCGCAAACGGCGACGGGCTGTTCTCATAGAAGCTCTGCCCGATAACGTCGCAGTAATCCTCGCCCGGGAAATAATCCTCGCTGCTGCCGTTCCACACCCATATAAGGTTGTTCAGCCCGTGGTACTTGTCCATGCGCTGGAACATCAGCTTCCAAAGCCAATTGTAATTTTCCGCGCTGCCGCCCCACCAGTACATGCTGCTGTCGCCGTCGGGTATCGGCTGAAATATTACCGGGATATTCTCGCCGCGGAATTTGTCGAGAACCTCCGCAGCCGCGTCGATATCCTTCAGCAGAAGCACCGTCTGTTCGGAGATAAGCCCGCTTTCCTGGAGAGTTTTCAGCTCCTCGTCGTCCGCCATCGAAATGTCGCGGTCAGTCACCGCGTCGCCGAGTACGAACGTGCTCGTATCAGCGTAGTAATCCGACTTCCCCTCCGGCGCATACCAGTGCCACCCGAAGGAAACTATCCCGCCGTTTCTGCCCCACTCCAGCGCGGCGGCGACCTCGTTATCGGCGTACTCCTTCGTGCCTTCATACTTCGACGGGGTGCAGAACATCAGGTCGCCGGTGCGCATTGCGGGAGTTCTTCCGGTTTCGCGGGTGATGGCGTCTATCTCGGCGTTGGAGCCGGGAGTTACCGTCTGCCCCGCAATAATCCGCTTTCCGTAGTTATCGGCAAGGAACTTCTTCAGCCCGAGCGTCACAACGGAGGTCGAGCTGCCAACGCAGGAGCCCGACACGTAATAGCATGAATTCTCCGGCACGGAGGAGCTTTCCACAAGGATATAATCCAGCGCGGCGCTTCCCTGTATCACCTCGAAAGTGAGGATATCCGGACCCGCCGAGAGGTACACGCTGTCCACCGCGAACATGGTGAACTCCGGCGATTCGGAAGCCGGAATATAATACGCGCCCACCGTCTCGTTGACCGTCTTGAGCCGTACCACCGCGCCGCTGTAGGAATGCGCCGCAATGGATATCCGGTAGTGCTGGGATGCGTCTACGGAGACGATGTGCTGGAGCTTCATTCCCTCGTCGAGGACTATGTAACCTTTGCCGTCATGGTCGCCGTCGGTGCGGACATTGCCCGTGAATGTCCCGCCCTCGGCGTTGAGCTTCACTGCGAAATCGCTGTTCTCTAAGGGGTACTGCTTCGCGGGTATCTCGTCGAAAACCTCGGCTGTGTCGGCGGTGCCGGAAGCCTCGGCGGTTCCCGCGGAGGTCTGCGCTGACATATTTCTGTCGGGTATCTCCGCGCAGCCGGTAAGCAGCGCTGCGGCAGCGGCAAGAGCCGCTATCCTCTTGTACTTCATTCTATCACCTGATGATTATTTCGTCGTTAGGGGAGATCGGTTCGCTGATACGCGCCGTCCTGCCGTTTATCGTGACTGTTTCGCACCTTGAGAGCAGCGCCGTCGGGTCGTCCGCGAACGCCGCGAGGATATCAAGGAAAATAGGCTTTACGCCCGGCTGAGTCGGGAACAATACTCGCTCCCCGTTGAACACTATCGGGATACCCGATTCTCCGGACTGCTCCGGCTGTGATCCCGGCGCAGTTTCCGTTTTTTCAGCGTTTTCTGAAATTTCAGCGTTTTCCGCCGGAGCTTCTTCCACGTTCTGCGCGGTTTCCTGGACCCCGGAAACTTCCGAAGCCTGTTCTTCGACAGTTTCCGCAGGCTGCGGCTGAACGAAGGTTATCACATCGTCGTTGGAGAGCCGCGTTTCCGTGGAGACCTCCGCGCCGTTTAGACGCGCCGTATCAAGCTTTTCCTCCGGTATACCCTCTGCGGAAAGCAGGCTGCGGAGCGTTCCGCGCTTCTGCAGCGTGATAACAGCGCCGTTTTCGATGTCCGCGTCCGAGGTAGTCGGAATATCGTTCACCACAAGGTACTCACCCGCCCGGACGCGCCTTCCGTCCAGCGAGACCTCCGCGGTGAACAGCCCGGAAAGCTCAAAGTAGTCGGAAAGGAGCGCTGCGGCGTCCTCGCCGGGCTTTGCGGGAACTACGTTCACCTCGTCGCCCTTGCGCACCGGCGCGTTAAGGGAGCATTCCCTGCCGTTGAGGGATATCTCCGCCGGAACGCTCGCCGTGCCGCGCAGCGTGACGCGCTCGCCGTTCAGAGTAAAGCTGAGCGCCTTCCCCGACCTCGCCATGAGCTGCTCCGGCTTTATGCCGCCGATATTGCAAAGCTCGAACACGGTGAGCCTGCGGGTATCCAGGGCGCGTATCTTCCTGCCGTTCAGCGTGATGGTGGTGAAGTCGTACTTCACGCCCTCGGAAGCGGTCATTGCAATGCCGACGGGAGTTGCATGCTCCGTGCCGATGTGCAGCGTTTTCGGCGCGGTCACGCCGCGTATCATCTCCCGGGAGCCTACGGCTACCCTGCTGCGGTCAAGACCCAGACCGTCAGCGACAAGCTCCGGCAGACCCGGCAGCAGGCTTCCGCCGCCGACCAGGAACACCGCCTGCGGAGCCGTTCCGTTCGCCCGGAGTATCTCGGAGCAGACGGTATCCGCAAGCTCCTTTTCCGCCGGAAGCAGCAGCCGTGCGACTTCCTCCCGGGTTATAGTGCGGTGGTTGAAAAGAATATCCGTGTACTCGGTCTGCGGGTCGGTGCAGGTCTTGATGCGCTCCGCTTCGTTGAACTCAACGAGAAGCTGCTTCATCAGCGATTCGGTCATTTCGTCGCCGGCTATCGTAGCCATTCCGTAGGCGACTATGCTGCCGTCCCTTGAAGCGGCAACGTCGGAAGTTCCCGCGCCGATATCGCACATCGCAATGTTGATGAGCCTCAATTCCTTCGGAACCACCGCGTTTATCGCCGCGATAGGCTCCAGGGTAAGCCCGGCGGTCTCAAGACCCGCCTCGTCGACGGCGGCACAGAGGCTCTCCACCACATACGCGGGAAGGAATGCCGCAATGACCTCCGTAACAAGCTCGCTGCCTCTGTGTCCCTCCGGCTTTGAAACTTTGTAGCCGTCCAGCTCCAGTGAGATCACGCTGTGACCCACGCAGTAGAACGAATTTCCTCCGCTGCCGGTGAATTCCTCCTCAGCGGAGCGGACAGCCTCAAGCTCGGCGGCGCGGATATCCTCGGCGGTTATCGACTTCAGCCCGGAAACATCGCAGCTGCTCCTGTGCCGGAGGGTTTTCAGCGCGCGTCCGGCGGCGGCAATGCATACCCGCTGAAGCTTTATGGACTGTCTCCGCTCCAGCGCAGTCCTGACGGATCTCACCACCGCAGCGACCGCGTCGATGTCCTCGATCTGACCGTCGGTCATGGAGCGGCTCTCGTGAGCCTGCGTCTGCATGTCAATCAGCCTGTAGGAGTCTGCGGTCTTTTCCGCAAGCACTCCGACAACGGTGCGGGTTCCGATATCAAGCGCGAATATCACGTCCCCCTGCTGCTTCTTTGTGCGGCGGGGAGCCGGTTTCTTCGCGGTCTGTGAGGTCTGGGCGCTCTCTGCCTTCTCTGCCTTTGCCGTCTTTGCTGATTTCGCGGTCTTAACCGTCTTATCCGCTTTTGCGGATCTGGCAGAACCAGACGACCTTGCAGACCTGGCAGGCTTTACGGACGCGTCCGTTGCTGCGGTATCTGCGGTATTGATATTTTCGGAGCTTCTGCGGAGGTTCTTTTCTTCCATCATTATGTCCTTGTCGGGGCAGTGCCGCGAAAACCCGCGGTGCCGCCTTAATTAATCCTTTATCCTGAGAGCCTTGCGCAGGTCGCGCACGCCATGCCTGAGAGTCACCACCAGCAGCACGTCGCCGCCGTGGAGCCTTGTCTGTCCGCGGGGTATGAGCGTATGGCCGCCGCGGCTGATGCAGACCACGTTGCAGGTCTGCGGCAGAGAAAGTTCCATCAGGCTCTTTCCGGCAAGCTCGCTGTCCTCCGGGAGGGTTATCTCCTGCAAGGAGGCATCGCCGCCGTCGAGGGGTATAAGCTCCTTCATCGCTGAGATATCCACCTCGCGCTCCAGGTGCTCGATGATGTTATCCGTGGAGGACACGACCGTGTCCACCCCAAGCGTACGGAGCGCCGCGACATTGTTCGGGTTGTTCACCTTTGCGACGGTCTTTTTCACGTCGAAAACCTTCTTTGCGGTCTGGCAGCAGACGAGGTTGCTCTCGTCCTTTCCAGTCACGGCGCAGACCACATCGGCACGTTCAGCGCCGGCTTCACGCAGGACGTCCTGGGAAGTTCCGTCGCCGGTGCAAATGGAAATATCGAGCTGGTTCGCGATCATACGGCACAGTTCCCTGTCCTGCTCGATTATGGCGGCCTCGTGACCCTGCGCACTCAGGGTCTGCGCAAGGTAGAATCCCACCTTGCCGCCGCCGACTATGATTATTTTCATGATTTCTCCTCAAAGTTCACGCGCCCGGCGGAGCGGTCACGCCATTCTCGGCGCGCCGGCCCTGGCGCTGCGGCGTATCTCGTCGATACATCTGCGGATATCGTCGCCGCGTATCTCAAGCCACCTTGCCACGGTGCGCGTGGTCTGACCGTTGTCAGCCATATCGCACAGGCGGTCGTAGGTCACCCACTTCGCCGCGCAGACCTCCGACGACTGGAGCACCAGCCTGTCAAGCGGAACGTCCTTATGGACGATGTAGAAATCCCGTAGCATGCTGTCGGTGGTCATTGTCCACTCAAGGTCTATCTCGGAGCTGAACGCACGTATTCCGGTCTCCTCGAAAAGCTCCCTTACGGCTGCTTCGCGGCTGGTCTCGCCGCTTACGGCGCAGCCTCCGCTGCACTCCCACCTGCCGCCGCTGGTTTTCTGCGGAACACGCTGGGTGAGAAGTATCTCACCCAGGCTGTTCACAGACATTATCTGCACCACGATGTGGTACTCACCGTGAGGTATCGGCGCCCCGCGCTGGATCTTCCTGCCGAGCTTCCGACGATCTGCGGTGTATAGGTCGAAGTATTCCGTCATACCTTGCGCTCTCCGGAGAGATTCTTGGAGATAAGCTCGCAGCGCTGCTTTACGCAGTCAGCAGAGCGGAGCGGGTCGGACGGTGTGTTGAATGTGTAGTCCATGAGCTGCTCAATGGTCGTGGAAGCAACGTGCAGTCTTGTATCGGAGGAAGCGTAGTAGATATAAACGCTGCCGTCCTCGCGGACGATGGCTCCGTTAGTGAACGCAACGTTGGAAACGTCGCCGACGCGCTCGATGCCGTGGGGCGCGATGAACAGTCCGGAGGGGCTTGCGATGAGTTTGGAAGGATCGTTGAGGTCGGTAGCGAATACGTAGATGACGTAGCGCAGGCCAGCCGCAGTATTCCTTACGCCGTGGGCAATGTGTATCCAGCCCTTGGGGGTCTTTATCGGAACAGCGCCGGCGCCGTTCTTGACCTCGGTGATGGTGTGGTAAACTCTCGGAGAGATGACCACCTCGTCGGTGCAGAGCACCGGATTTGTGATGTCCTTGCAAAGCGCGAAGCATACTCCTCCGCCGGAGCCGGTGGAGATGAAGTCGTCCTGTGGTCGGGTGTAGAACGCGTACATGCCGTTTACGAACTCGGGGTGAAGCACTACGTTTCTCTGCTGCGGAGACTTGGAGATGAGGTTAGGAAGTCTCTCCCATGTAACGAGATCCCTGGTGCGGACGATACCCGCCTGAGCGGTAGCCGCGGAGAGGTCGGGGTTCTCCTTGTCCTTGCTCTCGGAGCAGAACACGCCGTATATCCAGCCGTCCTCGTGCTGGGTGAGGCGCATGTCGTATACGTTGGTCTCCTCGGGGCAGGTGTCGGGGAGGATAACGGGATAGTCGCGGAAGCGGAAGCCCTCGGTAGGCTTGTCGCTCTCTGCAACAGCGAAGAAGGACTTGCGGTCAGCGCCCTCCACGCGTGCTACCAGGCAGTACTTTCCGTTGAGGTATACCGCGCCGGAATTCATCACGGCGTTGACGCCAAGGCGCTCCATGAGGTTGGGGTTATCGTTGTAGGATAGGTCGTAGCGCCAGATGATGGGAGCGTGAGCCGCAGTCAGCACCGGGTTCTGGTAGCGGGTGTAGATCCCGTTGTAGAAATCAGAAGCCGGATTGGGGCGCGCAAGCAGTTCCTCCTGCTCTCTGACGAGCTTGGAAAGCCTTGCGTCGAACTGTTCTTTTGTTAACATAAAAGTTCCTTTCTTCCGGGGGTTTTTATCCCCGGCTTTTTATATATAAATACACACTCTTTTATTATAGCATACTTTGACGGAATTTTCAAGGTTGACAGAGAGAAAAATAAGTAATATAATAAAGATATCGGTATAAAAAACATAAAGGAGACCTTCTCTTTGGATAACAAGCTTATAAATGAAATAATCTCCCTCGCGGAGAACGGCGGAGCGCGCGGTAACGACATCACCGCCGTGTACTCCCGGGTATACATTGCGCTGAAAAAATCCCTCGGGATAACCCCCTACGCCGAGCAGATAGGCGCGGCGCTGGCGCTCACCGGGCACAACATGGTGCAGATGCAGACCGGCGAGGGCAAGACATTTTCCGCAGTTTTCGCCGCATGCTATGAAGCGCTGTCCGGCGGTCAGGTGATGATACTTACATTCAACGACTACCTCGCCCGCCGCGACTACGAGTGGACCAAGCCGGTCTACGACAGCATGGGGGTATCCCTGGGCTGTATCACCGCGGATACTCCCCGCACCGACCGCCGGAAGATATACTCAAAGCAGGTCGTGTACCTCACCGCGAAGGAAGCCGGCTTCGACTACCTGCGGGACTTCGTATGCTTTGAACCGTCCGAGATGGTGTTCCCGCAGAAGCTGAACTTCGCGATAGTCGACGAAGCCGACAGCATTATGATAGACGAAGCGCGTATTCCGCTGGTCATCGCAGGCGACATCGCCGCTGAGGACGACGGAAGCACCGCCGAGGTCTACGAAAAGACCGCGGATTTCACTGACGACGATTACGGCATCGACGACGACAGCCGCAACGTCTACCTCACCGACGCCGGAGCGGACAAGGCGGAATCCGTGTTCTCCTGCGATATCTACGCCGCCGAGAACACCGGGCTGCTCGCGAAGATTTGCGCCTGCCTGAAAGCCCGCGTCATGCTCCAGGAGGACAAGGACTACATTCTGCGGGACGGCGCTGTTATCCTCGTGGACGAATTCACCGGCAGAGCCGCTCCGGGACGCGTGTTCCCCGGCGACCTACAGGCGGCGGTCGAAGCGAAGCACGGTCTGAAGCTGACATCCCGCGGGCGTATCATGGGAAATATCGCATTGCAGTACTTCCTGCGGCTTTTCCCGAAACTCGCCGGAATGACCGGCACTGCGATACAGTCCAAGGAGGAATTCGACACGATATACGGGCTCCCCACCGAGGTCATTCCCACAAGGCTGCCATGCAGGCGCACAGACCACCCGCTCGAGATGTACTTCGACAAGACGGAAAAGCGCAAAGCCGTCATCGAAGCTATCCGGGAGGCTCACGGGATATCCCGCCCGGTGCTGGTCGGCACGGAGAGCATCGGCGAATCCGAGGAGCTAGCCGATGAACTGCGCAAACTCGGTATCGAGTGCGCTGTGCTGAACGCGAAAAACGACGAAGCAGAAGCGGACATAATCTCCCGCGCCGGAGAGCCGGGAGCGGTCACGATATCCACCAACATGGCGGGGCGCGGCGTAGACATCAAGCTCGGCGGCGCGGACTGCCACGCGAAAGCGGAGGTCGAGAAGGCGGGCGGACTGCTCGTTATAGCTACGGCTATGCGGGAATCCTCGCGGATAACGCAGCAGCTCCGCGGCAGAGCCGGCCGTCAGGGCGACGTCGGCGAGAGCAGGTTTTTCTCCTCCCTCGACGACGAGATAATGGAGCGCTGCGGTCTGAAGTCGCTGGTATCCGGACGGCACTACCCCACAGAGCGCGTCAGCGGTCCCATCGAGGACAAGGCTCTGCTGAAGGAAGCGGAGCGCGTACAGCGCATCTCCGAGGGCGATACCTTCGACGAGCGCGTAAAGCTCATGAAATACACGCTGATAGGCGAAAAGCACCGCGCGATGACATTTGAGAAGCGCACCGCCCTGCTTGACGGCACCTACTCCAGCGACCTCTGGCAGAAGCACGCCCCCGACCTCTGGGAGAAGGCTGTTGAGAAATTCGGCGAGGACGAGCTCCAGCAGAAGCAGAACATCGTTCTTGCGGCTCTGCTGAACGAATTCTGGTGCGACTACCTCGACTACACCGCGTACCTCCGCGAGGGAATACACCTCACCCAGATCGCAGGGCGCAATCCTGCGGAGGAGTACAACATCGCCTGCGAGGAATACTACCAGGGCGCGGCGGAGAGCCTCCCCGACCGCATGGCGGAAAAGCTGGAAGCCCTGCTGGAATGCGATATTCTAGAGGATTACCAGCCGCTCATGCCCAGCCGCACCTACACCTACCTGCTGAACGATTCCGGCGAGGAATTCAAGCGCAAGCCGCTGCTGCTCAGCGTTTTCACTGATAACGAGGAAATAGCCGACGGCAAGCCGAAGGAAGCTCCCGCCGATAAGGAAGAAAAGCCGCAGAAGAAGGGATTCTTCGCGAAGCTTTTCGGAAAGAAGTAACCAATAAATAATGTCAACGATTTGTGCAATAGCGACTCCTCCCGCCGCGGGAGGAATATCAGTTATAAGGATATCCGGGGAAAACGCCGCAGATATCGCCGCGAAGGTATTCCGTCCGGTCTCCGGTAAGGAAGTCCGGGAAATGCAGGGCTACCGCGCGGCATACGGACGAATTTTCGACGGAAACGAGCAGCTTGACGACGGAGTGCTGCTGATGTACCGCGCTCCACACAGCTACACCGGCGAGGACACCGCCGAAATATCCTGCCACGGCGGAATTTACGTCACCCGCCGCGTGCTCTCCGCATGCGTGAAGGCGGGAGCGCAGCCGGCGGCTCCCGGGGAGTTCACCAAACGCGCGCTGTTAAACGGAAAGCTCTCGCTGACCCAGGCGGAAGCCGTAGCGGATATCATCAGCGCCCAGGGAGACCAGCTCCTTAACTGCGCCAACGGTCAGCGCGAGGGAGCGCTCTACCGCCGCATGGAAAAGTGCGCCGACAGCATTATGGAGGTATCCAGCCAGATCTCCGCGTGGATAGACTACCCGGACGACGACACTCCGGTAGTAACTCAGGAATGGCTCTGCGAAAAGCTTTCGGCGGTGCGCGGAATGTTCGCCTGCCTGCTCTCCGGCTACGACGCCGGACGAATGCTCCGGGAGGGTATCTCCTGCGCGATAGTCGGCAAGCCCAACGCCGGGAAATCCACGCTGATGAACAGCCTTGCAGGTCAGCAGCGGAGCATCGTTTCCGACATTGAGGGAACCACCCGGGATATCGTCGAGGAAACGATAGCCCTCGGCGATATAGTCCTGCGCGTAGCGGACTGCGCGGGTATCCGCGACACCGACGACGCAGTTGAAAAAATCGGCGTGGATATCATGCTGAAAAAGCTTGAAAACGCGGATATAGTCCTCGCGGTGTTCGACGGCTCAAGGGAGCTTTCCGGCGAGGACAGGCGGCTTCTGGAGCTTCTCGACCCGGCTAAGACCGTGGCGGTCGTGAACAAATCCGACCTTCCGCAGAAGCTTGAGCTTAATGAAATTTCAGCTAAGCTTGGAGCCCCGGCAGTAATCTCCGCGAAATCTGGTGAAAACTCCGGCGAGCCTGCGAAACTGCTTGAAAAGGCGGTCAGCGAAAAACTGAATCTCGGCAGGCTCGACCCGGACGCAGGATTCCTCGCAAACGAGCGCCAGCGCGACTGCATTATCCGCGCCGACCGTGCGCTGAACTCGGCGCTGGAAGCCGCGCAGCTAGGGGTGACTCCCGACGCGGTAGGCGTTATGCTCGAGGAGGCTCTCGACGCAGTGTATGAGCTTTCCGGAAAGCGCGCCGGCGATGAAGTTATAGACGAAGTATTCAGGCGGTTCTGCGTTGGAAAGTAGCGCCGCAGGAGGGAGTTAACATGAATATACTGATAATCGGCTGCGGACGCGTCGGCAGCGAGCTTGCGGAGCTTCTCGACAAGCGCGGCCACGACGTTTCCGTTATCGACCGCCGCCCGGAGAACTTCGACAGGCTCCCGGGGGATTTCTCCGGGTTCACGACGACCGGAGTTCCCATCGACCAGAACGTGCTCAGAAAAGCTGGAATAGAAAGCTGCGACGCGGTATGCGCCGTCGCCCAGGACGACGACCTGAACATCATGGCGGCTCAGATGGCTAAGGAGATATTCGGAGTGCAGCGTGTGTTCGCGCGTATCTCCGACGTGGACAAGATGGACGTTTTCAAGGGCTTCGGGTTACACACCGTCTGCCCGACAAGGCTTACCGTGCAGTCCGCATGCGCCGCCATCGAGGACGTCAGCAGCGAGACCGAGGTTTTCCTCGAGCGCAATCCGGTGAAATTCACCACGATGAACACCCCCGCCGAGTACGTCGGGAGCATTCCCGGAGACATCGAGCTGGAGCCGGACGAATCGCTGTTCGCGATAATCCGCCCCAACGGTACTTTCCTGCTGTACACCGGGCAGGTCATCACGCTGAGCGCGCAGGACAAGCTCGTATTCGCGAAAAAAATCTGAAATACACAAATACACAACGAACAAAAGAGGCACGACATGTATAAACTTGTAATTTTCGATCTTGACGGAACCCTGCTCAACACCATAGGCGACCTCGCCGCCGCCGGAAACCACACGCTGGAGGTCATGGGATTTCCGCAGCACCCGGAGGAAAGCTACCGGCATTTCGTAGGAAACGGCATTCCGAAGCTTATCGAGAGAATGCTCCCGGCGGGTCACGACAAAGAGACCGAGCAGAAGGCGTACGACATTTTCATGGAGTACTACTCCGCCCACAAGTGCGACCGCACCAAGCCCTACCCCGGCATTCCGGAACTTATAAGGAAGCTCCGCGCGGCTGGAATAAAATGCGCGGCTAATTCCAACAAGGCGCATGAATTCACGCAGGAGCTTATAAAACTCAGCTTCGGCGACGAGTTCGACGACGTTATCGGATTCGGCGCAGGCTTCCCCGCCAAGCCCGACCCCGGAGCCGCGCATGAGCTTATCCGCCGTGCGGGAGTTCAGCCCTCAGAGGCGCTGTACGTCGGCGACAGCAACGTTGATATCCAGACCGGTCACAACGCCGGCATAGACGTCTGCGGAGCACTGTGGGGCTTCCGCGGCTACGAGGAGCTTTCAGCGATGAACCCTACATATCTCGCCAAGGACGCCGCCGAGCTGGAAAAGATCATCATGGGTTGAGTGTGGGCAATTTCAATTAAAATCCAGTTGGCATAGTAGTGAAATTACACAAAAATATAAATACCACAGGGAAATTCTTGTGAAAACTGTAGACAAATCCGTCCGTTCGTGATATACTTATATCAACGGAAACACCACCGTAAAAAGGTGAAGCTACTCAGACGGAGGCGATCCATCATGGCTAAGAAGATAATTACCATCACAAGACAATACGGAAGCGGCGGCAGAGAAATCGGCGAGACCCTCGCAAAGCGGCTGGGCGTAAGCTTCTGGGATAACAAGCTGCTGGACGTTGCGGCAAAGGACAGCGGCATACACAAGACTCACTTCGAGGAAAGCGACGAGCGCCGCACGAACAGCTTCCTGTATCTGCTCTCGACCACCTACGGTCAGGGTGGAGTTCCGTTTGACGACGCGCTGTTCTTTGCACAGCTGAACGCTATTCAGAAGATAGCTTCGAAGGAATCCTGCCTTATCATCGGCAGGTGCGCGGACTATGCCCTCAGGGACTTCAACAACGTGGTCAACATCTACATCACGGCTCCCCTGGAGGACCGCATAAATCGCGCTATAAACGCCTATGGTATCGGCGAGAAGCACGCTGCGGAGTACGTAAAGCGCATGGATAAGCAGCGTATCTCCTACTACAACTACTACACCGACAAGCGCTGGGGCGTTCCGGAGAACTACGAGCTGTGTCTCGACAGTTCCGCGCTCGGCATTGAAGGCTCTGTAGACCTGCTTGAGGATTTCATCAAGAAATATTTTAAGGAATAAGTAAACGTCCGGGGCTGCTTGATTGCAGTCCCGGATTTTGTTTCTAATTAAGAATTAAGTGCAGGCTGTTAGTCTGCACTTTTTTATTAATCAGGGAACTCCGCAAGCTCCCTGATAAACACATCAGCAAACTGCGAAACGTCCCCGCGGGGCGCGGTGTTCGGGTCGTATATCCCGATGACCCGGAAGCCTGCGTTATGCGCAGTCTCCGCGCAGTAGGCGGAGTCCTCCACCACGGTGCATTCAGCTATGGAAGCCCCCAGCCGCTGAGCTGCCTGCAGGAAAATATCCGGCTTGTCCTTGTGCGCTCCCGCTTCGGTGCAGTCAAGGTAGAACCGGAAAAACCTGTCCAGCCCGAATTTCTTCATAAACGGCTCGGACACCCAGCGGTCGGTAGCGCTCGCAATGCACATCACAGCGCCCTCTGAGTAAAGCCGCTCCAGAAGCTCCAGCGCTCCGGGGCGCGGCTGAATGATCTCCGCATACTTCTCCTTCATCGCCAGGCGGACCTGCTGCATTCGCTCATGGTCGTAGCGCTCGTCCTCCCGGAAGCTTCCGTACCAGTAGCCCATGCTGTCCGCGAGGGTTCCGTCCAGGTCAAATATGTAGTATTTCATAGTGCACTTCCTTTATTCTATTATTCCGTAGGTGAGTTTCATCAGCAGCACCCTTGTGACCGCTTCGTCGATTCGCTCCTCCGGTATCTCGCCGGATTCCACCGCCGCCGTCAGAGCCTCCGCCGCGGAAGCGTAGTCGGTGCAGCACAGGAGATCCGCTCCGGCTTTCAGCGCCGTGACTGCCGCTGCGTTTTCCCCGCAGTACTCCCCTACTGCGTCCATTGAAAGGTCGTCGGTCATTGCCGCGCCGGTGAATCCCTGCTCCCGCAGGAACGCATACATTTTCCCGGACAGCGACCCAGGCAGGCTGTCGTCTATGCAGGTAACGATATTGTGCGACACCATCACCACCGGAGCGCCTGCGGATATCCCCGCCTGGAACGGCTCCAGGTCTAGCTCCGTGATCTCGGAAAGCGGGCGCTCGTCTATTGAAATTCCCGTGTGAGTGTCCAGGTTGTTGCCGTAGCCCGGGAAGTGCTTCAGTGCGCATATCAGCCCGCTCTGCCCGTAGCTTTCCACAGCCGTGCCCACCGCCCGGGAGGTCTGCTGTGGATCGGTGCTGAAAGCGCGGTCGTAGATGAAATCCGTCTCGGAGCGCGGCAGGTCGCACACCGGCGCGAGGTTCATATTAAGCCCCATGGAGCTCATCAGTCCGGATATCTCCTGCGCTTCGGAACTCACCGCGTCCAGCCCCTGCGACAGAACCTCAGCCTGTGCCGGGAACGGCTCCGCACGGTACTGCGGGTACTTTGAGATACGCACCACCGTGCCGCCCTCCTCGTCCGCCGCAAACAGCATTCGCAGCTTCGACGCGCTCTGTATCTCCGCGATTTCCGCGGTTATCTCCTCCGGAGTGCTGCCGCGGAAGTCCACGCCGAACATCACGTAACCGCCAAGGTGGTATTTCTGTGCATCGGACAGCGCGTTTTCTCCCGGATACCTTGCTAGTATTACCTGACCCGCTTTCTCGGCGGCGGTCATTCCTGAGAGTATCTCAGCTGCGCGCTGTTCCGGGGTTCCGGAGTCTTCGGCGGGAGATTCCACGGTCACTGATTGTTCAGTTGACTGGATCTGCCCGTCAGCTTCGCTATTTTCGGAAGTTGCTCCAGGTTCCCCGGAGCTGTCAGCGGCTGTAGATTCCGTCACCACGGAGGGCGTTGGCAGACCTGAAACAAGTTCGGTGGACTGGCAGCCGCTCAGCCCGCTTATTATAATTAATGCTCCCGCCAGGGGAAGCAGCAGTTTCTTCATGGCTGTGCTCCTTTCAGATTTATAGTCACCTCTAAAAATCTGCCTTGAAGGAGGTTTTTAGAGTTTCCCTTATATTGTACAGCCTGGCGCGAAAATTGTCAAGCAGCCAGTTATAAATTGGATTTATAGCTAGCTATAAAAATAAAAGATTAGACAAATACCTACCGTTGTGATATACTTAGTACAGAAAGAAGAACACGGAGGTGCTGAAATGAAAGAAATCATGAAAGCCATAAGAACCGACCGAATGTGCAGCTCAGCACGAATGTCACGAATGTGAAGACGATCCCGATAACACGGACGCGAAAGAAAAACCAAAAACTGAACAACCTGAACAACACAAACGAACGAAATTAATTATAATTTGGAGGATAAACACCATGTCAGAGAACAAGAACTACAGATTTGAGACCTTACAGCTCCACGTTGGTCAGGAGCAGCCCGACCCTGCTTCCGACGCACGCGCAGTGCCGATATACGCAACAACTTCCTACGTTTTCAAGAACTCCGCTCACGCAGCCGCACGTTTCGGACTTGCTGACGCGGGCAACATCTACGGCAGACTTACCAACTCCACCCAGGACGTATTCGAGAAGCGCATCGCAGCTCTCGAGGGCGGCGTAGCTGCACTGGCTACCGCTTCCGGCGCTGCCGCTATCACCTACACCATTCAGGCTCTTGCAAAGCAGGGCGAGAACATCGTAGCTGCAAACACCATCTACGGCGGAACCTACAACCTGCTGGAACACACCCTTCCGCTGTACGGCATAACCGCAAAATTCGTAGATCCTTATGTTGAAGGCTCCTTCGAAGCGGCTATCGACGAGAACACCAAGGCGCTGTACGTTGAGTCCCTGGGCAACCCGAACTCCAACGTAGCCGACATTGAGACCCTCGCAAAGATCGCTCACAAGCACGGTATCCCTCTGGTAGTTGACAGCACCTTTGCAACTCCTTACCTGCTCCGCCCGATCGAGTACGGCGCTGACATCGTGGTACACTCCGCTACAAAGTTCATCGGCGGCCACGGAACAGCGATCGGCGGCGTTATCGTAGACAGCGGCAACTTCGACTGGAAGAAGTCCGGCAGATACGCATGGATCTCCGAGCCGAACCCCTCCTACCACGGCATCAGCTTCTCGGACGCAGTTGGCGCGGCAGCTTTCGTGACCTACATCAGAGCTATCCTCCTGCGCGACACCGGCGCTACTATCTCTCCGTTCCACGCATTCATATTCCTCCAGGGTCTGGAAACCCTCTCGCTGCGTGTTGAGCGCCACGTATTCAACGCGCTGAAGGTAGTTGAGTACCTCAGCAAGCACCCGCAGGTAGAGGCTGTACATCACCCCTCCCTCGCTTCCGAGCCTACTCACGAGCTTTACAAGAAGTACTTCCCGAACGGCGGCGGCTCCATTTTCACCTTCGAGGTAAAGGGCACCGCAGAGGACGCTCAGAAGTTCATCGACAACCTGCCGATATTCTCCCTGCTTGCTAACGTTGCCGACGTTAAGTCCCTGGTTATCCACCCGGCTTCCACAACTCACTCCCAGCTCACCGAATCCGAGCTGCTCGAGCAGGGTATCAAGCCCAACACCATCAGACTTTCCATCGGCACCGAGCATATCGACGACCTCATTGAGGCTCTCGATACTGCATTCGCAGCCATCAAGTAATTTCCCGCAGCATTGTCATCGGTTTTTCCTTACTGAATATATTTTCCCCGGGAACTTCCCGGGGAGCTTTTTTGTCCGGAACACCTGAAATCAGGCGCCACTTTGACGGCATACAAAGCTATGCCGCCCGTGAGGCTGTCAATAAGGTTTATAAATTTTCGCGTAGCGTATTGGTTTTCGCTTCCTTTTGCTTACAAAAGGAAGCGGGAGCGTGAGGGCAGAGCCCTCACCACTCTGCGCGCTGGCGCGCAGTTAAACGATTCAATGGCGCTAAAGGGGTGTGGGGGAAAACAAGAGTTTTCCCCCACAGTTTTTGAAATTTACTGCCGTTATGACTTTTTCGACAAGCCGACGGGCAGGCGCATTGCCTGCCCGTATCAGATTATCCGCCAGAACCGCGGTCACTTTGTGAGCGAAATTCTCTTTATCGTGAGATCGCTGCTGAATGTTACCGCATTATACATGAACAGCGCCTGCTGGTACTCCGAAAGGTCGATGAGCCTGCCGAGGTCAACGTTGATGTAGCGCATATCCACCATGGTTATCTTGCTGTAGTGGTTCGCAAGGAACGGCACCAGACTGTGCGCGTAGCTGTCCTTTATCAGCAGGAGGTTCTTGCCGTTGTCAACGTCGGTCTCTATGGTGACTATCGGCGAATTGCTTCCGGTGAAGCTGGAGTATTTGTCCTTAACGTCAAGGTAGCTGCGGACGTACAGACTGTCGTATACAGTCTCCTTGGTCCCGTCGAACACCGTCATTTTTACCTTCGGGCCGCCGGAGGCAAGGTGGAAGTAATCGATGCTGTCCGGAGTTACTCCGTTGTCCAGCGTTTTGGAATACAGGGTACCGCGGAAACTGCTGCTCGCGGTCTCAATATTGAACTGGTCGAGGGTGTACGCGCTGTAGCCCAGAGTCTTTGCCGCCGCGCAGTACGCGTAGTACGCGCCGAGGCTCGTCCAGTGGTGGTCGGTGCGGTAGAATACGTACTCCGAGCTGTGCCCCGTGAGGTAGCTCAGGCAGTCCACCGTGCTGATCCCGTTCATCTTCTTGTAGCACTCGTCGATGAAGGTCTTTTCGCTGAGGTACCCGGCGTAGGACGGTATTTTCGAAGTATAAAGCTCCTGCACCGTCGGCGCCATCATGAAGCTTACCTGAATATCCGGGTGAGTCTCCGCGAAACGGTTCATCGCGTTCAGCGAGGACTCAACGTCGCTCTTGTCGTAGGTCTTGAAAGCCTGTATCATCTGGTCGTCAACGGTGTAAACTCCGTTGATCTCTTTCTTGCCTGCGAGCTTCTCCATCTCGTTGCGGGCGCGCACCCACTCCTCGCGGCCTACCAGGTGGTCTGAAAAGTAGGTCTCGAATTTATCCATCCAGCTGTCTTCGTCGCGGGTGGTGATGTCGTCCCAGCGGATAGCGCCGAGCACATCGCCCAGGTTCTCCGCCTTGTCCATTTTTGTGTGGTTAACGATATCCGGGAACTTCGCCAGCGTGCGGTTCTCGTTTTCGCTGCGCTCCTGTTTCGGGAGAGCGATGGTAACTATCGGCACCGTAAGCAGTATTACGGCGAACAGCGCCGCGGTCAGCTTCGCGGGGGTCATGTGAAATTTCTTATTCATTCGGCTCTCCTTTCTCAGAAGTTAAAGTACAGGAACGGATTGTAGTTCGAAGTGGAAAGGTACGCCACTGAAGCGAGCATGATGACCGTATCCACAACCGGGAATCCATACTGCACCCAGGTCGGAGCCTTTTTGCGGATATAATCCGCGAAGGTCTTGAGCACATCGGAGCTGCCGAAAATGCACACTGCAAAAATAATACCATAGTTTACGATATAGTTCGTTGCGGTGTCGTCTATGAACACACCGTTTCCGCCGAACATCGCCGAAATGAACGTCCATATCTGCTCGAAAACGTTGCCGAAGCTGACAGTCCCGGGAGCCACCGCGTCGAACATTACCCAGCCGAACACCACCATAATGAACGTGTACAGCCAACTGAAAAATGAGGGTATCTTCTCAAGCACCTTTCCGAGAAACAGCCGCTCAATCACTATCAGGATACCGAAGTAGGTGCCCCACAGCATGAAGTTCCAGCTTGCGCCGTGCCAGATACCGGTGATCGTCCACACTACGAGGAGGTTGATAATGGTTCGCGGCAGACCCTTGCGGCTTCCGCCCATCGGGAAATAGATGTAGCTCTTGAACCAGTCACCGAGCGTGATATGCCAGCGCCGCCAGAATTCCGCAACGCTGTGCGACATATAAGGATAGTTGAAGTTCTCCGGGAAGTGGAATCCCATCATCTTTCCGAGACCTATCGCCATATCGGAGTATCCGCTGAAATCAAAGTAGATCTGGAACGTGAACGCAAGGATACCGAGCCACGCCGTCACTGCGGAGATCTCGCCGTAATCCATCGCCTTTATCTCAGTCCACAGCAGACCTATGTTGTTGGCTATGAGCACCTTCTTGCCAAGCCCGACGATGAATCTTGAGATACCGTCGCCGATCATCTTTTCGGTGATGGTGCGGTCGTCGATCTCGTTCTGGATATCCTCGTACCTTACGATAGGCCCCGCCACGATCTGCGGGAACAGCGTAACGAACGCCATGAAGCTGGCCGCGTTCTTCTGAACCTTTATCTGCCGGCGGTAGAGGTCGATGGTGTAGCTCATCGACTGGAACGTAAAGAAGCTGATGCCGATAGGAAGCGGCAGGTTCGGGTTCGGGATAGCGATCCCGAATCCGGCGTTCAGAGCCTCAATGATGAACCCGAGGTACTTGAACGTAGCAAGCAGGCCGATGTTCATTATCAGCGAGACCAGCAGGCACGCCGTTCGTATTTTCGGCCGGTCGTCGTATTTGTCGATTATGCGGCCGGCGGTGTAGTCGATGAAAGTCGACAGTATCATCACCAGGACGTATATCGGCTCGCCCCATGCGTAGAACACAAGTCCGCTTATCAGTATGATAACGTTCTTGGCTTTCTTCGGCACGAGGTAGTACAATATCAGCGTTATCGGAAGAAACGCAAACAGAAATGTTAAGCTGGAAAATACCATAAATGCACCCTTGTTACTTTTGTTCTTCGTCCATTTTCCGGACGGCTTCTATAAATCCGCTGCGGGAAAACATTCTGTTACCCATTTCCAGCAGCAGCTTTGCGGAAAGCAGCTCCGGCAGCCCCAGGCGCTTTTGCAGCTCCCGGCGGCGCTCTGCGGAGTTCTCCCCGCCGATTAGACCCAGCTCCATGAGGTCAGTGCGGGTCAGCGGATCTTCGTGTTTTTCCGGAGCCTCGCCGTCGATCACGGCACCGCAGTTTTTCAGCGCCTCGATTATCAGCTCGTCCGGGATCCCCTCAACGCCTAGCTTCCCCTGCTTCGAGGGCTGGGGCTTCCTGCGCTCCTTGCCGAAAATATCCGGCGTCACCGCGTTCAGCACCTCTCCCTTTTTGACGATGCTGCGGATAAACGAGCGTATCTGGAACCCCGCGCTGTCGCTGTCGGTGAGGATAATTATGCCGGTCTTTTCCGCCAGGGACTTTATCAGCTCCTGCTTATCGGCGTCCTTGTAGATGGAAAAGCCGTTCGTGCATATTATCGCCGTATCCACGATGTTGGAGAGCCGTATCTTGTCGTACCTGCCCTCTACTATTATTGCTTGTTTGACGCGTATCATACCCGCGCGCCTTTCAATGCGGAAATTTCTGTGAACGCCCGCTCAAGCAGCAGCCGGCTGTCGGTCTTGGAGGAGTTCATCAGCCGGTTGGTGCGGAAAAGCACCTCCATGCAGGCGTTGAGGTATCCATCGGACAGCCCCCGCGCCTTCGTGCAGGCCTTCCCGAAATAGTAGGCTCTGCCGCCGAAGTAGCCGAAATCCGCTGCCGCCTGCTGGGAGCTTTTCCCTGCCCTGACCGCGAGCTTCCCGCGGTAGCAGTCCACGAACGCCCCGGACACCGCCGAAAGGATAAGCACAGGCTCCACGCGCTGCTGAAACAGGTCGTCGAGCATACGCAGAGCCGCTCCGCAGTTTCCCGCGAACAGCAGCTCGGAAAGGTCGTAGGCGCTGGCGTCCAGCGTCCGGGGAACCAGCGCGCTTATATCGGCACGGGTTATCTCCCCGCTCTGGCGGTAGGTGCAGAGCTTCTCGACCTCGGTCTGAAGCAGCGTCAGCGAACACCCGCAGCGCTCCGCAAGGAACGCCGCGTCCTGCGCGGAAAGCGTGCAGCCCGCCTTCGCCGCCTTTCGCGCCGCCATTCCCGCGACGGCGTTCACGCTAAGCAGCGGGAACTTGCAGACCGCCCCGCGCTTCTCCACTGTTTCGACAAGCTTCTTGGTCTTTGCCTTGGGCTTGGCGTCGTCGAGCGCGGTTGTTATCAGCGCAAATACAATCACGGTGGTCTCGGGAAGCTCCTCCACCAGCTTTATCATGTCCTTTAGCTGCTGATTATCGAGGGATTCCGGATCGAGGTCGGTTATGCGGACACACTTGTTCGGCGCGAAAAACGGCATGCTCTCCGCAAAGTCGGACAGCTTGTCCATGTCGGGAACTCCGCGTACTTTGAGCAGGTTCAGTCCGTCGCCCTCGAGCGCCCCGGCGGTTTTTATCACCATGTCGGTGTAGGTGCGGGTGAGGAAGTCCTCCTCGCCATAGAAGAAATACGCGGGGCGCACCTTCCCCGCCTGGAGCTCGCTGCGGAGCGCATTCTCCGGTGTGAGCCGGAATACAGGTCCCTTAGCCATTACGCCTTACGCCATTTCGGTGGCGAGCTTTTTGCCGCCGAGAATGTGGAAATGCAGATGGCGTACGGTCTGACCTCCGTCCTCGCCGATGTTGCTGACTACGCGGTAGCCGCCGGTGAGGCCTTCCTCCCTGGCGATAATCGGGATCATCTCGAAGATGTGCGCAACTATCGCGCTGTTTTCGGGAGTGATCTCGTCAACCCCGGCGATGTGGGTCTTGGGGATAACCAGAATGTGCGTAGGAGCCATCGGCGCGATGTCGCGGAATGCAAGCACCTGGTCGTCCTCGAAAACCTTTGTTGAGGGGATCTCACCGGAAATGATCTTGCAGAATAAGCAGTCGTTCATGATTTTGTCCTCCTGATATATATGACAGTTCTTTTATTGTTTGGTTACATGGAAAATTACGGTTTTATCAGCGCACGAACAGAGAAATCCCTCCGAGGCAGAGTCCGATGACGGCCATCACGCCAAAGAATAATATCCAGTTCTTTATAGTGCGAAGCTGTATCAGCCGGTCAATCTCCTCGCCGGTCATGTCCGGAACAGTGCTCTCAACACGGCAGTACGACCTTTTTCCGTTTTCGTAGGTCGCATATACTCCGTCCGGAAGGCTTCCGTTTTTTTCAAGCTCCTCATAGCCCACAGCCTCGTCAGCCGGGATAATATCCCTTTTTATCAAACCCGCGAGTCGCATTTCCCTGATGTACTCGATACCCGCCTCTGATTTCTTCGGTGTGATCTTCTGCTCGTTCATAAGCACCTCCAAATATTAACGATTATTTAACTTTGCCCATTACCTAAAATGTCGTTTTCCCCGTGAACCAAAGAAAACGACATTTTAACGTTGTTAAAATAAACCGATGAGCCTTTAATTACTTGATATACTTTGCAGCGATATCAGCGGCAGCAGCCAGAGCGTCCTTTATCCTGGAAGCGTCCGGGATACCCGCCATAGCCTGGTCGGGCTTTCCGCCGCCCTTGCCGCCTGCGACAGCCGCGATCTCACGAACGAGGGTTCCTGCGTTCGCGCCCTTTGCGACCGCGCTCTTGGAGCACTTACAGAGTATGCTGCTCTTGCCGTCTGCGGTGCCAGCGAGTACTGCAACGAAGCAGTCGAACTTATCCGCGAGGGAGTCGCCGATCTTTCTCAGACCGTCAGCGCCTGTGCCGTCCAGCGCAGCGGTGACGATCTTCACGCCGTTTACTTCGGGGCAGCCTGCGCCGAGGTCGCCGAGCTGTGCGTTAGCCGCAGCCTGAGCCATGCTCTCGATCTTCTTATCCTTCTCGCGCAGCTCGCTCATAACGCTCTCGCAGCGGTGAACCAGCTCGTTGGAGTTGGAGATCTTGAGAACGTCGGAAGCCTTCGCGAGGGTGTCCTTCATGGAGTTGAGCAGGTTCAGCACGTTCATGCCTGTTACAGCCTCGATACGTCTTACGCCGCTTGCTACGGAGGACTCGGAAACTATCTTGAACAGACCAGCCTCGGAGGAGTTCTTCAGGTGAGTGCCGCCGCAGAACTCAGTGGAGTAATCGCCGACGGAAACAACGCGTACCACGTCGCCGTACTTCTCGCCGAACAGAGCCATAGCGCCCTTCTTCTTTGCTTCCTCGATGGGCAGCTCCTCGGTGACTACCGGAACAGCCTCCATGATGACATTATTTACATATTCCTCGACCTTAGCAAGCTCCTCGGGAGTTACCGCGCTGAAGTGGCTGAAGTCGAAACGGCACTGATACGGGTCGACATAGGAACCCGCCTGGTGTACGTGGTCGCCGAGAACATGTCTCAGAGCAGCCTGGAGGATATGGGCGCAGGTGTGGTTGCGCTGTGTAGCCGCGCGCTTCTCGGCGTCTACCTTTGCGGTTACGGTCTCGCCGGCAGCGAATCCGCCGCTTACTACCTTACCGTTGGAGATGAACGCGCCGTTTGTGAGCTTCTGGGTGTTGGCGATCTCGATAACGTTGTCGCCGGAAACTACAGTGCCGCAGTCGCCGACCTGACCGCCCATCTCAGCGTAGAACGGAGTTTCCTCCAGAACTACGGAAACATCGTCGCCCTCTTCGCAGAGTTCGGAAACTTCGCCGTTCTTCACGATGGCGAGCAGCTTTGTCTGCTTCTCAAGTTCGGTGTAGCCCACGAATGTGGTCTTGTAGGCGTCGAGCGCGGAGTTCTTCGCGTTGTCCCAGCCGCCGCCGAGCTTCTTGTTCTTGCGGGCGGTGTCCTTCTGGACCTTCATGCACTCCTGGAAGCCCTCCTCGTCAGCCTCGAGACCGTTCTCGTGCAGTATCTCCTTGGTGAGGTCGAGCGGGAATCCGTAGGTGTCGTGCAGCTTGAATACGTCAGCGCCGGGCAGCACCTTTTCGCCGCTGCTCTGGAGCTTCTCGATCATCTCGTTCAGGATCTCGGTGCCCTTGTCGATGGTCTTTGCGAAGCTCTCCTCCTCGGTCTGGATAACCTTCTTGATGTAAGCGCGCTTCTCGTCAAGCTCCGGATAAGCGGAGAGGTTCTCGTTGATAACGGTGTCGCATACCTCGTGGAGGAACGGCTTTGTGCAGCCGAGAAGTCTGCCGTGTCTTGCGGCTCTTCTGAGCAGTCTGCGGAGAACGTAGCCTCTGCCCTCGTTGGAGGGGAGAACGCCGTCGCCTACCATGAATGTGGTGCTTCTGATATGGTCGGTGATAACGCGCAGGGAGATGTCCTTTACGGGGTCAGCCTTGTAGTCAACGCCGACGATGGAGCTTATCTTCTTGAGGATATTCTGAACGGTGTCGACTTCGAACAGGTTGTCAACGTCCTGCATTACGCATGCGAGACGCTCCAGCCCCATGCCGGTGTCGATGTTCTTGGTCTTGAGCTGGGTGTAGTTGCCGTGGCCGTCGTTGTCGAACTGGGTGAATACGTTGTTCCAGATCTCGATGATACGGTCGCAGTCGCCGACTTCCTCGAAGTTGTCCTGACCGATGTGGTCGAAGTGACCGTACTTCTCGCCGCGGTCGTAGTGTATCTCAGAGCAGGGGCCGCAGGGACCGCTTCCGTGCTCCCAGAAGTTATCAGCCTTGCCGAGCTTGATGATACGCTCGCGTGGAACTCCGACCTCGTTAGCCCAGATGTCTCCGGCTTCGTCGTCCTGCTCGTAGATTGTGACCCACAGGCGCTCAGGCGGGATCTCCAGAACCTTGGTGAGGTACTCCCACGCCCATGCGATGGCTTCATGCTTGAAGTAGTCGCCAAAAGAGAAGTTGCCGAGCATTTCGAAGTAAGTGCCGTGGCGCGCGGTCTTGCCGACGTTCTCGATATCAGGTGTACGAATGCACTTCTGGCAGGTGGTGACGCGGTGGCGCGGCGGCTCCTCGATACCCTGGAAGTACTTTTTCAGCGGGGTCATTCCGGCGTTGATGAGCAGGATAGAATTATCCCCCTGCGGAACCAGCGGAAAGCTGTTCAGGCGCAGGTGTCCCTTGCTCTCGAAGAAACTCAGGTAGCTCTCGCGGAGATCATTAAGTCCAGTCCATTTCATAATGTTTGTCCTCTTTGTTTTGCAAAATTTATCTGTTTACTCCATAAGGAATACGCATACATATTTATTATACATCTTTTTCGCCAAAAGTCAATAGTAAAGTGCTTATTTTGCGGGAGAGGCGCCGATTTGATCAGCTGCGGCGGATCGCTCCCTGTTGAATCGACCGCACTTTTGTGCAAAAACAACAAAAATAAGAATGAAAAATCTTGGCGTTTTGTGGTAGACATTTCAGCGCTTCTATGCTATAATAAAGTGTACAAAGGCGCAGACCTGTTATTATGATTCGACTGGAGGAATTCATATGGCAAAGAAAAAGCTGTTCGGCAATAACATCAAGCCCTCCTGCAAATACTGCGAGTTAGGCATCGCCGGCGAAGGCGACAAGATACACTGCTCCAAGATGGGCGACGTAAAGGCTTACGACTCCTGCAAGAAGTTCGTGTATTCCCCGCTGAAAAGGGTTCCCAAGAAGGAGCTTCAGCTTGCAAACTCCGCGGTAAACGATATCGACTTCTGATACTGCACCGGCTGCGGTTCAGTTAAGACGCCAAAACAGAAACGCCCCACGCTTCATGCATGGGGTTTTTTGTGTAAAAATCTCAGATTTTATGGAAAATTACTTAATTATCTCTTGCCAAACGCCTGAAATTGTGCTATACTAATCATGATTACAATGCCGCAACTGGCATTACATATGGGAAATTGAGGAAATATATTAAGGAGAGGATAATTATGAAACTCAACAAGAGAATAGCCGCTGCGGTTCTTTCCGGCTGCCTTACCGTTGGAGCGGTTCAGGGTGCAATGCCGCTTACAAGCTTTGCAGCGATAACAGACTACGATTCCAATGATTGCGTATGGTATTACGATCCCAGTCTGTTCTGCGGAACCGGCGAAACCGTCCCCAACGAGAAGTTCATAAAAGCGATCCAGTCCGCCGCCAACGTCAAGGACTACACCGAGATCACCTTCGGAAACCTGGAGCGCATCACCTCGCTCAACCTCAGCGGAATGGGTCTTGAGTCCATACCGGGTATCGTGCAGTACATGCCGCGCCTGCGTACCCTCGACCTTTCCAACAACAAGCTGCGCAGCTCCACCATCGGCACGCTCGACCTTTCGAAGGATATTGCTCTGACCTCCGTTGACCTCAGCAATAACTACCTTACAAGCGTACCTGCATGGTTCTCCGCACTCAACATCACCACAAAGAAGATAAACAACAACCTTCTTAATTCCACCAATCAGCGCAAGCTCGTCGTAACTCCGGATACTTACTACTTCGGCGTAGGGGATACACTGTCTGATCTGGATATCAATGCGTTCAAGGATAAAGTTCTGTCCACTGTTACTCTCAGCGATAAGAGCCTGCTTCCTGAGTATTTCTACGATCCGGATCTTCCTACTTACAACATTCCCGACAGCGAGAAGAATAATTCCGCTTACCTCAAGAATGAAAATATTGAATTTGATATCGACTTCAGTTCAAACGTTACCAACGGAGTAGTAAGTAAGGCAGGAAAGATCACCGGTACCATTTCTCTTGGCATTTATGGCACTGGAACCAGCTCCAACCCGAATATCCGCACCACCGTTACGGTGTACTTCCTCGACGGCAGCGACCCCACAACCGTTAAGTTCCGCCTCGAGACCCTCATCTCCGAGTGCGAGAAGCTCACGAAGGACTCCTACACCTCCACGAGCTGGACGGTATTCTCAAATCAGCTCAGCACCGCAAAGGCTATCCTGAGCTACAGCAACACCGACAGCGACATGCTCCAGAACGCCTACGACAGCCTGACCGAGGCGAAGAAAAATCTCGTAAGCGGCGTAAACGCCAACACCAAGAAGATACTTTCCGACCTCCTCACCATCGCCAAGACCTACAAGGAGGAGGACTACACCGCTGAAAGCTGGAAGCCCCTCGCGGAAGCTGCCACGCTGCTTTCCGACGCTTCCTCGGACGCATCTACCTCCCTCGACGACGCAAACAAGGCGATAAAGGCGTTCCAGGACGCTCAGAACGGGCTGGTAGCTACAAAACAGTCCATACCGGACAAGATCACCAAGGCTGAGTTCGAGTCCATCTACGGCGAAAACAAGTCCATCACCACCAAGGGTGCCACCCGCGACGGCTCCAAGTATAGCTGGAAGTTCACCGGCACCGACGTTTCCAAGCCCGCTGATTTCGACCCCGAGGTGCTCTACACCAGCAGCGTCGAGGAGCAGATCCGCTTTGAAGTAGGCTCCGCGAGCGACTACCAGATAATCTCCTTCAAGCAGGCCGGCGCGTTCCCCGGAATCGGCGAACTCACACTTGACGTTTCAAAGGTATACAAGAACGGCGTTTACAGACTCTATAAGTGGAACACAGCCACCAAGAAATCTGAATTCATCAGAGAGGTAACAGTCGAGAACGGCTCCGTTACCACAAGTTTCAGCGAGGGCGGCGATTACTTCATAAGCTCCGTGCTTCAGAATTTCCAGATGATCTCCTCCAATTTCGTTATCAACAACGACAAGCGCACCATCGCTGCCGGCTTCAAGAAGAAGTACACCGTTGCTGATTTCCGCGACAACATCGAAAACGGGGAGTTCATCAAGATCACAAACGCAGACGGCACAGCCGCTTCCGAGACGCAGTACATCGCCACCGGTATGAAAGCTGCCGCTCCCAACAGCGACGTTTCCTACTCTCTCATCGTTTCCGGCGATGTTGACGGCGACGGCAACTGCACCGCGCTCGACGCAGTGACTATCCTCAAGGCAGTCATCGGCGAGACCACCCTCGAAAACTACGAGCAGAAGGCGGCCGCTGACGTAAACGGCGACGGCTGGGTAAGAGCAGACGACGCAGTAGTGATCCTGAAGTACATCGTGGGCATTGACTGATAACCGCCTCACGGAGGTAAAATGAACACAAAAACTATAGCGGAAAACCGCGTCGTAAGGCATGAATATTTCATTATCGAGAGCTACGAAGCAGGCATAGAGCTGTTCGGAACGGAGGTCAAATCCATTCGCAACGGCGGCGTGAACCTGAAGGATTCCTGGATATCGATAGAGAACGGCGAGGCGTTTATCCGCAACATGCACATCTCCCCCTATGAAAAGGGGAACATCTTCAACAAGGATCCCTACCGGACGCGGAAGCTCCTGATGCACAAGAAGGAGATACTCAAGCTGTTCGGTCAGGTGAAGCAGGGCGGCTACACGCTTGTTCCGGTGTCCATGTATTTCAAGGACTCCCGCGTCAAGGTGCAGGTCGGGCTCTGCAAGGGCAAGAAGCTCCACGACAAGCGCGACGATATGGCAAAGCGCGACGCAGGCCGCGAGATCGAACGCGCTATGAAGGAGCGCAACAGGTAATTCCGGCGCCACATCGGCGGTCATACCAAAACAGGCAGGGTGCGAATCCTGCCTGTTTATTATATAGTATGCGCTGATGTACGACGCCCCGTAAACTAACACAGCTCTCAGCCGGAGGAACAGCGTCCTCCGGGGCTTCCGCGTGAGCCGATCATTCTAAGGTATATTTATCATACAATTTTCATATGCATTTGTTAAAAAATTCTCAAAAAATCGAGGATTACGACTTGACTTATTGCAAAATTTCGGGTATAATGTTATTTGTGGAGAAAGTGTATGCAGCCGTCTGAAGCCGCTGGCTTTCTCGTATTCCAAAAAAAATTTCAGAAGGAGATAACTACTATGGCAAGAAATCCCGGTGTATTAACCAAGAACCCTAACGTTATCAAGTGGGTTGACGAGATGGTAGCTCTTACAAAGCCTGACCAGGTGATCTGGATCGACGGCTCCAAGGAGCAGCTCGACGAGCTTACCAACGAGGTTTGCTCCCTGCCCGACGGCAATAAGGACAAGATGTACAGACTGAACCCGGAGAAGCTCCCCGGCTGCCTGTATCACAGAACACTCCCCAACGACGTTGCAAGAGTTGAGGACAGAACTTTCATCTGCTGCCGTGAGAAGAAGGACGCAGGTCCCACCAACAACTGGATGGATCCTAAGGAAATGAAGGCAATGCTGACCCCGATGTACGACGGCGTAATGAAGGGCAGAACAATGTACGTTATCCCGTACTCCATGGGCCCGATCGGCTCCTCCCTCGCAAAGGTAGGCGTTGAGCTGACCGACTCCATCTACGTAGTTCTGAACATGAATATCATGACCAGAATGGGCGCTGACGCTTTCAAGAACCTCGGCGACACTTCCAACGACTTCGTTCGCGGTCTGCACAGCAAGGCTGACGTTGATCCCGAGAAGAGATACATCGTTCAGTTCCCCGAGGAGAACACGATCTGGTCCATCAACTCCGCATACGGCGGAAACGTTCTGCTGGGCAAGAAGTGCTTCGCACTGCGTATCGCTTCCTACCAGGGCAAGAACGAGGGCTGGATGGCTGAGCACATGCTGATCCTCGGCGTTAAGAAGCCCGATGGCGAGATGAGATACATCACCGCTGCATTCCCCTCTGCTTGCGGCAAGACCAACCTCGCAATGCTCATTCCTCCGGCAGTTTACAAGGAGCAGGGCTATGAGGTTTACACCGTAGGCGACGATATCGCATGGATGAAGCCCGGCAAGGACGGCAGACTCTACGCTATCAACCCTGAAAACGGCTTCTTCGGCGTAGCTCCCGGCACAAACGCTAAGTCCAACTACAACGCGCTTGCTTCCACAATGAAGAACACCATCTTCACCAACGTTGCTCTGAACAACGCAGACAACACCGTTTGGTGGGAGGGTCTCGACAAGAACCCGCCTGTTGACGCAACAGAGTGGAAGGGCGCAAAGGTAAACGGTCCTGAGTTCACCTCTGAGATCGACCCCGCTACCGGCAAGAACAAGAAGCTTGCTCACCCGAACTCCAGATTCACCGCTCCGGCTGTCAACTGCCCCTGCGTATCTCCTGAGTTCAACAACCCGGACGGCGTTCCTGTAAGCGCTATCATCTTCGGCGGCAGACGTGCTTCCACAACTCCGCTGGTATATCAGTCCTTCGACTGGGTACACGGCACCTACATGGGTTCCGCAGTTTCCTCTGAGACCACCGCAGCAGCTACCGGCGCTGTAGGCGTTCTCCGTCACGATCCTATGGCTATGAAGCCGTTCATCGGCTACAACGTAGGCGACTACTGGGCACACTGGCTCGAGATGGGCGAGAAGCTCGGCGACAAGGCTCCTAAGATCTTCAACGTTAACTGGTTCAAGCAGGACGAGAACGGCAACTTCATCTGGCCGGGATTCGGCGACAACATGCGTGTACTCGACTGGATCATCAAGCGCGTTGAGGGCAAGGTTGACGCTGTTGAGACTCCTATCGGCTTCCTGCCTAAGAAGGGCGACATCAACCTCAAGGGCATTGAGGACGAGGTTACTTCCGAAGTTGAGGACAAGCTGCTCGCAGTTGACGTCGACCTCTGGAAGAAGGAGATCGCTGAGATGCGCAGATATTACAACGATGATATCAAGGCAAAGGGCGGCAACATTCCGCAGGCTCTCTTCGATGAGCTCGACAAGATCGAGGCTAGACTCAACAAGGCTTGATTGCCTTCTGAAAGTCTCCTGACTGAATAAAACGGCGCAGGTACTCAAACGTACCTGCGCTTTTTTTGCGTTTCAGGCTAACCCACGGAATCATTAACCGCGCAAGTAATTCCGGAAAATTCCGACAAGCCGGCTTTTTTTACAGTTTCTTAGCGCTTGTCAGCTTGTTTGCGCGTCTGCGGAGAGTAAACCAACGGTCGTCGTCAGAATATTGCGCTTGATAATATTAGACTGTAATCGTTACAGGGTCAATTAATACTCAAAGTGTTCCCAGACGTTTCTAGAAATATTGTCTAAATTACTCAAAATCATTATGTTACTATTGTTATATTTCACAGTTATACGTTTAAATCCTTGAAATTCCGCGGAGAAAATAGTATAATGATAGATGGTGAAAAATATGTAACAGGTGCAAAGCGCCATATTGAAAGGGGTCAACAAAAAGAATGAATTCTCCGTTTACTAAGGATGAACTGAAGCGACAGCTCGACGGCATACTGGAATTCGATTTCCGTACCGACGCACAGAACGCTACTATCACACAGGTTTACCGCGCACTTTCCTCCGTTGTAGTCAACTACCTCAAGGAAAAGCGTCACAACTTTATGCACGACTGCAACTCCAAGGGCAGAAAGCAGGTTTACTACCTCTCCATGGAGTTCCTGATGGGCCGCTCCCTCAAGACCAGCCTCTACAACCTCGGCATGCAGGACGTTGCTGAGGAAGCCCTCAATGATATGGGCATCAAGATAGACAGCGTTTACGACGAGGAACCGGACGCAGGCCTCGGCAACGGCGGTCTGGGCAGACTTGCAGCCTGCTACATGGACGGTCTCGCTACCTGCGACTATCCCGCTACCGGTTACTCTATCCGTTATGAGTACGGTATCTTCAAGCAGAAGATCGTTGACGGCTGGCAGACCGAGCTTCCCGATAACTGGCTCCCCGGCGGCGGCGCTTGGCTCGTTCCGGTTCCCGACCAGGCTATCGAGGTACACTTCGATGGTCAGATCAACGAGTACTGGGAGGATAACTACCACCACCTCGAGCACGTCAACTACACCACAGTAAACGCTGTTCCCTACGATATGTACGTTTCCGGCTACGACAGCAAGGGCGTTTCCAAGCTCCGTCTGTGGAGCGCCGAGTCCATGTCCTTCGATATGAACAGCTTCAACACCGGCGACTACGCCAAGGCTATGGGCGCTAACAACATCGCTCACGCTATTTCCAAGGTTCTTTACCCGAACGATAACCACCTCGAGGGCAAGGCGCTCCGTCTGCGCCAGCAGTACTTCATGTGCGCCGCTTCCGTCGGCGATATCGTAATGCGCCACATGAACGTATACGGCACACTGGAGAACTTCCACGAGAAGGTTGCTATCCACATCAACGATACTCACCCGACCCTCGCTATCCCGGAGCTGATGAGAATACTCCTCGACGAGTGCGGCTACGGCTGGGAGCAGGCTTGGCACATCGTTACCAACACCTTCGCTTACACCAACCACACCGTTATGGCTGAGGCGCTCGAGAAGTGGGATCAGAGCCTCGTTGAGAAGATCCTCCCGAGAATCTACTCCATCATCTGCGAGATCAACCGCCGCTACTGCGAGGATCTGTTCAACAGAACCCAGGACAGCGACAGAGTTTCCAAGATGTCCATTATCCAGGGCGGTAAGATCCACATGGCTTACCTCTGCTGCGCTGCTTCCCACAGCGTAAACGGCGTATCCAAGCTGCACAGCCAGATCATCAAGGACGACGTATTCAGACTCCAGTACCTCGACAGACCTTCCCAGTTCAAGAACGTTACCAACGGTATCGCTTACAGAAGATGGCTGCTCCAGAGCAACAAGGGTCTTACAGACCTGCTCTCCCAGTGCATCGGCGAGGGCTTCAAGAAGGACGCCGCAGAGCTCATCAAGTTCCAGGTATTCGCTAACGACAAGAACGTGCTTGAGCAGCTCGGCAAGATCAAGAAGCAGAACAAGCAGGCGTTCGCTGAGTACGTTGAAAAGACCACCGGCACCAAGCTCAACCTCGACTCCATCTTCGACGTTCAGGTTAAGCGTCTGCACGAATACAAGCGCCAGCAGCTCAACGCAATGAACATCATCGCCGACTACAACTACCTGCTCCAGAATCCGGACGCTGACTTCGTTCCCAAGACCTATATCTTCGCTTCCAAGGCAGCTCCCGGCTACTATATCGCAAAGCAGATCATCAAGATGATCTGGTGCATCGGCGAGGAGATCAAGCACAACCCGAAGATCCGCGAGAAGCTCTCCGTAGTATTCCTGGAGGACTACCGCGTGACCCTGTCCGAGATACTCATGCCCGCTGCGGAAGTTTCCGAGCAGATCTCCCTTGCAGGCACCGAGGCTTCCGGTACTGGCAACATGAAGCTCATGCTCAACGGCGCGCTGACCCTCGGCACCTACGACGGCGCTAACGTCGAGATCCACGAGGCTGTAGGCACCGACAACATCTTCATCTTCGGCATGAGAACTCCCGAGGTCAACGAGCTTCGCATGAAGGGCTACCACCCCGAGGACTACATCAACAACAGCCAGGTTATCAGAGATGTAATGGCGCGTATGTACAACGGCATCAACGGCGCTACCTTCGAGGAAGTTGCGAACTCCATCAGAAACAAGGATTTCTACATGGCGCTGGCAGACTTCGACAGCTACCGCGGCACTCAGCACTACATCAGCGAGGTTTACAGAAACCAGCTTGAGTGGAACAAGAAGTCCCTGTACAATATCGCAGGCGCAGGCAGATTCTCCGCAGACCGCGCAGTTACCGACTACGCAAGAGACATCTGGAACCTCAAGTAATCGAAAACGAAATATTTCAGGCGGCATGCCGCGGCTGTATGGCTGCGGCATTAACCGCCTTTTTCCGTATTATAATCTAAGAGGAGAAATTCATGGGAAAACCGATTTTTGACTGCTTCGACAATGAATACAAGCACCCTTTCGGCGCACTGCGGAGAGGTCAGCCGAGTATCTACAATATCCGCCTGCCTAAGACAATGCACGTCACCGACCTCACGCTTGTCATGTTCCGCCCGGGATACAAGGAGCGCTTCATTGAGCTGGTACTCCAGGACGAAAGCGGCGACGACAATATCTATTCCTGCTGCTTCACGCCGAACAACGTGGGAATACATCACTACTACTTCACCTGCGTGCTGGACGGCAGACGCCGCTACATCAAGCGCCGCGGCGCTTCCGTGGGCGTATTCGAGGGCGAAGAGCTTTTCCAGCTCACCGTATTTGACGAAAATCTGTACACCCCGCTGTTTATCCGCGGCGGAATCATGTACCAGATATTCCCCGACCGCTTCTGCAAGAGCGGAAAGCCGCACGAGAACGTCCCCACCGACCGCATAATGCGCGACGACTGGTACGCTACGCCTTACTACAAGCCCGACGAAAAGGGTATAGTCCGCAACAACGACTATTTCGGCGGCGACCTTCAGGGAATCATCGAGAAGCTCCCATACATCAAGAGCCTGGGAACTACCGTGATCTACCTCAACCCGATTTTCGAGGCTCACGAGAACCACCGCTACAACACCGCGAACTACGAAAAGATAGACCCGCTGCTCGGCACTGAGGAGGACTTCAAGGAACTCTGCGCCAAAGCGAAGGAAATGGGAATAAGCGTCATACTTGACGGCGTTTTCTCGCACACCGGCGCAGATTCCATCTACTTTAACAAGTTCGGAAGATACGGCAACAACACCGGAGCCTACCGCGACCGCAACAGCCCGTATTATCCCTGGTACAGCTTCACGGGCTATCCGGATAAATACGAAAGCTGGTGGGGAATCACCACTCTCCCGAATGTCAACGAAAACAACCCTGAGTACACGAATTACATCTGCGGCGAAAACGGTATCCTCCAGAAGTGGATAGACCTCGGCGCGCAGGGCTGGCGTCTTGATGTAGCCGACGAGCTGCCGGACGAATTCCTCGACAACATCAACAAGGCTGTCAAGGCAAAGGGCGGCGACAAGATAATATACGGCGAAGTCTGGGAAGACGCCTCCAACAAGGAGAGCTACGGCGTGCGCAGGCGCTACCTTATCGGCGGTCAGCTTGACAGCGTTATGAACTACCCGTTCAAGGAAGCTATCCTGAACTACGTAAAGTACGCCGACGCCAAGGCGTTCACCGACAGCATTATGACTATCCTCGACCACTACCCCAAGCCCGCCATCGACATGCTGATGAACTTCCTGTCCACCCACGACACCGAACGCGCCCTTACGCGTCTCGCCGGCGACGAAATTGGCTGGAACGGCAAGGACTGGCAGGCGGAGCGCTACCTCAACGGTCAGCAGTATATGTACGGAATCTCGCTGATGAAGTGCGCGATGGTGCTTCAGTTCTTCCTGCCGGGAATCCCGTCGGTTTACTACGGCGACGAAGCGGGAATGGAGGGCTACCGCGATCCGTTCAACCGCCGCTGCTACCCCTGGGGACGTGAAAACCTCGACCTCATCGAATTCACACGGCAGCTCGGCGTGATCCGCAAGGGTACACACGCGTTCGAACAGGGGCATCTGATGTTCATCGAGGTGGACGACAACGTGTGCGTATTCGCCCGCTATGACAAGATAACCCGTGAAGCCGCGATAATCTACCTCAACAAGAGCACCCGCGGAAGAACCTTTGATATCGTCAACGACAAAACGGATATGTTCTACGATTTCGTCCCGGCGTTCGACCGCCACAAAAAAGGCATAAAGGACGGCAAGGTACACGTTTCCCCGTTTGATTATGCGGTCATCTACTGCAAGGTTTGACCCATTTTAAGGAGATCAGCATGACGATACGGGAAAAGATACAGAATAAGAAAACCTGCCTTGTCATAGAGTTTTGGCTCCACCAGGATCAAGGCGGTGCTGAAACTCGGCGTGGATATTCTGTTTGAGAAGGAGCAGGTCTCCGTTGACAAGATAACCGGACAGGGCGGTCTGTTCAAGACCAGGAGAGTTGCTCAGCAGTTCCTCGCGGACGGTCTGGGCTGCGCGGTTTCCGTCATGAAGACCGCGAGAGCGGAATGATAGTTATAAAGCCCTCCGGCGTTCCCTATGAGGGAATGACCGCCGATGACATGGTGGTAGTCGAGCTTGCGACTGGTAAGGTCGCAGAGGGCAAGTGGAAGCCCTCCAGCGACACGCCTACTCATCTGGAGCTGTACCGCGCTTTCCCGGCTGTCGGAGGAGTTGTACACACCCACAGCCGCTGGGCGACTTCATTTGCGCAGGCAGGAGTAGGAATCCAGCCGATGGGCACGACCCAGGGCGACTACTTCTACGGCGAGATCCCCTGCACCCGGGCTATGACCCCGGAGGAGATCCACGGCGAGTACGAAAAGGAGACCGGCAAGGTTATAATTGAAACGTTCAACGGAGTTGACCCGATGAGCATTCCGGCGGTTCTCGTAAAGAGCCA
>DQFX01000038.1:0-3703 GCA_003531585.1 Oscillospiraceae bacterium | reverse complement strand
CGGCGAGTACGAAAAGGAGACCGGCAAGGTTATAATTGAAACGTTCAACGGAGTTGACCCGATGAGCATTCCGGCGGTTCTCGTAAAGAGCCATGGACCTTTCACCTGGGGCAAGGACGCGCACGAAGCGGTGCATAATTCCGTAGTCCTGGATGAGGCTGCGTTCATGAACTACCATGCGCTGACGATAGCTCCCACTGCCGGAAGAATGCAGCAGGAGCTTCTCGACAAGCACTACCTGCGCAAGCACGGCGCGAACGCTTATTACGGTCAGGGCTGAACTGCTTAAATAGAAATATCCACCGGGCGACCGGTGGATATTTTTGTATATCGAGTGACGGCATGGACGCCGTCACATCAGAAATTTCGCTCGTTGACAGACGAAGATGGAGCGCACTGCACATTTTCGCTCACTTGAGGTTTTTAGAGGCGACCTTCAGATGTTTTACGATTTCATCTGCGATATCCGCGCGGCACTCGTCAACTATTCCGAAATCCTTTTCCTTGTAGTTCCACGCAGCACGGCCGAAACCGAATTTGTCGAACGCAGCGTGGATATCATCGTACCAGCGGAGCAGGTCAGCGCCGCCAACCGTGTCGATAACGCCGTACTCTCCACAGTACACCGGGACGTTCATTTTCTTGCCGACATCGGCGGCGACCTGCATTTCCGCTTCCATGAAACGGCGGTCTACGATATCAATTGGGTAATTTTCGTAAGCCTGCGCGAGGTCCGGACCGATGAATTTAAGGGATTTTTCATAATATTCCTTTGTCGGACCGGGATAGCTTATTTCGCACTCGTCCGTCATTTTATCTATCCAGTGCGCTTTCTGATGAGTGAACACCAGCGGATTGTAGTAGTGGAAGTTGAACACGATATGATCGTCGCACGGCTTGTCAAGCAGCGTCAGACCGAAAATACTGTTCTGATAAATGCCGCCGATGAGCACGAAATTATCCGGAGCGTACCTGCGAATTTCGGTTATCGTGCGCGCTGCGATGCGATTCCATATTTCCGCGAAACGGCGCTCGGTTATCTCGTTGAGAAGTTCGAAAGCAACGTAGTTACGATTGCCGAAGCGCTTCGCGATGTGGCTCCAGAGGTTCACGAAAATATCCTGATAGCGCTGATCCTCAAAGAACCCGGATTCCTGCTCGCCCTTGTCGAACGAAAATCCCATCGTCTTGTGCAGGTCGAGAATTATGCTCAGCCCGTGCGCCCCGCACCAGTCCGCGCAGCGCTCCAGCAGCTTCAGTCCGCTTTCCAGGACATTGCCGCTATCGTCAAGAATTATGTTATAGTCAAACGGCAGGCGCACATGATCGCAGCCCCACGAAGCTATCCGCGCGATATCTGCTTCTGTGATGAAGCTCTCGATATGTTCCTTTTCGTAGCCGCACTGTGAAAGCCAGCCGCCGAGGTCAACGCCGTTCCGGTATCCCTTGAATTCGTTCATTTTCAGCCCTCCTCTGCCGCCGCGAAGTCCACGGACTTATATTCTGCGGTAAGCGGAACAGTGCCGTCAAACGCGTTCAGCCAGCCGTCAACGCCTGTTCCCGGCCATACGTTCATCATTATCTTGCCGGGATTTGATGGGATATTCTCGGTCGCCGTGTAGACCGCCTCGCCGTCAACATACCATGTGATGCTGTCCGCCTGCCAGTCGAAACCGTAGGTGTGGAACTCCTCGGAGGCGTCAAAGCCGAGGTCGTACAGGAATTCGTGATTTCCCTTGCTGTCGGTGAAGTAATTGAACTGCACCTTTGTGGTGTCCTTGCCGAGGAATTCAATGTCTATCTCGTCCCACGGTTTGTTGTCGGAGGGTCCCGTATATGTGAAGAATGAGCTTACAACGCCGTCGTTCTTTATCGGCTTCATAACGACCTCGTACATGCCGTAGCCGTAGAAATCCCGGGAGCGGAACTCTGCGCCGGAATAGGGCGGCTTGTCCAGCAGGTCCTTATCAATAGTGAGCTTCATTGAGCCGTCGAAAATACTGCCGTTGCTCTTGCGCCAGGTGCAGTTGAACATCGAGCCGTTCGACCAGCCGTCCGAAAATTCGAACTTCTCGCTTACATCATCGTAGGTTCCGGTCAGGTCTGCGAGTACGCTGCTTTCAGCCGGAGCTTCTGCGGTTTCAACTTTGGAGGTTGCTGCTTCTGCGGTCTGCTGACTTTCTGACTGAGAAGATGACTGGATATCCGAAGATGTACCGTTATTCGCAGAACAGCCGCAGAGTGCGACAGTTCCTGCAATGATCATAACGCTGATAATGTGTTTTTTCATAATATATCACGTTCCTTTCTGGGGGTCTGGGAGTTATGCCTTGTATCTTGATTTTAGCATAAAATCCCGCGCGATTATATTATGATACTCATAAAAATATCACGTTTTTAGTTTTATTTAATTTCCACGCCGGCTTTCATTCCAGAGGACGAATGGTAGTACTTTTCGCGGTACTGCTTCGGCGTAAGCCCGGTTTCCTCGCGGAATTTCTGGATAAAATGGCTGTGGGAACTGAACGCGAGGAAGTTCCCGACGTCCACGGCTTCATACTGGGAATATTTCAGCATCTGGCAGGCGGCGTCTATCTTTTTCTTCAATATGTACCGATTGAGCGTAAGCCCGGTTTCCGTGCGGAACAGCTTTGAAAGGTACTGCACCGAAAGCCCGAGTTCCTCCGCAATATCGCTCACCATCAGCTTTTCATGCAGGTGATCGTAAACGTACTCCATGCATTTCGTGACCTGATAGCAGTAGCTGCTGCCGTTTTTCAGCTTCGCCATTCGCTCTGTGAAATCCGTGATAAGTTCGGAGTGTATCGCGTTTATCTCCTCTGGAGAACTTGCAAGGTCTGCTTTTCTTATATAGAGGTCGCTGAGGTTGTAAGCAGTTTCGCGTTCCATTCCGCCCTCAACGCAGAAACGCGTGATGAACGACACCGTTATAACAAGGTGGTATTTCAGATTACGCAGGCGGTCGGTGGAAAGCACGCCGAAGCCCTCCCCGCCAAGCGGTGTGGAAAGCGTTCTTGCGGCGTCCATGTCGCCGCGCTTGACGGCCTCGTAGAAACGCATTTCGTTTTCTACCGGGGTGTGAGTCATGGAGTTTTCGCGCATTTCAAACTCTATGCGCGACAGTTCTTTATGTAGTTCGCTCACTGCCTTTTCTCCTTTTTATTAAGGAAGTATCCTAAAAACCGGGACACGAGCAGATGATATAAGTCATAGAAATCTGCCGTGAAGGAAGTTTTTAGAGGTTACCATTGAATATATTATACAAAAAAAACTCACGTCCGTCAAGTGTTAATTGCCAAGGAAACAAGGGAACGCGAAATAAGGTGGAAGAAACCGAAATAACCCGTCAATGACTGGCGTTTGTGAGTGCAAAGAAATGCAAGTGAATAGAAAGAGCGCCGGGAGGGGTTGTCAATCACTTTCGGCGCTTTTTTGCCGTTAAATGGACGAAACAAGCGAATGGCTGGAAAAGTTTACAGGACGTTTAAAGATTTTTAAAGAAAAGTTTAGACGGCGGTGTAATGCGGTTTAAAGCTATCAATGCAGTTTAAATGCGTTTTAAACTGTATGTATTATTAATACATGGGAACCTCTAAAAACCGGTTTGAAAAGGGCAAATGGGTAGAGTGCGCCGAATGCGATGAAAGCCGACGAAGGCGCTGTAAAAAAAATCAACACCCAA
>DQFX01000065.1 GCA_003531585.1 Oscillospiraceae bacterium | reverse complement strand
GTATCTGCTTCCGAAGCCTATGACTATATCGCCCGCGGCGCTCAGAATGGACTTGATTACTCCGGCGAACTGCTGGATAATATCTCGGAGTATTCCGTGCAGTTCAAGAAGATGGGACTTTCCGCAAGCGATATGTTCACGATTTTTTCCAATGGTGCCGAGAATGGCGCGTGGAATCTGGATAAGATTGGCGACTCAGTCAAAGAAATGGCTATCCGCGTTATCGACGGCTCGGACACCAGTAAGCAGGGATTTGAAGCCCTAGGCTTCGAAGCTGACAGCATGGCTGAAAAGTTTGCCGCAGGCGGAGTTTCGGCAAGAGTGGCTTTTCAGGAAGTCATAGCCGCTCTTGCCGAGATGAACGATCCTATCGCACAGAACACAGCCGGCATAAATCTCATGGGTACCATGTGGGAGGACATGGGCGCGGAAGCAATTCTGGCGCTGGGTGACATCTCCGACAGCGCGTTTGACTGCGCCGGCGCAATGGACGCGATAAAGGACGTCAATTACAGCAGCCTTAACAACTCGCTGGAAAATGTCCAGCGACAGATTGACCTGCTTATTGAGCCTATCGGCGAAAGTCTGATACCTGTTCTTGATGAAGCTGCTGATTCGGTTGCGGAGATTGCGCAAAAGGGCGACCTCAAGGAGATAGCAGTCAACGTAGGCAATTTTATATCTGGAACGCTGACGCTGCTGCTCAAAAATATCAACCTCATAGCCTCGGCTGTCACTGGCGTTACCACTGCTGTTATTGCTTTCAAAACCGCAAACACGCTGACAAAGGTTATTGCAAGCTGGCAGACTGCAGCTTTGCAGGTTACTCTGCTTGGCAATGCTCAGGGGACGGCAGCAATTAAAACAGCAGCATTAAATGGTGAGCTTACGACTCAAGAAATCATTTATGCTGTGCTGAGTGGTAAGCTTGATATTGCTACAGCAAAGCAGATTGCACTCAATACAGCGATGAGCCTGAATCCGGCTGGAGCCATAGCTGCTGTTGTAGGAGTACTTGCAACCGTTCTAACGGGATTTGCAATTTCCGCTTCTAATGCTGCCGATGAAACTAAAAATCTATCAAGCGAACTTGATGAGATTCAAAAAAGGTATGATGATCAAATTGCTTCTGGAGAAGCTGAACTCCTCATCATTGAAAAGAAAGTTAATAGATATGAGGAACTTCGAACCCAGCTGAATCTGACAGCAAATGAAACGGCAGAGCTTCAGGGTTTAGCTGGTGATTTGCAAAATACATTCGGGGATTCAATAGATGTAGTTGATTCTCTTACAGGCAGCTATAATTCTCTCACCGAAGCTTACAATGATTATGCCACTTCATTAAGAAAAAGTATAATGATTGAAGCATATAGCAGTCGTGCGCAGGAAGCAGCTAATCTGTTAGTCGATCTTCAGCAGGAATATGATGAAACAGAAGCAAAATACCAAGAAGAACTCAAACGTGCAAGTGTGCAGAGAGACCCTTTTTCTCAGCTTGTATACGACGAATTTCATTATGTTGAAGGCTATGAATCTAAACTGGATAGATTAAAAAAAGAGATTGATAGCGCACAGGAACTGGTTGATAATTATGTAAACGCAGGGTCATTGTACAAATTTCAAAACAGCTATGAATCTGTTGATGTCCCTGCCACCAGCAGCAAGCAGAGCGGTCCCACCAACTCCCTCCCCGATTACTGGAAACAGAAAAGCGAGGATTTCAAGTACTGGAAGGAATCCTACAAATACGACTACGATATGGGGCGCATATCCGCCGAGGAGTATTACACTACCCTTGCATCGCTCCGCGATGAGTTCCTTGAGAACGAATCGGACGAATGGCGCTCGGTCAACGTCGAAATAAAGAAGTACTACGACAGCTTATCCGAAGAACAAAAAAAGGCATACGAAAAGCGCCTTGAGGAGCAGAAAAAAGCAGATGAAGAAGCCAAAAAAGCCGCGGAACAGGCAGCAGCCGACGCCATTGCCGCCCGGAAAGCCGCATACTCCGAAGAAAAATCTCAGCTTGAATTTAAGCTGAAAACCAACCAGATCACGGAGAAAAAATACTATTCCGAACTTGCTAAGCTCCGGGACAAGTACCTCGACAAGGATACCGCCGAATGGCGCAGCGCGTTCCTCGAGACCTACGAATACAATCAGAAGATAATCCAGGCGAACAAGGACGCTCTGGAGCAGCTTCTGAACGACGCCAACGACACCACACTGTCCGCTCTGGAGAAGATAGTTTCCGCGCGGGACAGCCTGACGGCTAAGCTTACGGACTTCAATAAGACGTTCGAAAAGGTCACCGAAACCATTCCGGAAACGGTGGCGGTCAAGGGTGATTTCACTATCACCACCGCCGAGCATGATGTCGAAACCTACCAAATGGGCGCTGACAGTATCGAAGATAACATCAAGGTTCTTGAGGAATACGGCGCAATGCTGGACGCTCTCAAGGCGCGCGGCGCTGATGAAAGCACGCTCAGCTCCATACTGAACATGGATATCGAGGAAGGCATGGAGTTCGGCTCTAAGCTGCTCAATATGTCGGATCAGGCGTGGAACAGCTACTTCGACAGCCTTGAACGGCTCCACAAAACCGCCGAGGAGATATCCGCAAAATACTATCAGGACGAGGTGAACAGTCTCAAAGAAAACTTCGTGGACAAACTCCGCGATACGTTCTCTGGGATAACGAGCGACATGTATCAGGTCGGTTTCGACACTGCAAAAGCATTTGTCGAGGGCTGGAACAAGCAGCTCGGAACCGAGGATCTCACACTCGGGGATATCGCTGCCGCGGTGAGCGGCGGAACGCTGTCTACTGCTCCGGTGGCTGCTCAGAGCATGAGCGCAGCCGGAACCGTACTGAGCGGCGCGACAAAGCTGATGTCCCAGATCGTGAATGTCCCGGTTTATATCGGTACACAGAAGCTTGCGGACATCATGGTCGACGCCACAAATGGCAAGATAATTCAGACCGGCAAAAATGTGCTTATGACTTGAGAGGTGATATTATATGATGTGGTGGAACGGAGAACCGCTGCCGACACCATCCCCGGGGATATCCTTTGAGGAGCGTATCGTTGAGGGAACCAACAGCGGGCAGACCCTCGGCGGTTCCTACTCCAAGAAGATAATCGCCCGGAAAGAGGACGTCCGTGTAACGTGGGAGGGGCTGACCGCCGAGGAAAGCGCCGCAATCGGCAAAATCGACGCCAGCACCTACGGAAAGCTGACGTACTACAGCCCGTCGAAAGGCAGATTTCTGACGAAAACAATGCATGTCGAAAGCCATACGCAGGACATTAACGAAGCGGATATCCAGCTTGGGAAGTTCCAGGGAGATATCAGCGTAACTGTGCAGTTCCGCGAAAAGTAAGGAGGCTTAAAGGTGTTTTTAATTACCTTTTCAAAAGCCGGTCAGGAGGATATCGTTCTGACCGAGGACGACCTGTTCGATTTTCAGTACGAAGCGAGCTGCTACTCCGGCGAGACCTTTGAACTTGGCGGCGTGAATGCGAAAACGCTGTACCTGCTCATTGATAACAATACGCAGCGTTTCTCCCGCGGGACGTTTGCGAACTGCCGGGTCAAGCTGGAGATCAACGGCAAATTCTTCGGGTACTACAATACCGAACTGCCGAAGCGCCGGAACGGTGTGATTGAGCTTACCGCATACGACGATATGGTGAAGCTGGACACCGAGTTCCCGACAGATTACACGTTTCCGCAGACGTTCTGGGCGGTGTATGCTCAGTGCGTATTTGAAGCCGGGCTTGCTTTCGAGGTATCATTTGATAACGTCG
>DQFX01000062.1 GCA_003531585.1 Oscillospiraceae bacterium | reverse complement strand
GTATCTGCTTCCGAAGCCTATGATTATATTGCCCGCGGCGCTCAGAACGGTCTTGATTATTCCGGCGAACTGCTGGATAATATCTCGGAGTATTCCGTGCAGTTCAAGAAGATGGGACTTTCCGCAAGCGATATGTTCAAAATTTTTGCGAATGGATCAGAAAATAGTGCTTGGAATCTTGATAAAATAGGTGATTCTGTAAAGGAACTGGCTATCCGTGTTATTGATGGTTCTGACACCACTAAACAAGGCTTCGAAGCTCTTGGACTAGATGCAGATAATATGGCAAAAAAGTTTGCTGCGGGAAGTGATTCTGCAAGAGCAGCTTTCCAAGAGGTGATAACCGCCCTTGCTGGAATGAACGACCCCATTGCACAGAACACAGCCGGAATCAATCTTATGGGAACCATGTGGGAGGACATGGGCGCGGAAGCGGTTCTGGCGCTGGGAGATATCTCTGACAGCGCGTTCGACTGTGCCGGCGCAATGGATGCAATAAAGGATGTCAATTACAGCAGCCTTTCCAACTCTCTTGATAACGTCAAGCGGCAAATCGACCTGCTTATTGAGCCTATCGGTGAAAGTCTGATACCTGTTCTGGACGAAGCTGCCGATTCAATTGCAGAGATAGGACAAAAAGGCGACCTCAAGGAGATAGCGGTCAATGTCGGCGGCTTTATTTCCGGAACGCTGACGTTGCTGCTCAAAAACATCAACCTTATAGCCTCGGCAGTCACTGGTGTTACCGCTGCGGTTATTGCTTTCAAAACCGCGAATGTGTTAACAAAAGTGATTGCAAGCTGGCAGACTGCCGCCTTGCAGGTCACCCTACTCGGAAATGCGCAGGGAGCGGCTGCAATCAAGAGCGCAGCGCTGAAAGGCGAGCTTACAGCGCAGGAGATTATCTATGCTGTGCTTAGTGGAAAGCTGGATATTGCAACTGCAAAAACAATAGCCCTCAACACTGCTATGAGCATGAACCCCGCAGGAATTATTGCCGTTGCGGTAGGTTTGCTTGCAACAGCTCTCACAGGTTTCGCAATCAGCGCCGGAACTGCGGAATCCGCAGCCAAAGAGCTGAATGATGCGATAGACCAGATGCACGATTCAGTCGAAAGCTCTATAGCCGATAATGAAGCAGAAATGTCCGTGCTGAAGGATAAGGTCAAGAGATATGATGAACTCCGAACAGCCGTGAGCCTGACAACCGACGAGCAGAAGGAGCTCTCAACTCTGGCGCAGGAGCTTCAGGGCGTTCTCGGCGATGAGGTCACTGTCGTAGACCAGCTCACAGGAAAGTACAGTGACCTGACGGACGCGGTCGATATCTATATCCAGAAAAAAACTGCTTCCGTGAAGCTGTCAGCATATGAGCAAGCGGCGACTGAAGCATATAATATTAAGCGTAATGCGGAGAATAAGCTAAAAGAACTTAATGAAAAATACGGTGGACTAAACTCCGATGACTACTTCGCCAAAATCAAAGCGACAGCTACTGTATTTTCTGATTACGGGAACACTTTGGCGGCAGGACAACAGTTTGAGGCGGACGTTAAAGCTGCACAAAAAGCCATAGAAGAAGCCGATAAAACAATAGCAGAATGGCAGAGCCTTGCGTCCGAATCCTACAAGGACGGCATTACTGCTTCCGGGAGCCAGACCCCTGCCGCCACGAGCGGCAAACAAGCCCAACCCGACAACAGTCTCCCCGATTACTGGAAAAAGAAAAGCGAGGATTTCAAGTACTGGAAGGAATCCTACAAATACGATTACGATATGGGGCGCATATCCGCCGAGGAGTATTACACTACCCTTGCATCACTCCGCGATGAGTTCCTTGAGAACGATTCGGACGAATGGCGCTCGGTCAACGTCGAAATAAAGAAGTACTACGACAGTTTATCCGAAGAACAAAAAAAGGTATACGAAAAGCGCCTTGAAGAGCAGAAAAAGGCAGACGAGGAATCCCAGAAGGCAGCGGAACAGGCAGCCGCCGACGCCATTGCCGCCCGAAAAGCCGCATACTCCGAAGAAAAATCCCAGCTTGAATTCAATCTGAAAACCAACCAGATCACGGAGAAAAAATACTATTCCGAGCTGGCGAAGCTCCGGGATAAGTACCTCGACAAAAACTCAGCCGAATGGCGCAGCGCGTTCCTCGAGACCTACGAATACAATCAGAAGATAATCCAGGCGAACAAGGACGCTCTGGAGCAGCTCCTTAACGACGCCAGCGATACTACCCTGTCCGCTCTGGAGAAGATAGTTTCCGCCCGGGACAGCCTGACAGCTAAGCTTACGGATTTCAACAAGACGTTCGAAAAGGTCACAGAGACCATTCCGGAAACTGTTGCAGTCAAGGGTGATTTCACCATCACGACCGCCGAGCATGATGTAGAAACCTACAAAATGGGTGCGGACAGCATAGAGGATAACATCAAAGTGCTTGAGGAATACGGCGCAATGCTGGACGCTCTCAAGGCGCGTGGCGCTGATGAAAGCACGCTCAGCTCCATTCTGAACATGGATATCGAGGAGGGCATGGAGTTCGGAACAAAACTCCTCCAGATGTCAAATCAGGAATGGAACAGTTACTTCGACAACCTTGAGCGGCTCCACAAGACAGCCGCAGAAATATCCGCAAAGTACTATCAGGACGAGGTCAACAGCCTCAAGGAGAACTTTGTGGACAAGCTCCGCAGCGCGTTTGACGGCATGACCAGCGACATGTATCAGGTCGGATTCGACACTGCGAAAGCGTTCGTTGAAGGCTGGAACAAGCAGCTCGGAACCGAGGATCTCACACTCGGGGATATCGCTGCCGCGGTGAGTGGCGGAACGCTGTCTACTGCTCCTGTCGCCGCCCAGAGCATGAGCGCAGCCGGAACCGTACTGAGCGGCGCGACAAAGCTGATGTCCCAGATCGTAAACGTCCCGGTTTATATCGGTACGCAGAAGCTTGCGGACGTCATGGTCGATGTCACGAATGGCAAGATAATTCAAACCGGCAAAAATGTGCTTATGACTTGAGAGGTGATGTTTTATGATGTGGTGGAACGGAGAACCGCTGCCGACACCATCCCCGGGGATATCCTTTGAGGAGCGTATCGTTGAGGGAACCAACAGCGGACAGACCCTCGGCGGTTCCTACTCCAAGAAGATAATCGCCCGGAAAGAGGACATCCGTGTAACGTGGGAGGGGCTGACCGCCGAGGAAAGCGCCGCAATCGGCAAAATCGACGCCAGCACTTACGGAATGCTGACATACTACAGTCCTTCGAAAGGCAGATTTCTGACAAAAACAGTACATGTCGAAAGCCATACGCAGGACATCAACGAAGCGGATATCCAGCTTGGGAAGTTTCAGGGAGATATCAGCGTAACTGTGCAGTTCCGCGAAAAGTAAAGGAGGCTTAAAGGTGTTTTTAATAACCTTTTCAAAAGCCGGTCAGGAGGATATCGTTCTGACCGAGGACGATCTGTTCGATTTTCAGTACGAAGCGAGCTGCTACTCCGGCGAGACCTTTGAACTTGGCGGCGTGAATGCGAAAACGCTGTACCTGCTCATTGATAACAATACGCAGCGTTTCTCCCGGGGCACATTCGCAAACTGCCGCGTAAAGCTTGAGATAGACGGGAAATTTTTCGGCTACTACAATACGGAGCTTCCGAAGCGCCGGAACGGCGTGATAGAGCTTACCGCATACGACGATATGGTGAAGCTGGACACCGAGTTCCCGACCGATTACACGTTTCCGCAGACGTTCTGGGCAGTGTATGCTCAGTGCGTATTTGAAGCCGGGCTTGCTTCCGAGGTATCATTTGATAACGTCG